>NZ_JAVIWH010000002.1:2202500-3026380 GCF_034314155.1 Pseudomonas sp. 5C2 | reverse complement strand
ATGCCTGACTTTGGCCTGATTCTTGTCTTGCCAGCGTGCACGTTCTTTTGAAAGATGGTGTGCCATAATTCCTCCGGCTTGAAATCTCACGGCAGGGTAAAAATGCTGTGCAAGTTCTTAGGCGCGTTATCTCAAAAAAGATCGTTGACAACAAGCCCGCGTTCCACATTTAGTGGCTACTCACCCGCAAATTCTGAAAACATTATGCCACGGGCACGTTATTGGGGTTGCCGTGCATTAATCATTCTCGTTTAACATTTCCAACGTTACCTCGCTCATACGGCCCCTCGTAAGCGTCGTTATGACTACCATCTTCGCCCAAGCGCATGCTCAAGGCTGCAACGCACCTCTTAAAGAGACCTGATAGGAAACGACCGTTTTCTGGCAGCCCTCAAAAGCAGTTTGGCGAACTGTCAGGAAAATAGCCTTGGCTTTTCTGACAGGCCATCCTATTTTCGACACCGTATTCCTACAGGAGAAAATAGCAGATGGCCACCTTCGCATACGGACGCGTATCAACTTCCCTTCAGGAAACGGAAAATCAGCGGCTGGAGCTCGCTAATGCAGGATGGGCAATCGACTATTGGTTCGCAGACATCATCAGCGGCAAATCAGCATCTGCGCAGCGCCCAGCGTTCAAGGAGTTGCTGACCAAGATTCGTGACGGTGAAACCTTGTTGGTTTCCAAACTCGACCGACTGGGTCGGGATGCTATCGATGTGCTTCAGACGGTTCGGGACCTTGGGAAGAGAGACATCAAGGTAATCGTCCACCAGCTCGGTTCAACCGACCTAACCTCACCGGCTGGCAAGCTTTTGTTGTCGATGCTGGCGGCTGTGGCGGAAATGGAAAGGGACTTGCTGATTGAAAGGACACAGGCCGGACTTGCTCGTGCCAAAGCAGAAGGAAAGAAGCTCGGTAGACCGCCTAAGATCGCGCAGGCGCAACGAGCTGAGATTTTGGCAGCCAGTGTCAGAGGGCGCTAGCATCAGCGCTCTAGCGCGAGCCTACAAGGTTTCAAGGGCTACAATCAGCGCTATCCGTAACAGCTCAACGTGAGTAGCGCTGTATAAATGATGCATCCGGGAAACGCCTAGTTTGAAGTGCCTCCCAGTTCAATGGCAAACGACCTTAGAAAAACGTAATGCCAGCAACCCTTGCTGTTTTTGTGCGCTCCTCGATTATGGGCGCCTCAAACGACCAAGTAACACCCGGCTCAAGGTTGTTGACGTTCGCTAAGGTGCTCCCAATCTGCCCCTTGTTTTTATCGTAGAGGTTAATCTCCACTTGGACATACGATAACTTCCTACCCGTGGTATTAATAATCTCTCCGGTGTAAGTCAAGACGCCGTATTGCCCTCTCTTAAATTTCTCATTGCTAGCGGTGAGCTCCGACGAGTAGCTAGAGTTTACAAGTGTCGTTGATGGCGTAGAGCTCGCTATGGAGCGGGCTAGGCCGGGGGCAGAAGTATCCGTATTTGATACAACCACGCTTACAACAGAAACTCCCAAAAAAATCACACCAATCGCTTGAAACAGAGTAACTTTCTTTTTTACTTCAATGCCGCAGCTAGGGCAAGACTTCGCTTTATTACTTATTTCCTTACCGCATTCGGAACATTTTATAATTGCCATAGTATTCTTTTCCTTAAGTAATTTTTATTATGAATGAACGTTTATTGATAACCCAATTCAATCAAGCATTCGTTGGCTGCATCACTTATGAACTTTTCAACAAATATATTTCCATTCAATCCATTTGCCGCCGCAGATTGCATACCATATTGTTGGCAACCCATTCGATCCCGTCTAAATTGTTCCTCTGTTGCACCTTCTTTATACCAAACCTTTGGTGGTGGCGTTGCGCAGCCGGTTAACGACAAAATAGCTACAAGTCTAACAAGCAGTTTCTTCATTACTTTCCCCTTCATAAGTTAAAAACTTAAACATCCGCGAAGAACCATCTAGGTCCTTTATTGTTTACCTTACCTAGTAGCGACTGATCACCTTGGGCATGCTGCCGGCAGCCTTACGCGTTATAGGTTTGAAATGTCACGAATCGAGCGTGGCCCTGAGTGTCTCATACCAGCCAAATGCCATGCATGAGAATTTCATTACGACAACGATTCGGCCAACGATTCAGACAGCTTCGGCTCGCGGGCGGGTTCAGCCAGGAGGCGTTTGCAGATCATGCGGCGGTCGCCCGGAGTTACCTCAGTCGTCTCGAACGAGGCGTAGCTAATCCATCATTAGACGCCATTGAGAAGCTCGCCGGCGCTCTAGACGTAGATCCGCGAGCGTTCTTCGAGATCGTCCCGCCAGCAAGCTCAGGCGAACCCTCAGAGCTCGTGCCATACGCATCAGATGGGTCGTTTTTCCACCGGGGGTTAGCGAGCCCGAGAGACGGCACGTTCCGTGTAGGAGACAAGGGCGCAGAGATTCGTCTTGGCTCATTTGAGGAAGCGCTGGCGTATCTTGAGAGAATGCCAGTTGCCAAATGGCGTCGACCAAACGACGCAGGGAATCTTGGAATAGTGTCGGCAGTGCGCTGGGCGCCCGCACCTAAACACAAATAGCAGCCGGACCAGCTCTGTCTAGATTTAACTAGCATGTGTAAGTTTTCAAATAGCCGTTTTTTGTGTGCGTTGCAGCTGCGTAAGTGTGCGTTACGTTTCACTCAGTTCCCCGCATGCCCCGTGCAATAAGGGCTACAGCCGGTCTAGCGTTAGCTCGACCCAGCTACCAAAACCTTGCACGCCACCCCTCATTTATTTCCAGAATTCTGCCGCAACCTGCGACCTCGCCTGAGCTCGCTGGCGGGACGATCCCTGCGAGCTGAGCCCTACTCTACCGGTGACCTTCAAGCCCGCTTAATGACGGGCTGTAGCAGCGTGCATGCCCACCTTTGTTTAGCCGTGACTCGCTGTTATGCAGGGAGGCTTCTGGGCGCCCGCGGACTGTCGTGATAATCCTTGCCGGCTCGAATCCAACCGGTCACTCCTCGAGCGCCCAACAATGTGGTGAGAGAGACGATGCCCGTCAAGTAGAACTCGGTTGACCGATTAGCCTCAATGGTTGTGCGCCAGGGTAAGGAAGCGAGCGCCGGGCTGCCGAAAGACGAACTCTATGCTTAGGGTTCTTTGATTCGTTCCTAGGAGGTCATAAATCTGATGGCGCGGTTCTGCGAAAGGTGAGGTGGGGTGACCATAACGAGAAGATTTTGCGCTTCAAAGTAGTTCTGTCATTCAACTATTTTTTAGTAAACTGAAGATAAATTCATTAAGTGTATGATTTAAAAATAAAAAATTTCAAAAAACTAGCCAAGCTCAGCTATTGTCTAGCCTATCTCACGTGATTATATTTCTGATCCTCCGAAATCTTTGAGGATTGATTCATGACGCCCAGCTCTTCCCCGTTTTCCGGTGGTAGTCATCCACCCAGCCTACTCCCTGCAACCGGCTCACTATCAGCTAGCCAAGTCCTTGACACTCTTCTGCGGTCTGCTGGTTTCGCCCATGCGAGCCGCCCAGAGAATAGAAATGAGTTACATCGACTTTTCAAAAGGCTGCGTGCTGATCCGAAGAGCTATGAGTCAAAGCGCCAACAAATGCTGCAACTGAGCTTTCTGCTCAATCTAGATCGAAAAATCGCACCGCGTTACCGTCCGCTGCCGTCGCCACCGTTTGCCCCAACCAATCATGGTGAAGTCTTGATGGGCAGGGACAGACAGTTTGTGGACCTTCATTGGTTGTTTTGTCGGGGGCATGAAGCAGTCGTTTCTTCAAAGATCTATGAGAAGCTATTTTCTGATGAAGAGATATTTCTTGCGCTGGCTGGCCGGTTTTGCTCCGAGACATGGCACGGGGGAACAAAAATTAACGCTCTAAATATTTCTGATGCCACTCAGTGGCAGTTGGCGTGTTTGCAGTCGGAGAAAATAAGAAATCGGTGGAGGGTGATTGAGTCTGGCGACGTTAGGGGAGGCCATGTCAAAGTTATCGGCGCTCGGCAAGCCCGTTTGAATATGGAAGACTCAATAATTTCACAACCACGATTCGCCACCTGTATAGAAAGCTGGGTTACGGTGTGGATGGCGGCGAAGGTTGCAGATGAAACGCAAACGTCTCTTTGCAAGGTATATGAACTCATGACCGGTGCTTTGATGGACCGGAAGGGGTTGAATAGCAAGCTTAAAACTGCCCTGCTAAGAGCTGCAAGACGTTAACGGTTGGTCAAGTAATGCCAAATCCAGCAGAGGCTCAACAAGGGGTAGGTTGGAAGGTAGAGCCGGTGGGTGGATTGTGGGGTAGTGTTTTTGCCCTGAAGCCCCTGTAGTGTCTACTCTTTCCGGCTCTTGGGTCGCGCATAGCCTTATAACCTGATAGCTACCTTAACTAAAAAGCTTTTAGCCCGCTGCGCTAGCGGGCGGCTTTGCCGCCCAACATCTAAAGCCCATTGAAGAGAAATGATATGAAAGTCTTGTTTAGAGCTGCAAGCTCGTCTGAGGGGGCTTAGCTTTCGGCCCATAGGGATGTTGTATTTTTATGGTTTGCGTTGAGTGGGCGAGCTTCTGAGGGCTCCGGAAGTGAGCTGTGATTGCTCTTCCTACTACTCATTCGTCGGCGCAACGCTGTCCGGATATAACCGGGGGCGGCATCGTAGGCAAAAGGCTGAATCACTGGTAATTCAAAAGACAATCTGTCGACGTAGCCGGCGAGCTGCGCATCTGCTGCGTCCTTCCGATACCGCTTTGCAGAAATCGTCTCCCCTCGCTCGTGGCCCGCCAGCTGAGCAATAAACGCTTCAGGGATTTCCGACTTAAAAAGCTCGCTGATGAACATATGACGAAAGGAATGGAAACACTTTCGGCCATCACGGGGCATTTTGAGTGTGTCCCCAAGATAGCGGTCGTTAAACCATTTTCCGGCTGCTTTTCCGAAACCTTTTTTATCGTCAAAATTCAACTCAGGAAAAAGGCGACTGTAACCCAGCGCTTCCAAGTGTTTTTTGTAGGTAATGAATCCCAGCTTTATCAGGTGATGATGCACTCCGATCACTCTATTGGCATTCGTGGTTTTCAGCTTTTTTCTCGTTATGGGCGATTCGTTCGGATCGATGAGCACTGTTTGAGAGTCGTTTATGTAGATTAACCAAGTTCCGTCGCTGCCTTCGCGTATGTCTTCTAAATTGAGTTGGCAAATCTCGTTGAGTCGGGCTCCAGAATACAGTGTAGTGGTCAACTAATCCCGGACACGACGTTAAGTTTTTCCTCGGCCTGAGCTGGCGCCAGCCCACCGTTGAACTGATGCGGCCGAATCCAGTTGTACCGATACATCAAAAAATGGCTGATATCGCGCTGTGCTTCCTGCGCAGTTCTATAGCCTAAGGTCGGTATCCATTCAGTTTTCAAACTCCGGAACACCCGCTCCATCGGCGCATTGTCCCAGCAATTTCCCCGGCGACTCATGCTCTGACGTATGCGGTATCGCCACAACCGCTGGCGAAATAAGCGGCTTGCATATTGCGACCCTTGGTCGGTGTGGAACAGCAGATCCGAAGGCCTGCCACGCTGCTCGTAGGCCATATCCAGGGCCCGGATCACGAGTTCGGCGTCCGGCTTTTCCGACAGTGCCCAGCCCACTATCCGGCGCGTGCAGAGATCCAGAACGACAGCCAAGTAGTGCCACTTTCCTTGTGCCCAAATATAGGTGATGTCACCGCACCAGACCTGATTAGGAGCTGGCACATCAAACTCACGGTTCAAGGTATTCGGGATATCGAGTCTTTCTACTGTCGCTCGTTTATAGGCATGTGAGCCGGGTTGTTTACTGACTAAATCAAGCTCGCGCATCAAACTGCGCACTTTGAATCGACCGAGTTGCTCACCATCTTCACGCATCAGTGACAGGATGCTGCGACTGCCCGCAGCGCTGCGACTTTGCGAGAACAGCTCACTGACCCGGCTACGCAACCGAAGCCGTTCAACATCGGGAGTGCGGCGCCGCAGGCGCTGGGCGTAGTAGCACGAGCGGGTGACTTCAAACACCTTACACAGCCAATCAACCGGCTCATGGGCACTCAACTGATCAATCAGCGCAAACGCTCGTGATCTTCCGACATCAAGAGCGCGGTAGCCTTTTTTAGTATGGATTTTTCTCGCTCAAGCCGAGCGATCCGGGCTTCCAGTTCCTGAATTTTCTGCTGCTCTGGGGTCAGCGCCTTGCTCTGCGGAGTGACGCCTTGGTGCTCTTTCTGAACCTGGTCAACCCAGCGGCGCAGCGCTGACTCACCAATGCCGAGTGAGCGGCTGGCTTCGATGTAGCTGTAGTTTTGCTTGAGCACGAGGTCAGCAGCCTCGCGTTTGAATTCAGCAGTAAAGGAGCGGCGTTGTTTGGTCATCTGACACCTCGATCTGGCGAGCATTCTCGCCTAAATGGGTGTCCGGTTTCATTAGACCACTACACAGGCCGAGCAAGGGCAACCAATAGTGGTAAGGGCGGAAATGCTTGTTTTGGCTGGAGACGGGGTAGTTTCCGCCGTTGTCAAACCATGAGGCGCTGAAGATGCGCGATAGATCAGTGGAGTCGAATATGTCGCGAGCATCTTGATCGCGTTGTTTTGGTTTTGTCTGCGTTAGGTTTAGCGTTGGATTCTTTGTGAGGTAGTCTTCCCGGACGGCCCATCCAAACATTTCGCCAAGTTTTTGCATGTAGTTGTTACAGGTCACCAAAGTCATGGTGTCGAGCTTATGTTTTACGGTCAGTTGCTTAAGTTCGGTGACAGAAGTAACTGAGAATTTACGTCGTGTTAGATAGATGTTTCGTGGAAGCTGCGAGAGTTTTTGTTGGTAAGCGCGAAGCATCTGCCGGCTGACAGATTCAACGAGTTGATCACCCATTAGCTCTGTGAACATTCCGCACATTGTCTTCATTTTCCGCTGTTGATCCTCGGCCCATTGACCCTTCTTTGCGTCGATGAAGAGCACTAATAACTCGGAGCAGGTCAAGGACGATTGCCCGTTGACTGCGGAGGCTTCGTGGTTAGGCAGACGCTGAAACTGAAGTTCATGTATCGGGGGCGCGGCAGTAGACGGAGACAAGCCGGTCGGTATGGCTATGCCGTCCCATTCGAGAAAAAGACGTTTCCAGTAAGAGATAATCGGGTATGCAGTGCCCTTTGCCACAGCCACTTCACGAACTTTCGTGGAAACATGTATTTCGCGCTTGCCGAGACGAAGCTGGAAGCGCACAGGGACACAAATTCTGACAGCATAAATTCCACCGGGACGTCGGTAGAGATAGCTAAGTTGGGACATTCGTAGAACCTCTTCGAAGGAGAGGCTACGCTGCTGAGTCGCAAGACCTTGAAAAATAAGGACTTTAGGGTGCTGGATACTCAGACGGCGGGAATCGAACCCGCGTGATCAGCTTGGGAAGCTGGAGTAATACCATTATACGACACCCGCTTTGAGCGGCTGACTTTGTACCAGATGTCGGCGCTGAACTGAAGCGCTATTTTTTCCAAGTGGGTTTTTCTGGCGTTTTTTTCGGGTAAACCTGCTGCGTGACAGATTACGTCGTCACGTGAAACACGCATTCCCTGTAAGCGCTGCCGAAGACTGCGCTCGATAGCGACCTACAGGGGCGAGTGATTTCAGTTCACAGTGCAAATGCATGGTGGCTCTGTACCTGGGTGTAGCGTGGCCGTTTTGCAACGGGTGCGGGCTTGAGGAAACTCAACAAGGCCTCTTGCGAGTCGCGGCAGGCGGCTTTGTGTTCCATGTCCAGAAAGTGGCCGGTGGCCCGGAGGGTGCAGAACTCGCTATGGCGCACGTGGTCGCCGAAGAGCTGCGCGTCGTCTGCTGCGGTGTATTCGTCCCACTCGCCGTTGAGGAACAACACGGGCACGTCGATTTTTTTCGCAGCGTCGAGGTAGCACAGTTGATCAATGGTCAGTACTTGGCTGATATGAAAGTGCATTTGCACGTATTCATGGATATCCAGGCTGCTGACATGCCGGTAGTTGAAGCGCTTGAACAACGACGGCAAGTGTTTACCGATGGTGTTGTTCACCAGATAGCCGACCTCGTGGCGATCAAACGCACCGAGGTGCTTGACGCCGCGTTCGAGGTAGTCGCGCATGTGTTCGTTGACCACGGGTGAGAACGAGCTGATGACAGCTTTTTCAATACGTCGTGGTTTCTGCGCCAAGGCAATCAAGGTTGCTGCGCCGCCCCAGGAAAAGGACAGCACATGTTCGGCGGCGAAGTGGTCGATCAGCTCAAGCAGGATCTGACCTTCGAGCTCTTTGGTCAGCGGCTGCCGGTGCAGGTTGTGCGCTTTGGATTTGCCCGCGTAGGGTTGGTCGTACAGCACCACGTTGAATTGCGGGTGCAGGTTGCGAACAGTCTGAGCAAAGGACGCAGTAGTGGCCATCGAGCCGTTGACCAGAATAATGGTCTTTTCTGCGGCATCTGCGCGGTAGAACTCCGTGTAAACCCGGAACTGACCTTGTATATCAAGCACAGCGATTTCTGGCCTCATAACATAGACTCCTGGCGAAAACAGGTATGCGCGCAAAAGAGGTTGCACGAGTTTCGTGACAGGTAGGCATGCGCCTGGAAAGGGGGGCCCATGTCGATCCGAAACGATCTGTTCGACAGGTATTGTTATTGGCGGGCGGTTTGTCGGCACGGAACCTGAGGTTCTCGAGACGGCAAAAAGTTTCTTAGAATGAGTGGGTGACCAATCAGTCACATGGAGACTGATGATTGGATTCAAGCAGGCTCGGGGACAACCCGCAAGTGCCATTGGTAAATTGTTGGACAACTTCTGCTGAGTGGTCGGTTTGATCAGATCGCGAGGATTTCTTCGGTGCTCAAGGCGCGGTATTGCCCAGGCGCCAAATCGGCGTCCAGTTGCAGGGGGCCCATGCGCTCGCGATGCAGGCGCAGGACTTTATTGTTGAAGTGGCCGAACATGCGTTTGACCTGATGGTAGCGGCCCTCGACGATGCTCAGCCGCGCGCAGTGAGGCCCCAACAGGGTCAGTTCGGCGGGCTGAGTGGTGAGGTCTTCAAACGCGAAATAAAACCCTTCAGCGAATTTTTGTACGTAGTCGTCGCTGATCGTTTGCTCGGTTTCTACGTAGTAAATTTTTGCCAGCTTGGTCTGCGGCTGGGTCAATCGTCGCGACCACACACCGTCATTGGTGATCAGCATCAGGCCCGTGGTGTTGAAATCAAGTCGACCGGCGATGTGCAGGTCTTCTTTGTCCGGCTCATCCAGCAAGTCGAGCACCGTTGGATGCTGTGGGTCGAGCGTCGCGCTGACGCAGCCCGGTGGTTTGTGCAGCATGAAATAGCGTGCCGGTTTGCCGGCTTGCAATACGTCGTCGTCGCATTCCACACGGGTGAACTCACGCACCTCGTGAAGGGGGTCGCTGACGGTCTGACCGTCGACCTTGATGCGCTTGGCCACCAACGCAAATCGCACATCTTTGCGGCTGAAGCGCGGCAGGTTGCTGAGGAATCGATCAAGACGCATGGCAGTGACAGACGACCGGGAAAGGGGCGGGCATGGTACGCGATCTAGTTGTTGGGCTTCGACTGAACGTCGGTTTCGATCTGCGCGCAACGCGGGCACAGGCAGGCAGCATTGCGCACTTCCAGCGGCAGCGCTTGGAGTACCGTCGGGTCGATACTGACTGAAAAGCACCAGCAGGGTTGCGTCGCCGTACGTGGGTCGGCGAGGGTGCAGCGGTTGCTGGCGCCGCAGACCGGGCAGCGGTCAGGATCGATTGAGCTTTTTTCCATCGTCTGGCTGTGCATGGCGCGCCTATTCAAACTGAGACCGGGCCCTCTCCATGCACACCCGATTGCGCCCAGTGTGTTTGGCGCGATACAACGCGTGGTCGGCGCGGGCAATCAGGCTGTGCAGGGTGTCGTCAGGCTGCAGTTCAGTCAGGCCAACGCTGACGGTGATCTGCAACGACGTGGCGGAAAAGGTGTAGGAGTGCTGCTCTGCCAGCAGACGGATTTTTTCCGCGACTTGCTGAGCGCTGGCGCTGTTGGTGTCCTTGAGCAGGATGATGAACTCTTCGCCGCCCCAGCGACAAATGATATCCGACTGACGCAGGCAGCTTTGCAGGTCCTGAGCGAAGCCTACGAGCACTTCATCGCCCGCCAGATGGCCATGGTCGTCATTGAGACGCTTGAAATGGTCGATGTCGATCAGTAGCGCCGCCAAGGGCTTGGGCTCGCGTTGCGCTTCCTGCATGGCCTTGAGCGCCATCAAATCGAAGCCGCGGCGATTGGGCAGGCCCGTGAGGCTGTCGAGGGTGGCCTGGGCTTCGATCTTACGCTGATAGCGGCCGATGGCCCGGTGCAGCAAGAACATGACCACCAGTGTCACCACCAGGCAGATGAACAGGTTCAGGTACAGCGACTGGCGGATATCGGTGAGGGCGCCGTCTTCCTGTTTGTCGACGAACAGGTACCAGTTCAGTTCTGGGATGAAGCGCACGTTGAGAAAATGGTTCTGGCCTTGCGTCTGGTATTCGAAACTGCCGGTCTGTGGCCTCGGCAGTTTGTCGTGCAAGTCGTTCAGGCCCGGCATGTCCTTGAGGGACTGGCCGATGACGGCTCCCAGTGGTCCACCTTGAGCGCCCGTGAGCACAATCCGGCCGAAGGCGTCGACGAAATACACGCTCCGTTGATACCGCTGCTGATAACGATCGATTAGCTTGATCACCGCATCCACGGTCAGGCCCACACCCGTGGCGCCGATGAAGTTGTCTTTGTAATCGAACACCTTGTAGTTGATGAAGAAGGTCAGGTTGTCCTTGTTGGCCATGTCTGGATCGACGTTGATTTCGTAGGGCGCAGCCATGTCGCGTACCCGGTAGTACCAGATGTCGCGTGGCTCATTGGCGTCGATTTTCTTTAAGACGCCTTTGGCCTGGTAATACTTGAGGCTGGTATTGGAGACAAAAAAGGCCGTATAGGCACTGTAGTGACTCATGACTTCGTTGAGGTAACGGGTCATTTGTTCCGGGTCGTGCTCGCCAGCCACCACCCAGTCACGCATGAAGGTGTCACGAGCCATCATTGATGAGATCAGGATCGGCCGGACCAGGTCTTTCTGGATCTCCGAATACACCGTGTCCGAGGTCAACGGCAGTTCGGTGTTGACGATGCTGTCGCGAATCGACGCCCGCGAGGCGTAATAACTGAGCAGAGATGTCGCCAGAAAACCGCTCCCCAGCAGGACCACCAACGTCAGGATCAACGAACGCTGGGAATTGAGTGGAGAGCGAAGTGGCATGACGAGTCCGGTGAGGAGAAGATCAATAGAGGTCGCATGCTAGCGTGTTGCTACTGTTCTGCGCTATGGCCGATTCAGGTTCACGGTGTAATCGGCATGTTCGCGGTCGGTGCTATATACGCGGGTGAGCGGCCTATCAAAGAGTTGATGGCAGAACAACGGCAGTGCACCAATAAAATTTTGTCGTAGTGGATACCCTGTTCAGACAATGATTTGAAAAGATCCTGCAGGTTCGGATAAGTCATGCCGAGGCGATTTCTGACAGTCAGTACGTCCATGGGCGTAGCGGGAAGACCGTTTAAAGGCGACAGGTTCGAATGACGCACCACGTGACTGATTTCTTGATACGTCTCGCCGCGAGTACTCTGGAATTTCATCAGCGAATAATTCTTGATATTGCCCGGAAGGGATGTTCCGGCCAGCACCTTATCGGTGATGGCATACGGCGGCAGCGGGCCTGGAGGACGCGCGAGGCTGTTGTTTGCGTTATTTAAAATAGAAAACGGTTTGACCCTCTGGCTCACGACTCGGTGAAGCGTTGGGTCGACCAGCTCATAACCATGGGGTGCGTAGGTTCTAAGTTCGGTGCCATTGGGGATCCGTGCAGTGTTAGTCCACGGCAAGTAATGCCCGTGTGTACTTACAACCAGGGTTCTGGCTTGAGCCTTGTCCGAGGTCCAGAGCAGGAATTTTCGACCAAGCTTCCATACTTTGACGGGTAAGGTGCCGAAGGTGCTATGACCGGGAATGTTCCAGGTCTTGAGCAGGCTGTTGGTATTGAAAAATGTTTCCAGGCGGGTTTTACGGGCATTCATTGATCGGCCAAGCCAGGAGCCGAAGCTTTTTGTGGCGGCGGACGTAGCGCTAGCCCCCGCTATGGCTGTTTTCCCCAGAACGTTGAATGTGTTGAACAAACGCAGCAATCGGGGGGTGTAGGGCGCCAGCTGCAACAGCCCTAAAGACAGCACGTTGAGCGCTGTCTGGGTTTTTTCGGTGTTCCGGTTTCCCGGTAATGCTGCTGTCGCGATGCCCAGGTAGATGGACCCGGCGTGAGTCGCAAGAGAGGCCAGCGCCACGGGCGTCAGCAGCAGCGACATGGGCGCCAGCAACAGCTGTAGGTGGTTGAGCTGACGCGTCCAATAGCGCAGCGAAACTTCTTTCGAGGTCACGATGTGTTCATTCGCATCATCTTGATAGTTGCGCTCAAGCGTCTCGCGCATGAAGACGAACGGCGACGAAGTAATGGGCTGCTCGCAGAGGGCTCGGGCTTTGGCTTTATGCAGGTCGTTGGCGTAAACCACGTCTGTCCAGGGCCGAAGCAGGGAGGAAGCCGGGTCGGGGATGCTGTTACCGCTCCAAACATCAAGAAGATACATAAACTTCTCGTGGAGTCTGACCGGTATATAGCTCAACAGCATGCGTTGCCACTGCTTATCCTTGGCGGCGGTTTGTATATAACGGGTAAGTTCGATGTCGCGACTGAATTCGATAAATGCCACCGACTGACCGGCCTGGTACAGCACCGTCAAGGGTGTGTCGGCGTGGGTGAATACCAGCAGACCGGCACAGGGTTGGCATTGCGTGCCTTCTATCAGCGAGGGTTTCAGGTAAAAACCCAACGCTTTGCAGCGGATGCTGGTAGACGTCGTGTCCAGCATTTCGACGATGAGATCGAATCCAGCGCGTGTTAACTGTTTCTGTTTGAGGCTGATCACTGCCTGCGCCATAAAGGTTGTCTTGAACGACTGCTCGATAGCAGTTCCCTGCTTCTCCCAAAACCGGTTGAGTTGTTTCGACATCAGGTCAAGAAAGTTAATGCTCCTGATGTGGCTTTCGATGACCTCCGGGGATATCTCAAGCGCAGCGCCTTCGGACCATTGCCCCTTGCCTGTGGGGTCGGTGTAAACCGTCGTACGGGCGCCGTTATCGATATAACCCACCGGCCGCTCGACCCGGTAGTTACTCAACAGGGCGTTGCTCAGGCTGATCGGGGTTTCGTCGGGGGGTTGAACATACGTGATGGGCGAGTGGGCGCTACCCAATGGGGTGGTCGATGTGCCTCGAACATAGCGAATGAAAACATGATCTGGATTCACATCCAGTTGATGGTCGTTTTTCAGGTAGCCGCGCATCAGTCGGTTGGCGGCCATCAGTGGGTTGGGTATCCGCTTCACGATATCCGGCTGAAGTTCCCAGCGATCAAGAACGCTCACCAGGGTCAGGCCGCGTTCGACCAGCATGAACAAGGCGTCCGTATGGGTGTGTTGTGAGTGCTGCTCGAATGAAAACGCTTTCTGGGCGCGGGTGAGCGCGGAAAAAATATCCTCATCGAGAGTTTTTATATCGAGAGTGAAGGGCGAGTTCCCTTGTTTGTCGGCAGCGTCCAGATACGACGCGAGCCAGGGCGACGTGTTCAACGCGTCGAGGAGTTTTTGCCTCATTAACTCAGGGTTGTCGCTGATGTATTCGAAAACGGCAGGTTTTTGACCGGTGATGTGAATAAAACTGTGCGATGTATTTTTTGAGGTCAGCTGAAAGATGCCCGGCAGGATTTGGTCATTCAGCAGCACTACACGGACGACCGTGCGCTCGCCTTTGGCTGATGTTTCCAGGGTTTCAACGGTGGTGGGGAACCGGTCGAGTCCCATGGCTTCAAGCGTCAGGTTATAACCGTCCAGGCTGATCATTTTACGCGTGTGGTACCGGCCCAGCGTGTCGAGAAATGAAAGTTTGGCGAGGGTGCGATACGTCAGTTCATGCCTGGCCCAGAAGACGGCAAGTAGGGTCTCGTAGTGTCGAGGCCAGTCCGCCTTGTCGATCAGCGTGAGGACCAGGGTTGTGCTCAGCGAAGGTGTTGCCTCATCAAACAGGCGCTCAGGTTCAGCGCTCTGCATCAGGGCATAAAAACTGGCTGCATCGAAAGAGGTAACCGCCACGTCGGTGAGGGACAGACGCCGCGTGTAAAGTTCTTGCCCATCGACAAAGACGGCCGGACGCGTATCGGTCGTGAAGTTCATGTAAATATGGTCCGGCAGGGAGGGCTTACCGGTCTGCTCAAATAAAAGCCGAGTCAGTTGTTCGTTGACATAGGCGTGCACTCCCGCCGGGCAGTCCATGTCCATCTGCCAGGCTTTCAAACTCAAGGGCGACATGGCGAGCAGTCTGGCGGCGCGGCTCTTTCTGAGCGTGGCGAGTTGTTTGTGGTTTAGCGCTGTGGCGGGTGGCGGTTCCTGCGACAGTCCCTCCAGATGATCGTCGGGCGTTGCGTAATAAAACGGCGACAGCGCAAAGGCTCCAGAGGAAGGTAGGGTATCGCTCTGTTCACTGTGGTTGCCGGTCAGGTGCGTAAGTGCGGGGTGTTCGAGGCTGTATGTTGGGGCGGGTGCAGTGCGTGCTGGAGCAGGGGGGACTGAGTTTTCGTTGTCATTCATGTGGATGGCTGAACGTGATGAGGGGCGCGTCACTGTGTCATCAGGGATCTCTTCATGTCGTACATCTATGTAACGACGAGGTGCGGGTAAACAGGGGTATGCAGGACGCTGTGGCTGCGCACTGAAACGTGCGCAGCCACGTTCGTCGTCGGGCTACTTAACGGTTGGGTCAGGCACTCAAATAGGCGCGCCATCCGCCTAGGTGACTGATATCTGTCGCGCCCTCCAGGCCATAAGGTTCGCAGATGAAACCGCTTTCCCAGCGTCCGTCGGCCAACTGAACCTTGCCCAGGCCCAAGGGTGCCGGAATGCCGGTGAGGAATGACCCCAGTTCGCGGCTTGGCAGTTCCCAGACTTCCACGGCAATCGCTACGCCGCCTTGCGCGACCCGCAGCATGCCGGGCCGAAACGGTGGTCCACCGGCCAATGCGTAGAGCTGGTAATCCGCCGAGCTTTGGGTGACCTCCAGCAAGCGGCCACCGCGCTGCTTGAGTTGCCAGTTCAGCGCCAGGCCATCCAGGTGCGCGCCGCACACCACTAAGCGTGCCATGTCGTTGCGGGCGACAGTGGTCGGTGCTGACAGGTTGGGTGCGTGGCCGCCGATCACCGGCAGGCCGGTATGGCGTTGCAGGGCGTCGGCCAGGCTGAGCAGATAGTGATCAGTGAAGACCCGACCGAACAGGGTCACGCCCCACGGCAGGCCGTTGTCCATGAAGGCACTCGGCACGGCGACGGCGGCGTAGTCCAGCAGGTTCATGAAATTGGTGTAGTAACCCAATTCCGAGTTGCGCAGCACCGGTTCAGCCTCCAGTTCGGCGAGGGTCACCGGGCGACCGATGGAGGGCGTCACTACGCAGTCGAGACCTTCAAGGGCTTTGTCGCACAGGGCTTTGAGCGCTTGCAGGCGGTAGTGCGCACGGAACGTTTGCACGCCGGTCACGGCCGGTGCTTTCGACAGTACTGCGCGGATCACCGGCAATACCGCTTCTGGGTTGTGCTCCATCAGTTCGCCCGCAACGCTGTAGCGTTCGGCAACCCATGGGCCGTCATACAGCAGGCGCGCAGCTTCGAGGAAGGGTGACAGGTCCAGCGTCACTGCTTCGCCGCCCATCGCGGTCAGACGGTCGATGGCATCGCCGAACAGCAGGGGCCCTTGCTCGCAGCCGAAGAACGCCAGGTCCTGCGCACGGGGTACGCCGAAACGAAACGGGCGGGGCGCACCGAACGCAGAGGCGTCGTTCCACAGCGGGTTGCTGCGGCTGTATTCGTCACGCGAATCGAGTCGGGCTACCAGACCGAGCAACTGGCTGGCTTCGCGCGCGGTGGCGGTGAAAGTGGTCACGCAATCAAGGGTGCGGCAGGCGGGCACCACCCCGGCAGTGGAGATCAGGCCCTTACTGGCCTTGAGTCCCACCAGATTGTTCAGTGCTGCGGGCACTCGGCCGGACCCGGCGGTGTCGGTGCCGAGGGCGAAGCTGGCGACGCCGAGCGCCACGGCCAACGATGATCCTGCGCTGGAGCCGCCTGACGGGTACTCGGCCAGCACACTGTTCGGGCAGGCCCCATAGGGGGAGCGGCTGCCATTCAGCCCGGTGGCAAACTGGTCGAGGTTGGTTTTGCCCAACGGAATTGCGCCGAGGCCGATCAACTGCTCGACGATGGTCGCCGAGCGCTCCGGGGTATAGGCGAATGCCGGGCAGGCGGCGGTCGTGGGGATGCCGGCCAGGTCGATGTTGTCTTTGATCGCGAACGGCACGCCATACAGCGGCAGGTCGTTGAGGTCGCTGTTTTCCAGCGCGGCCAGATAGGGTTCCAGCTCGGTAGCACTCAGCAGATGGATGAACAGGTGATAGTCCGGGTTCAACGCAGCGGCTTTTTCGCGCAGGGCGAGGATCAGTTGCCGAGGTGTCTGGCGACCGTCTTGATACGCGGCGCGAACGCTGTCGAGGCGCAGGTCGCTTGAATGCAGGTCATGGCTCATGGCGTAATTCCGTCAAAAAAATAAGTAAGTTCAGTCAGCTTCAAGTACCACGACCCGCTGCCCGGCGCGCACCGCCGAGCCGGGCTGCACCCGCACTTCAAGCACGGTGCCGGCCAGGCTTGCCAGTAGCGGAATTTCCATCTTCATCGACTCCAGAATCACCAGCACATCGCCCACTTCAACCCGATGGCCGACCTCGACCTGCACCTGCCACAGGTTGCCGGCGATATGGCTGTCGATGCCGTGCTGGCCTGCGTCAAGAGGGGCGTCGTCGGTGGCTGGGATAGCGGCTTCGTCGCTTTCAAAATGTGCCTGACCGCTGGCGATCCAACGTTCGCGTTCGGCGTTGAAGGCCCCTTGCTGCTGAGCACGAAATGCGGCGATACCCTCGGCTTCACGGGCGAGAAAAGCCTGATAGTCAGCCAGGTTCAAGGTGCTGTGCTCGATGCTTAGCGGGTACCGGCCCAAGGGAAAATCGCGGCGGATGCGCAGCAGCTCTTCGGCGCTGACCGGGTAAAAACGAATCTGATCGAAGAAGCGCAGCAGCCACGGTTTGCCATCGAACGCCGCGACTTCGCGGTAGCGGTTCCACATCTGCAACGTGCGCCCGACAAACTGATAACCACCAGGGCCTTCCATGCCGTACACGCACATATAGGCGCCACCGATGCCGACCGAGTTCTCTGCCGTCCAGGTCCGTGCCGGGTTGTACTTGGTCGTCACCAGCCGGTGCCGTGGGTCGAGCGGGGTGGCGACAGGCGCGCCGAGGTACACGTCGCCCAGGCCCATCACCAAGTAGCTGGCGTCGAACACCGTGCGCTGCACTTGGTCGAGGTTGGGCAGGTCGTTGATGCGGCGGATGAACTCCAGGTTGCTTGGGCACCACGGGGCGTCCTTGCGCACGGTAGTCATGTATTTCTCGATGGCCAACTGGCACGCCGGGTCATCCCAGGACAGCGGCAAGTGCACGATTCGCGACGGCACTTGCAGGTCTTTGGCGGCGCACACGGCGTCCCATTCGCCGACGACGATATCCAGTAAATCCGCAAGCGGCAGTTGTTCGGGCTGGTAATGCACTTGCAGGGAACGAATGCCCGGCGTCAGGTCGATCACGCCCTGTAGCGCTTTGGCTTCGAGGGCCTGCATCAGCGCATGACCGCGAAAGCGCAGTACCAGGTCCAGCTCGGGTGCGCCGATTTCCAGGAGCAAATGAGTGTCGCCAGACAGACGCGCCATCAGCCGTGTGTCGTCCTGGCCGATGTCCAATACAACAGGTGAAATTAACCCTTGTGCTAGCGAGCTCATTCGCGATGAGGCCAGATCTGGCACCGCGTCGCTTTCCTCGTGAGCACGTTCGCTCATGCAGAAGATCGCGCGTGCAGCATCGATACTGACCGGATGGAACTGCACTTTGTCGCCGGCCTTGAGTTGCCCCAGTTGCCAGAGGTCAGCTTCGATGATGGTCACCGGGCAGACGAAACCGCCCAGGCTCGGGCCATCCGGGCCAAGGATGACCGGCATGTCGCCAGTGAAATCCACGGCGCCGATGGCGTACGGGTTGTCGTGGATGTTCGAGGGGTGCAAGCCCGCTTCGCCACCGTCGGCACGGACCCATTCCGGCTTGGGACCAATCAGGCGGACGCCGGTACGGCTGGAATTGAAATGCACTTCCCATTGGGTGGCGAAGAAGGTCTCGATGTAGCGCTCGGTGAAATATTCCGGCGCGCCATGCGGGCCGTAAATGACCCGGATCTGACGCACGGCAGGCAAGGCGTGAAGCTGGTCGTCCAGTACGCGCTGACCGATGCTGCGGTCACTCAGGGCTGGAGTGTGCAGCACGTCGCCAGCCCGCAAAGCGCGGCCGCCATGCCCGCCAAATTGACCCAGGGTGAACGTGCTTTTGCTGCCCAGATAGTCCGGCAGCTCCAACCCGCCGCGCACACAGAGGTAGCTTCGTGCACCGGCGCCCGCGATGGTGCCCAGCGCCAGGGTTGAACCGGCGGGTACCAGCAACGCGGTATTCAGCGCCTGGGGCTGACCGTCCAGTGTCAGCGGAATCGGCGCGCCGGTGATGGCAACCACGGCGTCGGTGTTGAAGCGCAGCAGCGGGCCGCTCATGGTGATTTCCAGCGCGGCACAGCCTTCGGCGTTGCCCAGCAGGCGGTTGCCCAGACGCAGTGCGCGACTGTCCATTGGCCCGGACGGCGGCACACCGACCGCCCAGTAACCGAGACGCCCGGGATAGTCCTGCACGCTGGTCTGGGTACCGCCACTCAGCACTTCAAAGGTATTGGCGCGATACACCAGACCTTCCAGGCAGCGAGTCCATGGCTGGCCACTGGCAAAGGGCGCGTCGAGCAGAATCTGCCGCAGGTAATCGCGGTTGGTTTCCACGCCATACAGGTGGCTGTTGCTCAGCGCTTGAGCAAGTCCGGCGCTGGCCTGCTCACGGGTTGGCGCCCAACTGATCAGCTTGGCAATCATGGGGTCGAAGAACGGCGGGATCTCGCAACCGGCTTCGACCCAGGTGTCGATGCGCAAGGTCTTGCCATCGGCGGTCGGGAAATTCACCGCAGTCAGCAAGCCGGGGCAGGGCTGGAAATCCCGGCCCGGGTCTTCGGCATACAGCCGCGCCTGAATCGCATGACCGTTCGCCTGCAAGCCCGTGCGCAACTGACTGAGTGGCGGTAGATCACCCGCTGCCAGCTGGACCATCCAGCTGACCAGATCGACGCCCCACACTTGTTCAGTGACCCCGTGCTCGACCTGCAAGCGGGTGTTCACTTCGAGGAAATAGAAACGCTGGTCCTCGCTGTCGAACACGAACTCCACGGTCCCGGCGCTGCGGTAATTGACCGCTTTGGCCAGCTTGATCGCTGCCGCACACAGTTCGTCGGCCATGCCGTCTGGCAGGTTCGGCGCCGGGGTTTCTTCGAGGACTTTCTGGTTGCGCCGTTGTACCGAGCAATCACGCACACCGAGGGCGATAACGTCGCCCTGGCCGTCGCCGAACACCTGTACTTCCAAGTGCCGGGCGCGCTGGATGTACTTCTCGATAAAGACGCCAGCGTCGCTGAAGTTGTTCTGTCCCAGACGTTTCACCGCGTCGAACGATTCGCTCAGTTCGAGCGCACTGCGGCACACGCGCATGCCTATCCCGCCACCGCCTGCTGTGCTTTTCAGCATCACCGGGTAGCCGATCTGTTCGCCCGCGTTGAGGGCGTCGTCGAGGCTGTCGAGCAGTTCGGTGCCCTCAAGCATCGGCACGCCGTGTTGCTTGGCCAGTGCGCGTGCCGTGTGTTTGAGGCCGAACACCCGAAGCTGGTCGGGTGTCGGGCCGACGAAGGCGATGCCAGCGTCTTCGCAGGCTTGGGCGAACGCGGCGTTTTCGGAGAGGAAGCCGTAACCGGGATGGATCGCCGTGGCGCCGCTGGCTTTGGCGATGGCGAGTATTTTATCCACCGCCAAATAGGTCCCGGCTGCGCCACCTTCACCCAGGCTATGGGCTTCATCGGCTTGAAGAATATGCAGGCTGGCGGCATCGGCTTCGGAATAGACCGCCACGCCCTTGACCTGCAAGGCGCGCAAGGTACGCAGGATGCGGCAGGCAATGGCGCCACGGTTGGCGATCAGCAGTGTCTTGAACATGGCATAAACCCCAGAAACCGATGGCTGATCGGTTTCTTGCCGGGAAGCGGGCCGTCCCGCTGTTTTCGTAGTGCCTCGAGGCCGTCCCCGATGGCGAAACCTGGTGCTCTTACAGGGGAGGCTGGCGCTTTGACGCCACGCACTGCCCGGAGCGGCTTTGGCACAGGCTGAATAACCAGCTGCGTAGCTTCAAAAGATTCAGTTCCATATCAGCAACTGCGCAGGTGTCGGGTTGTAGGCGTTGCACGGGTTGTTCAGTTGCGGGCAGTTGGAAATCAGCACGATCACGTCCATTTCCGCGCGCAGTTCGACGTATTTACCGGGCGCCGAGATGCCATCTTCGAAGGTCAGGCCGCCGTCTGCGGTGACCGGCACGTTCATGAAGAAATTGATGTTCGGGCCGATGTCACCTTTGCTCAGGCGACCGTCATGGGCACAGGCGCGCAGGTAGTTGTCGCGGCAACTGTGCATGTGACGTTTTTCCAGAGAGTAGCGCACGGTGTTGCTCTCCTGCGCGCAAGCGCCGCCGAGGGTGTCATGGCGTCCGCAGGTGTCTTCGACGATGGTCAGCATCGGTTTGCCGAGGTTGGAATACAGCACGCTGCCGGTGGTCAGGTACACGCTGTTCTGCCGCCGCAAGGTACGCTGCACGTCATACCGTTCGCGGGGGTTGGCCAGGCAGTAGAACAGCGTATCGACTGCTTGATTGCCTTCCAGGTCGAGGATGCGCAGGGTTTGTCCGGCCTTGACTTCGCTCAGCCAGGGCTCGCCTGCGGGGATGGTCGCGTTGTAGATCGCCGCTTCCGGCTGTTTGGAGAGTGTGGTCATGGCAGCGATCCTCAGGCGAACAGGCGATCAGTGTTGATAAAACCGCGCTCGTTTTCCGGGCGCGAGGTACGGCAGTACTCGGCGATGCTGGGATCGGCGTTCATCCAGCCGAGCTTGAGCGGTTTGGGGGCGTACTGTGGATCAGGGTCCATCGGGTGCTGCAGGGCGGTCAGCACCACCAGGGTGTCCATCGGCGCATACAGCTCGATGTAGTCACCGGCTTTGGAGTTGTTCGCAACGAAGTGAAAGTGTCCGTCTTCGTCGACCCGGACTTTGCTGAACAGGTTCAGGGTCATCAGCAGGTCGGACAGGCCCAGGCCCCATTTACCCAGTTCCACCAGCAGGTTATCGGTGCCGTTGCGAAAGAAGCCGTTGCGCAGTTCCTGATAGCGGCCTTGGCCATATTTTTCCGCGACCTCTTCAGCGCACAGCACCCCACCGAAGCTGTCGCTCCAGCCGCAGGTGTCCGCCGTGATCGCTGCCAGCACCCGGCCCATGTCCGAGTACAGGCAGTGGCCGGTGGTCAGTTTTGCGGTGTGTTGGCATTTGAGGCTGTCCGGCAGGTTCAGCCGTTCGGTTTTCTCGTTGGCGTTAAGCAGGGTCAGGCTGACGTTGGCGCCGCCACGGACGTCGGTCAGGCGCAGCAGTTGGCCGCGCTTGAGCACGAACGAACGGTGGCCGCCGCCGGGCAGGATTTCTTCAGCAAAGACGGGGAACAGGGATGTTGAGTCGGTCATGTGCGCGTTCATAAAAAAGATCCTCTAAACCGTTTGCAGCGAATCAATGGCGGCGCGTGCGGCGCGGCGATCGCTGTTCAAGGGAATGTCGTAGGTGATGCGGGCGCCATAAGCGCCGGGCGCATGGGGGTCATGGCGAACCTTGTCGAACACCAGCAGACGGGTGCCGAGGTTGAAACCCTCGGACAGGTCGTGGGTGACCATGAACACAGTCAGGCGAGTCTCGCGCCACAGCTCCAGCAACAAGACATGCATGTCCTTGCGGATACCCGGATCGAGCGCGCCGAAGGGCTCGTCCAGCAGCAACACGCGCGGTTTCATGATCAGCGCTTGAGCGATGGCCAGCCGTTGCTGCATGCCGCCCGACAATTGCGTCGGGTACTTGTCCTGCGCATGGGCCAGGCCCACTTTGCTCAGCAGGGCCGCGGCCTGTTCCCGAGCCTCGCGTTTGGCCGTGCCGAACAGGCGTCCAAGCAGTGGCGAGCGTGGCAATTCCAGACCCAGAGCAACGTTGTCCAGCACTGACAGATGCGGAAACACTGAGTAGCGCTGAAACACCACGCCACGGCTGGCGTCCGGTTCGCCAGCCAGCGGCTTGCCGTCGAGATGGATCTGGCCGCGACTGGGCACTTCCTGGCCGAGCAGCAAGCGCAAGAAAGTGGATTTGCCGCAGCCCGAGGCGCCGACCAAGGTGCAGAACTCACCTTCGTTGACGCTCAGGTTCAGGCCTTCGAGCACCACTTGATCGTCGTACTGTTGCCAGACGTTTTTCACCGAAATAAAGCTCATCCGCGTGCCCCTTCATACCAGGGGAATGCACGCCGGGTCAGGGCCTTGAGCCCCCAATCCATCAGCCAGGCGAGCAGGGTGATCCAGACCACGTAGGGCAGGATCACGTCCATGGCCAGGTAGCGTCGTACCAGAAAAATCCGATACCCCAAGCCGTCGGTGGAGGCAATGGCTTCGGCCGCGATCAGGAACAACCAAGCCGAACCCAGCACCAGACGCAAGGCAATCAGCAGGCGTGGCAGCAGTTGCGGCAGGATCACCCGCAGGACCAAGGTCCAGGTCGAGGCGCCGAGGGTCTGCGCCTTGATCAGCAGCTCGACCGGAATCTCCCGGGCGCGCTGCTCCAGATCCCGCGCCAGGATCGGTGTAATGCCAATCACAATCAGCATGACTTTCGACAGCTCACCCAAGCCAAACACGATGAACAGGATCGGCAGAATCGCCAGCGGCGGGACCATCGACAACACCGTCAGCAGCGGCGACAACGGTGCGCCGAACAGCGGCAGACTCCCCGACGCGATACCCAGGCACAGGCCGAGCAGGGCGCTGATGCCAAGACCAATCGCCAAGCGTTGCAGGCTGGAGGCAGTGTCTTGCCACAGCAGATAACCACCGCTGCGTTGGTCTTCGGTAAAGGCCATGCGCTTGACCGCATCGGTCATCTGCACCGCACTGGGCAGCAGTTTGTCGTTGGGGTTTTCCGTCAGCCGAGTCGCCGAGCCCATGAAATAGGCGAACAGCAACAGGGCGAACGGCAGGATCACCAAAATCAGACGGCTGGCGCGATCCGGGCGGCGGTTTATCAAGCGCATGGCAATAACCTTTGGGCTGGGACGCGATTACAATTTGCCTTCGGCAGCCATCTGTACGTAGCTCGGGTCGAAGCGCAGCTTGAGGTTGGTCTTGTCGCCGCTGGTCACGCCGTTGGCGAAAGACATGCCGATTGCACTGGTGTCCTTGGCGCCCTCACCAAGCAGCCCATGTTGAAAGGAGAACTCAGCGACCTTGCGCATGGTCTGTGGCAGTTGAGCGCTGGTGGCGAAGTCGAGCGCTTCCTTGGGGGTCGCGAACAGCTTGGTGGTGTTCAGCTGCGACTGGAAGCCAGCCAGGTCGGTGCCCGAGGCTTTGGCCATGTGCTCCAGCGCGGCGGTGCTTGCGGCGGACTTGCTGTTCATCAGTGCGACCACTTCGAACCAGGCGCCGGTCAGGGCCTTGCCCAGTGCCGGGTTGTCTTTCAGGGTCTGGGTGTTGACCACCATCATGTCCATGATTTCGCCAGGGATCTTGCTCGAATCGAACACTTCGGTCACGGCGGGCTTGGCCTTGATGTCCGAAAGCATCGGGTTCCAGGTGGTCACTGCTTTGACGTCATTGGTATTGAACGCCGCAGAAATGTCGGCATCCGAGGTGTTGACGACCTTAAGGTCTTTCTCGGTAAGGTCAGCGCTGTCCAGGGCACGGGCCAGCAAGTAGTGAGAAACCGACAGCTCGACCAGATTGACCTTCATGCCTTTGAGGTCGGCGACTTTCTTGCCTTCACCCTTGATCACGATGCCGTCGTTGCCGTTGGAGAAATCGCTGACGATCAGCGCGGTGCTGTCGACGCCACCTGCGGCCGGAATAGTCAGCGCATCCATGTTGGTCATGGAGCAGCCATCGAATTGGCCAGCGGTGTATTGGTTGATCGATTCGACGTAGTCGTTGATCTGGGTGACATCAATGGTGATGCCGTATTTCTTCGCCCATTTGTCGACGATGCCTTGGGTGCCTGCGTATTCCCAGGGCATCCAGCCGGCATAGATGGTCCAGCAAACGTTGAAGTGTTCTTTCGGGGCAGCGTGTGCCGAGAGGCTCAATGCCGCGACGAGGCCAGCGGCGACGAGGCCAGCGGCGAGCATGGCGAACAGACGGGGCTTTTTAATGTTGCTCTGCATATAAGAACCTCCAGTAGGAAAAAAACGAGCGGTCAGGAGTCACGCGACACCACTGGTGTCCTGTCTCCCGGGCTTTTATCCCGCCGTGTAACCTCTACTGGAGGTCGCCAACTCTCGGACCAGCCACTCGCGCCAAGCGAATCGGAACCCTAGTCAGCTATTGCAAATTGTGGTGCCGCGAACCTGTTTTGACTCCTGCACATCAAGTCATAAGCGAGAGGCGTGCCAAGTCTGGCCACGCCTTGCGACAGTTGGGTTTCGCAGTTGAGGGGGGAGTGAAAACGGAAGTGGGTGCTTTAGCGTGGTGCGTGTACGCACCTGTTTGGGGCGCATCTTGAGTGGGATATAGTTTTTGGGGCAGGGCACTCGGTGGATTATTTGCGGTCTGATTTTTCGTCAGTCAGCGGTTTTGACCGATGCCGACCAGCGTCGCTGGTTTGAGCTCTCTAGCGGTCCAGGAGGCCGCCATGTATCGACGACCCTTGCTTATAGTTGTGCTTGGTTTAATCCTTGCTGGTTGTTATGCAGGTCCCGGTTATTACGAATCCGATGTCTACACACAGCCGGTTTACGGTGGCGCTTACTACGGCAGTTATGACCGGTCCTACCGTCCGAGCTATTACGTAGCGCCTCCCCGCTATTACGGGCCGCGTCCGGCGCCTTATTACGCCCCTCGGCCTGATTATGGTCCGAGACCTATGCCTTACGCTGGGCGGGGTTACTACCGCGGTGATCAGGGTGGCCACGAGGGTCGTGGCGGACACTACAACCCTTCCTGGAATGAAGGCCGGAATGATGGTGACCGTGGCCACGGTGGTGGCAGTCGCGGTCATGACAATGGTTCAGGCGGCCGGGGTGATCATGGCAATCGCGGAGGCGACGGCCGTGGCGGCGATGGTCGGGGTGGAAACAGGTGAAGCGTCGCTGCGGCGGCGCTTCACCTGCTTTAAGTGTCTAGTAGTCTAGAAGGTCCGCCAGGGGGTGCCGCCCTTCCCATACCTTGGCGAAGTGCGCATCGATCACCGCGTCCGGGATGTTGGCGACGTCTTGCCAATGCCAATGAGGCTTTTGATCCTTATCGATCAGGCGCGCCCGTACGCCCTCGCTGAACTCGGGATGACGACAGCAATTCAGGCTCAGGGTGTATTCCATCTGGAATACCTGAGCCAGCGACATATGTCGGGCACGGATGATCTGCTCCCACACCAGATGGGCAGTCAGTGGGCAACCTTCAGTCAGATTCTTTGCCGCACGGCTGAGCAGGGCATCGCCGTGCGTGTTCCATTGACTGATGGCACGCCAGGCGCACGGCAGAGTCGCGACGTCCAGCAACTCATCGATCTGCGCTCGACGCGGCAGCCATTGCGCATCAGGCAATTGCCCGATGGCTTCCTGTTGCAGCGCCTTGAGCAGGCTATTGAGTTGCACCGGGCTTTGTTCCTGCCAGTTTAGTTGCAGCAGTCCCTCGACCAATTCCTCTTGCTGTTCATCCAGCAGAAAACGGTCGGCCAGGTCCAGATCCAGCGCGTCGCGCCCGTTGATGTGTGAACCGGTCAGCCCGAGGAACAGGCCCAGTTTGCCGGGCAGTCGGGAAAGGAACCAACTGGCGCCGACATCAGGGTATAAGCCGATACTGACTTCCGGCATTGCCAGGCGACTGGTCGGGGTGACGATGCGAATGCCTGCGCCTTGCAACAAGCCCATGCCGCCACCCAGCACGTAACCATGGCCCCAGCAGATCAAGGGTTTGGGGTACGTGTGCAGACGGTAATCGAGCCGGTATTCCGCCGCGAAAAAATGCGCGGCCAGCGGTGGGACTTCGCCGGGATGGGCACGGCAGGCGTCGACCAATGCTCGTACATCGCCGCCGGCACAAAAAGATTTAGAGCCATTGCCGCGCAGCAGTACACAAACGATTTGCGGGTCATCGGCCCATTTTTCAAGACGATCCATCAGCGCCTGGATCATCGGCAGCGACAACGCATTCAGAGACTTTTCCGCATCCAGGCTGGCAACACCAATGCGCGCGCCGTCTTGGGCGTGGAGTTCTTCAAATTGCAGATTCAT
This sequence comes from Pseudomonas sp. 5C2, assembly GCF_034314155.1. Classification (NCBI taxonomy): domain Bacteria; kingdom Pseudomonadati; phylum Pseudomonadota; class Gammaproteobacteria; order Pseudomonadales; family Pseudomonadaceae; genus Pseudomonas; species Pseudomonas sp. 5C2. The sequence goes on along the minus strand of NZ_JAVIWH010000002.1, from coordinate 2,999,642 downwards.
CATGACCTCTCGGGGGGCGGGGCAACTGTCCATTGGGTCTGTGATACCCCTATGCGGGGGTAAGTTGCAAACGGTGATTACAGGGAGTGTAGGAAAGAGGCAGGGGCCGCGTGGTGCAATGACATTGGTCGATTGACATCGGCGGCCAGCTTTCCTAGTGTCCGCGCATTGATTTTTGCAGGTGTGCCATGACAAACGATGACCGTATCAAACTCGAATCCGGCTGGAAGCACGCGTTGCGTGAGGAATTCGAAAAACCGTATATGAACGAACTGCGTGAGTTCTTGCGCCAGGAGCACACCGCAGGCAAGGAAATCTATCCACCGGGCCCGATGATCTTCAATGCGTTGAACTCGACGCCGCTGGACAAGGTCAAGGTGGTGATCCTTGGCCAGGATCCGTACCACGGCCCAGGTCAGGCCCATGGCTTGTGCTTCTCGGTGCAGCCAGGCGTGCCAACGCCGCCATCGCTGGTCAATATCTATAAAGAGCTCAAGCGTGACCTGAACATCGACATCGCCAATCACGGCTGCTTGCAGTCCTGGGCCGATCAGGGCGTGCTGCTGCTCAACACCACCATGACCGTCGAGCGCGCGAACGCCGCTTCACATGCGAAAAAAGGCTGGCAGATCTTCACCGATAAGGTGATCGAGGTTGTCAGTGAACACCAGCCGCATCTGGTGTTTATGCTGTGGGGTGCTCATGCCCAAAGCAAACAGAAACTGATCGACGCCAGCAAACACCTGGTACTGACCTCGGTACACCCCTCGCCGCTGTCCGCCTACAAAGGCTTTCTCGGCAACGGGCACTTTGGCCGGGCCAACAAGTTCTTGCAACAGAACGGATTGACACCGATTGACTGGAGATTGCCGCCGGTTTGACCTGAATGCAGCGGCGTGCATCCTGCCATTTTCGCGAATGAAATCGTTGCCACAGAAAATAGCGAGCTCATTCGCGAACGGGTCAACCCGGTCTCTATTCAGCCCGCTTATCCCAGTGCCGAAACAGCGGCTCGGCGAGGAACAGTACAAACAGCAGGCGCATGACCTGCATTGCCGTGACCAGCGGCACCGACAGTTGTGAGACTTCCGCTGTCAGGCTCATTTCGGCGATGCCGCCGGGCATCATGCCCAGGGTCAATGAGCGCAGATCCAGATGGGTCAGCGCACTCAGGCACCCAGCGGCGAGGGCGGCGATCAGCATGGTCAGTGCAGTGCCCAGCAATGTTCGGCCAATAAACGACGGGGCCCGCCGAAAGAACGAGCGATTGAAATGGCAGCCCAGGCCGCTTCCGATCAGCCATTGGCCGATCTGGCTGCCGCCTTGGGGTAAGCCGATGTGCAAGTCCCAAGTGATGCTTGCGGCCGCACTGAGCAATAGCGGTCCGAACAGCCATGGATTGGGTTGCTTCAGCCGTTGCCAGAGCCACGCCAGCAGTCCGCCTGCGGGAAACAGCACCAGCAGCCAGGACCAGTCAACGGCTGCCGGATTCGATGCAGGCGCACCGTCGCCCAGCAGATACTTGAACAGTGCGGGCACGCACAGCACCACCATCAACACTCGCAAACTCTGTCCCGCCGCGACGCTGCTGAGGATTGCGCCGTTGCGCGCCCCGAGGTTGACCATTTCGCCAGAGCCGCCCGGCATGCTGGAAAAGAACGCCGTTGCGCGATCTTCGCCGCTACGTCGCATCAGCCAGACTCCGACCACGCTGGAAACACTGGTGACCAGTGCTCCGAAGAAGATCAGGCCGAAATGCGACATGACCTGTTCGATGACAACCGGCGTGAAGTGCAGGCCGATGCCAATCCCGACAATCCACTGCCCGCCTTTACGGCCGCCGGGGATTTCCGCAAGTTGCCAGGGCGTCAGGCAGCGCACCAGGATGATCGCCAGCAGCGAGCCCACCATCCACGGCAGCGGCCAGCCGACCTGGCTGGCGAGGTAACCGCCCAGCAGGCCGACCAGCGGGGTTCCCCACCACGTATTTAAGGAGCGATCAGACATTGGCCACGGCACGACGCTGCAGGGAGCGCTTGCGCCAGATCCGCACGACAGGCATCAGTAGCATGATGGCCGTCAGCACCCATATCCCGAAGGTAATCGGGCTGGACCAAAGAATTTCCAGCGCACCGTTGGAGATCGACAGGGCACGGCGCAGGTTCTGTTCCATCAAGCCGCCGAGGATAAAGCCCAGCAGGACCGGCGACAGAGGAAAGTCCATCTTGCGCAGGATGTAGCCGAAGATACCGATACCAACCATCAAGAACAGGTCGAAGGTGGTGGCATGCACGGCGTAGACGCCAATCGCAGTGATGATCGCGATCACCGGCACCAGTGCCCAGTTCGGCACGGCGAGGATGCGGGTGAAGATGCGGATCATCGGGATGTTGAGGATCACCAGCATGACGTTGGCGACGAACAATGAGGCGATCAGGCCCCAGACGATGTCGGGCTGCTGTTGAAACAGCAATGGGCCGGGCGTGATGTTGTACAGCGACAAAGCGCCGATCATCACTGCTGTCGTGCCCGAGCCCGGAACACCAAGGGTCAGCATCGGCACCAGTGCGCCACATGCCGCACCGCCGATGGCGGTTTCCGGGGCCGCGAGGCCGCGTATGTCACCTTGTCCGAATTTGCCGGTCTTGCCCGCCAGACGCTTCTCGGTCATGTAGGCCACGGCGCTGGCCAGTGTCGCGCCAGCACCCGGCAGCACGCCCATGATGAAACCGAGCACACCGCAACGCAGGTTCACCACGAACACCGAGCTGGCTTCTTTGAAGTTGAACATCATGCGGCCGGTGGCTTTGACCGCCTCTTGCCCGCGATGGGTTTTTTCCAGCAGCAATAGAATTTCGCTGATCGAGAACAGCCCCAGAACCAACACCACGAACTGAATCCCGTCAATCAGGTGGATATTGTCGCCGGTGAAACGGTACACACCGCTGTTGGCGTCGATGCCGACCGTGGACAGAAACAGCCCGATCAGCGCCGCGATAAAAGTCTTCAGTGGACGATCACCGGCCATGCCGCCGAGGCAGACGATTGCGAACACCATCAGTACGAAATATTCCGCCGGTCCGAAGGCAATCGCCCACTTCGCCAGCAAGGGCGCGAACAGCACCATGCCGCAGGTGGCAATGAACGCACCGATAAACGAGCTCCACGCCGACAGCGACAAGGCGACACCGGCCAGACCCTGGCGAGCCATCGGGTAACCGTCGAGAGTGGTCATCACTGTGGACGCTTCGCCCGGAATGTTCAGCAGGATCGAGCTGATCCGTCCGCCGTATTCGCAGCCCAGGTACACCGCCGCCAGCAGGATCAACGCCGACTCCGGGGGTAACCCGAGGGCGAACGCGATAGGGATCAACAGCGCCACGCCATTGATCGGGCCAAGGCCGGGCAGTAAGCCGACAACGGTGCCAATCAGGGTGCCACACAGGGCGGTGATCAAGTTGTAAGGGGTCAGCGCAACGCCGAAGCCTTGGCTCAGGTAGCTAAAAGTGTCCACATTAATTCTCCAGAACGTCGAGCAGGCCCAGCGGCAACGGAACGTCCATGGCTTTATCGAACAACAGGTAAAGGCCGACGCTGATCAAGGTCACGACCACCACGCTCAGCTTCCAGCGACCGCCGTACAGACGGGCCATGGGGATGCCGATCAGGATGCTGCTGAGGATGAAACCCAAGGGTTCGAACAGGCCGGCGAAAATAAGGAGCAAAACCGTGCAAGTGGCGATTTTGATCAGGGTAGGGCGGTCCAGTTGAGGGTCTTCTTCGCTGTGGACGAGGGGTGTCGGGCGAAACAGCATGTACAGCAAGCCCAGGCCCATCAGCCCCAGCATCAGCAGGGGAAACGCCCGAGGTCCTACAGGTTCATAGGAAAATGCGGCCTGATAAGGCCAGGCCATGAGCGCAAGACCGACGCACGCCAGCAGCAACGCCGAGGCGAAAATTCGTTGTAAGAGCATGGGTAACTCCTGTGTCGCGTCGCCTCGAATGGGCGACGCAACCACTGATATCAATTGAGTTCAATCACTGAATCAGGCCGAATTCCTTGGACAGGATCTTGTAGTCGGCGACCTGCTTCTTCACGTACGCGTCCAGTTCCGGGCCCGTCATGGCAAAGGGAAACAGTTCGCGCTGGTCACGTAGCTTGGCGAAGTCATCGGAGGCCAGCAGTTTGTCGAAGGCCGCTTTCCACCAGGCGTAGTCTTCGTCGCTGACTTTTGGCCCGAGGTAGAAGCCGCGTACCACCGGCCAGACGATGTCGTAGCCTTGTTCCTTGGCGGTCGGAATGTCTTTCATTTCCGGCTCGTCCAGGCGTTTTTCGGAGAACACGGCGAGCAAGCGCATGTCTCCGCTAAGGATGTGCGGCATGGAGTCGGAGATGTCGGTGCTGCCTACTTGAATGTGCCCGCCGAGCAACGCGGTGGCGATTTCACCGCCGCCTTCAAGGGCAACATAACGCAGGTCACGCGGGTTGATGCCCGCGGCTTTGGCGATCAGGGCGGTCTGCATCCAGTCTTGGCTGCCGACGGTGCCCCCGGAGCCGATCACCACTTTGCTCGGGTCTTTTTTCAGCGCTTCGACCAGGTCGTTGAGGTTCTTGTAGGGCGAGTCGCTTTTCACGGCGATGGCGCCATAGCTGGTGCCGACCGCCGCGAGCCAGCGCACGGCGTTCTCATCGAAGCGGCCGAACTTGCCCTGTGCCAGGTTCAGCAGCGAGCCGCTGGACCAAGCCACCAGCGTGCCGGCGTCGGCCGGTCGCTGGGCAACCACTGCGTTGTACGCCACTGCGCCGACACCGCCGGGCATGTAGGTCACGCGCATCGGTTTGCTCAGCAGCTTTTCGTTGACCAGCGCGCTCTGTGCCAGCTTGCAGGTCAGGTCAAATCCGCCCCCCGGTGAGGCCGGAGCGATGCATTCCGGGCGCTTGGGTTCAGCTGCGAGCAGTTGGGTAGCCACTAGCATGCAGCTGGCGGCGAGGGCGAAACGACGCAAAGATAAAGTCATGGTTGTCTCCAGGGGAGTTGTTATTTTGGGCCCAGCTGTTCTAACGATTACCAGATCGCGACCGTGTAACTGACGAGCAGGCGCACTTCATCGGCGTCCCGGGCGAAGTTCGATCGGTACGTGGCGTTGCGCAGGCGCACGGCGACGTTTTTCAGCGCGCCGCTCTGTACCACGTATTTGATTTCGCTGTCGCGTTCCCACTCTTTGCCTTCGCCGTCATGGCTCGCCACTTTAGCGTTGTCACCACTGACGTAGCGGCTCATGAATGTCAGGCCGGGGACGCCCAGCTTGGCGAAGTCATAGTCGTAACGCGCTTGCCAGGAATGCTCGTTGGCTTCGGCGAAATCACCGATCTGTACGAAGTTGATGAGGAACGGATCGCTGCCATCCACATACGGGAAGGCGCTGTCACCGGACATGTGCTGATAGCCCGCGCTGAACTTATGACCAGTGAGGCTGTAGCTGACGATGCCATTGAATGATTTGTTGTCGATGTTACCGCCGCGAGCCGAACCCTGATCGCCGCTGACCGCGAAACGCACATCAGTGGCCAGGGTGCCTGGGCCCACGGGTTGCGAGGCGACAAGGCCGACAAAATGCTGGTCGTAGACCTGATCAAGTTGAGCAAAGTGATAGCTGGCAGTGATTTTGTCGGTGAGTTTGTAATCAAACCCGGCCATGTCGAAGTGATCACCCGTCACCGTGCCAGCGAAGCGTTTGTTCTTGTTGTTCAGCGCGATGTCTTCGCTGCTGGTGTCATCGCGGTCCTTGACCTTCTCCAGACGACCGCCGGTAAAAGTCAGGTTCTTGAACTCTCTGGAGGTGAGCATACCGCCTTCAAAGGTCTGCGGCAGGATGCGCCCGTCATTGGGCTTCAACGTTTGCAGCTCAGGGATCAGCGTGCCGACTTTCAGTTCGGTGGCCGAGATTTTCATCTTGCCCGTCAGGCCCCACTTGGAATATTCGTCGGCGGCGCGGCCATTGTCGTGGGTCGGTAGTAGGCCGGTGCCAGTGCGATCCGGGCTTGAGTCGAGCTTGATCCCCAACATGCCAATGGCATCCACGCCGAACCCGACGGTGCCTGCTGTGTAGCCTGACTGGACGTTGAGGATAAAGCCCTGGGCCCACTCGTCGCGCTTGGATTGCTGGGCGCTGGTGCCGTCGCGGAAGTCGCGGTTGAAGTACATGTTGCGGGTTTCCAGGCTGGCGCTGCTGTCGTCGATAAAATCGGCGTAACTGAGCGGGCTGAAACCGGCAAGGGCAACGGCGCTGGCAAGCGCGGAGGGGTTTAGGCGAAGGGGACGAGCAGGCGAGGCGGCCTGAGTCTGCAAGGACAGCGTCATGAAATACTCCGTTGTTGTTATTATTTTTTTAATAAAACCTTTGAAAACGCTTCAAGGCGCTTTTCAGTTTTGCGGCAGGTATAAGCCACCGTAGCGCGATGCTAGAAGGTGAAACTTTCACTAACCTTTCAGCTGTCGTTGATTTTTTCTGTGCTTCACAGCCAACGATGCGGCTGTAAACTCCGCGCCTTATAAGCCCAAGAATCTGGAGAAGTCGATGCGTGTTCTTCTCGTCGAAGACCATCTGCAATTAGCCGAAAGCGTGGCTCAAGCCCTCAAAAGTATGGGTTTGACCGTGGACGTTTTGCACGATGGGGTGGCCGCCGATTTGGCGTTGAGCAGTGAGGAATATGCCGTCGCGATTCTGGACGTGGGCTTGCCTCGCATGGACGGTTTTGAAGTGTTGGGCCGCTTGCGGGCCCGAGGGAAAAATCTGCCAGTGCTGATGCTGACCGCGCGGAGCGATGTCAAAGATCGTGTGCACGGCCTCAATCTGGGTGCTGATGATTATTTGGCCAAACCCTTTGAACTGACCGAGTTGGAAGCACGGGTCAAGGCGTTGCTCCGCCGTAGCGTGCTCGGCGGCGAACGCCAGCAGCGTTGCGGGATGCTGGTCTATGACCTCGACACTCGGCGCTTCACCCTGGGCGATGAGCTGCTGGCCCTCACGTCTCGTGAACAGGCGGTGCTTGAAGCGCTAATCGCCCGACCCGGCCGGGTGATGAGTAAAGAACAGTTGGCGGCGCAAGTGTTTGGCCTCGATGAAGATGCAAGTCCCGACGCCATCGAAATCTACGTACACCGCCTGCGCAAAAAGCTTGATGGCCAACCTGTTGTCATTGTTACGTTCCGCGGTCTTGGCTATTTGCTGGAAAGCCGTGATGCTTAAGCTGCCTACCCACAGCAGCCTGCGTTGGCGGTTGTTGTGGAACCTGGGTCTGCTGCTCACCGTATTGATGCTGGCCAGCGGCTTGAGCGCTTACTGGAATGGTCGCGAAGCGGCCGACACGGCCTATGACCGAACCTTGCTGGCGTCGGCGCGAACCATTGCCGCCGGGCTTTCGCAGCGCGACGGCGGTTTGAGCGCGGATGTGCCGTATGTCGCACTGGACACCTTTGCGTATGACAGTGCGGGGCGGATCTATTACCAAGTCAACGACATCGACAAAAAGCTGATCTCTGGCTACGAAAATCTACCCGCGCCGCCGCCGGGCACCTTGCGCACAGATGACTACCCGGCGCTGGCGAGCTTTTACAATGGGCGGTATCAGGGGCAGGACGTACGGGTGGTCAGCCTGCTCAAGCCCGTCAGTGAACCGAACATGAACGGTATGGCGGAGATTCGCGTGGCCGAGACGGAGGAAGCCCGGGTGCGTATGGCGCGCAGCCTGATGGCTGACACGTTATTGCGTCTGGGCATGCTCGGCATGGGCGCGTTGGTGTTGGTGTGGTTCACCGTCAGCGCGGCGTTGCGTCCGCTGGAGCGTTTGCGTACTGCGGTCGAAGAGCGCCAGCCCGACGATCTAAGGGCGTTGCCGCTTGTGGAAGTCCAGCGTGAGTTGCGCCCGCTGGTGGGTGCGCTCAATCACTTCACCGAACGTCTGCGCGTGCAGTTTGAGCGTCAGGCGCAATTCATCGCAGATGCCGCCCATGAGTTACGCACACCATTAGCCGCGCTCAAGGCGCGTATCGAATTGGGGTTGCGTGATACCGATCCGGCAAACTGGCGCACCACTCTGGAATCAGCTGCGCAGGGCACTGATCGTCTGACGCATCTGGCCAATCAATTACTGTCTCTGGCACGTATCGAAAACGGTGCGCGGGCGATTGCTGAAGGGGGCGCCCAGTTGCTCGACTTGAGCCAACTGGCTCGCGAGCTGGGCATGGCCATGGCGCCGCTGGCCCATGCGCGTGGTGTTGCGTTGGCGCTGGAGGCCGAAGACCCTGTGTGGCTGCGCGGCGAGCCGACATTGCTCAACGAATTGCTGAGCAATCTGGTGGATAACGCCCTGGCGCATACTCCGACGGGTGGCAATGTGATTCTGCGGGTGAGGGCACCCTGCATTCTTGAAGTCGAGGACGACGGCCTGGGGATCCCTGAAACAGAGCGTGAACGGGTGTTTGAACGCTTCTATCGGCGTCAGCAGCAGGGTGCGGGGTCAGGCTTGGGTTTGGCGATTGTCGGTGAGATCTGTCGCGCACATCTGGCGCAGATCAGCCTGCATGACGGTGCCGAAGGCGGTTTGAAGGTGCGGGTGAGTTTTGTCCCTGTTCAAAACGGCGCTCAATAGAGCATGTTCATGGCTTCATTCATTTCGGAAACAAGACGGCCATCGCCAAGGTCCAGACCCAGCCGGGCGAAGGCAGGCAAGCTGCTCAGTTCAATTCCAGCATAAGGATGGCTGGTGCCGTGGTAGCTGTGCACCGTTGCAATCTGCACCAGATCGACGTAATCGGCACACTCCGACTGGCGGGTGAAATCCTGGAACTGCCCCGGCACCTTGGCGAGCGGCTCCGGGAACTCCCAGCTGATGAGCAGTTTTTCACCGATAATCGGGTGAATATGCTCGATCACATGGTTGAGGCTGACGGAGTCCGAGAGCAGTTCGTAATGGTCTTCGGCGTACGTCAGGATTGGCAGTACACCAATCAGGTGCACCATGCCCGCCAAGGTCGCTTGATCCGGTTTAAGCTTCGAGTAGGTGCGGCACAGCTTGTAGCTGATACCCGCAACTTGCAGGCTTTGCTTCCAGATATCGCGCATCTTGCGCTCTACCACCTTGGATTTGGCCTGAAACATCTGCTCCACCACCAGTCCGATTGCCAGATTGCAGCTGTAATTGATCCCCAGCCGGGTGATGGCGGTGTGCAGGTCGCTGACCTCGACACTGGCGCGCATCTGCGGGCTATTCACTACTTTGATCAGGCGTGCTGAAAGCGCGGTATCGCCGCCGATTACCTTGCTCAGTTCGCTGACGCTGATGTCAGGATTTTCGGCGGCGAGACGAATTTTCAGCGCAACTTCCGGCAGTGTTGGCAGAAACAGAGCATCGTTATTGATCGCCTTGATCAAGTCCGCTTGCACGTTGTCAGCCATGTCGCTCATGTCGAATCTCTTGGTATTGCGTGATCCGAGCCCTAAGCGCTCGACGAGCGCTTGGGGTGATTTTTCGGTTTTTTGGTTTGAGCGGGGAAGAGGGTACTTGCCGCGATCAACGCTGGGTTTCGAGCTTGGCGTCCAATGTATAAGGCAGGTCGGTCAACAGCAGCGCCGGGCCTTCCAGAGTGCCGAGTCGGATATTCCCGTCCTCCACCGCTTCGGCCTGCAACACCGCCAACAGCTCGATACCGTTGGTTGCCTGCGCGGCAATCACGACTTCGCCCACGGCGCTGGCATGAACCGGCGAGAACAGTGGCGTGCCGGGCTCAGGGATTTCAGCGCCAGTCAGGGTCAAGCGATACAGTCGTCGCTTGAGTTTGCCCAGGTACTGCATGCGCGCGACGATTTCCTGGCCGGTGTAGCAGCCTTTCTTGAAGCTCACGCCGCCCACGGCTTGCAGGTTGATCATCTGCGGAATGAAGGTTTCCCGAGTACCGCCCGTCACTTGACCGATGCCGGCGCGAATCTGACCCAGCAGCCAGTCATTCAATGTGCCCTGAGCCAGTTGCGCCGCAAGACGAGCCCGTACGTTTTCGGCCTGATCGGCCGGCACCCACAGTTCAGTACGGGCAGGAGATACGCGAATGGCGATCAGGCCATTGGCCCGCGTCACGCTGTCTGACGCTTGCGGCACATCCAGCCCCAGCGCTATCAGTGTGTCGTCGCCGTTGCTGAGGCCTAAACGGACCCAGGCCGGGCTTTCGTCGGTCAGCTTTGATTTGGAGAACACCGCATATTTCTTTAAATCAGCCAATTGCGGCTCAATCAGTTCAGACGCCATTGCCAGCAGGCAGCCATCGCCTTCAAGCAGGATGCGGAAGCTCGATTGCATGCGGCCTTTCTGCGTGCAGCGTGCACCCAGGGTCGCGGTGGTGTCGTTCAGGTAATTGAGATTGCAGCTCAATTGGCCCTGTAGGAACTTGCTGGCGTCAGGACCGCGGACGGCGAGAATGCCCTCGTGGGACAGCGTGCAGAAAAAAGCTGAGTCGGCCATTAGTCATCGCAGAGTAAAAAGTCTGGGCACCATGATAGTGCGGTGTCTGCAGAATGGGTACAGGCGCGATCACACGTCGTTGAAAACTGCTGCGACCAAAGCGCAGTGCGCCTTCTGGAACTGCGCCTGTATACTTGCCGCCTATTTGAGGAGCGCTCCATGGTCGATGACGTTGAACTCAACCGGCTTTATTGGCACAGCCGTCGTGGCATGCTTGAGCTGGACGTGTTGCTGGTACCTTTTGTAAGGGAGGTTTATTCCACCCTTAATGCCGAAGATCGCGATCTTTATCGCAAATTGCTGACGTGTGAAGATCAGGATATGTTCGGCTGGTTCATGCAGCGCGCCGAATCTGAAGATCCGGAGCTGCAGCGCATGGTTCGCATGATTCTGGATCGTGTCCAGCCGAAGTGATCGTTTCGAATGCCGTTGGCAGGCCTCACGGCTCCTGCTGACGGCCTATCTGATCGCTCAGGCGTTGGCCCTGGTTTCGTTATATTTTCTTGATGTCCCCGACTGGGCAGGCGCGCTCGGTGTTTTGCTGTGCCTGATGCATGGAGGCTGGGCACTGCCGCGCTTCATTTTACTGAGCAGTCCCTCGGCGTTCACCGGTTTACGCCGTGATGCCGACGGTTGGCAGCTTTGGAGTGCTCGTTCAGGCTGGAAGGCGGTGCAACTGCGTCGAGACAGTCTGGCGCTGCCTTTGGCGGTGGTGCTGCGTTTTCGTCTGGCAGGAGCGTCTGGCGTCGTTGGGCGGCGGGTGCGCAGTGTGTGCATTCCACGCGACGCGTTGGCGCCGGAAGTACACCGGCGTTTGCGCGTGCGGTTGAAGTTCAGCCGACGTAGGTGGGCGGCACCAGAATAGTGTCCAGGGCCTCAGGCAGCATGTCTGGGTAGTCCAGCGTGTAGTGCAATCCCCGGCTTTCCTTGCGTTCCATGGCCGAGCGGATCATCAACTCTGCCACTTGCGCTAGGTTGCGCAGTTCGATCAGGTCGCGGCTGACTTTATAGTTGCTGTAGAACTCGATCCTATGAGGCTAAACCCAATGGATACAGGGGTTTCAGCCGATGACCATCAACCAGCCCTCCCAAACTGGGACAAACCTGTTACAAACTGCCCTCGCCAAGCCGTACCACTATCGCCGGTCTGGTCGCTATTACCTTCGCCTTCGCCCTCAAGGCACCGCTAAGGGCTTCTTCACGCTATCGCTCAGGACCACCGATAAGGCCACCGCTATGACCATCTCCAAGGACATCCTCACGACCCTCAAGGCGTACCACTTCGACAACCCTGAGGCCACTTGGGACGAACTCCGTGAGCGTCTCATAGACATCGCTGAGTCCTGCCTGACTATGGCCCATGGTGATAGCTCATTGGTGGCCTACGAGATGATCAACGATGAGCACCATGAGGCTCTCCGTGAGGCGAGCGCCAAGATGCCTCTGAGCGTCAATCAGCAACGGGCGGTCGGTAAGGCACTGGAGATCATTGAGGCCGCTCAAGAGCGCCTGAAGGGGAGACCGGGGAGGCTGGTGGGCATCGTTAGGGACCTGAAGGCAGAGGTTTGTAGCACGTCTGTGGCTCCATCTCCGTCCCTATCTGTATTACCGTCTGAGCCGCTCACCTTCAAGACTCTCTCAGGGCTCTACATGGATGAACTCAAGGACAATGTTCAGGCCAGCACCATGAGGGATGTGAGGTCTACCTGTGAGGGCATCGGTGCAATCCTTGGGGAACTGGACTTGAAGACCCACACACGGGAAGACATGAGGAACCTCAGGGCAAAGCTCCTTGAGGACCGTAAGCCGTCCACTGTGAGGAAGATCCTGACCCGACTATCCACGGTCATGGATTGGGGCGTGAATAACGACTACCTCGCCAAGGCTCTCACCGATGGCCTGAAGCCGACCAAAGGGGCTGATAGCGCTCGTGAGGCGTTCTCTCAGGATCAGGTCAAAGCCCTAATGGCCCACGCTAAGACCCTTCCAGTAGACGCATGGCAACGCTGGGCGCTGTCCCTTGGGGTGATCACTGGGACCCGCATTGAGGAACTCAGGCAGTTAACCAAGGCGGACGTTAAGCAGGTCGCTGGTGTCTGGGTGATCGACATCAATAGGAATGATGGTAAGACAGCCAAGACCAAGAACGCTTTGAGGGTCATTCCGTTGACCGATGGGGCCTATGGGTTTGATCTTCAGGCGTTCCTTGAGTTTGTCGATAGGGCTGATTCACAACTGTTCAAGCTGGGCACTGGTCAGTTCTCTGCTGTTCTCAATGGAACCCTTCGGGATGTCTTGAGCTTGAATGCTGATCGGAAACAGACTTTCCATTCGCTACGGCACTCGCTGGCGGGTGCGATGAAGGCCGTTGAGGTTCCTGTGGGCACCGCTGAATCAATCTTGGGGCACGCTTCGGGGTCGATCAGCTATGACCTGTACGGAGCTGGTAGTGCGGTTGAGATGGGGCGGATGGCTGAGGCGCTCAAGGAAGCTCTGCTCAATACAGTTAACGATTAGAAGCGACAGACCACCTCTTTGAATCAGGAGTTTTACCGCATGGAAAAGGCCAAGACCAACAATGAAATCAAGTGGCTACTTGTAGACCAAATGGCGGACTTAACCGCAGCCGTTTGTATGGGGCGAGATTTTTTAACGGCCTATAGCCAGAGCAAGCTTACAATGATTCAGACAATGACCAGACTTAGGATATGCAATCACAGCCTTATTCTTTCGCTCTACAAGGTCTGGGAGATTAGGGATAAATACAATCAGCATCTCTACTCGCTCGACAGCGCCCATGTCGGCCCGCTATTTAGCTATGCAAAGGAAATCGACAAGCGGAATATCAACAAATTTCGTAGTCGATATGCTGCGCATATTTGGGACTTGAAGGACAAGCCAATTTCACTCGTTGAGGCCCAAATACTACTGGACACAATTACTGGCGAGAACAACTCCAAAGTGCAAGAGTTTTATGATTGGATCTGGCTTGATGGAGAGCCTTGTGTCGTAACTGCCCTTCATCAGCTTATCAACTATCTGAGAACCCTACCGGGTGGAGACTTCGCAAGATTCTAAGGGTATCGAACTGGGGCCGGGGTTTGTTGCGTGAGCGTAGGCGCGTGCTTTTAGAAAACCTCAAGATGCCCTGAAGGCCCTGTGTTTGTTGGTCGAAATGGTTGTGACCATAGCCGTAGGATTTAAAACCCTCACTATTGCCACTACACCCAGTCACCAATCAACCAACACAGGAGACCACCAATGACGACACCAACCAAGATCCGCCTTCAGGGCACCAACGTGATGGCTTGCGTGCTACCACCGATAGAAATCCTTGAGGCCCGCTACAAGCTCGCTGAGGACCACGAAGGAATCGTAGCGCGAGACTTCAAGCTCATCCCCGGCAAGACCCGTAGAGGAACCGTAGAGGGCGCCCCTGTGGGCTCCTACACCAATGGATCGTTACGGCAGCAAGTCGAAGTCACATGGATGGACGGCGAGACCAAGCATAAGATCCGCGTACAGAAGGCCCGCATTGTTTATCGGATGGCTCATGGCCCTTTCGATGAGTCCCTTGTCATTGATCATATCGACGGCAATCCAAACAACAATCATCCAAGCAATCTGCGACCGCTGACCTATCACGAGAATATGGGCAACCGTGTGGTGGGTCTTCAGGGCCGGAAGATGCCAAAGAAAGATACTGACCTTCCCGTTGGCGTGACCAGAGACAAGCATTACACCAAAGGCGAGCGATTCATTGGGAAGACGACCATCCGGGGAGTTACCCATCGGGCCTTCTTTGAGAACGCACGGGCTGCCCAACACTGGCTCGCTACCATCAGGGAAAGTCACCTTGGCGATGCTGCCCGAAAGGATGCCCACGGGGTGATCATTGGGGCACCTCAGTGGAAGGTCATGAAGGCAAAGCAGGGTTAATAGCCCTACACCTATAGACACCCTCACTATTGCTAAGAGCAATCTATGAGACCCCTGTGAGATATACCTAAAGATCCCTCTTTAAGATCACCTCTGAGTCCATTGTCAATAGTAGTTATCCATTAATGACTATTGCCTTGGCTTCCCACTACAGGAGGAACTATGAGATTCCACTTTGTACTTGATGGTCTCAGTCATGAGCAGACCAATTCGTTACTGTCTATCGAGTCAGCCATGACTGGTCGATCAGCAACCGCTGTGTTCAACCTAAAGACCCTTGATGTTTTCACCAGCCGAGACCCAGAGAAAGCCAAGGCATTTGTCTCTGGCAAGCTGGGAGCATTCCTTATGGACTCCCTTGAGGCCCTGATGGCTGCTACCGGTCTTGATCTGATCAACCTTTACCACGTCGTCAAAGGCGTGCCTGTGGTGCTCACTACCCGACGTATGTAATACCCGACCGTCGCCACGGTTGTCCTTTCAGATGCCCTCTCAGGCTGCCATGTCCTGATAGACCAGCATCACCAATAACCAAACCCAGAACCTTTTGATCGACCTTGAAGATGCCCACGAGGCTCCCTCCTTGGCCGTCTGGTCGTGCGCGTGTCTATGGCGCAAGGTCGATCAAAGGGTCGCCTATAGGAGATCCAACATCATGAATATCACCATCACCAAAGTCCTGAAGAACGAAGTAACTGTGTCGGGCCAGCCTCAAGCCCGTGAGTACGTCGAGAACGTAATGCTGCCCTTGCTGATGGCCCAGTGTGGCCGGAACAACGGCGCTAAGTTCGGAGTGATCAAAGCCTTCGACGAAGCCGGTCTGTCCCTCAAGGCCATCTCTGAGGACGCTCAGGTCTACTTCATGACCAAGCGCCAAGAGGCTGAGCGGAAAGCCCGTGAGCAACGTGAGGCTAACGAACGTGCTGAGCGACTCCGTGAGCCTACCCCTCGTGAGATAGCTGAGGCGAAGGCCCAACGCGAAGCACGAGCCGCTGCCATCCGTGAGCACGCTCAGAAGATCTTAGCGGCTCGCTCTCGCAACAACGGCTGGTAACCCCAGACCCTGCCGGATCACTTCCCTACTAATCTATTCAGGAGACCAATTCCCATGAAACCAATCAATCAATTCGTAAAGCCGTCCACCTATACCACCGCCATCATCAACGATGGTAGCGAGCATCTGGGCGGGTCTATTCGCTTCAACACTGCCGATGTCCGTAGCGAGACCGAAGCGGCCACCGATCCGTCTGTCTATGTGCAGGCTCTCGTAGAGGCCGCTGAGGACTATCTGAATGGCGATGAGTGGCGTGAGGCTGCCATGGAGGCGACACCTTGCGAGTTCCGTCCTGCTGGCTCTGAGGCCACTGGTCAACAGATCATCGCGATGGCCGACCGTACCGTCACCTTCGACCCTCGCAAGAACTGGGATAACCAGACCATCAACAAAGGTGAAGTCCTGGCCGGGTCTGTGATCTTCACGGAGCCAACCGATACCGCTCTGGTCATCAGTCACCGTGCCACCATCCTTGATCACAACATCATGGCTGGCTTCACCGAGGGCTCTTTGGCTCAGACCGCTGACAAGATCCTGCGTGACATCGAGCTTAACGCTGCTGGCAAGATCGCTGGCATCCTCTCGACCGCCCCAAGCACCGAAGTGGTCTCTGAGGCCAAGCCAACCGGCAAGCCTGTAGAGATCGCTGAGGACCTCATTGACCTCATGACAACCCACATCAACCAAACCGTAGGCACCTCGCTGTCTGACTTTGTGGTCCTGCTGCCTGTGTCTCTGGTGGCCGTTCTTGAGCGTGCTGCTCAGCGTGCTGGCGTGGGTGACATTGAGGACCTCACAGGCGCCTCTGTACAGCCATACAGTGGCACTGACTATGGTCTGTTCCTGCTGCCTAAGATGTTCACCTCGCTGAGCTACCGTGAGAACCGTGACGGCAACGTCTGGAAGATCGAAGCGACCCGCAACGGTGCCCATCAGGCATTGGACATCGAGATCATGACCGTCGTGGACATCGTGGCCAACGGCAAGGTCAAGGTGAAGCTGACCGCTGATGGTCTCCAGACCGAGACCGTAGCTTTCCCAATGATCACCAACATCAAGCTGACTGTCTGATCATCACCGTTCCTCAGGGGCCCCCGGTGTCAGGCTAGTTGTCGCCTGAGCTGATTTATCAAAACGATAGATCGGGGGCGCCAAAGAGAGCTGTAATGTCGAGCTATTCACCTGAGCGTAAAGCGGCCCTTATCAACAAATTGCTGCCGCCTCAAAACATGTCCGTGGCCGAGTTGTCGCGTCAAGAAGGCATCTCTCAAGCCACCCTGTATGCTTGGCGAACCAAGCTCAAAGCAGGAGGCGCAGTGGTGCCCGGAGATAAAAGCAGTGCCGATAACTGGTCGGCTGAAGCCAAGTTCGCAGCGGTGTTGCACACGGCCACGTTGAGCGAGATCGAGCTTAGCGAATACTGTCGCAGCAAGGGTTTGTACCCCGAGCAAATCGGCGCTTGGCGACAGGCCTGCATCAGTGGCCAGCTAACAGCCCAGGCACAGCGCCAGGCCGAGCGAGAACAGGCGCGCGCCGACAAAAAACGCATCGCCGAGTTGGAGCGTGAACTGCGGCGCAAGGACAAGGCGCTCGCAGAAACCGCCGCGATTCTGGTGCTGCGAAAAAAGATGAATGCCTTCTGGGGAAACGACAGCGAGGACGTCTGACCTCGCTGCCAGAACGGCAACAACTCGTTGAACGTTTTAACCAAGCCGTTGCTTCTGGTGCACGCAAAACTATTGCCAGCGCGGAGATCGGGCTGTCGCTGCGCAGCCTGCAACGCTGGGCGCTGACGCCTGTGATGCAGGCCGACGTGCGCACCACCACGTCACGTCCGCGACCACTTAATGCCCTGAGTGAACAGGAGCGTTGCGCTATTTTAGAGGTCTGCAACAGTCCGCCATTCGTCAGCCTGCCGCCCAGCCAGATCGTCCCGATACTGGCCGATCAAGGTCGTTATCTGGCCTCAGAGGCAACCTTTTACCGCGTCCTGAAGGAAGCTGATCAGCAGCACCGACGTGGCCGCAGCCATGCACCGCACAAGCATGCTGCGCCGACAACTCACAGCGCAACCACAGCCAATAAGGTCTGGTCTTGGGACATCACCTACTTGCCATCGCCAGTGCGTGGGAAGTACTACTATCTGTATTTGATCGAGGACATCTACAGCCGAAAGGCCGTGGGCTGGGAAGTTTACGAGCAAGAAAGTGGCGAGCTGGCGGCCGAACTGATGCAGCGCACCGTGCTCACCGAACGCTGCGCCGGACGGCCCCTAGTGCTGCACTCGGACAACGGTGCACCGATGAAATCGGTGACGTTGCTGAGCAAACTGTACGAACTCGGCATCACCCCGTCACGCGGACGACCACGGGTGAGTAACGATAATCCCTACTCAGAATCGCTGTTTAGAACCCTGAAATATTGCCCGCAATGGCCTCCTGGTGGTTTTGCAGATTTGGACGCGGCACGCAGCTGGGTGCGCGATTTTATCCGCTGGTACAACCACCAACACCGCCACAGCCGCATCCGCTTCGTGACCCCGGCGCAGCGTCATCGAGGAGATGATCAAGAGATCTTGGCCAAGCGTCATGCCCTGTATCAGCAAGCTCGTAATCAACATCCACATCGCTGGTCAGGTGCGACACGCAATTGGCAGCCCATCGGCGCGGTCACACTCAATCCGGAAAGGGAGTTACCGACACTGAAAATAGCCGCATAAAACACAGCTGACGCGACAACTACCTTGCAAAACGCCGGGGGCCTGCAATGGGCCTCTATTTACGCGAGTGCCGATTCTTGTTGAGCTCTTCGAGAGTCGGAACGGCGTAAGTCAAATCCGCTCTCGCCACCAGCATTGCATAAGTCTCCTTTTCAAGCGTTTCAGTGAGCTTGTCGCAGAGCTGGTCAAATTCTTGGATGACCCATGAAAGCGACCGTGCAATCAGTAATTTGAGATTGCCATAGTTCTCCTGCTCCAACGTCACAGAAGACGCTGAGAAACATATGATTTTTTCGACTTTGTAGTCTTTGCTACCATCATTTAGGACCGCTCCGGGATTGCTTTGGGAGTAGGAGTTATCATCGTGAACAAGGTGCTTGTCACGCAGCGATAGGAAATAACCGAAGGCTTCTATGGCCTGTGGGGGCTCTCCTTGAAGTACCTCGCCGGGCCTCAGTTGAGATCGTGCGTTTGACTTACCAAAGCATTTCAGAAAGTGAACAATCGAAGACCTCCAAAGGGACTCTCGGAGGACGTATGGCTCCTCCGGTACAGTATTTATGGCTTCTAAGCACTGGTCAGCGAATTCCAGATCTGCCTTGTGGAGCGCCAAGTCCGATAGTCGAATGGCATCCGGGCTATCGATTTTGATCACCTTGACCGCGTCGGGGAAACCCTCAATGTGAAATCCAGACTCTCGCTGCGAAATCTCGAAATTTTCCATGGCTACCCTGTCCTTACTCAGTCGCTCAATACGCACCGAGACGTAATTAATATAGACCGAATGAGAACAGGAAAGCCGCACTACTTGTTAAGGGGAACCTCATGGACACGCTACACGCTGCCTACTGGGTCTGCGTGGCTGTTCATGTCGTGGTCTGGGCGTGGACACATAGGCCACCTTAGAGACCCTTCCCGTTTTGCCACAAAAATCTGAGAGACCACCTCATTGCTTCTACTCCCCGAGGTTCCCCCGTAGGCCCTCGCGCAGGTCCGCACAGGCGCCATAGAGACCCTCACGGGCGGGCGACAAGGACCCCAGAGCTGGGACAAATATGGCCCAAAGCTGTTACAAAACGGGGTCTTAGCGTGCTACGCTGAGGGCTCCTAACGTGCCTCAAAAGGTCGGTGTGAGGATCGTATCCTTCGCCTCTGGCAGCATCTCTGGATAGTCCAGCGTGTAGTGCAGACCCCGAGATTCCTTGCGTTCCATGGCAGATCTGATCATCAGTTCCGCTACCTGAGCAAGGTTCCTCAGTTCAATCAGGTCTCTGCTTACTCGGTAATTGCTGTAGAACTCGTCGATCTCGTCCAGCAGCAAGCGCACCCGATGCTGGGCACGTTGCAAGCGCTTGTTGGTGCGCACGATACCCACGTAGTCCCACATGAACCGCCGCAACTCATCCCAGTTGTGGGCAATGATCACGTCTTCGTCGGAGTCGGTGACCTGGCTTGCATCCCAGGTCGGTAGCGCCTCAGGCTGGGGTACATTGGGCAGTTGCTCAACGATATCGGCGGCGGCAGAGCGGGCGTAGACGAAGCATTCCAGCAGCGAATTACTGGCCATGCGGTTGGCGCCGTGCAGGCCGGTGAAACTGGTTTCGCCGATGGCGTAAAGGCCTGGCACGTCGGTGCGGCTCTGTTCGTTGACCATCACGCCGCCACATGTGTAATGCGCGGCCGGCACCACCGGGATCGGCTGCTTGGTGATGTCGATGGAAAACTCAAGGCAGCGCTCGTAGACCGTCGGGAAATGGGTCTTGATGAATTCTGCCGGTTTATGGCTGATGTCCAGGTACACGCAATCAACGCCCAGACGCTTCATTTCATGGTCGATAGCTCGGGCCACGATGTCTCGTGGCGCCAGTTCGGCCCGAGGATCGAAGCGCTGCATGAAGCGCTCGCCGTTCGGCAGTTTTAGCCAGGCGCCTTCTCCGCGCAGGGCTTCGGTTACCAGAAAACTTTTGGCTTGTGGGTGATACAGGCAAGTAGGGTGAAACTGGTTGAATTCCAGATTCGCCACCCGGCAACCGGAGCGCCAGGCCATCGCTATGCCGTCACCGCAGGCTCCGTCAGGGTTGCTGGTGTACAGGTAAACCTTCGCCGCGCCACCGGACGCCAAGGCGGTAAAGCGCGCGCCGTAGGTGTCGACTTCGCCGGTGGCGCGATTGAGCACGTAGGCGCCCAGGCACCGTTGACCGTCCAGACCCAAGCGACGTTCGGTGATCAGATCGACCGCGACGCGCTGTTCCAGTAGTTCAATGTTGGGCCTGAGCCGGGCTTGCGCGAGCAGGGTTTTGAAAATCGCAGCGCCTGTTGCATCGGCGGCATGGATGATACGCCGATGGCTATGGCCACCTTCCCGGGTCAGGTGAAACTCGAAACCGCCGTCTTCCGTGGTTGACTGGTCATCGCGAGTAAACGGCACGCCTTGGTCGATCAGCCACTGAATGGCCTCGCGGCTGTGCTCGACGGTGAAGCGCACAGCGTCTTCATGGCACAGGCCACCGCCAGCATTCAGGGTGTCTTCGACATGGGATTGCACGGTGTCGGTGTCGTCCAGCACGGCGGCAACGCCGCCCTGGGCCCAGAATGTCGAGCCGCTGGCCAGGTCGCCCTTGCTCAAAACGGCAACGCGTAAATGGCTCGGTAAGGTTAGCGCAAGGCTCAGCCCTGCGGCACCGCTGCCAATTACCAGGACGTCGTGTTGGAAATGTTGGCTCATGTCTGAATTCCGAGCTTGGCGGCCACTAGTATATAGAGGGGTGGATCGGCACAATAGCCGCGCTTTTATGGCATTGTGAAACCACGGCGGGCTCGGATTGTGCTCCAGTCGGAACGATGATGCACACCGTTTTCCCTGCAAAAGGGTCCGTGTTGCGATTGTTTCAAGGCTGAATCAGCATTTACTCGAGAGCCGCAGTGAGCTTCTTACACCTGAGCGCGGACCCCGGGAACTTTTCATGCACGCCTGGGCTCAATAGCAGGTTGCCTATAAAGGAACATGTTGGGTATTTGCGGGGGGTCAAAAGCAGCTTCCACCACGCGCGTATTCGACGACAAGATTATTCACGTAGCCGGCCATGTCCGGGCTGCGTTTTTCGTGCGGGTCTGATGACTGCCCGCAGGAAACTTGCTGAGAGGGGAGAACTTTTGCGCAAAGCCCGAGTCTATGTTTGCAAGCCTGTTCAAGGGTTGATGCAACACTCCTTCAGCTTCAATGAGGAGCGTTCATGTTGACCCAGGAAGAAGATCAGCAGCTGGTCGAGCGCGTACAACGCGGCGACAAGCGAGCTTTTGATCTGCTCGTGCTGAAATACCAGCACAAGATTCTTGGTTTGATCGTGCGATTTGTGCACGACACCCATGAAGCGCAGGATGTTGCACAGGAGGCCTTTATCAAGGCTTATCGTGCACTGGGTAACTTTCGCGGCGACAGCGCTTTTTATACATGGCTGTACCGCATCGCTATTAATACGGCAAAAAACTATTTGGTGTCGCGCGGTCGGCGACCACCGGACAGCGATGTAAGGTCTGAAGACGCGGAGTTCTACGATGGCGATCATGGCCTCAAGGATATCGAGTCGCCAGAGCGCGCATTGTTGAGGGATGAGATCGAGGGCACTGTCCATCGAACTATCCAGTTACTTCCAGAAGATTTACGGACAGCCCTAACTTTACGTGAATTCGATGGTCTGAGTTACGAGGACATTGCGAGCGTCATGCAGTGTCCGGTGGGTACCGTGCGCTCTCGCATTTTCCGCGCTCGGGAAGCCATAGACAAAGCCCTGCAACCCTTGTTGCAGGACTCCTGAGACAGCGGCGATAGCCAAGAGAGGAACCGCCATGAGTCGTGAAGCCCTGCAGGAATCGCTGTCCGCGGTGATGGATAACGAAGCGGATGAATTGGAATTGCGCCGGGTATTGAATGCCTTCGGCGATGCGGATACACGTGCCACATGGTCGCGTTATCAAGTTGCCCGTGCAGCCATGCACAAAGACTTGTTGCTGCCTCATCTGGATATATCGGCGGCTGTTTCTGCTGCGATCGCCGATGAAGTTACTCCGCTCAAGACAAGCCGTAGCCCTTGGCGCAGCTTGGGCCGACTGGCCGTTGCCGCGTCGGTAACAGTTGCTGTGTTGGCCGGTGTACGTTTGTACAATCAGGACGAAATCGCGGGTGTTGAATTGGCGCAGCAAGCCGCTCAGCCAGCGAATCTGTCGGTACCACAAGTAAAAGGCCCTGCAGTATTGGCCGGTTACAACGAAAGCGCCGAGCAAGCCCCGGGTCCGATGGCCAGTGGTGTCTTGCAAGGTCAGACTGGCTGGCATGATCAGCGTCTGCCAGGCTATCTGCGTCAACATGCTCAGCAAGCCGCTTTGAAGGGCACCGAAAGTGCCTTGCCGTATGCTCGTGCTGCCAGCCTGGAAAACCGTTAAGGAGGATCATGCGCGCCATCCCTCTATTACCGCTTCTACTCGTTGGATGGCTGGTTCTTCCGGCGCATGCCGATGACGCGCAAAACATGCTCAAGCGTTTTGCGCAGGCTGACCAGACACAAAGTTTCCAAGGCACTTTCGTTTACGAGCGTAACGGTAGTTTCTCTACCCACCGTATTTGGCATCGTGTGACTGATGGCAAGGTTCGTGAGCATCTGCTTCAGCTGGATGGTTCTGCACAGGAAGTGCTGCGCGTTGATGGGCTTACCCAATGCGTCAGCGGCACGCTTGTAGCCGGGGTAGTCAATGTGCGCGACTCGTCGGCACGGGGTCTTGACTCGAAAAAGCTATCTGCTTGGTATGACATGAAAATCGTCGGGAAATCGCGGGTTGCGGGTCGTGATGCAATCATCATTTCGATGACGCCTCGAGATCAACACCGCTACGGCGTCGAATTGCACCTGGACAGCGAAACAGCATTGCCGTTGAAGTCGTTGCTGTTGAACGATAAAGGTCAGCTGCTCGAACGCTTCCAGTTTACCGAGCTTGATACCCGGGACATCCCAACCGATCAAATGCTTGAAGTCAGTCCTGATTGCAAGCCGGTACAGATGGTCAAAACCAGGGACGAAGCACCGAATGTTCGTTCCACGTGGCGCTCTGACTGGTTGCCGGACGGCTTCGAGTTGAGCAGCAGTGCGGTGCGCAAGGATCCGGTTACCAAGACTTTGGTGACTAGTTTGATGTACGACGACGGGCTTGCACGATTCTCTGTTTTTATCGAGCCGTTGAACGGAGATGCTGTTACTGATATCCGGACCCAGTTCGGTCCGACAGTGGCGGTGTCGCGTCGGGTGACGACAGCTGTCGGAGACGCCATGGTCACTGTGGTGGGAGAAATACCGATAGGCACCGCAGAGCGGATTGCGCTCTCGATGCGTAGCGCTGATGATCAAGCCCAGCCAGCCACCAAGTGAGCGGCTGGGTAAGCAAGGATTGGAGGCAGTGCCCGGGATGAGAGACGTTTATTTCAGGCTGTTTTCTCTGCAAGGCAAGCCTGTGCTTGTCTTGCGGCCGAGATGCTGACATGTTTGGTGATACTTCCAGGTTGCAAAAAACTTCGATTTTTTTATAGGTCATGGCTTGGCAGCTCTGGCCTTCGTCGTTTCTGGGGTAAAAAAATGCCCCACAGAGGCGCGCAGCGATTGCTTGTGATGCGCACATGCTCCGCGGGCCCCTTGGCCCGTACTGTTTAACCATGCTCGTTGTGAACGGGAGCCGTATGTTGATTCCACGCTTGAAGTCTTACCTGTCAATTGTCACTGCAGTCCTGATACTGGGTCAGATGGCCACCGCGCAGGCGGAGGCTTTGCCTGACTTCACCGATCTGGTTGTGCAGGCCTCGCCCGCTGTAGTGAACATCAGTACCCGCCAGAAAATGCCTGAGCGCTCTGTCGCGAACGCTCAAATGCCTGATCTGGAAGGGTTGCCACCTCAGCTTCGAGAGTTCTTTGAACGCAACATGCCTAAGGGGCAACGCACGCCCAAAGGTGATCGTCAGCGCGAAATCCAGTCTTTGGGTTCCGGCTTTATTATTTCTGCCGACGGTTATGTGTTGACCAACAACCATGTCATCGACGGCGCGGATGAAATTCTCGTGCGTCTTTCCGACCGTAGCGAGTTGAAGGCCAAATTGATTGGCACTGATCCGCGTACGGATGTCGCGGTCTTGAAGATCGAGGGCAAAGACCTGCCAGTCGTCAAGATTGGCAACTCCGACAAACTGAAAGTCGGTGAGTGGGTGCTGGCCATTGGTTCACCATTCGGCTTCGATCACTCGGTGACCAAGGGTATCGTCAGCGCCAAGGGCCGCAGCCTGCCGAACGATACTTATGTACCGTTCATCCAGACCGATGTCGCGATCAATCCGGGTAACTCCGGCGGTCCGCTGTTCAACATGTCTGGCGAAGTGGTCGGGATCAACTCCCAGATATTCACCCGCTCCGGTGGTTTCATGGGGTTGTCTTTTGCCATCCCGATCGACGTCGCGATGGATGTCGCGAACCAGTTGAAAGCGGGCGGCAAGGTCAATCGTGGCTGGTTGGGGGTGGTGATTCAGGAGGTCAACAAAGACCTGGCTGAATCCTTCGGTCTGGATAAGCCGGCCGGTGCGTTGGTGGCTCAGGTGTTGGAGAACGGTCCTGCGGCGAAAGGCGGCGTGCTGGTGGGTGACGTTATCCTCAGTGCCAATGGTCAGCCGATTGTGATGTCTGCCGACTTGCCACATCTGGTCGGCAATCTGAAAGACGGCAGCAAGGCCGATCTGGAAGTGATCCGTGACGGCAAGCGTAAACACTTGACCGTGACCATCGGCGCGCTGCCCGAAGAAGGTCAGGAAATGGATGTTCCGGATTCTGGCGTCGAGCGCAGCAGCAATCGCCTGGGTGTGTCGGTAGCCGATCTGACCGCTGAACAGAAAAAAAGCTACGACCTCAAGGGTGGCGTGGTCATCAAGGAAGTGCAGGACGGTCCTGCAGCCTTGATCGGCTTGCAACCGGGCGATGTGATCACTCATCTGAACAATCAGGCGATCACGTCGGCCACGAACTTCACCGAGGTTGCCAAGGAGTTGCCGAAGAATCGTTCCGTGTCCATGCGCGTTCTGCGTCAGGGTCGGGCTAGCTTCATCACCTTCAAATTGGCCGAGTAACAGATTGGCGTGACGAAAAGGGCGGTGATCACCGCCCTTTTTTGCACCTGTCGTCCAGAGAATGCGGTTACTGACCGCTGGTGTGGCCTGCGAACGTGACGCCCCAGTCTTCCATCAGGTACAATTCCCGGCTATTTTTCGGCGGGCAATCTGCCTGCAACCTTTTTGAGTGTTGATCCGTGAGTGATTTGAGTCATATCCGCAATTTCTCCATCATCGCCCACATTGACCATGGCAAGTCGACGCTGGCCGACCGCTTCATTCAGATGTGCGGTGGCTTGTCCGAGCGCGAAATGGAAGCTCAAGTCCTCGATTCCATGGACCTGGAACGCGAACGCGGCATCACCATCAAGGCCCATAGCGTTACCCTGTATTACAAAGCGCTGGACGGCAAAACCTACCAGCTGAACTTCATCGACACCCCAGGTCACGTAGACTTCACCTATGAAGTCAGCCGGTCTCTTGCGGCCTGCGAAGGCGCGTTGTTGGTTGTCGATGCGGGTCAAGGGGTCGAAGCCCAGTCCGTCGCTAACTGCTACACCGCTATCGAGCAGGGCCTTGAGGTCATGCCGGTACTCAACAAGATCGACTTGCCGCAGGCCGACCCGGACCGCGTCAAGGAAGAAATCGAGAAAATCATCGGTATCGATGCAACCGACGCGGTCGCCTGCTCGGCCAAGACCGGTCTGGGCGTCGATGAAGTGCTTGAACGTCTGGTTCACACCATTCCCGCGCCGACCGGCAACATCGAAGATCCGCTGCAAGCGTTGATCATCGATTCCTGGTTTGACAACTACCTGGGCGTTGTCTCGCTGGTGCGTGTACGCCACGGTTGCGTACGCAAGGGCGACAAAATCCTGGTCAAGTCCACCGGCAAGGTGCATCTGGTCGACAGCGTGGGTGTTTTCTCCCCCAAACATACGCAGACCGTTGACCTGAAAGCCGGTGAAGTAGGCTTCATCATCGCGGGTATCAAGGATATTCACGGCGCCCCTGTCGGCGACACCCTGACCTTGAACACTACGCCCGACGTGGATGTACTGCCAGGCTTCAAACGTGTTCAGCCGCAGGTGTATGCCGGTCTGTTCCCGGTCAGCTCGGATGACTTCGAGGACTTCCGCGAAGCGTTGCAAAAACTGACGCTCAACGACTCGTCCCTGCAGTATTCGCCAGAAAGCTCCGACGCACTGGGTTTCGGCTTCCGTTGCGGATTCCTGGGCATGCTCCACATGGAGATCATCCAGGAGCGTCTGGAGCGCGAGTACGATCTGGACCTGATCACCACCGCGCCAACGGTAATTTTTGAATTACTGTTGAAGACCGGTGAAACGATTTACGTCGACAACCCGTCCAAGCTTCCTGATCAGTCCGTAATCGAAGACATGCGCGAGCCGATCGTGCGGGCGAATATTCTTGTGCCGCAAGAGCACCTGGGCAACGTCATTACATTGTGCATTGAAAAGCGTGGTGTACAGCACGACATGTTGTTCCTGGGGACTCAGGTGCAAGTGACTTACGACCTGCCGATGAACGAAGTGGTCCTGGACTTCTTCGACCGTCTCAAGTCAGTGAGCCGTGGTTATGCGTCTCTGGACTATCATTTCAACCGTTATCAGTCAGCAAATCTGGTCAAGCTCGATGTATTGATCAACGGTGAAAAAGTCGACGCCCTGGCGTTGATCGTGCATCGCGATACGGCGAATTATAAAGGTCGCGCGTTGACCGAAAAGATGAAGGAACTGATCCCGCGGCAGATGTTCGACGTAGCAATCCAGGCCGCCATTGGCGGGCAGGTTATAGCGCGTACATCCGTCAAGGCACTCAGAAAGAACGTACTGGCCAAATGTTACGGCGGTGACGTAAGCCGTAAGCGTAAACTGCTCGAGAAGCAAAAGGCCGGTAAAAAACGCATGAAGCAAGTAGGTAACGTGGAAATTCCACAGGAAGCCTTCCTTGCAGTGCTCAGGTTGGATAGTTAGGTCCTATGTCACTAAATTTCCCGCTGTTGTTGGTCATCGCTGTCGTCGTATGCGGTTCACTTGCATTGCTCGATTTGCTCATTCTGGCACCACGCCGGCGGACTGCCATCGCGACTTATCAGGGCAGCGTCAGCCAGCCGGATGTCGCGGTATTGGAACGCCTGGACAAAGAGCCTTTGCTGGTTGAATACGGCAAATCATTCTTTCCGGTGCTGTTTATCGTGCTGGTGCTGCGCTCATTTCTGGTCGAGCCCTTCCAGATCCCTTCAGGGTCGATGAAGCCAACACTGGACGTGGGTGATTTCATCCTCGTGAACAAGTTCTCCTACGGTATTCGCCTGCCGGTGCTGGATCAGAAAGTGATTCGGATCGGTGATCCTCAACGCGGCGATGTGATGGTGTTCCGTTACCCAAGCGACCCGACCGTCAACTACATCAAGCGTGTGGTCGGTTTGCCAGGTGATCAGATCCGTTACACCAGCGACAAGCGTCTGTTCGTCAACGGTGATTTGGTGGCCAAACAACTGATTGGCTCCGAGCCGGGGACCTTGGGCAGCGCGGATCTTTATCTTGAGCAGCTTGGTGCCGTTGAACACCAGATTCGCCAGGAAATGAGCCGCTACCGTGCACCACCAGATCATGAGTGGACTGTGCCGGCCGGGCACTACTTCATGATGGGTGACAACCGGGACAACTCGAACGACAGCCGTTTCTGGGATGATCCAAACATTCCCAAGGATGAGCTGGGCATGGTTCCCGACAAGAATATCGTCGGCAAGGCCTTTGCTGTCTGGATGAGCTGGCCTGAGCCGAAACTGAGCCACCTGCCGAACTTCTCGCGGGTTGGGCTGATCAAGTAGCCATACGGCGCTGTACTCAACAGCGCCGTACGTCGTTTGGGCTGCGTTGAAACGATGGCAATGGAACACCTTGCCGGCACTATGGAACAGCTACGCTTGAGGTCGAACATGACACCTGCCGGTTCGCAGAAAGGCTTGTCGTTCGTGGGGTGGTTGCTGGCTTTGGCTTTGATCGCGTTTGCGGCAAGCACGGCCTTCAAACTGATTCCGCATTACCTCGACTATATGTCGATGAAGAAAATCATTAGCTCGGTCGAAACCGACAAAACGCTGGAAATTACAACGGTCAGCGATTTTTACAGCCATGTCAGTAAAGGCATGCAGGTCAACAGCATTCGGGATTTGGATTTGAACAAGGCGTTAAGTGTGACGGTGGAGAACAACAAGTTTCTCGCCCATTTGAAATACGAAAATCGTGAGCCACTGATCCAGAACATTGATCTGGTGGTCAAGTTCGACCACGAATTCAGCGTGGGCAAACCGTGAGCGTTTCCTTGAGTCGCCTGGAGCGTCAGCTCGGCTACACCTTTAAAGACCAGGAACTGATGATCCTGGCCCTGACTCACCGCAGTTTTGCCGGGCGTAATAACGAGCGCCTGGAATTCCTCGGCGATGCCATTCTCAATTTCGTCGCCGGTGAAGCCTTGTTCGACCGCTTCCCTCTGGCGCGCGAAGGCCAGTTGTCGCGCTTGCGGGCGCGGCTGGTGAAGGGCGAGACACTGGCCCTGCTGGCCCGTGGTTTCGACTTGGGCGAGTACTTGCGCCTGGGCTCCGGCGAATTGAAAAGCGGTGGTTTTCGCCGCGAAT
Source organism: Pseudomonas sp. 5C2 (assembly GCF_034314155.1). Classification (NCBI taxonomy): domain Bacteria; kingdom Pseudomonadati; phylum Pseudomonadota; class Gammaproteobacteria; order Pseudomonadales; family Pseudomonadaceae; genus Pseudomonas; species Pseudomonas sp. 5C2. The sequence goes on along the minus strand of NZ_JAVIWH010000002.1, from coordinate 2,970,618 downwards.
CGATTCTGGCCGACGCCCTGGAAGCGCTGATCGGTGCGATCTACCTGGATGCTGGCATGGACATGGCGCGTGAGCGCGTGTTGGCCTGGCTGACCACCGAGTTCGACAGCCTGACCCTGGTCGATACCAACAAAGATCCTAAAACCCGGCTGCAGGAGTTTCTCCAGTCGCGTGCCTGTGACCTGCCGCGTTACGAAGTGGTGGATATCCAGGGCGAGCCGCACTGCCGAATGTTTTTCGTCGAGTGCGAGATTAACTTATTGAATGAAAAAAGCCGGGGTCAGGGTGTTAGCCGTCGTATTGCCGAACAGGTAGCAGCGGCCGCAGCACTCATTGCCCTTGGCGTGGAGAACGGCCATGACTGATTCAACTGCAACACGCTGTGGCTATGTTGCCATTGTTGGCCGGCCCAACGTGGGCAAGTCCACGCTGCTGAACCACATCCTTGGGCAAAAACTGGCGATCACGTCGCGCAAGCCGCAGACCACTCGCCACAACATGCTCGGTATCAAGACCGAAGGCTTGGTACAGGCGGTCTACGTCGATACCCCGGGCATGCACAAGAACGGCGAGAAAGCGCTCAACCGTTACATGAACAAGACTGCCTCGGCCGCGTTGAAAGACGTCGACGTGGTGATTTTCGTGGTTGACCGTACCCGTTGGACCGATGAAGACCAGATGGTGCTCGAGCGTGTGCAATACGTGCAAGGCCCGGTGATTCTCGCGATCAACAAGACTGACCGCCTTGAAGACAAAGCCGCGCTGATGCCGCACCTGGAGTGGCTGCAAGGCCAACTGCCGAATGCGCAGATCGTGCCGATTTCTGCTCAACAGGGTCATAACCTCGAAGCACTTGAAGGCCTGATCGCCGCCCATTTGCCGGAAAACGATCACTTTTTCCCGGAAGATCAAATCACCGACCGCAGCAGCCGTTTCCTGGCCGCCGAGTTGGTCCGCGAGAAGATCATGCGTCAGCTCGGTGCCGAGTTGCCATACCAGATCACCGTGGAAATCGAAGAATTCAAGCAGCAGGGCAAGACCCTGCACATCCACGCGCTGATTCTGGTCGAGCGTGATGGTCAGAAAAAAATCATCATTGGCGACAAAGGTGAGCGGATCAAACGTATCGGCACAGATGCACGCCGGGACATGGAGTTGTTGTTTGACTCCAAGGTCATGCTCAACCTGTGGGTCAAGGTCAAAGGTGGCTGGTCCGATGACGAGCGCGCCCTGCGTTCGTTGGGCTACGGCGACCTGTAAGTCTCATGGCCTGGTGATTGGTCGCTTAGCCGTCGATCACCGGGCAACGCCGCATCTTTTCCTGGCTATGCCCTTCCTACTGCTGCGATCTGCGAGCCTGCCTGAACGATGAGCACGCCCACCGGCCAACTTGCTTATGTGCTGCACAGCCGGGCGTACCGCGAAAGCAGCGCATTGGTCGATTTCCTTACCCCGCAAGGCCGATTGCGAGCTGTGCTGCGCAGCGCTCGCGGCAAGGCCGGCACCCTGGCACGTCCCTTTGTCCCGCTTGAAATCGAGTTTCGCGGGCGGGGCGAACTGAAAAATGTCGGGCGCATGGAAAGCGCAGGCCTTTCCACCTGGCTGGTTGGCGAAGCCTTGTTCAGCGGTCTTTACTTGAATGAACTGCTGATCCGTCTGCTGCCCGCCGAAGATCCTCACCCCGCTGTTTTCGATCATTACGCCGCCACCTTGCTGGCACTGGCTGAAGGTCGGCCGCTCGAACCCTTGTTGCGCTCCTTTGAATGGCGACTGCTCGATGATCTGGGCTACGGCTTCGATCTGGACGCTGACATCAACGGTGATCCGGTGGAAGCCGACGGCTTGTATCGCTTGCAAGTGGATGCCGGGCTGGAGCGAGTATGGTTGTTGCAGCCGGGGCTGTTTCAGGGGGCTGAGTTGTTGGCCATGGCTGAAGCCGATTGGAGCGCCACGGGTGCCCTGGCAGCAGCCAAGCGATTGATGCGTCAAGCGTTGGCCGTGCACCTTGGCGGTCGCCCGTTAGTCAGCCGTGAACTGTTTCGCAAGCCGTGAGCAAGCTTTATGCTTGCGCGGTCTGTTTTGATCAAATTTCTAGGAGCGATCCGTGACCCATAACACTCGCATTCTTCTTGGCGTGAACATCGACCATGTCGCCACCCTGCGTCAGGCCCGTGGTACCCGCTATCCGGACCCGGTGAAAGCAGCGCTGGATGCTGAAGAGGCGGGTGCCGATGGCATCACCGTGCATTTGCGTGAAGACCGTCGGCATATTCAGGAGCGCGACGTACTGTTGCTCAAGGATGTACTGCAAACACGCATGAACTTCGAAATGGGCGTCACCGAAGAAATGCTCGTGTTCGCCGAGCGTCTGCGTCCGGCACACATTTGCCTGGTCCCGGAAACCCGTCAGGAACTGACCACCGAAGGCGGTCTGGACGTTGCCGGTCAAGAGGCGCGGATCAAGGCTGCAGTGGACCGTTTGGCGAAAGTCGGCTGTGAAGTATCGTTGTTCATCGACCCTGATGAGCGGCAGATAGCCGCGTCGAAACGCATAGGTGCGCCCGCCATCGAGTTGCACACCGGCCGTTATGCCGACGCGCAAACACCGAGCGAAGTCGCGGAAGAATTGAAACGCATCGCTGACGGGGTGGCGTTTGGCCTGGCCCAGGGCCTGATCGTCAACGCGGGTCACGGTTTGCACTACCACAACGTCGAAGCGGTGGCGGCGATTAAGGGCATCAACGAGTTGAACATTGGCCACGCGCTGGTGGCTCATGCGCTTTTCGTCGGCTTCAAGTCCGCCGTGGCTGAAATGAAGGCATTGATACTGGCAGCGGCTGCCAAGGGCTGAATTAGATAGACCTCCATTCAACCCATTCGCGAAGACCGATTTTCAGACGATGAGGTCTAAGGCTTGCGCGCCACGATCACCGCGCGCATCGGTGCGGGCAGGCCTTCCACCGTGCGACTGTGGTCGGCCGGGTCGAGGTAGTCGCTCAATGACTGAAAGCGCATCCAGTCGGTGCCACGCTGTTCCTCGACGGTGGTAATGCTGACATCCACGCAGCGCACATCGACAAATCCGGCACGGCGCAACCATAGTTCAAGGGCCGGTACCGACGGCAGGAACCAGACGTTGCGCATCTGCGCGTAGCGATCTTCCGGCACCAGCACTTGCTGCACATCACCTTTCACCACTAACGTCTCCAGCACCAGTTCGCCACCTTTGACCAGGCAGTCTTTCAACGCCAGTAAATGGTCAATGGGAGAGCGCCGGTGATAAAGCACGCCCATGGAAAATACTGTGTCGAAGCCTTCGAGATTGGCTGGCAGGTCTTCCAGGGCGAACGGCAGGTGCCAGGCAGGCAGGTCGGGCAAATAGCGCTGCATCGCCTGGAACTGGCAAAAGAACAGCCAGTTTGGATCGACGCCGATCACGCTGTCGGCCCCGGCACCGAGCATGCGCCATTGGTAATAGCCGTTGCCGCAACCCACATCCAGTACGCGCTTGCCCTTTAAATCGAGGTGCGGTGACACTCGCGACCATTTCCAGTCCGAGCGCCATTCGGTGTCGATATGCACACCAAACACATCGAACGGTCCTTTGCGCCACGGTGACAGGCCCATCAGCGCTTTGTGCAACTGCGCCCGCGTATCGGCATCGCAGTCGTTATCAAGGGTGAAGCTTTCAACCAGATCAATGCGTGTCGGCACTAATTCAGGCAGGGCGTCCAGCGCGCTTTGCCAGCGCTGCAGGTCGCCGTGGCTTTTGCTCATTTTGGCATCAAGTTGTGCTTGCAGGCCGTTGGCCCATTCAGCCAGGGGAGTGCCCGCCAAACGGCGGACCAGTGGAGCGAGATCAATCATGGCAGGGCAATCAACGAGGCAAAGTTAAGGCATTGAAACCATGGGACCACCTTGGAAAACCCGGCCGCCAATAGGCGATCACGGTGTTCTTCGAGGCTGTCTGGTTTCATGACGTTTTCAATGGCGCTGCGCTTCTGGGAAATCTCCAAGTCGCTGTAGCCGTTGGCGCGTTTGAACGCGATGTGTAAATCAGTGAGCAGGGCATGTTCCTGATCATCGTTAAAACGCAGTTTTTCCGAAAGAATCAGCGCGCCACCGGGCACCAGTGCCTGGCGGATGCGACCGAGTAAAGCCAACCGTTGTTCCGGGGCAACGAACTGCAAGGTGAAGTTCAGCGCCACCACCGAAGCGGGCTGGAATTGCAGCGCAAGAATATCGCCCTCAATCACTTCAACCGGCAACAACTCCTGGAACATCGAGTCTTGAGCTTTCAGGTATTCACGGCAGCGCTCAACCATCGCGCTCGAGTTATCCACAGCGATCACGCGACAGCCTTCACTGCGCACGTGACGGCGCAACGATTGGGTGACGGCACCGAGGGAGCTGCCCAGGTCATAAAGAATGCTATTAGGTTGAGCGAATTGCGCCGCAAGCACACCCAGGTTTTCGACAATAGTCGGGTAGCCCGGTACCGAACGTTTGATCATGTCCGGAAACACCCGCACCACGTCCTCGTTAAAGGCGAAGTCCGGCACCTGGGCCAGGGGCTGGGCGAAAATGCGGTCGGGTTCTTTGCTCACGGCGGTTCCAGCGGAGAGGGCGAAAAGGCGGGCATTTTAGCCAGTTTGCGCTCAGGATGCGACGTGTCCTGTCAGACGGGTCGCATCAGGGCTTTCGCGAATGTGGGCGCTGAGCCTCAGTTAACCGTGATCGCACAATCGAAGGTCTGAACAGGTGCCACTTCAGGCGCCCACGGCTGTTGATACATCATCAACAGCTGCCCATCTCCCGCGCTGGCAGCCTGGTAGCGCCATACCGATTGCCCGGAGCTCCCCACAAGCCCTGCCTCTTCCGGGTTGCTATAGACCTCCGGCCCTAAACTGCGCAGCACGCCCGACGCAGGCGTCTGCACCTTCCATCGATAACCGGTAGTGGGTGTACTGGGCAGGGTCAGGATCAAGGTTTGCCCGGTTTTCAGCTTCAACGGGCACTGGCTTTGCTTTTCAACGGAGACGATTTGCCTTGGTTGTTGCGCACACGCAGCAAGCAGGACAAGGCTCAGAGGGACGAGCAGGCGGACAGCAGTCATGGAAGCTCCAGTCGTTTTCAACGAACAGGGAGCATAACCTTTCTCACCATCAAGTTGGCGCCTACAGATAAGCGAGGTCTTCTGTAGGGGTCAACGTGCTGGCGAGACCATTGGCGCTTAGAACAAAATCTTCGCGACGTCAGCAAAGCGTTTAGCGAAGTGCACGGTGATGCCTTCCTTGAGGTAGTCGGGCAGTTCTTCGAAGTTGCCACGGTTTGGCTCAGGCAAGATCAACTCGTGGATCTTCTGCCGACGCGCCGCGATAACCTTTTCGCGCACACCGCCAATCGGCAATACATGCCCTGTCAGTGTCAGTTCGCCGGTCATGGCCACGCCTTTTTTTGGCGCTTGATTGCGGGCCAGGGACAGCAACGCGCTGGCCATGGTCACCCCTGCACTCGGGCCGTCTTTAGGCGTCGCGCCTTCGGGCACGTGCACGTGCACAAAAGCCTCGTCAAAGAAACGCGGATCACCACCGAATTGCGCCAGGTTCGCGCTGATGTAGCTGTAGGCAATTTCCGCCGACTCTTTCATCACATCGCCCAGCTGCCCGGTGAGTTTGAAGCCGCGGTTGAGCGTGTGGATTCGGGTCGCCTCGATCGGTAATGTGGCACCACCCATGCTGGTCCACGCCAGACCGGTGATGACGCCGGTACCTGACAGCACTTGTTCGTTACGAAATACTGGCATGCCCAGCGAAGCTTCCAGGTCTTTGGGCGCGATCTTGATCACCGAATTCGGCTCATCCAGCAGCTTGACCACGGATTTACGCACCAGCTTGCCCAGTTGTTTCTCCAACTGCCGGACCCCGGCTTCACGGGCATATCCATCGATGACGGCCCGCAACGCAGTGTCACTGATGGACAGGCTGCTTTTGGCCACACCAGCCTTCTCCAATTGCTTAGGCCACAGGTGGCGTTTGGCGATGGCGACTTTCTCTTCGGTGATATAGCCAGACAGGCGAATCACTTCCATTCGGTCGATCAATGGGCCGGGGATTGAATCCAGGGTGTTGGCGGTGCAGATGAACAGGACTTTCGACAAGTCCAGACGCAGGTCCAGGTAGTGATCGAGGAATTCCACGTTCTGTTCCGGGTCGAGGGTTTCCAGCAACGCCGAGGCTGGGTCGCCCTGGTAGCTCTGGCCCATCTTGTCGATCTCGTCGAGCATGATCACCGGGTTCATCACTTCGACGTCTTTGAGCGCCTGGACCAGTTTGCCCGGTTGCGCGCCGATGTACGTGCGACGGTGGCCCTTGATCTCTGCCTCGTCGCGCATGCCGCCGACGCTGAATCGATAGAACGGCCGACCCAATGATTCGGCAATCGAGCGGCCTACGCTGGTTTTGCCCACGCCCGGCGGGCCGACCAGCAAGACGATGGAGCCGCTGATCTCCCCCTTGTAAGCGCCCACCGCGAGAAACTCGAGAATTCGGCTCTTGATGTCATCCAGGCCCGCATGGTGCTGATCGAGCACCTTGCGCGCGTGCTTCAAATCGAGCTTGTCCTTGCCATAAACGCCCCACGGCACCGAACTGGCCCAATCCAGATAGTTGCGCGTCACCGCGTATTCCGGTGAGCCGGTTTCCAGTATCGAGAGTTTGTTTATTTCTTCGTCGATCCGCTTGCGTGCCTGAGGCGGCAGGGTTTTGCCCTCCAGGCGCTGCTCGAACTGCTCGATGTCGGCGCTGCGATCATCTTTGCTCAAGCCCAGCTCTTGCTGGATCACTTTGAGCTGCTCCTTGAGGAAAAATTCGCGCTGGTGTTCACCGATCTTGCGGTTCACTTCAGCAGAGATTTCTTTCTGCAGGCGCGCGACTTCGACTTCCTTGCGCAGCATAGGCAGGACTTTGCCCATGCGCTTGAGCATGGGTACGCAATCGAGCACTTCTTGCAGTTCGACGCCGTTGGCCGAGGTCAGTGCTGCTGCGAAATCGGTGAGCGGCGACGGATCGTTTGGGCTGAAGCGGTTCAGATAGTTCTTCAGCTCTTCGCTGTACAGCGGGTTGAGCGGTAGCAGTTCCTTGATCGCATTGATCAGGGCCATGCCATAGGCCTTGACCTCATCAGTCGTCTCATTGGGTTGATGCGGGTACTCGACTTCCACCAGATACGGCGGGCGATGGTGCTTGAGCCAGGTGCGAATACGTACCCGACTTAGACCCTGGGCCACGAATTGCAGTTTGCCGTTCTCGCGACTGGCGTGGTGGACCTTTACCAGCGTGCCGTATTCAGGCAGGGCATTGGTGTCGAAATGGCGGGGATCGTCGGGGGGCGTGTCCATGAAAAACAGCGCCAGTGAATGATGGTCCGACTTGCTGACCAGCTCGAGGGTCTCGGCCCAAGGCTCTTCGTTGACAATCACCGGCAGCACTTGAGCCGGGAAGAACGGGCGGTTGTGGATCGGGATGATGTAGACCTTGTCCGGGAGGTTTTGCCCCGGAAGGGCCAGGCTGGTGTTGGTTGAACCCTGGTCTATGTCGTGCTCGGCATTAACGTCATCTGACAAATTTTGTGAGTCTGTTTGCTGGTCGCTCATGGGGCACCTGCACAATTGAACATGGAGTTTAGATGGGGCGCAGCAGCAAGGGTTTCAATGGTGAGTACAAATAGATTCGGTCGAGCCTGGATTCTCGTTCAATGCGCCGATAATTTTTTGTAAGCCCTGGCAGGATGATAGTTAAAGGCCGTGCTCAGTATAGGAGCGCTTGTGGCAACCCCATGGCAGATGTCCACAAAGCTCCGAACGGGACAAGCCCTGCAAAAAAGGCGGCTACTTTTCGGTAGCCGCCTTTTTCATTGGGTCACTGCATCATCAGTCCGGCAGTTTGAACGCCAGGATGTAATCGCCTTGTTTGGTGCCCAGTGAACCGTGACCGCCCGCCATGACCAGCACGTACTGCTTGCCGTCCTTGCCGGTGTAGGTCATCGGCGTGGTCTGGGCGCCTGCTGGCAGGCGACCTTCCCACAGTTGCTTGCCGTTACGAACATCGTAGGCGCGCAGGTACTGGTCGAGGGTGCCGCTCAGGAACGCCACGCCACCCTTGGTGACAAACGTTCCGCCCAGGCTAGGTACGCCCATGGTCAACGGGATCGGTACTGGCGCACTGTCACGCACAGTGCCGTTCTGGTGTTTCCAGATCGTGGTGTGATTGGTCAGGTCCACGGCTGCGACGTAACCCCAGGCTGGCGCTTGGCAAGGCAGGCCCATCGGCGACAGCATCGCTTCGAGGATCACACCATAAGGTGCTCCTTTGTTGGGTTGTACGCCTTGGGTTTCGCTTTTACGGCCTGGGCCACCTTCAACTTCGGCTGCTGGAACCAGTTTGGATTTGAAGGCCATGTAGCTTGGGTTTACGAACGCGATCTGACGCACCGGATCAACCGATATACCGCCCCAGTCGAACACGCCGAAATTGCCTGGATAGACGATCGAACCTTGCAGCGATGGGGGAGTGAAGGGGCCGTCATAGCGCAGGGATTTGAAGTCGATCCGGCACAGCATTTGATCGAATGGCGTCACGCCCCACATGTCGCGCTCTTTCAGGGGCGGCGGCATGAAGTTCAGGTCGGACTTGGGCTGGGTCGGCGACGTGTGATCGCCGGCAACCGCGCCTTGTGGTACCGGGATTTCGTTGATCGGCACGATCGGTTGACCGTTGCTGCGGTCCAGCACGTAGATGCTGCCCTGCTTGGTCGATGCCAGGACGGCTTGTTTCATGCCATCCGCTGTTTTCATGTCCATCAGCGTCGGTTGGCCGCCAACGTCCATGTCCCACAAATCGTGATGGGTGAACTGGAAGTTCCAGCGTACGTGGCCGGTAGCGATGTCCAGCGCAACGAGGCCGGCGCTGTACTTCTCTGATTCAGGGGTGCGATTGCCGCCCCACTGGTCAGGCATCTGGTTACCCATCGGCAGGTAAAGCATGCCGAGTTTTTCGTCGACGCTGAACATCGACCACATGTTGGGAGAGTTACGGGTGTAGGTTTTGCCTGCAGCAATCGGCGTGGTGTCGTTCGGATTGCCGCTGTCCCAGTTCCAGACCAGACGACCGGTGTGCACGTCGAACGCGCGAATCACCCCGGACGGCTCATCGGTGGAGAGGTTGTCAGTGACATGACCACCGATGACAACCAGATTTTGAGTCACGGCAGGCGGCGAGGTGGAGTAGTAGCCACCTGGCGTGAAGGCACCAATGTTGGCGCCCAGATCAATCGAGCCGTTAACACCGAAGTCTTCGCACGGTTTGCCGGTGTCGGCGTTCAGCGCGATCAGACGGGTGTCCGCGGTTGGCAGTAACAGGCGACGTGGGCACGAGTTTGCGCTGGTCGCCGATGTTGCTGCTGGCACGGGGCTTCGCGCAGGTACTGCCGACGGCGCCGGAGCGGGAGCGGGAGTCGCAGCGTAAGCGGCGTCATCGTGATACGACACGCCGCGGCAGGTCATGTGCGCCCAACCCTTGAAGTTAGCCGCTTTCTGCGTGCTGATCTTCGGGTCGAAACGCCAGATTTCCTTGCCTGTGTCCGGGTCCAGTGCGATCACCTGGCTGTGCGGTGTGCACACGTAGAGCATCCCGTTGACCTTGAGCGGGGTGTTCTCGGCTGTGGTTTCACCCGGATCGTTCGGTCCAGGGATATCCCCTGTGCGGTAGGTCCAGGCAGGCACCAGCTTACCCGCGTTTTCAGGAGTTATCTGCGCCAGCGGCGAATAGCGATCACCGAACGCGGTGCGCCCATAGGATTGCCAATCACCGTCGGGCATGGCCGGGGCGGTGTTGGTGGTGCCTGCGGTTTCGCGGTCCAGTTGGCCTTTGATCTCACCAGGGTGGGTGAACTGGCTGGCTAACGCTGTAAGGCCGGCCAGCACCACGGCGATGCTTAATGCGCCGGTGGCCATGGGGGCGGGTTGCCCACGCAGCAGCGGACGACGGAACCACGGCAGCAAAAGCACGATGCCCAACGCGAACCACAGCGCCAGACGCGGCACCAGTTGCCACCAATCCAGGCCCACTTCCCACAGCGCCCAGAGCGTGCTGGCGAGCAGAAGCAGCGCGTACAGGCCTAGCGCGGCACGGCGTGCTGCGATGAGCAACACGCCAGTCAGGGCAAAGCCGATACCGGCCAGCAGGTAGTACAGCGAGCCGCCCAGCAGCGTCAGCTTGATGCCTCCTGCCAACATGGCCAGGCCCATCAGCAGCAACACCAGACCGAGCAATGTCGGTAACAGGCGTGTTCTGCTTAAAGCACCATCAGTGCTCATAATGTGTTTCTCCAGGACGATTAAGGGGATGTCGCTTGGTGCGTAACGTCTGTTTGTGAGCCTAGTCCAGTCACATGCATGCGCATTGAAGCCACTGATTTTGGCGATTGGATGCGTTCCATCGGCGGGGGCGCAGTCAGGATTTGACGGGGTTATTTCATAGGCAGCTATCGATGCACAGAGTTCAGGCCTCTGTGCCAAACATGAGGCGTATTCGTTGATTAATCGATTCAGCAGTGATTTGTAATGATAGAGACCTGAGCCAATAAGCGAAAGGGAAGGATGCGCCAAGGTTTGTTGCGGATTTAGTAACAGTGAAAGGCAGGCAGTGCAGGTGACGGGGTTATGTCCTACAACTTCTATCGGTATTCGTCTGATGCCAATCTGATGCCTTGGGGCGTTAAGCTCTTCCCGCTACGGGGAGGCTCGGCTAAGGTGCGCACCTTACGGGGCAAACCCCGCTTAAATCAGTTCGAAGGCCTGGTATGACGACATCCAACAACAACCCTCTGCATGGCGTAACACTGGAGCAGATCCTCACCGCGCTGGTGGCGCACTACGAATGGTCGGGATTGGCGGAGCGCATTGATATTCGCTGTTTCAAAAGCGATCCGAGCATCAAGTCCAGCCTGACGTTTTTGCGCAAGACCCCGTGGGCGCGGGAGAAGGTCGAAGGTTTGTACGTGAAGCTGGCACGCAGCAAAGGCTGGTGAGGGCCCTCCTTTCTCTGCCGATACCCAAGGATGATTAAAACGATGCACAGCGAACATTCGCAACAGTCGCAAGGACAGCGCAGCTTCATCATCATCGCAGCACTGCTGGGATGGTCGGCATTGGCTATCCAGCTGTATCTGATTTTTTTCGCGCGGTGGGCGGATCAAGCGAGTCTGCTCGGTGGGCTGGTAAGGTTCTTCAGTTTTTTTACCATACTCACTAACACCTTGGTGGCGATTGCCCTGACCTGCGCGGTCGTTAGCAGAAGCGATGGTGTTCATCGCTTTTTCCGAACGCCTTGGGTGTGCAGCGGCATTGCTGCCAGCATTGTCCTGGTGGGGCTCGCTTACAACGTGCTCCTGCGCCATTTGTGGCAGCCCCAGGGCTGGCAATGGATCGCGGACGAATTGCTGCACGACATCATGCCGCTGCTGTTTCTTGTGTACTGGTGGCTATACGTCCAGAAAGGGGGATTGCGCTTGAGCCACGTGCTGCTGTGGGGGATCTACCCGCTGGTGTATTTCGCTTACGTGCTGTTGCGGGGGGATTTGATTGGCGACTATATGTACCCCTTTATTGATGTCGGCACCCTCGGTTATGCCAAGGCCTTTATCAATGCAGGTGGCGTGCTGGCCGGGTTTTTCATGATCTCGCTGGTACTGGTCGGGCTGGATAGGGTCAAGGGCCACAGCGTCAGACGGTGAAGGAATGCGGTCTGTTCAAGACCGCATCGCCGACATCGTTCAACCGTTGTCGGCCTCATTCAGGCGCCAGTAACCGACGGTTTTTACCAGACTTTCCTCCAGGCCAAATTCATTCAGCAATACACGACGAATCTTGCGTGACAACGCCGCTTCAGTTGCCACCCAGGCGTATAGCTTGCCTTCCGGCATTTCCAGCCTGCGGGTAACCTTCACCAGATCCTGCTCGCCCCGCACAATCCAGATCACGTCGACCTGAGCCAGACTGTGCAAGGTCTGCTGCTCGGACGAGTCGGCGATCTCGACCACCACCAGCGCACTGCGGTTGGCCGGCAGGCTTTCTACACGGCGGGCAATGGCGGGGAGGGCGGTTTCATCGCCGATCAGCAAGTAGCTGTCGAAGATATCCGGGACGATCATCGAGCCCCGTGGCCCGGCGATGTACAGCGTTTGCCCCGGTTTGGCCTGCGCTGCCCACGTGGCGGCAGGCCCCTCGCCGTGGAGGACGAAATCGATATCCAGTTCGCCAGCCTCTGCGTCATGGCGCCGAGGCGTGTAGTCGCGCATCGCCGGGCTTGGGCCATCGCTTGGGGAGCCGGGGACGAAGGTCTCGAGTGCCGCCTGCTCTTCGGCCGTTTGCGCGAAGATCAACTTCACGTGGTCATCGGTGCCCAGGCTGACAAAGCCCTGCAGTTGCGGCCCGCCCAAGGTGATGCGGCGCATCCGGGGTGTCAGGTCGATGACGCGCAGCACCTCCAGCTTGCGGCGTTTGATGTCATGGCTGACGCGGTGAATGGTCTGTTGCAAATTCATCAAGACTTCTCCGTGGCGCTGACAGGGCCGTCAACGATAGCTTTGGCGGTGTCGTTCAGCAGGGTGCTCACGCGCAGGATTTCTGCCGCATCCCAGCGCCCGTGATGCAGTTGCAGCGCATGTCGCAGGTTGTGCACGGCTTCATGGATTTGCGGCGGCCGATCATGTCCGCGCAAGGCGCGCTTACTGACGTCGATGCGCATGTGCACCCCCTCCAGCGCGATGGCCTGTTCAGTCAGCGAATGCTCACCACTCGGGGTCACGACGTAGCGTTTTTTCCCGCCGAAGGCGTCGCCGAGGATCATTTCGCTTTCTTCAAGAAAGGTCAGTGTCGGGTAGATCACCCCCGGGCTTGGGCTGTAGGCGCCGTCGAACATACCTTCGATCTGGCGGATCAAGTCATAGCCGTGGCTGGGTTGTTCGGCGATCAACGCGAGCAGCAGTAATTTCAGGTCGCCGGGAGCAAAGACCCGCGGGCCGCGTCCTCCGCGCTCACGGCCGGGACGTTTTTCGAAACCATCGCGGCCGTCACCGTGATCGCGGTGGTCTTGATGGGCCTGGTGAGTGGGGTCACCTGGTTCGCTCATTTCTCTGTCTCCTGCGTAAGTTAGATATACCTTAAGATATATCTAACTTTTAACGCAAGAGATAAAGAGAATCATTATTATTGAGTGCTGACCTGCAATGACACGGGCGGGGCGTTACAGGCGGTGTGGCTGCCCGGCACGAGATAAGGGTTAAGGATCGGCGCCATGCCTTTGAGCACCTGCACGGGCAACGCTGACGTGAACTTGAAGGCTTCGGACGCGCGACCGGGTACGAACGCCGTCAACGTCCCGAAGTGATTGGCGCCGATGTAGAACACAAACGTCGCCGTGCGGTTGATTGACCTCGACCCGAGGATTCTGCCTCTGGCGCCAATGCTCTCGATCCGGTTGTCACCGGTCCCGGTTTTGCCGCCCATGGCCAGCACGGTGCCGTCCTCGAGTTTGAAGCTGCCCTGCACACGCCGCGCCGTGCCGGCATCCACCACTTGCGACAGCGCCTCACGCATGGCCGTTGCGACCTCGACCGGCAGCACACGCTTACCCAGATTGGGATTATTCGCCAACTGCGTTTCGTAGGGCGTGCCGGCAGCAAAGTGCAGGCTGTCGACGCGCAGTACAGGCAGGCGGATACCATCGTTCTGAATGATCCCGATCAACTCGGCCAGTGCTGCCGGACGGTCCCCCGAGCTGCCGATGGCGGTCGCCAGTGACGGCACCAGATGATCGAACGGATAACCCAGTCGTTGCCAGCGGCTATGAATATCGAGGAACGCTTCGATCTCCATCATCGTGCGAATCCGCGTGTCGCGGGCGCTTTTGTGCCGACTTTTGAACAGCCAGCTATACACCTCTTGACGCTCGTTTTGACTGGCGACAAGTGCTTCGCTGAACTTCGCTTGCGGGTGTTGCAGCAGGTAGCCCACCAGCCACAGATCCAAGGGGTGAACCTTGGCGATATACCCTTGATCCGGCAGGTTGTACGCGCCCGGCCCGTAGTTTTGATACAGCTCGCCAAGGCGCTTGTCGGTCAATTTGTCGACCGCCGCTTTGTCATCGGCCAAGTGCGCGCGAACGAAAGCGTTAAACGCGCTCTGATCGGCATTGGGCAATAAGTAACGGTGCACGGCGGCCAGGCGAATCGCCGTGGGGTGCATGCCGTCGAGGAAGGTATCCAGCCGGTCCTGGGTGGACTTGTTCTTGTAGCGCTTCCAGAAGCGCAGAAGAAACACCGTGCCCTCGCGATCGGCAAACTGGCTCAGGTATTCCTGGCGTCTGGGGTCGTTATCATCCTTGAGCAACAGGGCGTTGCTGTTGGCCGACTGATAGATGCTGTAACGCACAAGGTCACGCATCAAGCGTATGAACGGCAGGTTGATGGACTCGCGTATCGCGTCGCGCAAGCTTGGGCTCCGACCATTGTCTTCTTTGCGAAAGTTATTGAAGTGATGCATCCCGCCGCCAGTGAAAAAACTTTCGCCGGGGCTGGCGGAGTACTGCCGATCCAGCGCTGCGGCGAGCATCTTCGACAGGTCTTGATCCTTGTTCTGCATCAGGTAATCGAGGGCCCAGCGGGTTAGCCGGTCCTGGTCTTCGACCGGGACTTTTTTCAGTTCGGAGGGCATTTTTCCGGCGTAGCGTTGATGCAGCTCAGACATGATTTCCAGGTAGGTGGTCAGCACCCGCATTTTTGCAGTAGAGCCCAGTTCCAGCTTGCTGCCCTCGTTGATGTCGAACGGTTGGTCGGTGCTGTCGGTCTGCACCCGCACCCGAGAACCATCCGGGTCGCGTTCGAACAAGGTGAAGCTGTAACGCACCTCCTGGGTGCTGGTCGGCGTCAGCAAATGTTCACCGATCAAGCCCATTTTTGTGGCGAAGGCTGGGTCCGCCAGATCCCGCAGGTATTGACTGACGCTGGTTTGCAACTCCCCTTGCAAGGTACTGGTCGCCGCCAGATCCAGACGGTCGAGGTCATACAGAGGGCGATTGAGCAGAGTGGACAGACGACTGCGGGCGACACTGATGCCCTTGTTGGTTTCGATGGGCTGAAGGGTCGGTTGCTGGGCCCAGTCACGATAGGTCACAGCGCTGGCCAGCGCTGCGTTCGACAGCGCTTGATCAATGACATTGTTCTGCGCCAGCAGGCGGATATGGCTGTCAGTCAGTTGCGCCAACTCTTCGCGACCTCGGGCCAGATAATGCGAAGGCCGACGTTGGGCGATCACCAGTGACAACACCTGACGCAACGCCAGACCGCGTTCAGCGAGGCTTTTCGGGTCGTTGGCAGTGTCAGTCAGTTGCTGATTGACCTTATCGAAGTCTGCGCCATACCAGACGCGTAAACCCTCAGCCAGGCCATGCACTTCACCATGCCCCGGCACGGCTGACAGCGGGACACTGTTGAGGTAATCACGGACCACGCGCTGCCGTGCCTCCAGTGTCTGCGGGCCATCTTGATAGGCACGGACGCTGGCGGAAATCATCTGCCGCAGCTTCTCTGCACCGGACTGGGTCAATCCATCGGGTGAATGGCGATACTTTTCCAGTTGCGTGGCGAGTGTACTGCCGCCAGCGGATTGGCCGGGCAGGGCGAAAAGCTTGGCGACCTGGGAGAGCGCGGCCTTGGCAAAGCGCGGCCAGTCGACGGCAGGGTTGGCCAAGGGTTGTTGCGGGTCAAGCAGGTCGCGGTTCTCGATAAACAGCAAACTGTGGACCACCAAGGGCGGGATCGCCGCAAAGCTGGAATAGAGCTGCTGCGGATAACGGAACTGATAGAGCGGAGCTCCCCGACAATCAGTAATCGACAACCCTGCCTGAATTTTCTCTTGATAGGGCACGAAGAAACCGCGCTGGCTATAGGCGAGCAGGTCGGGAGAGAACCGGGTTTGCCGGGTCACTAGATAATCGCGTTTGAGCAAGCGTGGCAGAAACTCACCTAGCGCCGAATACCCCAGACGTCGATCGAACGGGCCCTCGCCGGGGTACATGATTGAGTTGCTCGGACCGGGCTGCATCGAATAACTGAGCGTGGCGGCGAAGCGGCTGAACTCACGGGCTTGCAGTTTTGAACTGCGGGTTTCGGCAGATATGGCAAGCCCTAGAGCGGCCAGCCCTATCAGCGACAGCAACCAGAACAGACGCCAGCCATACCGTTTACGGCGTGGACGTTTAGGCAGGGGAGCGTCATCAGGACCGTCAGCAGGAACCACGGTCTTCTTTGAATCGGAATGCCATAAAGCGCCCATAGTCGATTGGCCCGGTTAAGCGTGTTAATCGCACCTGTCACAAGCTTAGACGCTGGTCGCGATTGGTGAAAACTTTGTCATACGCATGTAGGCAAATTCCCTTGAAACCTCTCGCTTGATATCGAGGCATCAACCGTGCGTCAGGGTAGGGCGTGTGGGCGATACAAACCCTGTTTGCGCACGAGATAGATTAAAACCCTGCGGCAGAATATATCCCTCTTCTAAAGCGGTTTTTGCCGTGAATTATCGCCAAATTTAAGTGTTTATATAGTGAAAGCCACTGGCTGTGGATTTTTATACTGCGCGACCATCGCGAGAGTACGTATCTGGCCTTTTCCGATGGATGTTCTTTTTTGAGGCGTGATGCGCACGTTTGTTGTGCTGGGCTCGCCTCCGATTTCAGTAGGACCATTCGCGCATGACGGGCTCGCTCATAAGGACGAACCTGATAATGCGACGCGCAGGCTTACCCGCCGGTGCTTTGAATCGTCGACTGACTACATATCCAATAACAATATGAGGTTGTAAATTTATGCCAGTCGGCAAGCACACTTTGCACACCGAGACCGCTCAAGGCGGGCCTCTGAAACGAGAGTTGGGCGAGCGCCACATTCGTCTGATGGCCTTGGGTGCCTGTATTGGTGTCGGCCTGTTTCTCGGTTCCGCCAAAGCCATCGAGATGGCAGGGCCCGCGATCATGCTGTCGTACATCATCGGTGGCCTGGCCATCCTGGTGATCATGCGCGCGCTCGGCGAAATGGCCGTGCACAACCCGGTCGCTGGCTCTTTCAGCCGCTACGCACAAGACTATCTCGGCCCCTTGGCGGGCTTCCTTACCGGCTGGAACTACTGGTTCTTGTGGCTGGTGACCTGCGTTGCGGAAATCACCGCGGTGGCCGTTTACATGGGTGTCTGGTTTCCCGAGGTTCCGCGCTGGATATGGGCGTTAGCGGCACTGATCAGCATGGGCTCCATCAACCTGATCGCAGTCAAAGCCTTCGGTGAATTCGAGTTCTGGTTCGCCCTGATCAAAATCGTCACCATCATCGCCATGGTCGTCGGCGGTATTGGCGTCATCGCCTTCGGTTTCGGTAATGACGGTGTCGCGTTGGGCGTTGCCAACCTGTGGAGCCACGGCGGCTTCATGCCCCACGGCGTGCAAGGCATCCTGATGTCACTGCAAATGGTGATGTTCGCCTACCTCGGCGTTGAAATGATCGGCCTGACCGCCGGTGAAGCGAAGAACCCACAGAAAACCATTCCCAGTGCCATCGGTTCGGTGTTCTGGCGGATTCTGTTGTTCTACGTTGGTGCGCTGTTTGTGATCCTGTCGATCTACCCGTGGAACGAAATAGGCACCCAGGGCAGCCCTTTTGTGATGACCTTCGAGCGTCTGGGTATCAAGACTGCCGCCGGCATCATCAACTTCGTGGTCATCACTGCGGCACTGTCGTCCTGCAACGGCGGCATCTTCAGTACCGGACGCATGCTCTACAGCCTGGCGCAGAACGGCCAGGCACCGCGTGGCTTCGCCCAAACCTCGAGCAACGGCGTACCACGTCGTGCACTGCTGCTGTCGATTTTTGCCTTGTTGATCGGCGTATTTCTCAATTACCTGGTGCCGGAAAAAGTCTTCGTCTGGGTAACGGCCATCGCGACCTTCGGTGCGATCTGGACCTGGACCATGATCCTGCTGGCGCAACTCAACTTCCGCCGAGGCCTGAGCAAAACCGAGCGCGACCAACTGAAATTCCGTATGTGGCTATGGCCGCTCAGCTCTTATCTGGCGCTGGCGTTCCTGATCCTAGTGGTAGGCCTGATGGCTTACTTCGAAGAAACCCGCATCGCGTTGTATGTCGGGCCAGCGTTCCTGGTACTGCTGACGGTACTGTTCTACGTGTTCAACCTGGCGCCGAAAAACGAAGCAGTGGGCGCTATACGTCCGGCGTTGTAACATCGCCTGAAACGCAAAAAGCCCTGGTCGGTTCATAATGATCGGGGCTTTTTTTACCCCTCACTGTCTCCGGTATTTGGTGGGCTGATTTCGCAGGCGAGCCTGCTCCCACAGTTCTTGTAGTTTTTTGACAATTCAGCGTTCGACAAACCAAGATCGGCTTTGAAAAGGATCAGTTCGGATTTTATGTGTTCAAGCTCTATCTCGGCATCCCATCTCAATGCCCATGTTTGGAACATACGGCATGTCCAGCAGCACTCTTTTTCTGTCAGCGGGATCATATCGGTTCCCCACGGATCTACCTCTCTCGTGTTGATCTCTGAAAGTTGGTCCTCCGACAGGGTTACAGGAAAACAACTTTTGGGTAAAAGCTTTTCCAGGGTATACATTTTAGGGCGCGTCATTGCCGCCAGATCTTCCGGACAATTCCAGTTTTCAGGCAGCGGTAGTAGCGGCTCCTCAATTGCCTGATATCCCCCTACCCAAACGGCAGTACCTTTGATTTCCATCATCCTTCCCTCACTGATTCGTTCACTCTCCTTGCATAACGACCCACCTTCAAAAAACTTGGCCTGATAAACCCGTAGGAAATTTCCGAGAGTGCGTTTCAGTGAGACGGCGTTTTCAAACTGCCACCACCTGCCCCGGCGTCCCCAGCCTTTTATTCAATTCCAGCCCGCTCGCCATGAGCATCATCAAGCCCAAACCCAGCAGAGCGGTAAAGACTTGCATCGGCCAGGTGTCGCCAGCGAGAGCGTTGGCCATGTCGGCCAGCGGCGCGAGCAGGACGCTGAGGCAGAAGACTTCCAGGGAATAGCGACCCATGCGGCAGGTTTGCTGGGCCGGCCAGTTGTTCAGCCATGCCTGACCTGTCGGCAGCAGTTTTGCGGCGCAGTAAGCCAGCGCCAGAAAGTGCAGCAGGCGCGCGGGCGAGAGGTCGGTTTTGCTGATCGGGTACAGCAGGTCGGAGATGGCTTTTGGTATCAACATCTCGTGCAGCCCCGGCCATTTCCACGACAGGGTAATCAGCCCGGAGATCACCACGTATGTCGCGCAGACGATGAACAACGGTTGCTGCTTCAGCGGGCGTGGTTGCGGGGCGCTCGGTCGTTGCCCACGAATTGCGCAGGCACCGCCGAGGACGAACAGCAGTTGCCAGGCCACGGGGTTGAAGTACCAGACGCCGCCTTCATAAGCCGAGAGATTCCAGCCAAATAGCGGCACCATCAGGTACAACGCAACGGACAGTCCGACCACGTATTCGGTCCGGCGCAGCATCCAGGGCAGGATCAGTGGCAAGGCCAGCAACAGCAGAATGTAGAGCGGCAACGGGTCAGTCAGGTTGGGTTTGAAGCGCAGGAGTAACTCATCGGCCAAGGCTTGTTGCGGGTTTCTGACGAAGTAGCTCAAGCCCATCTCCTGGATCATGTCGCGGGTTTCGACATGATTGTTGGCGACGAACACGATACCCATCAGCAGCGTCAACAGGAAGATATGCACCACATACAGCACCCACGCCCGCCGCAGGATGCGGACGCAGGCGACGACAAAACCGTCGCGCAAGGCGATGCGTCCATAGGCCAGCACTGCTGCATAACCGGCGAGAAATACAAAGATCTCCGCCGCATCGCTGAAGCCGTAGTTGCGTACAGTAAGTTGGGCGAAGGGGTTGCCAGGCACGTGATCCCAGAAAATGAAGATCAGCGCCAGACCTCGAAAGAAATCGATTCGAGGATCGCGTCCGTTAATCATGTCAGCGGGCTCTTCAGCGGGTGTTCGATCGGGAGGTGGGTGCGGCCTTGGAGGTTCCAAGTAGCACATCGGCGGCGCGCAGGGTGGCGTCATTGGTGAATAAATGCAAAAACAGGCTATTACTTAATGTCTCAGGAACATGGGGGCTGCTGCGGTAGAACCTTAGGCAATGGTCACAGTCTGCAGGGTATGCAGTGCTCATGATCGGTCTGGAAGCTTAAGCGCAAGTCGGGGGGATTCGCATGATGGAGCTACTTCAGCCCCAAAAAAACACGAGTGCTGAACGTGTTGCATGGTTATTTCGGGAGCGCTGGGTGCTGCTGACCATCCTGGCCCTTGCAGCTTTGGTGCGCTTTTATGAAGTGACCGGGCCGGCCATCTGGTACGACGAAGCTGCCAGCGTGCTGATGAGTGAGTTTTCGTTCCCTCTCATCTGGTCTCACACCACATACGATGTTCATCCGCCTCTTTACTACCTGCTGCTGCATGGGTGGACGGCTGCATTTGGCAGCGGGGTTTTTGCGCTTCGGGCCATGAGTGTGTTGGCGGGCGGGGTGACTGTTGGGTTAGGTGTCTGGCTGGTGAGGTTGATTGCAACGCGTCGTGCCGCGATGCTGGCCGGGCTGCTTCTGGCACTTCTGCCTATTGCCGTGCGTTACAGCCAAGAGGTGCGGATGTACGCACTTCAGGGGGCCTGGCTGATGGGGGCGACGATAGCCCTGATTTACTGGATTAAACATCCGCAGCAGCGTCGATACCTGATCGTCTACACGCTGCTAATGGCAGCGGGGCTTTATACCCACTATTTTGCGGGGCTGTGTGTGGTCTCGCATTGGCTCTATCTGCTGTTGCTACGTTTCCAGCACTCGCGTACATGCCACCTCATTTCACGACCTGCGTGGTGGACCGCCAACGCTGCCGTGGTGGTTCTTTACTTGCCCTGGGTCCCTCATTTAATCAATCAATTGTCGTTGACCGGGGAAGTGGGCTGGATACCGCCTGTCACAGTCTTCAGCGTGCCTTCCATTATTTGGGAATCGTTAACGCTCGATGATGGGAGAAGTCTGCCCTGGCCGATATTTATTGCCCTGCCTGTGTGGGTGTTGCTGGCTTCCGGATGGAGTGTCCTGCGCGACAATCAGCCTTACAGGCTTCATGCGTTACTGGCCATCTATACCTTTGTGCCAATAGGGGTAGTGTTTTTAGTTTCGTTTAAACATTCGTTTTTTGTGCCCCGTTATTTCATGTTCGCGGTGATCGGGTTGCCGCTGATCCTGTCCATCGCACTGGATCGACTGGCGCATCGGTATCGAACGCTTGCCATTGTATGCCTGACAGTTTTAGTCAGTGGGGAGGGGGTAGGGCTCTACAACGTTTATAACCAGACGAATAAATTGAATGACACAGTCAATCAACCAGACAATCAGATCGACAAGACGACCGATTACATTAATCAGCACTTCGCTACGGGTGACCGCATCGTGGTAAACGATATTTATTGGTACTTGAGCGTTGCCTACTACAACAAAACCGGGACGATTCCGTTGCTCTACACCCCGCCGTTGCCGACTGGGGAGTCTGGACGTCCTGGCGAACAGGCTGAGGGTGCTCTGTTGTATCAAGATGCGGACGCGCTGTATGTCGATAACCTTGGCTCACTGCCTTCCGAGACAAGGCGGGTATGGGTGGTCCAGGGCAGTGAACCGGACGAAGCCATGACAGTCCCGAAAAACTGGCTGCCAGTCAGTGCGTTGACCACGGGTGACACGCAAGTCTGGCTTTACGCCGTCTGCACAACGGCCGTGTGTGGGCCGTTGAGAGCAGCCAGTAACTAAGTGCAGTGTCAGTAACGTTGAGCCTCGACCATCGTTCCTCGTCGGGGCTCAACGCATCAATCGGCCTCAGGCTGCGGCAGTGTTGGGCTCAAAACTGTCGGCTCGCGCCATCTGCCACATGTTCGAGTAGAACTCGCCATCCACTTCGCCGGTCAGCAATTCGCCAGGCTTGAGGAATACGTGGGACTGGGAGAACAGTTTGATCTCTGTGGCGGACATCCGTCGGACCAGATGCTTGGCCTCAAGCTGCGAAGGGTGATCGAGGCCGGCTGCAGCCAGCATTTCGGCCAATGCCTTGAGCGTGCTGCGGTGGAAGTTGAACACCCGCTGCGCTTTGTCTGGCACTACCAGTGCCCGTTGACGCAATGCATCCTGGGTGGCAACGCCGGTCGGACATTTGTTGGTGTGGCAGCTTTGCGATTGAATGCAGCCAATTGCGAACATGAAGCCGCGTGCCGAGTTGGCCCAATCGGCACCAATCGCCAGCACGCTAGCGATATCGAACGCGCTGACAATCTTGCCGCTGGCACCCAGCTTGATTTTGTCCCGCAGGTTCAGGCCGACCAGGGTGTTGTGCACGAACAGCAGACCTTCACGCATAGGCACGCCCATGTGGTCGGTGAATTCCACGGGTGCCGCGCCGGTGCCGCCTTCTTTGCCGTCGACCACGATGAAGTCTGGAAGGATGCCGGTCTCGAGCATGGCTTTGGCGATGCCCATGAACTCCCACGGATGCCCCAGGCAAAACTTGAAGCCCACGGGTTTGCCTCCAGACAGTTCGCGCAGTTGAGCAATGAAGTGCATCAGTTCGCAAGGGGTCGAAAACGCACTGTGTCGCGAGGGTGAGATGCAATCTTCGCCCATCATGATGCCGCGGGTTTCGGCGATTTCCTTGGTCACTTTGCCTTTGGGCAAGATGCCGCCGTGGCCCGGTTTGGCGCCTTGGCTCATCTTGATTTCGATCATTCGCACTTGCGGATCTTTTGCCTGTGCGGCGAAGCGCACCGGATCGAAACGGCCATCCGATGTCCGGCAGCCGAAGTAGCCGCTGCCCAGTTCCCAGGTCAAATCGCCGCCGTTTTCCCGGTGATACGGGCTGATGCTGCCTTCGCCGGTGTCGTGGGCGAAATTGCCGAGTTTGGCGCCCTGATTCAGCGCGCGAATCGCATTGGCGCTAAGCGAGCCGAAGCTCATCGCCGAGATATTGAAGACCGAGGCCGAGTACGGTTGTTTGCACTGCGGACCACCGACCAGCACGCGAAAGGCGTGGGGATCGCTCAACGGTGCGGGGCGCATCGAGTGGCCGATGAATTCGAAACCTGTCTGATAGACATCGATCAGCGTGCCGAAAGGCTTGTCCGCCGTTTCATTTTTGGCGCGCGAATATACCAACGAACGCTGGGCCCGAGAGAAGGGCAGAGCGTCGCTGTCGGACTCCAGCAGGTATTGGCGGATCTCCGGGCGGATGCCTTCGACCAGGTAACGGATGTTGCCCAGAATCGGGTAATTGCGGCGTATCGCGTGCGGGGTCTGCAGCAGATCGCCGATGCCGATCAGGCTGAGTACACCGGTGACCAGGGTGAATGGCCAGAGCCATTCGTGGTGCCAGAACGGAATGCTGGCGAAGGTGAAACATACGCAAAACACAAAAAAAGCGTAACGACTGAGGAGGGACAGGCTCATGCGGAATCCTGGGGCTTTATGACGGTTAATGACGAAAATGCTGGCGCTGTTCCGCGCCTATCAATCAGTGGTTTCACCCCGGGTCTCTATGGACCGGCAATGAAACCTTCCCTCGGTGCAGACGAATGTAGCGCCGATAATACTCTGTCAGCTCAAAGTGTTTCGGCGAAGATCACGCTAAGCCCATCGGATAACGGCCTGTCTCTGCTTCCGGGGAGGCGCGAGCGGGCCGTACATCCTCACCTGACTGCACTCACCCCATCCAGCGTCGAGAACGAGGTGTCTTTGGCGGTCAGCAGGAAATCACGCATGTACGGCGCATCGAGCATGTCGGCGCGGATGCCGGCATACAGCGTGGCGAACAGGCCTTTTTCGCCTAATCGCTTGGCTTTCACATAGCCCCGCGAGCTGTATTCATGCAGCGCCCAATGGGGCATGCCACACACGCCGCGTCCGCTGGCGACCAGTTGCATCATCATCACCGTCAGTTCTGAGGTTCGCACCTGCGCCGGTTCAACATCGGCCGGCTCCAGAAAGCGGGTGAAGATGTCCAGACGGTCGCGCTCAACCGGGTAGGTGATCAAGGTTTCCTTGAGCAGGTCTTCCGGGACAACATACGCCTTGTTCGCCAGCGGATGCTGATTGGCCACCGCCAACATGGCTTCGTAGGTAAACAATGGGACGTAGGTGATGCCCACCAGCTCCAGTGGGTCGGAGGTCACCACCAAGTCCAGATCGCCGCGGGCCAGTGCCGGCAGCGGCGCGAAGGAAAACCCGGACGACAGGTCCAGCTCGACTTCCGGCCAGGCATCACGGAACTGGTCGATGGTCGGCATCAGCCACTGGAAGCAACTGTGACACTCGATAGCCATGTGCAGGCGCCCCGCAGTTCCGCCCGCCAGACGGGCGATGTCACGCTCGGCACCCCGCAATTGCGGGAGGACTGAATCAGCCAGCTGCAACAGGCGCAGCCCTGCACTGGTGAACCGTACGGGTTTGGTTTTGCGCGTGAACAGCGACATACCCATGCGCTCCTCCAGCTCCTTGAACTGATGGGACAAGGCAGATTGCGTCAAGTGCAGGCGCTCGGCCGCTTCCACAAGGCTGTCGGCCTCGCGCAAGGCGTGGAGGGTTTTCAGGTGGCGGATTTCCAGCATGGAGGTCTCCATGAATAAACTTTGTGATCAACACGAATACAATGAGTTTGTCTCATGTTGGTCGAGCTGTCGACAATAGCGCCATCTTTTATTGGGAGGACGTTGTCATGGCCTTGGCCCACACGCTTGGATTTCCGCGCATCGGCGCAGACCGTGAATTGAAAAAAGCGCTGGAAGCGTACTGGAAAGGCGACCTTGATCAAGCGGGCCTGCGTGCAGTTGGTCGTGAGTTGCGTGCTACCCACTGGCGTTTGCAGAAAGACGCCGGGATTGACCTGCTGCCAGTCGGCGACTTTGCCTGGTACGACCAGGTGCTGGCGCATTCGCTGACTTTCGGCGTGATCCCTGAACGCTTCGCTGGCGCCAAAGACGATGCTGGCTTGCCAACCCTTGATACGTTGTTCGCCATGGCCCGTGGCGCCAGCGATCATTGCTGCGGCGATAGCCACGGCAAGGCGCAATACGCTCAAGAGTTGACCAAGTGGTTCGATACCAACTACCACTATCTCGTCCCTGAATTCACTGAGGACCAGCGTTTCCAGCTGAGCTGGGAGCAGTTGTTCGAGGAGGTCGACGAAGCCCGGGCGCTGGGTTATGCAGTCAAACCGGTATTGATCGGCCCTTTGACGTACTTGTGGCTGGGTAAAGCCAAGGGCGACAGCTTCGACAAACTTGATTTGCTGGAACGCCTGCTGCCGTTGTACGGCGAAATTCTCGGACGTCTGGCGGCGCAGGGCGTTGAATGGGTGCAGATCGATGAACCGATCCTGACCCTCGACCTGCCACAAGACTGGAAAAACGCGTTCGAACGGGCGTATCACAGCCTGCAATACTCGCCGCTGAAAAAGCTGGTCGCCACTTACTTCGGCGGCCTGGAGGACAACCTTGGGTTGGCGGTGGCGCTTCCGGTAGCGGGGTTGCACATTGATCTGGTGCGCGCGCCGGAACAGCTGGCGGCAGTGCTTGACCGTCTGCCGACCTATAAAGTGCTGTCGTTGGGCGTGGTCAACGGGCGTAACGTCTGGCGCTGCGACCTGGACAACGCACTGGAGCAACTGCAACACGCGCACGTCCGCTTTGGCGAAAATCTGTGGGTCTCCGCGTCATCCTCGCTGTTGCACAGCCCGGTGAGTCTCGACCGCGAAGACACGCTGGATGCCGAACTGAAAAGCTGGCTGGCCTTTGCCGTGCAGAAGTGCGAAGAAATCGCGGTGCTCAGCGCGGCCTTGAACGATCCGCAGGCTACGACAGTGCAGGCCGCTTTGGTTGCGAGTCGCGCTACACAGCTCAGCCGCCAGCAATCACCGCGTATTCACAAACCCCACGTCGAGGCACGTCTGGCGGCGATCACTGCGGCTGATAGTCGGCGTCAGTCAGTGTTTGCCGAACGCATTGAGCTGCAACGTGCGCGGCTGAATCTGCCGCTGTTTCCGACGACTACCATTGGCTCGTTCCCACAGACCGCGTCCATTCGTCTGGCGCGTCAGGCGTTCAAACAGGGCACCTTGTCGGCCGCTGATTACACCGAAGCCATGCACCGGGAAATACGTCATGCGGTGGACGTTCAGGAGCGTCTTGGGCTGGATGTACTGGTGCATGGCGAGGCTGAGCGTAACGACATGGTCGAGTACTTCGCCGAGCAATTGGACGGGTATGCGTTTAGCCGGTTTGGCTGGGTCCAGAGCTACGGTTCGCGCTGCGTGAAGCCAGCGGTGATATTCGGTGACGTGAGCCGTCCGCAGGCGATGACCGTTGAATGGACGCGCTACGCGCAGAGCGTGACCGGCAAGGTCATGAAGGGCATGCTCACAGGCCCGGTGACCATGCTGATGTGGTCGTTCCCGCGTGAAGATGTTTCACGCAAGATTCAGGCGCAACAGCTGGCGCTGGCGATCCGTGACGAAGTGCTGGATCTGGAGCAGGCGGGAATCAAAATCGTGCAAATCGACGAAGCAGCCTTCCGCGAAGGATTGCCGCTACGCCGTGCACAGTGGCAGGAATATCTGGAGTGGGCGGTGGAGGCTTTTCGCCTGTGCGCGTCTGGCGTGCGTGATGAAACCCAGATCCACACCCACATGTGTTACAGCGAATTTAACGACGTGATCGAATCAATTGCTGCCATGGACGCCGACGTAATTACCATTGAAACGTCACGCTCGGACATGGAGTTGCTGGAGGCCTTCAACGCATTCGACTACCCGAATGACATCGGGCCGGGGGTCTATGACATTCATTCGCCGCGCGTGCCGGAGACCGCCGAGATGGTCAAACTGATGACCAAGGCGGTCAGGCACATCCCTGCTGAACGGTTGTGGGTCAATCCGGATTGCGGCCTGAAAACCCGCGGCTGGGTCGAGACAGAAGCCGCGTTGGCGAACATGGTGGCGGCGGCACGGCAACTGCGGTGCGAATGGGTTTGATCGCAGGCTGAACCCCGACCACCGGGCAGCATTCATCAAATTGTCATGCAACTGTGGCAGCGCGCTTTGAAAAACATCATCAAACTTCGCACCTACTGGGGATTTGCGGCTTGGTGTTTTTCATGCGGGTGTTAATTTTCTGGATCGCACTGTTGTGCGGCCTGCCGTCTTTTGCGGCTTCTCGATGCGACGTCAACGTCCCCACGCAAGTGGCCGACCTCAAAGAGGTGCACCTGGCGTATCAGAGCATCGGGCGTAACTCCGATCCGGCCCTGGTTTTGGTGATGGGGCTGGGAGGCCAGTTGATTCACTGGCCGGACGAGGTGGTGGTCGCGCTCTGTCAGCAAGGCTTTCGGGTCATCCGTTACGACAACCGCGACGTGGGTTTGTCCACCTGGACACAGGCGCCAGCCAGTCCCAACCTCACCTATGAAGTCCTGCGCTACAAGCTTGGCTTACCGGTTTCTGCACCGTATAGCCTGACAGATATGGCCGACGACGCCCTGGGCTTGATGGATTCGCTGCATGTTCGGCAATTCCATGTGCTGGGCGCGAGTATGGGCGGGATGATCGCTCAGCACCTGGCGGACATTGCGCCTGATCGCGTAGAAAGCCTGACCCTGATCATGACCAGTTCCGGCGCGCAGGGGTTGCCTGCACCGAGCCCGGCGTTGCTGCAACTGCTGGCCAGACGCAGTGCGCCGAGTCGCGAGGTGGCCATAGAACAACAGGCCGACTTGCTTGCCGCACTGGGCAGCCCTCAGGTGTTGGATGATCGCAAGAAGCTGTTGCAGCAGGCGGCAACTTCTTATGACCGCGCCTTCAATCCTGATGGCGTAAAGCGCCAGATTCTGGCGATTCTGGCCGAGTCCAGCCGTGTCGAACTGCTCGACCGTTTGCGCCTGCCAACGCTGGTGGTGCACGGCACCGCCGATCCGTTGTTGCCGGTGATGCACGGCATCCATGTCGCTGCGCATATCCAGGGCAGTCAGTTGCGCTTGATTCCGGGGCTGGCTCATCGCTTTCAGGAAGCGTTCAAGGCGCCGCTCCTGGCGGCGGTTCTGCCGTATCTGAAAGCGCATCAACACGACGGCAGTCACGTCGCGCAGTTGTAGCTCAGGTGAAAAGGACGCCGACGAAGGTGTAAGGTGCGAGCTTTCCCACTGCAATACGTGAGCGAGGGTTCCATGAGCACACCCCTGAAAATCGATTTCGTTTCTGATGTGTCCTGCCCTTGGTGTGTGATCGGCCTGCGCGCTTTGACCCAGGCGCTGGAAGGGCTGGGTGATGAGGTCAAGGCCGAGATCCATTTCCAGCCGTTCGAGCTCAACCCGAACATGCCCGCTGAAGGTCAGGACATCAACGAGCATATCTTCGAGAAATACGGTTCGACGCCCGAACAGTCCCGGCAGAATCGCGAAGTGATTCGCCAGCGCGGTGCCGAGCTGGGGTTTACCTTCTCACGGGGTGACCGACGCATCTACAACACCTTCGACGCCCACCGCCTGTTGCATTGGGCTGAACTGGAAGGCAAGCAGCAAGCGTTGAAAGAGGCCTTGTTTGCAGCGTACTTCACGGATCACGCCAACCCTTCGGATCATAACGTGCTGGCAGCCGTGGCTGAACGGGTGGGCCTGGACCGCCAGCGTGCCGAAGCAATTCTGGCTTCAGGCGAATATGCCGCCGAGGTCCGTGAGTTGGAACAGCTGTGGGTGTCGCGTGGGGTCAGTTCAGTGCCGACCATCGTTTTCAACGACCGCTATGCTGTGTCTGGCGGGCAACCGGTGGAAGCGTTCACCGACGCCATTCGTCAGATCATTGCGGAGGCCGCTGAGCCGCAATAACGCGTCTACCGGACAATCTTGTCCACGTGGATGGCCAGTTTTTTCAGGCGATACCACAGGCTGCGCTCGGAGACCCCGATCAACTGTGCGGCAGCGGCCTGGACGCCGTGGGTTTCATGCAGGGCGGCGAGGATGTAGGCTTTTTCCACTTCGGCGAGGGCCGCATCCAGATCTTTCGGGATATTTGCCCCTTCGCTGACCAGGCTGATGGCACTGCTGTCTAGCGGGCGCGAGCCGAACAGGTAGGCCGGTAGGTCGCTTTCTTCAATGATGTGGCTGGAGGCGACGATGGTGGCGCGCTCTACACAGTTTTGTAGCTCGCGAATATTGCCCGGCCAAGGGTAATTGGTCATCGCCAGCATGGCTTCCGGGCTGAAACCGGTGATGCGTTTGCCTGCTGCGGCGCCCAGGGTGTGGGCAAAATGCATGGCCAGTGGTGCGATGTCGTCGGCCCGCTCGCGCAGGGGGGGCAGGGGGATCGGGAACACATTCAGGCGATAGTAAAGGTCCTCACGGAACTCCTTTTTCGCCACGGCGTCGAGCAGGTCTTTGTTGGTCGCGGCAATCACCCGCACATCAACTTTGCGCTCACGTGAATCACCCACGGGCTCGATCACCCGTTCCTGTAAGGCACGCAGGATTTTCGCCTGCAGTGCCAGCGGCATGTCGCCGACTTCATCAAGAAATAGTGTGCCTTTGTCGGCCTGCATGAACCGTCCGACGCGATCAGCCACTGCGCCAGTGAAGGCGCCCTTGCGATGGCCGAACATTTCGCTCTCAAGCAAGCCTTCGGGGATTGCCGCGCAGTTGACCGCAATAAAGGGCTGGTCCGCGCGGTTGCCGTGTTTGTGGATCGCCCGTGCGACCATTTCTTTGCCGGTCCCGCTTTCGCCGGTCAGCAAGATGGTGGCGTTGCTTTCTCGCACCGAATCCACTGCCTGCAGCACCCGCTGAAAGGCCGGACTCTCGCCCACCAGGCTGTCGATCTGCTGATGCTGATCGAGTTCGGCGCGCAGACGTGCGTTGTCACGCAGGATGTCGCGAAATTGCAGGGCCTTGTTGACCGTGATGTCGAGTTCATCGATATCAAAGGGCTTGCTGATGTAGTCATACGCGCCGTTGCGCATCGACTGCACGGCATTTTTCACCGTGCTGTAAGCGGTCATGACGATCACCGGCAGCAGCGGGAAACGGAGTTTTATTTCAGCCAGCAATTGCGGGCCATCCATGCCTGGCATGCGCCAGTCAGTGATCACCAGATCGATCTTTTCGCGTTCGAGCACCGCCAAGGCATGCAGGCCGTTGCCGGCAGTGAACACCTGGATATCATTCTGGCTCAGGGCCGAAGCCAGCAGTTCGCAGAGCTTGGGCTCATCATCAACCACCAGCACGTTATGGCTCATGACCACTCTCCATCATAGGCTGGGATATACAGATTGAAGGTCGCCCCGACCCCCACCTGGCTGACGCATTCTACCCGGCCATCGTGGTTTTCCATGATCGAGAAGACCTTCGCCAGGCCCAATCCTGTGCCGGATGCCTTGGTCGTGACAAATGGGCTGAAGATACGTTCGATCATGTCCGGTTCAATACCGTGGCCTGTGTCGGAAATACTGATGACCGTAGTGTCTTCAACGATAGCAATACCGATCGTCAAGCGACCGCCCGAGGGCATCGCGTCGATCGCATTGAGGACCAGGTTCAGACAGGCCTGGGTCAGTTGCCGGGCGTCGGCATAAATCATGGCATTGGCATCGTGCTCGACGATCACCGCTTCGATATTATGGGTCGATAGTTCCGGCGCACAAAACCCCAGCAAGTCATCCAGCAGAGGCCTGGCCCGTTGCGTGGAGCGGATCGGCGCACTGGGTTTGGCGAAGTCGAGGAACTCGGTGATCAGGTCGTTGATCCGGGTGACCTCTGAAATCACATACTCCAGGTGGCGCTTGTCGGTTTCCGGCAGCTGCGCACGGCGGTGCAGCAATTGGGTGGCCGTTTTGATGATGCCCAGCGGGTTGCGGATCTCGTGGGCCAACCCCATCGCCACTTCGCCCAAGGTATGCAGACGGTCACGGCGGCGCAGTTGTGCTTCCAGATGCTGAAGCTCTTTGAGGCGTTCGGTCATGTCGTTGAAGGTCACGCTGAGTTCAGCCAATTCGTCAGTGCCGATGACCTCGACGCGCTGACGGTAATCGCCAGCGGTCACAGCCCTTACGCCTTCGGACAAACCGCGCAGTGGCTTGGTCAGTCGTTGTGAAATCAACCAACCGACGCTCAGCGACAGGGCCGAGCCCAACAGCAGGATCAGCATGAATAAATTGGTCTGATTGACCAGTCCGACCAGAGAGGTATGCCGTAGCAGGCCGCTGAAAATGATGCCTTGAAGCTCTCCGGTGTCATTGAAAATCGGCGTGTAAAGACCGGCATAGCTGGTGGTGAACTGCTCGCTGGGCTCTTTAGTCTCGCGCAATGTCTGTTCGATTTCGGGTGGCACGATCGCCGGGTGGTTCATAAAGCGCTGTGTTGAAAAAATCTCGCTGAAGCCGCCCGTGTCTTTCATGTACAGCCGCAGGTCGAGGGAGTGCACATCAGCCACGCTGGTAAGGAAGCTGTTGTCCAGATAGGTCCCGACCAGTAACTCATAATCGACGTCATCCTGAGTCGACTGATAGGTCGAAACAACGACGCCCGTGAACACGCTGCCGTTATGGATGGTTTGCATTACAGCGTTGGGCGCGATACTGATCTGCTCGATGATATTGTCGGCAACGGTGGAGAAAACCACTTTGTGGTCACTGCTGCGGATCAGCGCGACAACTTCGATGCCCATCGCATTAGCGAGGTCGGTGGTCAATTTGTTGTGCCGGGCGGCAGAGGGGGCCGACGGGCGGGTATTTTGCAGGAACAACTGAGAGACCCTGTTGTTAACCCGCAGGATTTCGCTGATCTCGTCCTGGACGATCCGGGTCGATTCCTGCAACCAAACACTGACGTTACTTTCAAAAATCTGCGACACGGTGGTCGCCGCCAATTCGGCGGCGATCATTGTCGGAATGACGCTGACCAGCCAGAACGCGAGGACCAGTTTGCGCTGTACGGTCCAGTGCGAAAGGGTAAACGTTTTTCGGGTGCGGCTTTTTTCTTCGCTCATCAACGCTCGCTTATTGCAGCAGCCGTGCCAGGGTCGAATCGCTCCTGTGTACAGCGAGTTTGCCCCGTTTCAATACAGTGCTCCAGCGCCCCGGGAAAACAATTATTGCAGGCGGCGCTGCTTGCCCAAAGACGGAAGAAGGCAGGTGGCGTGAGCATGTTGAGCTCAGGCCAGTTGCCGATGATCATTCAGAGGAACAGCCTGGAGGGACGGTTGCTCGGTCAGGCTGTCGATAAAGTCTGCGCTCAGCGTGATCACCTTACGGTACTGCAGGTCGACGGTAATCATGTGATAGCAGTTGTCGAGCAGTACTTTAGTGACCTTGCCGCCAAGGTGCTTCTCGACATAATCAGCATTCCAGCGGCTGGTGATGTCGTCTTCGATGGAGTGCAACACTAACGCAGGCGTGGTGACCGAAGGCATTTCTCGTTTCACGACGGCAACCAATCGATGCAGTTCGCGAACATTGACACCTGACATGGTCAGTAATCCGGCATTGCTGCTTTCGCCGGCTTTCATCTGGCGTTCGACGATAGCCCGCAAGCGCTTGTCTTTGATGCCGTAAGGCGATGTTTCGTTGAAACGGCACAGGTGCACGCCGAATGGAATGGCCATCAGTAGCGGTGTCAGTACCGCAGCTTTTGGCATGTTCCAGCCGTCGTAGCGCAAGGTCGTCGAATACAGCAGCAGGCCGGCGATTTGCCCCGGATGCTCGGCAGCCATGTGCATGGACATCACGGCGCCCATCGACAGCCCGCCGACGAACACCTGCGCGTGGCGTTGGCGTATGCCGACAAAGGCCTTGCGCGCGCTCTCGTACCAGTCTTTCCAACCTGTGGCTTGCAGGTCGGCGTTGTCGCCGCAGTGCCCGGCAAGCGTGGGTACGTACACGGTGTACCCACGCTTGGCCAAGCCTTGGGCAACCCGACGTAACTCCGTCGGGGTGCCGGTCAGGCCGTGGATCAACAACACCGCGACCGGACCACTGCCGAGAACGAAACTGGCGTTACCTTCGCCCATATCGATCTCTGGCAGGTTCACCGCTTCATGGCTCTATGCAGCAGGCGGTCGAGCAGGGCAATGCCCAGATCGATTTCTGCGTAGCTGATTTCCAGCGACGGAGCCAAGGTGATGACGTTCTTGTAGTAACCGCCCACATCGAGGATAAGGCCTAAGCGCTTGCCGTCGATTTCGATGTCGCCCTTCATGCCTTCGTCAACCATGAAGTCGAGTGTGGCCTTGTCCGGGGTGAAGCCATCCGGGCCGCAGATTTCTGCGCGCAGTGCCAAGCCCAAGCCGTCGACGTCGCCGATGATCGGGTAGCGTTTTTGCAGGTCTTGCAGGCCAGCCAGGAAGTACTTGCCCTTTTCCATGACCATCGCGCCGTAGTCGACTTCGGAGGTCATTTTGAACATTTCCAGACCTACCGCAGTACCCAGTGGGTTGGAGGCGAAGGTGGAGTGAGTCGAACCTGGCGGGAAGATTTTTGGGTTGATCAGTTCTTCGCGAGCCCAGATACCGCCCAATGGGTTGAGGCCGTTGGTCAGCGCTTTGCCGAACACGATTACATCAGGTTTGACGTCGAAGTGCTCAATGGACCACAGCTTGCCGGTGCGGAAGAAACCCATCTGGATTTCGTCGACCACCATCAGGATGCCGTGCTGATCCAGCACTTGCTTCAGTTCTTTGTAGAAGTTCATCGGCGGGATAACGTAGCCGCCAGTGCCCTGAATCGGCTCGACGTAGAATGCCGCGTATTCACACTGGTTGGTTTTCGGGTCCCAGACACCGTTGTATTCAGTCTCGAACAGGCGGGCGAACTGCTGTACGCAGTAGCTGCCATATTCTTCTTTGGTCATGCCTTTCGGACCACGGAAGTGGTAAGGGAAAGGAATGAACTGCGCTCGCTCGCCAAAATGGCCGTAGCGGCGACGATAGCGATAGCTGGAAGTGATTGACGAAGCGCCCAGGGTACGGCCGTGATAACCGCCTTCGAAAGCGAACATCAAGCTTTTGCCGTTGCTGGCGTTACGGACTACTTTCAAGGAGTCTTCGATGGACTGCGAACCGCCGACGTTGAAGTGAACGCGACCGTCAAGACCGAACTTGTTCTTGGCGTCTACGGCGATCATTTCTGACAGCTCGATTTTGCCACGGTGCAGGTATTGGCTGGCAATCTGCGGCATGGAGTCGATCTGTTGCTTGAGTGCGTTATTCAAGCGTGGGTTGGCGTAACCGAAGTTGACCGCCGAGTACCACATTTGCAGGTCGAGGTAAGCCTGGTCACTGGTGTCGTAGACGTACGAACCTTCACAGCGATTGAAAATGCGCGGCGGGTCGATGTAGTGAACGGTGTCGCCAAAGGAGCAATACTTAGCTTCTTTCTCCAGAAGAATCTGGTCTTCAGGGGTTGCGATACGAATTTCAGACATGGTGGAAGAGTTCCTGCTGTTCAAGAGGGAGGCTGATTGCGCGGGCCGGTTCGCTGTGAGGCAAGCGGGCGAGCAAAGCGGGTAAGTCGGCGAACGAGTCGAAGCGGGCATACGGAATGCCAGTGCGTTCGCAATGTTCGGCCAGGCGATCTTTGGCGAAAACGAAGTCGGCGGTCCCGGCCACGCACATGTCGGATTGACCGTCACCGATCACCAGGATGCGTTTGCCTTTGGGGGCGGACTTGCATTTGCAGTTGCCGGAGGCTGCGCGGCAGGCATCGCTGGAATGCGGGAACTCGATGCGCCAGCTGTCCTGATCGACCTGGCGCAGGCGATTGGCAATGATTGGCAGCAGCGGGCACTCATGCCGCGAAAGAACGCGGGCGATGCCTTGTTCGATGCCGTCGCTGACGATGTCCAGCGTCGCGCCGCGACTCAGGATAAGTTCGACGAAGTCAGGAAATGCCGGGTCTATATCGACGGTGTCGAAATAGCCGAGGAGCTGGGATGGTGAGGCTTTCACCAGCGCGAGCTGCCGACCCAGGCATTCTCGCGAGCCGATCTTGCCAGAGAGCCATTCGTCTTCGATGGCCTCCCAGCTAGGGTCGGCGAAACGCTCGAGGATGTTATCCACAGCGTCGGTCCGGGTGACGGTCCCATCGAAATCACACACGATATGCCAGTGCATCATCTGCAGGTGCCTATTTGATAAGGTCGATCAGGTAAGTAGAGAGCGCGCTTTGCGCTTGCAGTGGGGTACAGCATGGACTGTGCCAATATGCGCAAATCCCTCTATCAGTGGTTTTTGGCAGCCGCCGCCGAGCACAGCAGACCAGCAAGCTACAATTTTTGTAGGTTGCTACAAACAACATAAGTGCTTGCATTGGGGGGGGGTGTTTAGGCATTGATGCGCGCATGTTTTTCTGTTTGAGTTAGTTTTTATGCCTACTTTCGGGCTAAATCGCTGTTTTTTACTCACAAGTTTTGCGTGTATTTTCGGTTTCAGCTCGCCTGGACAGGCTGAGCCAATCGTTGGCGATCTTGGTATGGCTCTTAGCTATGGACCTCATGATCCCAGCGGGAGCAGTTACGAAGTCCGGCCTTTGCCCTATATGGACCTGACCTGGGGTGACCTCGGTCTCAGTTCGGACGATGGCTTGTCCTGGAAGGCGCTGAAGGGGGGTGGCTGGAGCGCCGGGCCGTTCCTTAACTATGTTCCGGGCCGGAATGCCAATGGCTTATTGCGCGGCTTGCGTGATGTATCGGACATGGGCGAGGCCGGTGGTTTCGTGCAATACAGCCCTGATGATTTCTGGCGTGTATATGCCCAAATGGGGCATGCGCTGGGTGGTAGCGATGGTCAGGGCGGGGTGCTGGGCCGGATAGGTGGTGAGCTGGGTTATCCACTGGGGTTGGGCATTATTGGCGATACGTCGGTGACGGCGAATTATGCGGATGGCCGGCAAGCCCAAACTTTTTACGGCGTGAGTGCACAGGAGGCCCAGGCCTCGGGCATTCGTCAATACGACGCCAGCGGCGGCCTGCAGAACGTTACCCTGACCCAGAGCGCGCAGTTCCCCCTTGGCCGAGGCTGGCTACTGCTGACCAGCGCCAGCTGGACTCATCTGGTCGGTTCAGCTGCGGGCAGTTCAATCGTCAAACAACGAGGCAACGATAACCAGGGCGAGGTCAGTATCGCCGTGGCTTATCATTTCAACGGCCTCTAGAGTCGTCGGTTAGAAGCGGGCACGACCCTTACGTGGCCGCTGGTTGTTGCCCTTCCGCCAGCAGCACAATCCCGCCAATGATCACGCACACACCCAGCCAGTGCATCGGGCTGATGGTTTCGCCCAAGCCGAGCCATGAGCCGAGCAGTACTACCACGAACACCAGTGAGCTCAAGGGAAAGGCCAGCGACAGGTTGCTGCGGCGCAGGATCAGCATCCAGCTGAGGAACGAGCCGATATAGCAGACAATTGCGACCATGACCGCCAGATTGCTCACCGCAGCCAGTAGCCAGCTCACACCGAACGGAATGGAGGCCAGTCCGTCTCCGCCCACTTTCAGTGATATTTGCGCGCCGCTTTCAAAGGCGATCAATAGTGCCCAGAGGCCAATGCTTGCGCCACGCCCTTCAATCCAACTCTTTGTCATAGAGGCCTCAAATGCCCGTTGCGCAAACCAGCATGACGCCGGTAGTGATGACGAAAGTGCCGAGCCAGCGCCGTCGACTGACGGTTTCGCCCAACACCAGGCGTCCACCCAGCACCACGCCGCAATAGCTCAGGCTGATCGCCGGAAACACCAGGCTCAGCGGTGCCAGTGACAGTACCTCCAGCCAGGCAACGAAAAGAACGGAATAACAGGCGACCCCACACCATAGCAGGGGCGCACCGGCGATTTGTCGCCAGAAATTGCGCAAACGAAAGCCGCCCACGTGCTCGGGCAGCCGATCCAGGCCGAGCTTGAAAGCGAGTTGGCCAATCACATCGAGCACGATGCATAGCGCGATCAGCAGGATCACGGTTGGGGTCAAGGGAGCAGCTCCTGCCAGTTGGCCGAGGGGAAGTGGGTCGGATGAATGCAAGGGATGGGCCAGTGCAGGAATGCGCCGGCCTGGGTACAGGCTGTGTGCGAATGTGTCGACGCGCTTACCCGTGAAACCGAATCCAGAATGTCACCAGCAAGGTTGCCGCGACCAGCCAGGCCAGTGCCGCAAGGGCAAGGGATACTTCCAGACGCCAGCGGTCGACCATCAGGTACAGCGCTGCCAGGTAGATGAAGTAGGGAATGATCGACCACATGCCGAACAGGATGGTGGTCTTCAAATCGTCCAGTGAGCGACCCTTACCGACGATGTAGTGGGCGATCAGGGCGAAGGTCGGGAACAGCGGCACCAGGCCGGCGATGTAGTAATTTTTGGTTTTTGCCAGCGCGGCCAGAATCACCACCACAGCAGCGCCCAGCAGGGCTTTGAAAATCAGGTCCACGATGGCCTCTTAATTCAGATGGCAAAGGGGGCGGGACGATCAACCCAACCCGTATTTTTTGACCTTGTCGAACAACGTGGTCTTGGCCATGCCCAGTTCCTGACTGGCCTGACTGAGGTTGCCGCCGCTGCGTTGCAAGGCATCGCTGAGCAGGTTCTTTTCAAATGCCTCCACCGCTTCGGCAAAGTCCAGGCTGTTGCCAGCTATGCTTGCGCCGGACTTCTTGAACGCCGGCAAGCCGAGGGCGTAACGCTCGGCGACGTTACGCAGTTCGCGCACATTGCCCGGCCAGTCGTGGCTCATCAGGCTCGACAGGGTTTGACGATCCAGCTCCGGGGTTTCGCGATCGAAGCGTAACGATGCGAGCTGTAAGAAGTGCTCGAACAACTGCAGGATGTCCTCGCGGCGTTCGCGCAACGGAGGCAATTCCAGAGTGACCACGTTCAGCCGGTAATACAGGTCGCTGCGAAACTGACCGACCTTGCTCAACTCATCCAGATCGGACTTGGTCGCGGCAATCACCCGGCAGTCCACTGCGACGCTCTGGTTCGAGCCCAGGCGTTCCAGCGTGCGCTCCTGCAACACCCGCAGCAGTTTGATCTGCAGGGTTATCGGCATGCTTTCGACTTCATCGAGAAACAGTGTGCCGTTGTGGGCATGTTCGATTTTGCCAATGCGACGCTTGCCTGCGCCGGTAAATGCGTTGGCTTCGTGGCCGAAGATCTCGCTTTCGAACAGGCTCTCCGGCAGACCGCCACAGTTGAGCGCGACGAACTGCTGAGAATGGCGGCGACTGAAGTCGTGCAGGCAGCGGGCAACCAACTCCTTGCCCGTGCCGGTTTCGCCTTCGATCAGGACGTTGGCTGAGGTGTCTGCAACATTGGTGATCAACGCCCGCAGGTTTTGCATGGCCGGCGATCGCCCGATGATTCGGCCTTCCAGTGAGTTTCGCTCGGCCAGTTGTCGGCGCAGCGACCACACCTCACGCGCCAGGCTGCGTTGCTCCAGAGCGCGTCGGGCAACGTCCACCAGACGCTCGGGGGAGAAGGGTTTTTCCATGAAGTCGTAAGCGCCGTCGCGCATTGCGTTGACGGCCATGGAAATATCGCCGTGACCGGTAATCAGCACCACCGGCAGGCTGCGGTCTCGCGCCTTGAGGCGGGTCAGCAATTCCAGTCCGTCGATTCCCGGCAAACGGATATCGCTGATGACGATGCCGGCGAAGTCCTCGCCAATCCTCGCCAGCGCCTCTTCGGCACTGCCCACGCCTTCGCTGGGAATGTCTTCCAGGGCCAAGGCTTGCTGGCAACCCAGGAGGACGTGTGGGTCGTCTTCGACGATCAGAACGGTCAGGTCGCTGTTCATGCTGTTCGGCTCATTAATAGCGGCTCATATCGGCTCGGCTTCAGGAGGTGCGGGCGTATCGAGCAGTGGCAGGCTCAGGATAAAAGCGGTGCCGCCGCTGGAAGGATGCTCGGCGCTGAGACTGCCCCCGGCTGCGGCAGCGAGGCTGGCAGAAAGGGTCAGGCCAAGGCCAAGGCCATGTTCACCGGGTTTGGTGGTGAAGAACGGTTCGAACAGATGCTTGCGCGCTTCGGGTCCGATACCGTGACCATTGTCGCGCACATAGAGGCGGTAGCGGCCGTCGGCGATTTCACCTTCGAGCCACAACTCGGGCAAGGGCTGGGCCTGCATTGCATCCAGGGCATTGCCGACGAGGTTGACCAGGATTTGTTCCAGGCGCGTTTGATCGATTCGCAAGGACACGTCTTCAAAATGCTCATGCAGCGTGAGGTCGAAGTTCTCCAGTCGGCCATTGAGAACCTGCAGTGCGGCGTCGACGGCCTTGCGCAACGACGCCTGGCCTTTGTCATCTCCACGTCGGGCAAAGGCGCGCAGGCTGGCGGTGATCCGGCCCATGCGATCGACCAGCTCATTGATGGTTCGCAGGTTAGTGCTGGCGGTGTCCAGTGCGCCGCGCTCAATGAAGCGTACGGTATTGCCGGACAAGGTGCGCAAGGCGGCCAAGGGTTGATTGAGTTCGTGGGCGATGCTGGTGGACATCTGGCCGATGGCGGCAAGTTTGCCGGCCTGGACCAGTTCATCCTGAGCGCGACGCAATGTGTCTTCGGCGAGGCGCCGTTCGCGGATCTGCGCTTTTAGGCGTTCGTTGCTGGCACGCAGATCGGCGGTTCGCTCGGCAATTTTGCGCTCGAGTTCATCGTTGGCTTCTTGCAGGGCTTCGCGGGCAGCCAGTCGAGTGGCGATCACTTTGCGTCGCTCATTCCAGGCGATCAGCAGAAACGCCACCAGTGCGCAGGCCACCGCGACCAACATTCCCTGGCGTGCGGCTTCGCTGCGCAACTCCTGCAATGGTGTCAGCAGGGTCAAGTGCCACGGCGTATCGTTCAGCCGTCGGGTCTGGGCCAGGTAGCTGACGTCGGTAGGGTCGTGATCGACGCTGGTATTGGCGGGGAAGGTCAGTTTCTCGACGCCCTCGGCCAGTTGCTCCCGGGCCAGCGGAACCAATTCATTCAGCGGCCACCAGTAATACTGCAGACTGCGCGCGAGCCGCTCCTTGGTTTCCGGCGTCAGCGGGCGAACCGATTTCAGCCGGCGCGACGGGTCGCTGGACAGAATGATGATGCCATTCTCATCGGTAACGAAGGCTTCCAGCCGAGCCCGTTGCCAGCGCTCCTCCAAGGCTTCGAGGCGCACTTTGATCACGGCGACGCCAATGATCTTGCCTTGCTGTTCCAGGCCATGGGCCAGGTAATAGCCGGGCTCTCCGGTGGTGCTGCCAATCCCGTAGAACCGACCGGGGAGGCCGCGCACCGCGTCCTGAAAGTAAGCGCGGAACGACAGGTCCTCGCCCAGATAACTGTCGGCATCACGCCAGTTGCTGGTGGCCAGCACGCGACCGGTGGTGTCGAGGACGTAAATCGCTCGGCTACGACTGCGGCGATTCAGGCCTTCCAGGTATTCGTTGACGTCCTGACGCAGCTCCGGCGCAGGGTCATTCAATAGACGCGAGACGTTGGCTTCGAGCTCGAGAACGCTCGGCAGGTAGGTGTATTTGCTGATCTCGCTTTCTACGGTGCGGGCGTGCAGCTCCAGTTGCCGTTCACCGTTCTCGCTCAGGGCTTGAACGCCGTTGTGCTCGCTGATCAGATAGCTGACATAGCCCAGCGCGACCATCAGCAAGACGACCAGCGGGGGCAAAAACAGATGGCGTATCAGGCGGGGTTTCACGGCAAGTGATGGCGGCGCGGCGCGATAGAGGTTGGGATCGCATTTCATCACAGTCGTCCGGGACCGACCAGCAGCCTGTGCCCAATAAAGGTGGGCACAGACAGCCGGACTTACTTAGTGTTGCAGGATCTTGGCAAGGAAGTGCTGGGCGCGCTCGGAGCGTGCGGTCACATCACCAAAGAACTCTTCTTTCTCGCAATCTTCGACGATTTGCCCCTGATCCATGAAGATCACTCGGTTCGCCACTTTGCGGGCGAAGCCCATTTCATGGGTCACGCACATCATGGTCATGCCTTCGTGGGCCAGTTGCACCATGACGTCGAGCACTTCGTTGACCATTTCCGGGTCCAAAGCCGAGGTCGGTTCATCGAACAGCATGACCACCGGGTCCATCGCCAACGCCCGGGCAATCGCCACACGTTGCTGCTGACCACCGGAAAGTTGCCCCGGGTGCTTGTTGGCATGCGCGGACAAGCCGACACGCTCAAGCAGCTTGAGGCCTTTTTCGGTGGCTTCGGCCTTGCTGCGGCCAAGGACCTTGATCTGGGCGATGGTCAGGTTTTCGACGATGCTCAGGTGCGGGAACAGTTCGAAATGCTGAAACACCATGCCGACCCGCGAACGCAGTTTGGGCAGGTTGGTCTTGGGGTCGCTGATCGAGGTGCCATCGACAATGATGTCGCCCTTCTGGAAGGGTTCCAGCGCGTTCACGCACTTGATCAGTGTCGATTTGCCAGAGCCGGATGGGCCGCAAACCACCACCACTTCACCTTTTTTGACCTCGGTGCTGCAGTCAGTCAGCACCTGGAAGTCTCCGTACCACTTGTTGATATTCTTGATGGAAATCATACGGCAAACCTTTTTTGCAGACGCTTCACCAGCAGCGAGGCGGCAAAGCTGATCGTGAAATACACCAGACCGGCGAAGATCAGGAACTCATTGGAACGGCCAATGATGTCGCCACTGGAGCGCGTGGCATTGAGGAAGTCCACCAGGCCGACTGCATACACCAGCGACGTGTCCTGGAACAAAATGATGCTCTGCTGCAGCAGCAGCGGGGTCATTTTGCGAAACGCCTGAGGCAGGATGATCAAACGCATCATTTGCCCGTAGTTCATCCCTAACGCCTGGGCTGCGCCCATCTGGCCTTTTGGGATGGACTGGACACCGGCCCGTACGATTTCGCAGAAGTACGCGGCCTCGAACATCATGAACGCCACCAGGCAGGAGGTGAACGCTCCGATCGGGGTGTCCTCGCCAGTGATCCAGCGCAGCACAAAC
This sequence comes from Pseudomonas sp. 5C2, assembly GCF_034314155.1. Classification (NCBI taxonomy): domain Bacteria; kingdom Pseudomonadati; phylum Pseudomonadota; class Gammaproteobacteria; order Pseudomonadales; family Pseudomonadaceae; genus Pseudomonas; species Pseudomonas sp. 5C2. The sequence goes on along the minus strand of NZ_JAVIWH010000002.1, from coordinate 2,928,474 downwards.
GGCACCGCCAGATAGAACCAGGTGATTACCAGCAGCAGCGGGATCGAGCGAAAGTAGTTTACGTAAGCGCCAGCGAGCCTTGCCAGCAACTTGCTCGATGACAAGCGCATCAATGCCAGGACAGTGCCAAGCGCAATGCCGCCGATGACGCCCAGCGCCATCAGTTGCAGGGTCAAGATCATGCCGTTCCACATCCCCGGCAGGGCGGGAACAATTCCACTGAAGTCCATTATTTACCTCCCAGGGAAATCAGCCCGGGCACTGCAATTTTCTTCTCGATCATGCGCATCAACAGCATCAGGCTCATGTTCAAAGTGAAGTAGATCAGCGTCGCCAAGGTGAAGGCTTCGAACAGGTTGGCGGAGAACTCGGCGGTCTGTTTGGTCTGCGCAAGCAGCTCCATAAGGCCGATCAACGAGGCTACGGACGAGTTCTTGAAGACGTTCAGGAATTCCGAGGTCAGGGGTGGAATGATGATGCGATAGGCCTGGGGCAGCAGCACGTTCCAGTAGATCTGCGGCAGTTTGAAGCCCATGGCTCTGGCCGCCGATTCCTGGCCGCCAGGCAGCGCCTGGATACCGGTGCGCACTTGTTCGCAAACCCGTGCAGCAGTGAACAGGCCAAGACAGACCACGACGCTTAGAAAAGCCGATGTCGTGGGGTTGAGGTCTTGCTTGTACCACTGCTGAAGGTTGTCAGGCAGCAAATCCGGCACCAGGAAGTACCAGATAAACAATTGCACCAGCAGCGGAACATTGCGGAAAAGTTCCACGTAAACCGTGGCAATGCCCGACACCCAGCGGTTAGGCACAGTACGCATGACCCCGAGCACAGAGCCCAGCAGTAAAGCGATGATCCAGGCGGCGACGGCAATAGCGATGGTCCAGCCCAGACCGGTGAGGTACCAGTCCAGATAGATTTCTTTGCCGATACCGGTGGACTTGAGGAATACGCCCCAGTCCCAGTTGTAATTCATCAGGGTCTCCCCTCAGTTTGATCGATTCACAGGCACCGTCGTTCACTTGAGCGCGCGTTTGCGTGCCCAAGTGAAGATTAACCAGTGCTTAGATGGCTTTGTCGGGAGCCGGCTTATCGGTAGGGTTGGCGATCAGGTTTTTCAGCTCGTCGCTCATCGGGAAGTTCAGGTTCAGACCCTTCGGCGGGATCGGCTGCATGAACCACTTGTCGTAGATCGTGTTGATCTCGCCCGAGGTGAAGGTTGCCTTGATCGCGTCATCGACAGCTTTCTTGAACGGGGCGTCGTCTTTACGAACCATGCAGCCGTAGATTTCATAGGACTGCGCGGTGCCGGTCACTGCCCAGTCAACAGGCTTCTTGGCTTTGGCCATTTCGCCTGCGAGCAGTGCATCATCCATCATGAACGCGACCGCACGGCCGGACTCGAGCATGTTGAAGGATTCGCCATGGTCCTTGGCAGAGATGACGTTCATGCCCATCTGCTTGTCGGCGTTCATCGATTTGATGATGCGCTCGGACGTGGTGCCCGCAGTGGTCACGACGTTCTTGCCTTTCAGATCGGCGAAGTCTTTGTACGGAGAGTCTTTTTTGGCCAGCAGGCGCGTCCCGATTTCGAAGATGCCTACCGAGAAGTCAACTTGTTGACCGCGTTCGGCGTTGTTGGTGGTGGAACCGCACTCAAGGTCTACAGTGCCGTTTTGCACCAGCGGGATACGGGTTTGCGACGTGACCAGGTTGTATTTGACCTTCAGGTCAGGCATGGCCAGGTCTTTCTTGATGGCTTCGACGACTTTTAGCTGGATATCGTGGGAGTAGCCGACCGGAATCCCGGAAGCGTCAGCGATATAGGAGAACGGGATGGAGGCGTCGCGGTGTCCGAGGGTGATGGTGCCAGACTCTTTGATTTTCTTCAGTGTGCCGGTGAGTTCGGCAGCGAAAACTGGAGTGCTAATCAGAGCGGCAGCGATTGCTGCGCCCAAAATATGGGGAACGATGCGCATCAGTTGATCCTCGGCTTTGTTTTTTTTATGGGGACCTGTGTGGAGGTCCTCTGAATAAACGAGTGTGTTCAACGGCGGCCCAATCAGGCGCACGCTACAGTCGGCACATTCGATATTGAGTGTAGAGCATGACTCATGCCAAAGCGGAGATAAGGATTAAACTATTGATTTGTATCGTTTTTATTTGATGCTATGACGCAGGAGAATCTGGCCGCGTCCGGCAGTCCGAACTAATCGGGGCAGCGCGTTCGGAAAACCGAATGACTTGAGGCTGCTGCACAACAACCTCCCCTTTGCGAGGAGGCTGTTGGCGGGGAGGGTCAGGCGGCTTCGATGCTGCTTTTATTGCGCGTGACCGTGTTGAGGTAGTCCTGCACGCGCACCTGCTCGCTCGGTGTGGTGAATAGACCCAACTTGCTGCGACGCCAAAGAATGTCTTCGGCATCCAGAGCCCATTCCTCGCTGCACAGATAATCGACTTCGCGGGTGTAGAGGCCGCCCCCGAGGTGCTCGCCCATATCGGCGAGGCTCTGCACACCTTCGAGCAGGCGCCAGCTGCGGCTGCCGTAGGTGCGGGCCCAGCGCTGGGCAACGTCGCTTGGCAGCCAGTCGAAGCGTTTCGTCAATTCATCACTCAGGGCCTGTGGCGTGCTCATGTCTTCGCCCCCGGGCAGGCTGGCAGTGGCGGTCCAGCTTGGTTTCATGTGCGGGAAGAAGGGCGCAAGGTGGGTCATCGCCGATTCAGCCAGCTTGCGATAAGTCGTCAACTTGCCGCCGAACACCGATAGGATCGGTGCTTCTTCAGCGCTGCCCGAGAGTGACAGCGTGTAATCGCGGGTCACCGCCGAAGGGTTGTCCGATTCGTCATTGCACAGCGGACGAACGCCCGAGTAGGTTCGCACGATGTCGCTGCGGCTCAGTTGTTTCTTGAAGTGCTCATTGACCACTTTGAGCAGGTAGTCGATTTCGTCTTCGGTAATCGTCACCTTGCTCGGATCGCCCTGATATTCACGGTCCGTGGTGCCAATGATGGTGAAGCGTTCCAGGTAAGGAATCGTGAAGACGATGCGCTGATCTTCGTTTTGCAGAATGAACGCGTTTTCGCCCTCGTACAGTTTGGGCACGATCAGGTGGCTGCCCTGAATCAGGCGGATCCCGTAAGGGGAGTCGAGTTTAAGGTCATCACGAATGAATTTGGCAACCCAAGGCCCGGCGGCGTTGACCAGCGCTTTGGCGCGAATGGAAAACAGGCTGCCGTCGGAACGTTCCATGTTCATGTGCCACAGGCCCTTACTGCGACGGGCGTTGATGCAGCGCGTTTGGGTATGAACGTGCGCGCCGTTTTCACGCGCGGCCATGGCGTTGAGTACCACCAGGCGGGCGTCGTCGACCCAGCAATCGGAGTATTCGAAACCACGGGTTATCGTCGCGTTTAGCGGGCTGTCGCTGCCAAAGCGCAGGCTGCGCGAGGCGGGCAGTTTTTCCCGCTTGCCCAGATGATCATACAAGAACAGGCCGGCACGGATCATCCACGCAGGGCGCAGATGCGGACGATGAGGGAGCACGAAGCGCATCGGCTTGACGATATGCGGCGCTTTGGCCAGCAGCACTTCACGTTCGGCGAGCGCTTCTCGTACCAGGCGAAACTCATAATGTTCGAGATAGCGCAGTCCACCATGGATCAGCTTGCTGCTGGCTGATGATGTATGGCTGGCCAAGTCATCCTTTTCGCAAAGGAACACCGATAAACCGCGACCGGCAGCGTCCGCGGCTATCCCTACGCCATTGATACCACCGCCAATGACGGCGATGTCGTAGATTTCGGAAAGCGGTGGCACGGGCAAGGTGGTGTGGGGCATTTGATGGCCTCCTGTCTGGATCTTCAAAACATAGCTTCGAACGGCGAATCCGAACATTTATGTTCAATTTCGAAAATCATAGCGCAATAAAGAGCGCGCATCCAGTCTGCATTCATTGAAAATACTGATGGGAGGGGAGGTAAGTGAATAAATTCGAACATTTTAATTCAGTGTGCCAGGCACGCGCGCGTCGCGTCCCTGGCGAATGAACTCGCTCCCATAGAGCGTTTGTGGTCTCTGGGGGGACGAATTTATTCGCGATGAAAGCTGAATGTCAGACGATAGATAGATGTCGGGAGGTCAGACCACTTCCAGACGAATCTTGTACTGGGTCAATAACTGCATCAGCGCAGGGACGGGGGCCTCGTCGGTGACCAGGCAGTCGATCAGGCTGATCGGTCCCAGGCGGACCATGGCGTTGCGTCCGAACTTGCTGGAGTCGGCGGCCAACAGTACTTTTCGGGCGTTGGCGATGATCGCCTGGGACACCCGTACTTCCTGATAATCAAAGTCCAGCAAACTGCCGTCTTCATCAATGCCGCTAATACCGACCAAGGCGAAGTCGACTTTGAACTGATTGATGAAGTCGACACAGGCTTGACCCACCACGCCGCCATCGCGGCGAACAGTGCCGCCAGCCAGCAGGACTTCAAAGTCATCCTTGGCGCTGAGGATCGAGGCCACATGCAGGTTGTTGGTGATGATTTTCAGGTTGTTGTGATTCAGCAGCGCGCGGGCAATGGATTCGGTGGTGGTGCCGATATTGATGAACAGCGAGGCGTGGTCCGGGATCTGCGCGGCAATGGCCTCGGCGATCCGTTGTTTCTCGTCGCGCATCTGGTCTGCACGCATGGCGTAGGCTGTGTTCTCGATGCTCGAGTCATAGGCTGCGCCGCCATGGTAGCGGCGCAACAGGCTCATTTCCGCCAATTGATTGATATCACGGCGGATGGTTTGCGGGGTCACGACAAACAGCTGAGCCATTTCTTCAATGCTGACATAGCCGCGTTCGCGTACCAGCTCGAGGATCTGCTGCTGGCGGGGAGGCAGGTTCATTGTTTTGATTTTCCTATCGGGCTGCCAAACGAATGGCGACCATCATGCCGCAGCCTAATAGCGCTGTCAGCCGGAAACTCATACCGCTCCCCGCCCTTGCGGGCAGTCGTCGATCAGTTGCTTTCTTCGTGCGGTTCCCAATCGCGGGTGCGGCTCACGGCTTTTTTCCAGCCGGCATAGAGTTTTTCTCTTTCCTCTTCGGCAAGTTGCGGTTCGAATTCGCGCTCGATCACCGCTTTGCTGCGCAACTCGTCCAGGCTGCCCCAGAAACCGATGGCCAGGCCGGCGAGATAAGCAGCGCCCAGTGCGGTGGTTTCACGCATTTGCGGACGTTCGACCATCGTCCCGAGAATGTCGGCCTGGAACTGCATTAAAAAGTTGTTGGCCACAGCGCCGCCGTCCACACGCAAGGCTTTGAGGCGCTCGCCGGAATCCTGCTGCATGGCGTCCAGCACGTCACGCGTCTGGTAGGCGATCGATTCAAGCGCGGCACGAATGATGTGGTCGACCTTGACCCCGCGCGTCAGGCCGAACAATGCACCACGGGCATACGGGTCCCAGTACGGCGCGCCCAGTCCGGTAAAGGCGGGGACGAGGTAGACGCCATTGCTGTCCTTGACCTTGCCGGCGAAGTACTCGGTGTCCAGCGCGTCATTGATGAGTTTCAGTTCGTCTCGCAGCCACTGGATGGTGGAGCCACCGTTGAACACAGCGCCTTCAAGGGCATAAGCGACTTCGCCGCGCGGTCCGCAGGCGATGGTGGTCAGCATGCCGTGTTGCGACTTCACGGCTTTCTTTCCGGTATTCATCAACAGGAAGCAGCCGGTGCCGTAGGTGTTCTTGGCCTGACCGGGTTCAACGCACATCTGGCCGAACAAGGCCGCTTGCTGGTCTCCCGCAATACCGGCGATAGGGATGCCGCTTTTGCTGTGGCCGTAAACCTCAGAGGAGGACCGTACCTCAGGCAGCATCTCGCGTGGAATATCCAGCACCTTCAGCATTTTTTCATCCCATTCCAGGGTATGAATATTGAAGAGCAGGGTGCGCGAGGCGTTGGTGTAGTCGGTGACGTGAACCTTGCCGCCGGTGAATTTCCAGATCAGCCAGCTATCAATGGTGCCGAACAGCAGCTCGCCTTTGCGTGCGCGCTCTCGGCTGCCTTCGACGTGATCGAGAATCCACTTGAGCTTGGTGCCGGAGAAGTAGGGGTCGGTGACCAGCCCTGTCGTTTCCTTGATGTAGTCTTCCAGTCCGTCACGCTTGAGTTGCTGACAGATTTCGGTGCTGCGGCGGCATTGCCAGACAATCGCGTTGTAGATAGGGCGGCCGGTTTCTTTTTCCCATACGACGGTGGTTTCCCGCTGATTGGTGATGCCGATGGCCGCAATCTGATCATGATGCAGATCAGCTTGGGCGAGTGCCTTGGTCATGCACGCGGTCTGGGTGGCGAAGATTTCCATGGGGTCATGTTCGACCCATCCCGCTTGCGGGTAATGCTGGACGAACTCGCTTTGCGCGGAACTGACCACGTTGGCATCGCGGTCGAAAATAATGGCGCGTGAACTGGTCGTACCCTGGTCAAGGGCAATGATGTAGTTCTTATTCTGTGTGTCAGTCATGTCGATTGCCTTGCACTGGATGGGTGAGGTTCAAGATGAAGCCTGAGCTTTGCTGCGAACGACGTTAGCGTCCTTATTCTCTACAACAAGGGCGCTGGGCAGGTGGCGAGCGATCAGCCCGCGATAGCTTGCAGCGCCCAGACAGGCACCAAGGATTGGCGCGAAAATCGGGATCAGAAAGTAGGGGATTTCACGGCCGCCAGTAAACGCCATCGGACCCCAGCCTGCGAAGAATGTCATGAGCTTGGGACCGAAATCCCGCGCCGGGTTCATCGCAAACCCGGTCAGTGGTCCCATGGCGCTGCCAATCACGGCGATCAACAAGCCAATCAGTAGCGGCGCCATCGGGCCTCGAGGCAAGCCGTTGTTGTCGTCGGTCAGGGACATGATCACGCACATGAGAATGGCGGTGATCACCACTTCAACCAAAAAGGCTTGTCCGGTGGATATCGCCGGATTGGGGTACGTGGAAAAGATTGAAGCCAGCTCAAGACTGGCTTGAGTCCCGCGAATCATGTGGTGTACGTGTTCGAATTCGAAGAACAGGCTGATGTAGAGCAGGTACACCAACGCGGCCGCGCAAAAGGCGCCGGTCACTTGGGCGAGAATGTAAAGTGGCAGCTTTCTCTTTTCAAAGTCACCGAAAATACATAACGCAATGCTTACTGCAGGATTGAGATGCGCGCCGGATACGCCGGCGGTCAGGTAAATCGCCATGCTGACGCCAATGCCCCAGATGATACTGATTTCCCACAATCCAAAGCTGGCGCCAGCGACCTTGAGCGCTGCAACACAACCGGTACCAAAAAAAATCAACAACGCGGTGCCCAGAAATTCAGCCAGGCATTGACCCGTCAGCGTGGGTTGTTGCAGGGGTTGCGGTATAGCCGTTGTCATGGAAACCTCTTTTTTTGTTGTTCTAAAACGCTGAAGGAAAGTCATCAGCGCTTATTTTTTTCCACATCAGAGAAGTCCTCGTCTCCGAGCAGCCAACGATCCTTAGTCACCACCAAATCGAAAATATTCGTTATCGAAAAAATATAGACAAGAAAGAATGCTGTCAAAGGTCGAAAGTGAACCATAGGCCATAATCTGACCGCCAGTCTTTAGTTCGTTGCCCATTTCTATGTAGGAAACATCTTATTGCTGACCTGAAATTTTTTTTGGTACCGTCCATGACGGCGACATAGCTTGAATATCGCTGCCGATAAGGTGTTTTGGCTGGAGATGTCCTAAAGTAGGCGTCTTGATCTCAACGTCCCGCGACATCCCGGAGAGCTGCATGACCCCCGCATTGGATTTGTTGAAAAAAGTTCGCGCAGATCACCGTGTGCACAGTTATGAACACGACCCGAAGGCGGCCTCTTATGGTCTGGAGGCGGCTGAGAAGCTTGGTCTGGAGCCTGCGCAGGTGTTCAAAACCCTGTTGGCGGTGACTGAAAAAGGCGAATTGCTGGTGGCGGTGGTCCCGGTCGTCGGAAGTCTTGATCTCAAAGCGCTGGCGCATGCAGCGGGGGCAAAAAAAGTCGAAATGGCTGATCCCGCAGCTGCTCAGCGCGCCACAGGCTATTTATTGGGCGGCATTAGCCCGTTAGGGCAGAAGAAGAGATTGCGTACTTTCATCGATCAATCGGCACAGTCCTTCGCCACTCTCTTCGTCAGCGCCGGGCGTCGAGGCCTGGAGGTGGAGCTTTCGGCTGCCGTACTGGCCGGGCTCACCCAGGCAACATTTTCCGGGATTGGTCGCGCCTAGCGCTCTGTATTGTCGATAACGACACGTTCTGTGACTGGCGGTGCATCCGGCGGACGCGCATGCTGGGGCAACTAATGTCAGGGATGGGCCCACTCATGCAGCTTGAATTTCACCAGGTTGACGCTTTCAGTAACCGCCCGTTCAGTGGCAACCCGGCGATGGTTTATCGACTGGATGCCTGGCTGGCGGATGAGTTGATGCAGCAGATTGCTGCCGAGCACAACCTGGCGGAAACCGCGTTTCTGGTCCGTGAAGCTCAGGGCTGGCACATCCGCTGGTTCACTCCAGCCACCGAAGTCCCATTGTGTGGTCACGCCACCCTGGCCAGCGCTTACGTGTTGTTCGAGGTCTACAAAGAGCCGGTCGAGCGGATAGATTTTATTGGCAAGTCCGGCGCCATGAGCGTCACCCGCGAAAACGATCGGTTGTTGCTGGACTTTCCGGCCCTGATGCCCCACGAAGTGGGGGTAACTGTCGAGCTTCAGCGCGCGCTGGGCGTCGATATCGTCGATGTGTTGGGCTCGACCGAGTTGCTGGTGGTCCTGGAGTCCGAACAGGCGGTGCGCGACTGCACGCCCGATATGGCCGCGCTGGCGTGTTTACCGTGGCCAGGCGTTATCGTCACGGCCATGGGCACCCAGCATGATTTTGTCTCCCGCTACTTCGCACCGGCCATCGGTATCCCCGAAGACCCGGTGACCGGCTCGACCCACTGCAGCTTGATCCCCTATTGGTCGAAGCGTCTTGGCACGCAGGGGTTGACCGCCTACCAATGCTCGGCCCGTGGCGGCGAACTGTTCTGTCGACTGGAGGGAGGGCGGGTCAAAATCGGTGGGCATGCAACCTTGGTGGCGAGCGGGAAGTTATTGCTCGGTTGATGCCCCGATAGAGGCGTTAGATATACCTGAGACTGCCGGCGGCCTGGAACAGCACCAGATGATCAGCCGCCACACGAATCCCGACCTCGTCACCTGCGCGATAGTCGACGTGGCTGGGGAAGATCGCTTCCAGTTGGCTGCCTGTTGGCATTTGCAGTCGATACAGTGTCGAGGCGCCTTGAAAGGTCTTGCTCACAACGTGCGTCTTGAGTGTGCTGTCTGGCGCGTAGACGATGTCATCTGGTCTTAGCAGCACATCCACGGCGCTACCGATCGCCCACATGTAGGCGCGATTGCCACGCAACAGGCCCAGCTCGGTCTGCACTGCTTCCGGGCTGACGAGTTGCCCACGAATGAAATAGCCCTTACCGATAAAGCTGGCAACGAAGGGGGTCAGCGGTTCGTGATAGAGGTTGTAGGGCGTATCCCACTGCTCAAGGCGTCCCTCTTTGAAGACTCCGACGTGATCGCTGACAGCAAAGGCTTCCTCCTGATCGTGAGTCACCAGAATTGCGCTGGTGCCACGTGCCTTGAGGATCTCGCGGACTTCATGACTGAGGCGCCGCCGCAGCTCACCGTCAAGGTTGGAAAACGGCTCATCCAGTAACAGCAGCTGAGGCTCCGGTGCCAAGGCTCGAGCCAGTGCGACACGCTGTTGTTGGCCGCCTGACAACTCATGCGGGTAACGTTTGCCCAGCGTGCCGAGGTTGACCAGTTCGAGCAGTTCGTCGGTGACCTGCTTGAGGCGGGGGTGTTTGCGAATGCCGAAGCCGATGTTTTCCGCGACACTCAAGTGCGGGAACAGCGCGTAGTCCTGAAAGACCATGCCGATCCGGCGCTTCTCGGGCGCCAGGGTGAAGCCTGGGCGCGAGATCACTTCGCCAGCCAGCGTGATTTCACCTTCATACACCGGCTCAAAACCGGCGATGGCTCGCAGTGTGGTGGTCTTGCCGCACCCTGAGGAGCCCAACAAACAGCCGATATCGCCGGTATTGAGGTGCAGGTTAAGGTCCTGCACCACCCGTTGATCCTGATAGCCACACGCCAGATTGCGCAGATTCAGCAGTAAAGGCTGGCTCATGCGTGGTGGTAGGCCGGCTCGACCAGAAATTCAAGCAGTGCTTTTTGCGCGTGCAGGCGATTTTCGGCTTGATCCCAGGCCACAGCCCGAGGGTCGTCGAGCAGATCGAGGCTGATTTCTTCGCCACGGTGAGCGGGCAGACAATGCATGAACAGGACGTCTTCGGCGGCCAGATCAAGCAACTCGCGCGTCACTTGGAAGGGGGCGAACAAGGCCAGTCGCTTGGCGGTTTCCTCTTCCTGACCCATAGAGGTCCAGACATCGGTGCTGACCAGGTGTGCTCCCGCCACGGCTAGCCGAGGATCTCGAACGACGCTGACCCTGTCACCGGCCAGTGCGAGGAATTCGGCGTTGGGCTCATAACCTTCGGGGCAGGCGACACGTAGCTGAAAATCGAACTGGATCGCGGCTTCTATATAGCTGTTACACATGTTGTTGCCATCGCCGATCCATGCCACGGTTTTGCCCTGAATCGAACCGCGATGTTCGAGAAAGGTTTGCATGTCTGCCAGCAGCTGGCAGGGGTGCAGGTCATCGGAAAGGCCGTTGATCACGGGCACGCGGGAGTTGGCGGCAAACTCCGTCAGGTTGCTATGGGCGAACGTCCGGATCATCACCGCATCGACCATGCGCGACATGACTTTAGCGCAGTCGCTGATCGGTTCGCCTCGACCCAGCTGGGTGTCGCGAGGCGACAAAAAGATCGCCTGACCGCCCAGCTGGATCATCCCTGCTTCGAACGAAATACGCGTCCGCGTCGAGGATTTCTCGAAAATCATGCCGAGAACCCGGTTTTTCAGTGGCTCGAAGAGTACGCCGCGGTTACGCAGGTCCTTCAGCTCTATGCCGCGACGAATCACGCTGACTAGCTCTTCTGGCGTGTAATCCATCATCGAGAGAAAGTGCCTTGCGCTCATCATTAACTACCTTTTTGCAACAGACCGCAGATACTCAAAGCCGGGTTTTATCAGGAAAACGGGCGAGACCTGCGGCGAAAGCCGCACGGGGCGACGAATAGGGAAAGGCGCGATGTTATAAGCAAATGTCGCGTATTGCCAATAGCGCGCTGACTTCTGGAAAGACTGAAGCATTTGTACACTGGGGTCCAAGACCTTGGCAATTAATGTCGATCACGTAACAGTTCCATAACATTACTGTCTGCCCCGGCCTTGAGCAGGCTGGCTGACCATTTCATAAATGTCGAGGCTGAGGTATAAATGGCAATTGCTCATCACAGGAGCTATGAGGAATGGATTCTAAAGAACAGCAGCTTACGGAATTACTCGGACTGACGGCACGTACTTTGACGCACCTCACCGCGTCGATAACGTCCATGTCATTCGAGTTGCTGCGCAGCAATGATGAGATTACCCGGTCGGCGGGGCGGCGCATGATTGATCGCATGGCGACCATCAGCGTCGGCCTTGATGATCATTGGCGCCTGATCGGCGAACTGACCGGCGTTCACGTCGCTCAGGAGCAGATCGAAACCGTCGATGAGTTGCAAATGCAGCACAAGTCAGTCACTCCGATAGCCTGATGCTGCTGATCAACTGACGCGCATCGGCACACCTGCACGGGCCGTATCGGCCCGCTTGATGCCCCCCGATTCACAAGACGAACCCCTCTGGCGTACTCGCCCCTCAACCGCCATAGTTTTGTTTCCGCTGCCGTAAGGTGGCCCAAAACAAAATGAGGCTGGCAATGACCAAGACCCTCCACCACCGTGCCTGCCACCTGTGTGAAGCCATTTGCGGGCTGACCATCGAGACCACGACCCAAGAGGGTGCCGGGGTGCGGATTACGTCGATCAAGGGCGATGCTCTGGACAGCTTCAGTCGGGGGCACATCTGCCCCAAGGCGGTGGCGCTGCAAGATATCCAGAACGATCCTGACCGTCTGCGCCAGCCGATGCTCCGAGTGGGCAGCGAGTGGCAGCCCATCGAATGGCAAGCGGCGTTTGACCTGGTCGCAGACCGTCTGTTCGCCCTGCAACAGCGTCATGGGCAAAATGCGGTGGCGGTCTATCAAGGCAACCCTAGCGTGCACAACTACGGGCTGATGACCCACAGCAACTATTTCCTGGGGTTGCTGAAAACCCGCAATCGATTTTCTGCGACGTCCGTAGATCAGCTGCCTCATCATTTGAGCAGCCATTTGATGTATGGACACGGTTTGTTGCTGCCCATACCCGACATTGATCACACCGACTTCATGCTGATTCTTGGCGGCAACCCGCTGGCGTCGAATGGCAGCATCATGACCGTCCCCGACGTTGAAAAGCGCCTTAAGGCGATTCAGGCACGAGGCGGCAAGGTGGTGGTGGTTGATCCTCGTCGCAGCGAAACGGCAGCGATTGCTGATCAACATATATTCGTGCAGCCCGGTGGGGATGCCGCGCTGTTGTTTGGCATGCTCAACACCCTGTTCGACGAGTGCCTGACGCGCGACAGTCATCTGCCGGTAGATGGGCTGGATGAGGTGCGGCAGGCCATCGACCACCTGAGCGCTGAAGCCATGAGCCCGCGTTGTGGAATACCTGCTGAACAGATTCGCCAGCTGGCGCGTGACTTTTCCCGTGCCGACAAAGCGGTGTGCTATGGGCGGATGGGGATTTCCACGCAGTCCTTCGGCACGCTTTGCCATTGGCTGGTGCAACTGATCAATCTGGTCACCGGCAACCTGGACCGTGTCGGTGGGGCGCTGTGTACGGAGCCCGCAGTGGATCTGGTCAGCTCGACCTCGGGCGGGCATTTCAATCGCTGGCAGAGCCGGGTTTCGGGTCTGCCGGAATACGCGGGCGAGCTACCGGTTTCTGCCTTGGCTGAAGAAATATTGAGCGAAGGGGAAGGGCAGGTCCGTGCGCTGATCACGGTTGCGGGCAATCCGGTGCTCTCGACCCCTAACGGGCGCAAGCTGGAGCAGGCGCTGGATGGTCTGGAGTTCATGCTCAGCATTGACCTGTACATCAACGAAACCACGCGCTATGCCGACCTGATTCTGCCGTCGACTTCTGCGCTGGAAAACGATCATTACGACACCACGTTCAATATGTTTGCGGTGCGCAATGTCACACGATTCAATCGTGCGATTCTCGAAAAGCCGCAAGGCGCGTTGCACGATTGGGAGATTTTCGTCGGCCTGGCCCAGGCATTTTCCGCAAAGGCCGGGCGCGAGCTGAAACCGACAATACCGCCAGCACGCATGATTGACCTGGGTTTGCGCGCCGGCTTGTACGGCGATGCGACTGAACACAAACTCTCGTTGGAGACGTTGCGCGATCATCCGCATGGACTGGATCTGGGGGCACTCAAACCCAACCTTCAGCCGCGTCTGAAAACGGCCAATCAGCGGATTCAGGCGGCACCTGCCGTGATCCTTGCCGATCTGGCGCGGTTCTCTGCAATGCAGGCGCCTCAACAAGCAGGAGCGCTGCTGCTGATTGGCCGTCGTCATGTGCGCAGTAATAACTCATGGATGCATAATTATCACCGGTTGGTGAAAGGCAAGCCGCGTCATCAGTTACTGATGCACCCGGATGATCTGTCCAGCCGCGGGCTGACTGACGGGCAATGGGTTCGGGTCAGTTCGCGGGTCGGGGTGGTCGAGGTGCAAGTCCTGGGCAGCGTCGAGATGATGCCGGGGGTGGTGAGCCTGCCTCATGGGTGGGGCCATGCGCGCCCTGGGGTGCACATGAGCATCGCCAGCAAGCAGCCGGGCGTCAGCGCCAACGACCTGACTGATGAGCACCAACTGGACGCATTGTCAGGTAACGCCGTACTGAACGGGGTGCCGGTGCACGTGGCGGCGGCGTAAGTAACCCGTCGGCGGTTGAGTAGAGCCCGAGCGTAGTGCTCGGGATTCCGTTACAATGCGCCACCGTGCCGACATCTGAGTCGGAAAGTTCAGCCGAGGTGCTCCATGGATATCATCGAAACTATTAAAGAGCAGATTGCCAGCAACACCATTCTGCTTTACATGAAAGGCTCTCCGAATGCTCCGCAGTGCGGTTTTTCGGCGAAAGCTTCCCAGGCATTGATGGCGTGTGGCGAGAAGTTCGCTTACGTCGATATCCTGCAGAACCCGGAAATTCGCGCCAACCTGCCTAAATATGCCAATTGGCCGACGTTCCCACAGCTGTGGGTCGGTGGTGAACTGGTTGGCGGCAGCGATATCATCACCGAGCTGTTTGCCAGTGGTGAGCTGCAAACGCAGGTCAAAGAAGCGACCGCCAAAGCCGCAGCGGATAAAGCCGACGCTTGATGGATGCTGATGTGAGTCTGCCCAGAAGCTATGGGAGCAGGCTTGCCTGCGAATGATTTGACGCGGTGTGCCTGACTCACCGCGTTCAAATACCAGGCATTAAAAAGCCCCGCCCTCGTGATTGAGGTGCGGGGCTTTTTCGTCAGTGAGCGATCAGTCGCCCATCTGCGACTGCAAGTAGTTTTCGATCCCGACTTTATCGATCAAGCCTAACTGGGTTTCAAGCCAGTCGATATGCTCTTCTTCGGATTCGAGAATGTCCTCGAGCAGCTCACGGCTACCGAAGTCGCCAACAACTTCAAAGTGCGCGATGGCCGCTTTGAGGTCAGTCAGCGCTATTTTTTCGATTTTGAGGTCGCACTCAAGCATTTCCTTGGTGTGCTCTCCGATCAGGATCTTGCCCAGATCTTGTACGTTAGGCAGGCCTTCCAGGAACAGAATGCGCTTGATCAGCTTGTCAGCGTGTTTCATCTCGTCGATGGATTCGTGGTACTCGTGCGCGCCGAGTTTTTTCAGGCCCCAATCTTCATACATGCGGGCATGCAGAAAGTATTGATTGATTGCGACCAGCTCGTTTCCGAGGATCTTGTTGAGATGCTGGATGACGGTGATGTCGCCTTTCATGTCGAGGTCCTGTTCTATGGCTTATGTAGATAGGCTCGGAGTCTGAGCCGCACTAATAGGGGCTGTCAAACCTAAGGTATTGAATAATAAGTCGAATTAAATACTAATAAGAGTGTTTGAGTTCCGTATTTATCGGCTAAGCGTTTGAATTAAAGACATAAAAAAACCGGACACAAGGTCCGGTTCTTTGAAAAGGCGCCATTCAGGCAACTGAAAACTCTGCGGGGTAGGCCAGCATTACCTGGCTGCTTTGCAGCTCCGTCAGGGTTTCACGCACCACGGCTTTGGCAACGGTCGCGCATTTGCCACATTGGCTGGCGACGCCTAACGTTTGGCGGACATCACGGTAACTGCAGCAACCCTCAAGGATCGCGTCCCGGATTTGCCCATCAGTAACACCTTGGCAGAGGCAGACATACATAAGTGAGAACCGTCGCTGGTTGATGACTCAGTGCTGGGGATACTAATCGTAATGAGAATGCTTGTCAAAGCCGAGTGTCTGAGCGCCGGAGTAGAGCTGTCGGCTCCTGGCAGGGAATGATGGGGGAGGGGGTAGATAAATCAATCCTGTCCCGGAAACGGGTTTAAGCGCGCTCCTTGCGTCCAGAACACTGCGCTGCATCTCCTATAAAACACGTGATGGCGCACATAAAAAACCGGCCACGTGGGCCGGTTTTTGTAGAGCAGGACAGGCTTCAGTCGTTGAAGTCTTCCCAGCCACCCATTTGTTTCCAGCGGTTGACGATGCCGCAGAACAGTTCTGCGGTTTTTTCGGTGTCGTAGCGGGCTGAGTGTGCTTCACGGCCATCAAAGTCGATGTCCGCGGTCTGACAGGCCTTGGCGAGCACGGTTTGACCGTAAGCCAGACCCGCTAGGGTCGCGGTGTCGAAACTGGAGAACGGGTGGAAAGGGTTGCGCTTCATGTCCAGGCGCGCGACTGCAGCATTTACGAAGCCGAGGTCGAAGCTGGCGTTATGCCCCACCAGAATCGCACGTTTGCAGCCATTGGCTTTCAAGGCTTTGCGAACACCACGGAAGATGTCGGTCAGCGCAGTTTCTTCGCTGACAGCCATGCGCAGCGGGTGATCGAGCTTGATCCCGGTGAACTCCAGCGCGGCAGCTTCGATATTGGCGCCTTCGAACGGTTCAACGCGGTAGAAGTAAGTGTGCTCAGGGAACACGAAGCCTTTTTCGTCCATGCCGATCGTGACTGCGGCGATTTCCAGCAGCGCATCGGTCGCCGAGTTGAATCCGCCGGTTTCTACGTCGATAACGACCGGCAGATAGCCGCGGAAACGGGCAGCCATCGGGTGCCGAGAGCCGCCTCCGCCTCCGCCTCCGCCGCCATGACCGTCCTGTTCGTCGTCGAAATGATCTTCGCTCACGCGTGTTCCTCTAGCAGGCGCCAGCGCAGTTTTTCACCGGCGCGCAGCGGAATTACGGACAGCGTGCCAAACGGCAGGCTGGTAGGTGCGGTCCATTCATCACGGACCAGCGTTATGGTGTCGCGGTTGGGTGCCAGGCCATAGAACGCCGGGCCGTGAACGCTGGCAAAACCTTCCAGTTTGTCCAGGGCGTTGCGTTGTTCGAACGCTTCGGCGTACAGCTCGATGGCAGCGTAAGCGGTGTAGCAACCGGCACAGCCGCACGCCGCTTCTTTGGCTTGCTGGGCGTGAGGCGCTGAATCGGTACCGAGGAAGAATTTCGCGCTGCCACTGGTGGCGGCATCGAGCAATGCTTCCTGGTGAGTGTTGCGTTTGAGAATCGGCAGGCAATAGAAGTGCGGGCGAATGCCGCCGACCAACATGTGGTTGCGGTTATAAAGCAGGTGATGGGCGGTGATCGTCGCCCCGACGTTCGCCGAAGCGTCGTTGACGAACTGCACGGCTTCGCGGGTGGTGATGTGTTCGAAAACCACCTTCAGCGTTGGGAAGCGTTCAACCACTCGACGTAAATGCTCATCGATGAAGATTTTTTCACGGTCGAAAACGTCGATTTCGCTACGGGTCACTTCCCCGTGGACCAGAAGCGGCAGGCCGACTTCAGCCATGGTTTCGAGCGCTGGGAAAATTTTGTCGATGCTGGTGACGCCGGAATCGGAGTTGGTGGTTGCCCCGGCCGGGTACAGCTTGGCGGCATGGACAAACCCGCTGGCCTTGGCCGCGCGTATATCCTGCGGCTGGGTCAGGTCGGTCAGGTACAGCACCATCAGCGGTTCGAAGTGGCTGCCTGCCGGGCGCGCAGCAAGAATGCGCTGGCGATAGGCGTCAGCTTCCTGTGCATTACGCACGGGAGGCACCAGGTTCGGCATGATGATTGCGCGTCCAAAAGTACGCGCTACGTCAGCGACGGTGTGAGGCAAAACAGCTCCATCACGGAGGTGAATGTGCCAGTCGTCGGGACGCAGAAGGGTCAGGCGGTCAGACATTGGGGATTCCAGGCGGGTCAAACTCGCTGGGAATGCTACCGGAAAAGACTCTTCCAGGCACTCGCTATCAAGTTTTCCGGGAAGTTACCGATAGCCAGACGTATGCAGTTTTCTAGTGGAGCCTCCCGTGCGCCAGCGTTATCTAGCCTTGCTCAGCGTGTTTGCCAGTCTGCCGGCAGTGGCTATCACCTTCCAGACGCGTCTGGAAAGTATCGAATGGAAAGTCGAAGGTGACAAATTCGAGTGTCGCCTGACCCAACCCATCACCGATTTCGGTGTGGGCGAATTCGTGCGCCGCGCGGGTGAGCAGGCCACGTTTCGTCTCAAGGCTACTGGCAGTATGCTCGGCTCGGGTTCTGCGACCCTGTTGGCGGCGGCAGCGCCCTGGCAGCCGGGGCGCGGTGATATCAATCTGGGCTCGGTCAAAGTAAGCAATGGCGGCATTCCATTCAATAGCTCCCAGGGCCAGGCCGGGCGCCTGATGGCAGGCTTGCTTGAAGGTCGCAGTCCGGTTATTCGTCATTACTCTCAAGAGGGTAATAGTGCTGTGGAAGTGCGGCTGTTACCGGTCAGGTTCAACAAGGCGTTCAGCGATTACCAAGCCTGTACCACCAAGTTGCTACCGATGAATTTCGAACAGGTCAAGCAGGCGCAGATAGGCTTCCCAGGCAACGGCGTCGATCTTGATGCGCCAGCGCGGGCAAAGCTGCAGGTCATCGCTGAGTTCCTAAAAGCCGATCCCACCGTTAACCACATTGAACTCGATGGCCATTCGGATAACAGCGGTAACCGCCTGACCAATCGTGATATGTCGCGGCGCAGGGCGTTGGCGGTGATGGACTTCTTCAAGACTCAAGGTGTGCAGGAAAAGCAGATAACCCTGCGCTTTCATGGCGAGCGGTATCCGCTGGTGCCCAACACCAATGCCGCCAACCGTGCACGCAACCGTCGGGTCAACATCCAGCTGGAACGTGTCGCGCCTGATGAGCCCACACCTGTTGCGGCTGCGAGCAATGCCGCTGCCACGTCCTGAGCGGCATGAATCGGTCGTACTCTCGACACTAACTGTCGCTTCGTCGTCACAAGCTGTCGCGCCTCTGTAAATTGACAGGTTTGAGCGGTAGAATCACCGGTTTTCCGTACAACCCGGTGGAGTGATGGCATGGCGGACGTAAACAAGGTGGTTCTCGCGTATTCCGGTGGCCTGGATACTTCGGTAATCCTCAAGTGGCTGCAGGACACGTACAACTGCGAAGTAGTGACTTTCACTGCTGACTTGGGCCAAGGCGAAGAAGTCGAGCCCGCCCGCGCCAAGGCAAAAGCCATGGGCGTGAAAGAAATCTACATTGACGATCTTCGCGAAGAGTTCGTGCGCGATTTCGTATTCCCGATGTTCCGCGCCAATACCGTCTACGAGGGCGAGTACCTGCTGGGTACCTCCATCGCACGTCCGCTGATCGCCAAACGTCTGATCGAAATCGCCAACGAAACCGGCGCTGATGCCATTTCCCATGGCGCCACCGGCAAAGGCAACGATCAGGTTCGTTTCGAGCTGGGCGCCTATGCCCTCAAGCCAGGCGTCAAGGTGATTGCTCCATGGCGTGAATGGGACCTGCTGTCGCGCGAAAAACTGATGGATTACGCTGAAAAGCACTCCATCCCGATCGAGCGTCACGGCAAGAAGAAGTCGCCGTACTCCATGGATGCCAACCTGCTGCACATCTCCTATGAAGGCGGCGTGCTGGAAGACACCTGGACTGAGCACGAAGAAGACATGTGGCGCTGGACCAAGTCCCCAGAGGACGCGCCGAACGTTGCAACGTATCTTGAGCTGACCTATCGCAATGGCGATATCGTGGCGCTGGACGGCGTAGATATGACGCCTGCGACAGTATTGGCCACCCTGAACCGCATCGGCGGCGAAAACGGTATCGGACGTCTGGATATCGTCGAGAACCGTTATGTGGGCATGAAGTCTCGTGGCTGCTATGAGACACCAGGTGGCACCATCATGCTGCGCGCTCACCGCGCCATTGAGTCAATCACCCTGGACCGTGAAGTCGCTCACCTCAAAGACGAGTTGATGCCTAAGTACGCCAGCATGATTTACACCGGCTACTGGTGGAGCCCTGAGCGTCTGATGTTGCAACAGATGATCGACGCGTCTCAGGCCCACGTGAACGGCGTTGTGCGTCTGAAGCTGTATAAAGGCAATGTCATCGTGACAGGTCGTAAATCCGACGAGTCGTTGTTCGATGCAAATATTGCGACGTTTGAAGAGGACGGCGGCGCTTACAATCAGGCGGACGCAGCCGGCTTTATCAAATTGAATGCTCTGCGCATGCGCATTGCTGCAAACAAAGGCCGTAAGTTGTTCTGATGGCCGGTGCCGGGGGCCATTGAATAAACCAAGGTTTGTTTGAGGTATTCGTGCACGGAAGCGATATAGCCCTTGACCCATTTTTCCAATGGAAGTGGGTCAAGGGCCAGCGTTGAATTTGAGTCTGGCAACGCTTTTCAGCGCTGCCAGGTCATCGCATAGGGACTGCCAGGTCGTCCTGTGATTCAACTCTGCAGTCTCGGGTGCACCCGTGAAATGGATCACTGAGGCTTTGATTCTGGTGTCTTCTTTAGTCTCTTGGCCCCCGTTGCGTACGTGACAGGACGTTCGTGAACAGTCGTGTTAGTGAGCGGTGCTGTGGTGTCGAAAAGTGTAATCAAGTCTTTCGGCGTTTTACGGTAGCGCGTCATCAGCGCTTTGATTTTTTTCTCGAACTCAAGCTCCTTTATTAAGGATGAATTTTTTTTGAGTGACGCCAGCAACGACAGTTGTTGCTCAAGCGCTTTTTGGGTGTCGTGATAATCTTTTAATAGCGTCATTGTATGCTCTGCTCAATTGGATGAGGGACCTTGACGGTGCGCGGTGTTTTTACGTTAGCGTTGGCTCGTCAGTTTTTAAGGCTGAGGGCATTCGCAGGCGGCTTCTCATTACACTAGTCGCTTTTTAGATACGAGGCGTCGCGTCACTCATTCAAAGGAATAGTTTGGGTTTTGATTTCTCAGGGCTCGCGTCTTAAGAGGCTTAAGGTCTTCATCGTCGGTCGGACGGCGTTGGAAGATAATTCGGTGGGTGTTCACGGTAAACGCCTACGCAATTAAGTAAATGAAGTGTTGTTAATTCTAGAGTTGTCCATGGCGCCTGTCGTATTGTTCCTACGGCGGGCAACGAACAGTTGAACAGCGCTCTCGTGTATTCGGGTGTTTTCATAGATAAATAACACGGTCTGATTCAATTACCCATACGGCGGAAATGTCGGAGTGTGGTGTGCTTTTTGCCCAGCGGTTAATTAACTCAATGAGTTCATCATGCGGCATCGGTTCGTCCCAGTCTTTAATCACTAAAATCCACCGGGCAGAGGGGGGGTGTTACTGTGAGAGGTGCTGTTCTGGACAGTGAGCAGGGATAGGGTATTCTTTAAGTCGCGCTGACAGGAGATGGGCCCTCCATAAAAAGCATCCTGTCTATTGGCAGGGTGGAGCAAGAGTTTCGAAAATGATTTCTTCTTATTCCCGTTTGTAGGCGCTTTGAGTGGGGGTTGCTGCGGCGTGTCTTTAGAATAAAGATCGGTTTTTTTTGAGACCTTTAGAAAGTTTTTTTCATTGGAGAAGTCAGAGGGCGCATAGAGGGCTTTATAGTTGAAGTTTAATGTCAAAAAAAACATAAGCGTCAGGGTGCAAGGGAAGACAATGAGGAACCAAACATAAAGGGTCTGGTTGTCCTCGTGTAGAAAGGGCAGCGCCGTGGCGGCGGAGGCTTCGGAGAGCGCTGCGAACAAGGCAATTATACGCACTGGGTTCATGCCGGTGATGGAATCTTTATTCATGTTAGTTCCTGAGGGTAGTGTCAGTGGATGTGAGGTGAACAGTGAGTAATATTGTTTAAGCGGATTGTGCGATCTTTTGCAATAGGCAAACCCACGCGGGTATGTTTAACGGTGGCGGCGGGGGCGGATTTAATTGCGATAGATAACTAAGTTCTTTAGTTATTAGAGAGGGACAGTGTGGGGCTTTTCGATGCCGTCGGCTAACAACTGGCTTAAGGCTGCCTGGCACGGGCAGGCAGGGGTTGAAAAGACCAAAGCCGGTCGTTGCGAGGCATGAAGACTGACGGTGATGCGGTCATCACGCTTACACCTGTTTTGTTAGGCTGCGTTACCCACAAGCACAGGCTCGGATGACGGTCGGGGTGCTTAATGTGTTACGCCTCAGGCAAGTCGCTTGAGTCGGTTCTGTCGCGGGCTTGTCTGAATTCAAATCGATAGTCCTGCCCGATTTTCCATACCTGGCGCACGCTCAAGTTCAATTTCTGAGCGATCTCCCATGCCGTATACCCCAAGTTGGAATAATGCATGGCGTGGCCTGCAATGTCGTCATCAACGGTAGCAGGCTCTGCCTTTTTTTCATTCTGGATACCGCGAATAGGTCGGCTATAGGATATCTTCAGGCCGTGTTCCCCGGCCATCCGTCTCACATCTTTCTTGTTCATCCTCAGGGAGTATTGGAGAGCGTTGACGCCAGCACCCTTGGCCACCAAACTTTTCAATAGTTCCAGTTTTTTATGGGTGTCTTCCTCCAGATCTATATCAAGGCGCGGGGGGATTTCTGACGCCAGGATAGTGTCTGCAGTCTCTCCAGTCGGGATAACATTGATAACGCCTCCTCGCTGAATGAACTGGTCCACTGCAGTCGCCAAATCCAGCAGAGGCGCATGTTTAGAGCGGGAATGGGGGGCTTTATTGTTCATGGTAATAGGCCTGTGTTTGTATGCTGTTGGGGAAGTGAGCACATCATTGGGTGTGAGTCGCTTCGATCCGGTTATGCGGGAAAAATAAGGGCTCTTGAAAAGTGGCGGATTTTAAGTTGTCGAGTTTAGTGGCGCCGCCCAATAATCAATGAAATCACCGAGTCACGGGCAGTACAGTGAGCAGGCTCGATGAGTAACTTTATCCCGTGATTCGATTAAATAGGGTGGGCAAGCGTTCTAATAGAGTCGCTGCTAATAAAAAGTAACGACTGGTAATAGAATTTGCAAGTGAAAAAAAGCGCTTTATATGAATTACCTGGCGAGTTGTGCGAGGTTATTACATTGGAGGGGTCGGCATTCTTAATGTGATGTAGTACGTTTCCTCTTCGTGTCGCCAGGTATGGCCAGTGTTCAACGAATAGCATTAACTCTAGGTCGGATGAGCTCTTTGTATAGGGCGGCAGGCGTTTTGTTGTAAGGTCGATGACTTTCTTCAGGTTTGCACTCCGTAACCGTGCCGTGTTTGTTATATAAACTTTTAAGGTGGCAACGCAAATGGCCTGCATCGGTGATGCGGGCTATCTATTCAGTTCGGTTGGATTAAGTATTTCTGTTGGTGTCAGGTTGAATGAGGGCGTGAGCTTTAGGACTTTTCTGAGTGTCGTGTAGCTTTTTTCCTAAAGTGGATGAGAATAATAAAAAAGCTGTGCAAATACGTGGATTTTAAATTCAACATTTGTAAATTTTGCTGAGACATCCGCAATATAATAGGTAATAATTTATGACGGGTGTTCTGTATTGTGTCTGACAATCCGACACATCTCTGAATAGACAGAGGGTCGACACGTGCGTTCATCAGTGCGTTCATGGTTCACTGACACTCTGTAAAAAACCAGTTTCAGGCACCGCGGAGTAAGGGTTGAAAACGTTGGTAAATGTGGCTTATGGCTATATTTGTGCTTCGCAGGATCCCGAGTGAGCACTGAAAATGCCAAATCTCGATTGACTAGTTATCGAGGTGTCGGATCTGTGCTTGACCAAACGTTGATAACTCTATTACGTGAACCACGATGCTGGAGATCAGCAAACAAAACTGAAACCAGTTCATCCGCCGCCGAGGGTTGCCGATTGTCAAAAGGATCAAAAAGTACATCACGCATGGCGTCTTTTGTAGGGCGTATCTGTCGTATATGTAGGAATGGTCTCTGGCTGTTGGTCCTCGGGGGGGGGCGCTATGCAAAGCACTAAACGACTAGGCTATTGTGCTGACTCTAAAAAATCGAACAGCGAAAATTGGACTTACCCATGAATAAAGTGCTGATCGTGGATGATCACCCCGTCATTCGCCTTGCTGTACGCATGCTAATGGAGCGCCATGGCTATGAGGTCATCGCGGAAACGGATAATGGCGTGGACGCCTTGCAGCTGGCTCGAGAGCATTTGTCCGACATCGTTATTCTTGACATAGGTATCCCGAAGCTGGACGGGCTGGAGGTAATCGCCCGTCTGACAGCGATGACGTTGCCTTTCAAGGTGCTGATTCTGACCTCTCAAGCTCCGGGGCATTTTTCCATGCGCTGCATGCAAGCCGGTGCTGCCGGCTATGTCTGTAAACAACAAGATCTCACTGAGTTGCTAAGCGCGATTAAGGCGGTGTTGTCGGGCTACAGTTATTTCCCCAACCAGGCACTTCATTCCGTGCGCTCAAGCCTGGGTAATGCCAGTGAGGCAGATATGGTCGATCGGCTGTCTGGCCGAGAGATGATGGTGTTGCAGCAGCTGGCTCGCGGTAAAACCAACAAAGAAATTGCTGACGGGATGTTTTTGAGCAATAAAACTGTCAGTACTTACAAGACGCGCCTGTTACTCAAGCTTAACGCCCGTTCTTTGGTTGATTTGATTGAACTCGCTCAGCGCAATGGGCTGGTCTGAGACATCGTTTCGCCGTGCTCGGGGATAGCAGGAATACGGGAAAGAGAGAGCAGGCTTTGCCGTGGTCGTATATTGATAACCGATCATCGCTAAAGCCTCTCGCGAGTGAGAGGCTTCATACGGGAAAACCCTTTGCAATCAAAGACCGCCAGGCATTGAGGTCGGGTAGGTTCGATGCTTTAAAGGTCGAAGTCGTACTCAGCCAGTTGCTTCTGCAAGCGCCGCTCTTCCAGAAGGTTGTCGATGGTTCGGCGTTTGCTCAAATTGGTCTTTGCCTGTTCCACAGGCGCCTGCTCGTCCTCATCCGCTTCGACCGTAGCGAAGTCGTCTTCTGTGTCCAATTGCTCTTTGCCAGTGCTCATAAAGTGACTCCAGGCTTAGGCTGTCATTGGCGCACCTTATAGCGACAATTCATGACCGGGTAAAAAAGATTTTTTCAATCGATTGCCCCCTGGAACCTCTATCGCTCAATCGTCAGACGTCTTGTCCTTGTATTCACAGAGGTCTTCGATCCTGCAGCTGCCACAACGGGGCTTTCGGGCCTGGCAAACATAACGGCCATGCAGGATGAGCCAGTGATGAGCATCGAGCAGGTAATCCTTCGGAATAAACTTCATCAGTTGCTTTTCCACCTCGACCACATTCTTGCCGGGGGCGATGCCTGTGCGATTGCTCACGCGGAAAATATGGGTGTCGACCGCCATGGTCAGTTGGCGAAAGGCCGTGTTGAGAACAACGTTGGCGGTTTTGCGTCCGACGCCCGGCAAGGCCTCTAGCGCTTCGCGGGTCTGCGGTACCTGGCCACCGTGCAGTTCGATCAGCATCCTGCAGGTCTCGATGACGTTTTTTGCTTTGCTGTTGTAGAGACCAATGGTTTTTATGTACTCGGACAACCCTGTCACGCCCAGGTCGTAAATCGCTTGCGGGGTATTGGCCACCGGATACAGGCGTGCGGTTGCTTTGTTCACTCCGACGTCTGTCGCTTGAGCCGAAAGAATCACCGAGATCAGCAGTTCGAACGGTGAGCTGTAGGCCAATTCGGTTTTAGGTTCCGGATTGTCTTCGCGCAGGCGACGGAAAATTTCCAGGCGTTTTGCGGCATTCATGGCTGAAGCGTTTCCTTGGAGGCGGAGAGTCGATCGATGTTCTTGGCATCAGGCGTTCGAATTGGGCTTGAGCGGCTTGCCCAGACGTTTCTCGCAGCCAGGAGCAGTCCTAGCAAGATAAACCCTCCAGGCGTCAGGAGGGCAAGGTGCAGCCCCCCTGAAAATATACTCACTTCCCAGTATGCCGCGCTTGCGCCGAACAGCCACTGGGCATGGCTGAGTAGGGTGCCGTTGCCTAGTAACTCGCGCAGCAGCCCGAGACTCAGCATCAATACGCTGAACAGAACGATCGGCTTGGGATAATTCCGAGGCCGGTCGTCAGTCGCTTCGCCGGTGTATTCGCTCAGCACGCAATGAGTGCCGATTAATGCCAGGTAGATCCCCAGCCCCTGATAGAGCGCCAGCGCTTGAGCCTGCAACACCAGTTCAGCGCAACTGACCAGTGCGGCGGCCACCAGTGTGCTGGCGAGCAGGTGCGAGCCGGGGTTTAACAGCGGGCGCATCCACCGGACCAACACATTGTGCAGGCCGCCGACGATCCATAGGACCAACAAGAGTCCCATGGCCCGTACGAGTGAATCAGTGATCCCCAGGAGTGGTGTCAGGCTCAGTGGGCCAAGAAGGGGGCTGAAATCATTGTTATGTTGCGCTCGCTCGCTCATGGCGGGTTACCTGTGGATGGCGACAGGAGTTGCGCTCGATAGGCATCGAAGAATTGCAGTGTTTCGTGGATCGCACTGACAGTCGCTCGAGAGGTAATCGTCGCCCCCGCGATCTGATCAAACTGTCCGTTGTCTTTTTTCAGCGCCCAGCCTGACTCTGCTGGCTCACTCATTGATTTGCCGATAAAACTTGCCAGCCAGCCCGGTTCAGTAGCGATACGGGCACCGAGACCGGGTGTTTCGTTTTGCTTGAGAGCTTTTACCCCAATCAATTTGCCTGTGGTCGAAACACCAATCAGCAGCTCGATGGTCCCGGAGTAGCCCTGCGTCCGGCTGTGGAAAAGGATCGCGCTAGGTTGATCGGCGAGCGTTGCAAGATATGCGGCGATGACTGTCTGGGTTGCAGGCGTTTGCTCAGGCAAGGTCAAAGGATGCTGCAAGGGGTGATTGTCGAAACTGTCTGGTGGCAGAATCGATAGAAACGCTTGTGCCTGAGCCGCTTCGCGCGCAGCGATGATTCGCGCGCTTGTGCCGTGTTGCAGAGTGATCGTCAGGCCCGCGCCGACACAGGCGATTAGGGTAATGATCAGCACGCTGAGTGCTCTGGAGGGTTTATTCATGACGCGGTTCCGGGTTTTCTTCGGAAGGCCGCATTCGCTCCAGCGCAGGCACGGTAAGGTTCATCAGCAGCACCGCGAAAGCGACCCCGTCAGGGTAGGCGCCCCAGGTGCGAATAAGGTAGGTGATCACGCCCACTCCAGCCCCAAACAATAGGCGTGCGCGTGGGCTTTTGGGGCCGGACACCGGTTCTGTCGCGATAAAAAACGCGCCTAGCATGCTTGCACCGGTCAACAAGTGGAACAGCGGCGAGCCGTGGGAATCCGACCCGGAACCGTTCCAGCAGAGCAGGCTGATGATAAACAGGCTACCAAGCATTCCCACTGGCGCATGCCAGCTGATTACCCGCTGTTTGAGCAGGAATGCACCGCCCGCCAGGAATGCCAGGTTCAGCCACTCGGCACCTCTGCCTCCGAACCGGCCGAACGACGGGTTGCCTGCGAACAGCTCGTCGACGGTCAGACTTTTATTGATCCGCAAGGCGTCCAGCGCAGTGGCTTGAGCCCAGGCATCGGGTGGCGTCGTCGAGCCGAGGTTGAAACCGAAAATCTGTTGCAGACCGCCCATCAGGTTCAGGCTGTGAGGCGCCGGCCAGTGGTTCATCTGTTGCGGAAACGACACCAGCACCAAGGCATACCCAAGCATGGCCGGGTTGAACGGGTTTTTCCCTACTCCGCCGAACAGGTGCTTGCCACACAGCAGTGCAAAGCCGCTGGCCAGCAGTGTCAGCCACCACGGTGAATACGGCGGCAAGGCGAATGCCAGCAACGTTGCACTGACCAGTGCGCTACCGTCGCTCAGCGAGGGCCTGAGCGGCTGTTGACGCAGCGTGAGCACCAAGGCCTCGGCTGCCAGAGCCATGCTGGCCGCCAGTAGCCAATTGATCAAAACGCCCCATCCATAAAACCACAAAAGCACCAGAGCGCCGGGCACCGTGGCCAGTAACACCAGGCTCATGGTCTTTTGCAGGCGCTCGCTGACCTGTTCGGTCGGGCTGGCGGCTGCTTCAGGCGGTGGCATGAGTGTCGACCTTGGGTTGCGTCTGAGCGTTTGCTTCGAGCGTGATCAAGGTGTGTTCGGCGGCTTCGAATTCGCGCTGTAGCACGACCAGTTGCGCTTGCTGTTCGGCGGTGGGCGGATGGCCAAAAGCCTTGAGCGACTTGTTCAACTGCGCCCGGCTCATAGCCAAGGCTATTTTGGCTTTTTTCAGGGCCTGGTCATCGGCCGCAGCTTTTTGCGCACGGATGCGCTCGATGGCGGCCTGTACGGGGTTGAGTGCAGGCGTTGCTGTGGTTACGGGTGTTTGAACGGGGCGTTGGGAGCGGGCCAGCCGTTCGGCCTGCTTATGCTCTTCTTCACGACGCAGCCGGTCGTTGCGCAGCTCGAAGCGTCGGCGCGCATGGTTGCGCTTGCTGGCGCGGGCTTGTTGCAGTTCGCTGCTAAACGCCATACCGCCAACGACCGGGATCACGCTGAGTGGCAACGGGTGCATTTCGATGCAATCCACTGGGCAAGGTGCCACGCACAGGTCGCAACCCGTGCACTCGTCGATGATGACGGTGTGCATCAGCTTTGCTGCGCCAACGATGGCGTCCACCGGGCAGGCCTGAATGCATTTTGTGCAGCCAATGCACTCGGCTTCACGGATGAACGCGATCTGCGCTGGCGCGGGGCCGCGATCGAGGTCCAACTGTACGACAGGGACTTCCAGTAGCCGGGCGAGTGCTGCGATGGTTTCGTCGCCGCCGGGCGGGCACTTATTGATCGCTTCGCCGCTGGCGATTCCTTCGGCGTAGGGCTTGCAGCCGGGATGCCCACATTTGCCACACTGTGTCTGCGGCAGCAGCGCATCGATACGTTGGATCAGGTTCATGGTTTGACCAGCCCACTGAAGCCGAGAAAGGCCAGTCCCATCAAACCGGCACTGATCAGTTCGATCGGCATGCCGCGAAAAGGCAGTGGAACATCCTGGATGTGAATGCGTTGACGAAGATCATGAAACAAACTCAGTACCCACCAGAAGCCCAGTCCGGCCCCAAGGCTCAATGCCAGCGTGAGGAAAATCCCCTTGTCGGCCTGTGTGCTCAGCATCGCCAACCCGAGAATCCCGGCGTTACCCAGCAGTAGTGGCCACAGCCCGTCGAAGGACAATCGCGGCAAGAACCGAGACAACATGGATATGCAGGGCGTGATTAACAGTACGCTTACCGGCAGGAATATAAACAAACGCAGGTACGTCAGCTCCAGCGGCAGCAGCAAATAGCGGTACAGCAGGTAGCTGATGAGTGTGCTTGAAAACATTATCCACGTAGTTGCGATGCCCAATGCATGTACTTGCGAGCGGGTGAAGTCAGATGGGCGCGAGGCCTTGAGTAGCGGGTCGACACCCAGCGGCAACTGCAATACGAGATTGTTGATCAATGCGGCGCTGATGAGGGTGAGGATGAAGTCGGTCATGGTCGTGCCGGGAGTGAGCGATCAGGCGAGGGAGCCTTTAAGAAAGATAGTACCCGGCAAGGACGCAGGCCGTACTTCTTCCATAAAAAAGCCCACGAACAGCACTGTTCGCGGGCTTTTTGCCGGGCTTACTTGATGCGTTGACCAGGCTTGGCGCCGCTGTCGGGGCTGAGCAGGTAGATTTCTTCGCCACCAGGGCCCGCAGCCATCACCATGCCTTCGGAGATGCCAAAGCGCATTTTGCGCGGTTTGAGGTTGGCAATCATCATGGTCAGGCGACCTTCCAGCTCGGCTGGATTCGGATAGGCGCTTTTGATTCCGGAAAAGACATTACGCTGTTCGTCGCCAATGTCCAAGGTCAGGCGCAGGAGCTTATCGGCGCCTTCAACATGTTCGGCCTTGAGGATCAGGGCCACGCGAAGGTCCACTGCTTCGAATGCACCGAAGTCGATCTCGGCGGCCAAGGGTTCTTTGACCAGTTCGCCATTACCTTGCGGGGCAACAGAAGTTTGGCTGGCGGTCAGGTCTTCTTTCGAGGCGTCGGTCATGGCTTGCACTTTTACGGGGTCGATTCGGGTCATCAGCGCCTGGAACGGATTGAGCTGATGATTGCTCAGGAGCGTCTGGTGGTCGTTCCAGGTCAGCGGCGCGACGTTCAGGAAGGCCTCTGCGTCGGCTGCCAGCAGCGGCAAGACGGGCTTGAGGAAAATCACCAGTTGGCGGAACAGGTTGATGCCCAGCGCGCAAACGGCCTGGACTTCGTCTTGCTTGCCTTCCTGCTTGGCCAGAGACCAGGGTGCTTTTTCTGCGATGTACGCGTTGGCGCGGTCGGCCAGGCCCATGATTTCGCGCATGGCGCGAGCAAAGTCACGCGTTTCGTACGCGTCGGCAATGCTGGGTGCGGCGGCAAGGAAAGCGTCGGTCAATTCTGACGCGGCATTGCCTGCGACCAGTACGCCGGCATTGCCTTTATGGATGAAGCCGGCGCAACGACTGGCAATGTTGACCACTTTGCCGATCAGGTCGGAATTGACCTTTTGCACGAAGTCTTCCAGGTTCAGGTCCAGGTCGTCGACGCCCCGGCCGAGCTTGGCCGCATAGTAATAACGCAGGTATTCCGGTGACAGATTGTCCAGGTACGTGCGGGCCTTTATAAAGGTGCCGCGCGATTTCGACATTTTCTGGCCGTTGACGGTCAGGTAACCGTGGACGTTGATTGCGTTTGGCTTACGGAAACCTGCACCTTCGAGCATGGCTGGCCAGAACAAGGCGTGGAAGTTGATGATGTCCTTGCCAATGAAGTGGTACAGCTCGGTGCTGGCATCTTTGGCCCAGTAAGCATCGAAGTCCAGATCGGGGCGACGGGCGCACAGGTTCTTGAAACTGGCCATATAACCAATTGGCGCATCCAGCCAGACGTAGAAATACTTGCCCGGCTCGCCTGGAATTTCGAAACCGAAATACGGTGCATCGCGTGAAATGTCCCACTGTTGCAGGCCTGCATCCAGCCATTCGGCGATTTTGTTCGCCACGGCGTCCTGCAATGTGCCGCTGCGGGTCCAGCTTTTGAGCATGGCATCGAAGTCTGGCAGCTTGAAGAAGAAGTGCTGGGACTCTTTCAGTACTGGCGTCGCCCCGGAAATCGCCGATTTAGGGTCTTTCAGGTCAGTCGGGGCGTAGGTCGCGCCGCATTTTTCACAGTTATCGCCGTACTGATCTTCGGTGCCGCATTTAGGGCAGGTGCCCTTGATGAACCGGTCGGCCAGGAACATCTGCTTTTCCGGGTCGAAATACTGGGTAATCGAACGGGTAGCGATATGGCCAGCATCGCGCAAGCGTGTATAGATCAGGCTCGACAGCTCACGGTTTTCTTCGGAGTGGGTCGAGTGGAAATTATCGAAATCCACCAGGAAGTCGGCAAAGTCGGCGCTGTGTTCAGCCTTGACGTTGTCGATCAACTGTTCCGGGGTAATCCCTTCTTTTTCAGCGCGTAGCATGATTGCCGAGCCGTGGGCGTCGTCCGCGCAGACATAGATGCACTGATTGCCGCGATGCTTCTGGAAGCGCACCCACATATCGGTCTGGATGTACTCAAGCATATGGCCAAGGTGGATCGATCCATTGGCATAGGGCAGGGCGCTGGTGACGAGAATCTTGCGTGGCTCGGACATGGGGCTCGGCTATTTGAAGTGAAACGGAGGTCGGTCACTATAAAGGTCTGGACGATATATTTCACCCCGTTGGCGAGCATTGCCCGTTATCAGCCAACAGATCGGCATGCTGTGAAAGCATGCCGGCACCTTTCAGAAGGGGTAGGATAGCCGTCTGTTTTACTCAGTCTTTTTACCGGGAGTAGCCATGAGCGCCGTCAATCGCGCAGCGGTGGAAGCCGTGCTTCGCCAATATACCGACCCTTATTTGAACCAGGACCCTGTCAGCGCGGGCTGTGTGCGTGCCATTGATATTCAAGGCGATCGCGTCAGCGTTCAGCTTGAGTTGGGTTATGCCGCCGCCCTGTTCAAGAATGGCTGGGCACAAATGCTGCAAATGGCTATAGAGGGGATGGAGGGTGTGTCCTCGGCCAAGGTCGAGGTGCGCAGTGTGATCACCGCGCACAAGGCTCAGGGGCAAATCCCGGGCCTGGCCAATGTGAAGAACATCGTCGCGGTCGCTTCTGGTAAAGGCGGTGTGGGCAAATCCACTACCGCCGCAAACCTGGCGCTGGCGTTGTCCCGCGAAGGTGCACGGGTCGGTATTCTCGATGCGGATATCTATGGCCCGAGCCAGGGTGTGATGTTCGGCATCCCCGAAGGCACGCGGCCGAAGATCAAGGATCAGAAGTGGTTCGTGCCCATCGAATCGCACGGTATTGAAGTCATGTCCATGGCGTTCCTGACCGATGACAACACGCCGATGGTCTGGCGCGGGCCGATGGTTTCCGGTGCGCTGCTGCAACTGATTACGCAAACGGCGTGGAATGATCTGGATTATCTGGTCATCGATATGCCACCCGGCACGGGCGATATCCAGCTTACGCTGGCGCAGAAAGTCCCTGTGGCCGGAGCGGTGATTGTCACCACTCCACAGGATCTGGCATTGCTGGATGCCAAGAAAGGCGTCGAAATGTTCCGCAAGGTCAACATTCCGGTGTTGGGTGTTGTGGAAAACATGGCCGTGCACATCTGCTCCAATTGCGGTCACGCGGAGCATTTGTTCGGTGAGGGTGGTGGCGAGAAGCTCGCGGCGCAATACGATGTCGAGCTGCTGGCGTCATTGCCGCTGTCGATTGTGATTCGCGAGCAGGCCGATGGTGGTAAACCGACGGTAATCGCTGATCCAGAAAGCCCGATTGCCATGGTCTATCAGGAACTGGCCCGTCACGTGGGCGCGAGAATCGTCTTGCAGGAAGCTCAGGCGCAGGCGATGCCGAACATCACCATTAGCGACGACTGATTGTGTATTGCCGTGGGCATCCGCTGGGTGCTCACGCTGTCGCCGTAAAGCATTTACATTTTCTACGGGCGTAAAAAAGCCCCGCTTTTGAGGGCGAGGCTTTTTTTAAGCGATTCAGTACAAGTTAGATAACTTGAACTTCTTCAGCTTGCATACCTTTCTGGCCGCGGGTAGCGACGAAAGAAACCTGTTGGCCTTCTTTCAGGCTTTTGAAGCCGTCAGATTGGATAGCTTTGAAGTGAACGAACAAGTCGTCACCGGATTGTGGAGTGATGAAGCCGAAGCCTTTTTCATCGTTGAACCACTTAACGGTACCAGTTTGGCGATTAGACATGGTGTATCTCCTTGGACAAAGTTAACTGCGACACAGGAAGAACCCTGGCCGAGACTGAGTGCAAAGAGCAGGAAAAATTCTTGGAGATGGTTGGATCGAAATTCAACATCGTGTAGAGATTCTCAGTGACACAAGCAACACAGTGACGTCACCTTAACTGGTTTTTCGAGAAGTGCCAATGCCTTGTTCAGGATTATTTTCATTCATGCTTAAACACGGGTTTGGATCGATGGCCGTGACCTCTAGAGTCTTTGAACCCGAAGGCCCGGCCCGGTAAGATGCCAGACATCTTTTTCCACCTCGCTATTCAGGACACCGCCATGAGCATCAAATCGGACAAGTGGATTCGCCGCATGGCGCTAGAGCACGGGATGATCGAGCCCTTTGTAGAGCGCCAGGTTCGCGGTGAAGGCGCTAACCGGCTGATCTCCTACGGTGTGTCGAGCTACGGTTACGATGTGCGGTGTGCCGCTGAATTCAAGGTATTTACCAACATCAACTCGGCGACGGTGGACCCGAAAAATTTCGATGAAAAGAGCTTCGTCGACGTGACAAGTGATGTCTGCATCATTCCGCCAAACTCGTTTGCCTTGGCACGCACGGTCGAATATTTCCGCATTCCGCGTAATGTGCTGACCATCTGTCTGGGCAAAAGTACTTATGCACGTTGCGGAATTATCGTTAACGTGACGCCACTCGAGCCCGAGTGGGAAGGCCATGTGACGCTGGAGTTCTCCAACACCACCACCTTGCCGGCGAAAATCTACGCTAATGAAGGCGTGGCCCAGATGCTGTTTCTGGAATCCGACGAAGAGTGTGAAATTTCTTATAAAGACCGTGGCGGCAAGTATCAGGGTCAACGCGGCGTGACATTGCCGCGCACTTGATTTGCCGTTGATCGGGCGCCCAGGGAATTAGTGCCCATTCAGGCACTCTATTGTCAGGACTGTTCCCTCTCGCGCCGAGCGAGGGGAGTCAACACTCAGGAGTGCCCTATGACGTCAAGTTCGAAACGCATCGCCCCCGCAAGAGTCAGCGACCACAATCATGTGGGCCTTCTGGCGTGGTCGTTGCTCGCTTATCCCCAGATCAACATCAACAGGGTCGGCGGCATTCCGGGGCAGCCCGACCCCGATTCCCCGAACGAACAGCCCGACGAACCCACAGATCCCACTGAGCCAGGCGTGCCAACCCTTCCTGATGAGGCGCCACCCAAGCCCGTCGTTTGAATGCACCAAGGCTGGAGCGTGATGAGTGGCGTGTGTCTTCGGTTCGCGTTGCTGCGTGAAAAGCCTTTCCCGCTATTTCAAATTCCCGCTCAAAAACTGCCGCAGCCGATCGCTTTGCGGGTTGCCCAGTACGTCGTCAGGATGCCCTTGCTCTTCGACCAGGCCCTGGTGCAGGAACATCACCTGATTCGAGACTTTGCGGGCAAAACTCATTTCGTGGGTAACCATGATCATGGTACGGCCTTCTTCAGCCAGGCCTTGAATCACTTTAAGTACTTCGCCGACCAGCTCCGGGTCCAGTGCCGAGGTGGGTTCGTCGAACAGCATCACTTCCGGCTCCATCGCCAGCGCACGGGCAATCGCCACGCGTTGTTGTTGGCCGCCGGAGAGGAACGCCGGGTATTGCTCGGCAACGCGTGTCGGCAGGCCGACTTTGTCCAGATACTTGCGCGCCCGGTCTTCGGCTTCGCGTTTGGAAACACCCAGCACACGGCGCGGGGCCATGCTGACGTTTTCCAGCACGGTCATGTGGCTCCATAGATTGAAATGCTGGAACACCATTGCCAGGCGAGTACGGATGCGCTGCAGTTCGGCGGGGTCTGCGACGTGCATACCATGCTTGTCGCTGACCATGCGCACGGGCTGGCCGTCCAGGGTCATGGTGCCGCTATTGGGTGTTTCCAGAAAGTTGATGCAGCGCAAAAAGGTACTTTTACCCGAGCCGCTGGCACCGATCAGGCTGATCACGTCGCCCGTGCTTGCTTTGAGCGATACGCCTTTTAGCACTTCGTTGTCGCCATAGCACTTGTGCAGGCCATCGATCGTCAGTTTGTACATGCCGTGCAGTCCTTAAGGAGAAAGCAGGTAACCGCTACGGTAGGCTTCGGTGCCTGCGACGTGAGCGATGACCATGCCAGCGGTCGCCATGCGCCGCAAGGAGCGGGCATACAACAAGCCGGAATTGAGAGTGTGGATTGGCGTTATCCGATCACTGATCGGATCGATGATTTCAGCGATTTTTTGCCCGGCTTCCAGAAACTCACCGGGTTGGGCGCAGAACACCAGTAGGCCGCCGACCGGCGTTGCGACCGGCTCGACACCGGCCAGCGGTGTTGCCGGGTACAACAGCTTTGGCTGGGGCGCCGGATCTCCGGCGATCACGCCATACAGCGTCAAGTAGTTGATCAGTGCCTGACAGTCGCGACTGGCCAAGGCGTGATTAACGTCGCCTTGGCCGCGTAATTCCAGGGTCACCGAAATGCTGCCCATGGGAACTGCAAAGCGTGCGCCGAAGCGCTGTTGCAACTGCCACCAAAGCAGGGTGAAGCATTCATCGAACGATTGCCCGCCGGAGTCGGTGGCCAACAGGCTGGCCTGAGCGCCCAGGTAGCGTGACAGTGCCTCGACTCGAGGCCAGGCCTCGGGAGTGGTGTAAAGGTGCTCCACCGCTTCGAAATCACAATGCAGGTCCAGCACCATGTCGGCATCGCAAGCCAGGCGTTGCAGGGTCAGTCGTTGCGATTGCAACTGCGTATCGACGACCTGAGCAGACAGCGCCGCGCGCAGGCTGCTGCGGATCAGTTCACGGTTGTGCTTCGGGTCATCGTTGAGCCGCGCTTCGACATCGTCACCTACCTGCAGACTCAAATCGACAAACAGGCGATTGAAGTTCTGCCCACTCTCCAGTTCGTAGCGACCCAGCGGGATATCCATCAGCACTTGTTCCAGGCCGATGGGGTTGGCGACCGGGACGACGACAATTTCGCCCAACAGCAGGTCGGCGCTTTCCAGCTCGGCCAGGCGCTGCTTCAGGTACCAGGCCACCAGCATGCCGGGCAATTCGTCCGCATGCAGGGACGCCTGGATATAAACCTTGCGGCCAGTGTTTTCCGGGCCGTAATGAAAACTGTGGATCTGCCGCGCGGTCCCTGGTAGCGGGGCGAGCAGATTGTGCGTGTGATGGCGCATGTAAAAAGTCCTAGTGAGCTGGGCCCAGAAAGGCTAGCCAACGGCGCTCGGCCAATCGGAACAGGCCGACCAGGGCAAAGGTGATCGTCAAATAAATCAGGGCGGCGATACCAAAGGACTGGAAGGTCATGAACGTCGCCGAGTTGGCGTCCCTCGCTACTTTGAGAATGTCCGGCACGGTCGCGGTGAAGGCCACGGTGGTCGAGTGCAGCATCAGAATGACTTCGTTGCTGTAGAACGGCAGCGAACGCCGTAGCGCTGACGGCATGATCACGTAGGCATAGAGTTTCCAGCCGCTGAGTCCGTAGGCTTTGGCTGCTTCGACTTCACCATGATGCATGCTGCGAATCGCCCCGGCAAAAATCTCCGTGGTGTAAGCGCAGGTGTTCAGGGCGAATGCCAGAATCGTGCAGTTCATCGCGTCGCGAAAAAACGCATCCAGCAATGGTTGGGCACGCACGGCTGCGATGCTGTAGATACCGGTGTAGCAAATCAGCAACTGGATATACAGCGGTGTCCCCCGAAACAGATAGGTGTAGAACTGTACCGGCAAGCGCACCCAGAACTTGCGTGACACTCGGGCGATAGACAGCGGGATCGATACCACAAAGCCGATAGCGATCGAAGCGCTGAGCAGCCACATGGTCATGGCCAGACCGGTGATGTGGTAGCCGTCGCTATAAAGGAAGGGCCGCCAGTAATCCTGGAGAAGTTCGATCATCGTTGTGCCTCCCGGCTACCTGCGGCATAGCGTCGTTCGGCC
This sequence comes from Pseudomonas sp. 5C2, assembly GCF_034314155.1. Lineage (NCBI taxonomy): Bacteria > Pseudomonadati > Pseudomonadota > Gammaproteobacteria > Pseudomonadales > Pseudomonadaceae > Pseudomonas > Pseudomonas sp. 5C2. Next base: position 2,891,608 of record NZ_JAVIWH010000002.1, on the reverse strand, counting down.
CAGCGCAGAGCAACGTTGGAAATACTGGTGATCAGAAGGTAAATCAGTGCGGCCACGACCAGAAAGAAAAACAGTTGATACGTGCTTTTGCCTGCATCCTGAGCGGCTTTGACCAGATCGGCGAGGCCGATGATCGACACCAGGGCGGTGGCCTTGAGCATCACCATCCAGTTGTTGCCAATGCCCGGCAGGGCGAAACGCATCATTTGCGGGAACACCACAAAACGGAAACGTTGGCTGCGCTTCAATCCATACGCGGTGGCGGCTTCGACCTGTCCGCGTGGGACGGAGAGAATCGCGCCACGGAACGTTTCTGTGAAGTAGGCGCCATAGATAAACCCGAGGGTGATGACCCCGGCCGCGAACGGGTCGATTTCGATGTAGTCCCAGTCCATTGCTTCTGTGAGACCGGTCAGCCAGGTTTGCAGGCTATAGAAAATCAGCAGCATCAACACCAGATCGGGCACGCCGCGGATCAAGGTGGTGTAGAGCTGCGCCGGTATGCGCAATATGCGCAGACTCGAAAGTTTGCAGCTGGCGCCAATCAGGCCGAGCACGATGCTCACCAGCAGCGACAGTAACGATAATTTGATGGTCATCCAGGTGCCTTGAAGCAGCAGCGGGCCGAAGCCTTTCAAGCTGAAGGCGGACAATCCAAGGGTTTGCAGCATTTCGTCAAACATGGATCAAGCCTTTTGCGGTCAAAAAAACGCCCATCGAATCGGGTGGTAGATTTTCACCTGAAATCGACGGGCGTTGGGATGTTATTTACCGCTGTACAGGTTCAGATCGCCAAAGTGTTTTTTCTGGATTTCTGCATATTTACCATCGTCGTGTAACGCTTTGATACCTTTATCCAACAACGCCTTGAGCTCTTTGTTACCTTTCGAGATACCGACTGCGGTTTTAGCCGGCAGCAGTGGATCTGTGATTGGCTTGCTGACTTCGAAGCCAGCACCTGCTGGTGACTTCAAAAAGCCCAGTTCGGCTTGCAGCATGTCTTGTACGGAAGCATCGAGACGGCCGGAAGTCAGGTCAGCATAGACCTGGTCCTGGTTCGCATAGGCCTGGGTTGTTACACCCGCCTTGTCCAATACGGCCTTGGCGTAGGCTTCCTGAATGGTGCCTTGCTCATAGCCAACTTTCTTGCCTTTGAGGGTTGCAGGGTCGGCCGTTACGCCCGCGCCTTTCTTGAACACCAGTGCAGTTGGGCCAGAGAACAGTTCCTCGGAGAAGTCGATAACCTTCATCCGCGCATCTGTTACGGTCATCGACGAGATAACGCCGTCGAATTTGTTGGCTTTCAGACCGGGAATCATACCGTCGAAATCGCTCTCGACCCATTTGCATTTAACTTTCAGCTCGGCGCAAATCGCATTGCCCAGATCGATATCGAAGCCTACCAGGCTGCCATCGGCGGCTTTTGATTCGAAAGGCGCATAAGAAGGATCGACGCCGAAACGCAGTTCCTTGTATTCCTTGGCCATTGCACTACCAGCGGCGAGACAAATAGCCAGTGCGGAAAGGGTCAGCCATGCTTTTTTCATTGATCAGTCCTTAAAACCAAAATGAGCGTTGGGAACACGCGAGGCTTGCTACCGGCGAGCGCCATACCCGAAGAAGATAGCAATTTTTGAACCAAAGAGACGAACGTGCGTTTTAAATGTACGGAGTTGTCGCAATGATGACTTTGATGGAGAAGTGCTCATTGCCAGCTCAGAACGAGCTACAGGATAGACGAGTTTCTTCGCAGGCCAATATGCCACTAAAACGAGCACGCTGGAGTCGTCCTCCGGGAACAGGCACGGACGTTGCTCCATCGTGGGGCGATGCGGCGTGCCTGGCACGCCGCATCCCATTATTTACCAGGTATCAGCGTCAGTCTCTGCTTGCCATAGGTCTTGTCGAAGTTCTGCGGCTGCATCGGGATGCTCATGTATTGGCCTTTGAGCCAAGGGTCGATGCCATCGGCGTAATGCGGGCTGGCCGGGTTGCCGGACTGGCCAGTGCTCTGTCCTATCATCGGTTCCTGTTGACCAAAGTCGACGATAAATCGCATGGCCGGGATCAGTCGGGTGTCGAAATCCTGCCCCCAGTTATAGGCCGACTCGTTGAGGGTGCTGTGATCGCCGCCTGCGGGAATCGGGCTGCGTCGGCTTCCTTCCGAGGTCCAGGCGTAATGGTGCAATTTGCCCCATTGCCAAGCCTTGTGATCATTGCCCAGTTGGCTTTCGCCGGCAGTGATGGCCGCTGCCAGGCTGCGGGCAAGGATGGTCGGTTTGTCTTCTTTTTGCGGCGTTCGGGTGTCATCCCAATACGGGCTGTCCTCACGTCCCAGCAGGTGGTCGGCCTGGGCGGAGTAGGAGAGGTTGGCGCTTTCGACCAGGGCTTTCCAGGCCGGACTGGTTTCAGGGCCCAGCTCGTCGAGGAATATCTGCTTGGCACTTTCCTGGAGGAACAGCTCATACAGCGCCGCATCGGCCGAGTTGGCGGAGAGCTTGCCATCGAATGCCAGCAGGCGCGTGAGCGCTTCGTGTGCCTTGGCGCGATCAGTTGCAGGGAGGGCTTCGATTGCCTGTTTCAGCGATTGAGCCATGCCCGACGTTTCGAACATTTTTTTCAGTTTGGCAGCGAAGGTCGTGGTCTGGTCGTATTGCATGGCGATCATGCTGCGGGTGTCCTGCTTACCGCTGCCTGCCATTTCGGCGATGCGTTCGGCCCGCTCCGGGTAGTTCCAGGAGTTCGACAGTTGCATGCCATAACCTTTAGGCACGGTGCGCTGATTGGCGGTGCCTATCCACCCCTGCACCGGGTCTTGATCGTAGGGGTGGAGCATCGGGTCGGCGAAACCGTCCCAATCAAAACGACTGTCCCAGCCTGGCGATGGCAGCAAGCCAAGCCCTTCACGGCGATTCGGGAAGCGCCCGGTGACTTGCCAGCCGATATTCTGTGCATCGGCAAATACCATGTTCAGGGCTATCGCGCGAATTTCGCGGCTGGCATCGGAAGCCTTTTCGACGTTCTGCGCGCGGGACAGGTTGAAGAGTGCGTCCATGCTTTTGTCGTCTTTGAAGTCTGGCGTTTGCAGGGCCAAACCAAAACCGCTGTTCAGTTGCACTGGTTGTTGTGGGCTTGTTCGTTCGCCCAGCGCGCTGTTGAGCAGCGGTCCGTGGCGAGTTTCGTAGATGGTTTCGCGAACGGGGCGCTCACCTTTAACGAAGAAGGTTTCATTGCGAACAGTGGCGGGCTGCCATTTGCCATCGGCCATATAGAACAGTTTGTTGTTTTCGCGCTTGAGCTTCTCGAGGAACAGGTCCTGATTGTCACCCATGACCCCGGTCATGCTCCAGGCCAGCTTGCCGTTGAAGCCCGCCATCACCAAGGGCAGGCCTGCAATGGAGACGCCGGCAGCCTGATATTTCGGGGCGCGGATCTGCACGAAGTTCCATGCCGAAGGCAGTTTTGCGCTCTGGTGTATGTCGTTGGCCATCAGGCTTTTGCCGCTTCTGCTGCGCCGTGGCGAAATCGCCCAGTTGTTGGCAGCCGCCACACCGAGCATGTTCAGGTCTGACAGTTGGCTGGCGACTCGATTCAGATCGCTAAGCCCGGACACCTGGCCAAGGTTCAAGCCCTTGAGCTTCTCGGCTTCAGCGAACGGTAATTCTTCATCGGGGTAGGTCGGGATCAGCCAGGCGAGTTTGTCCGCGCCGACTTTTTGCGCCAATACCAGGGATGACAGTTCTTCCTGCAGGTTTTTTGACACGCCGAAGTTCAGCAGGCTGAAGATCAGCGCAGAGTCTTCCGGCTTCCAGTATTCAGGGTGATAACCAGACGCAGCCAAATCCGCCGGCAGTTTGTCGCGGTAGCGGAACAGGTAGGCGTTAACGCCGCGCGCATAGACTTCAAAGAAACGTTTCAGGCGCGGCGAAGAGCCGTTGTACAGCTCGCTGGCGCTTTTCTTCAGGTTGATCGAGCGCATCAGGCGGTCGATTTCCAGTGCGCTGGGGCCGTCCATTTCGGACAGGCGACCTTGGGCCAGCAAACGCATGCCGACCATCTGACTGATGCGGTCACTGGCGTGAACATAACCCAGGGTAAAGAGCGCGTCGTGAAAGGTGCTGCTTTCGATCAGCGGCATGCCAAGGTTGTTGCGGCGCACCGAAACATTTTGCGCCAACCCTTTGAGCGGGTACACCCCAGAGGTCGGTGGCAGCGTGTCGCTGCCGCCGCCGTTGAGCTGACAACCGGCCAGGCTCAGGGCTCCAGCGACTGCTGCGGCAACGCCGAACCGGGGTAGAAAATATGAGAGGGCTGGCGAGGCCATGGCAAAGCTCCTGCGGGGGTGGCGTGGAAAGGCGCTACGTTAGTGAGCCGGCACGCGCCACGCAAGCAGCCATCGCGGCTGATGTGCGGATTTATCCAGGGATGTGGACTACGTTGCCTGCGAAGGCGCCCTTTCAGGCGCCGGGCATTCAAGGCTTCGGTGGATTGACCTTATCGACCAACGCATGCACGCGTTGGCTCGCAGCGCGGTTGGCGATGCGGCGGTTACATTAAGCGCCGTGGCATTTCTTGAATTTTTTCTCGCTGCCGCAAGGGCATGGGTCGTTGCGGCCAACATCCTTCAAGGTATTGCGCACTGGTTCCTGGGGCGCGTGGCCGCAGTCTGGACCATGGACGTGTGCGTGCTGGTGGTCGTGGTGGTGATCATGGTCGTGGTCGTGGTTGCAGTCGGGGCCATGAACGTGGGTTTCTTGGTTCATCGAGGTCACTCCAGAATAAATTCGGCAGGAATTATCGCCCAATTTCCACGTAGCGTCATATTTTCCCGGAGGGCGGCCATCCTTGTCGGGTCAGGCGGTCGTTAAAGAGACTCAGCCGCTGAAGTAAAAAGAGCCGCCTGCTGGAGCGGACACTTAATAAACAGTACCTGTATTACAGGTCCCCTTATGAATATAAAATTAACGTATGTTCAGGAAACCTTAAGCTTTATATGAAGTAATGCGCTTGTCTCAATAGAAGCCCGTCATCTAAAATAGCGGCCTGCTAAATAAGAATGTTTGCATACTTTGAATCGTTCGCATGTACGCCCTGTTAAACGCCTATTTAATGGTCTGCCCGGGTGTTGAATGCTGTGTTCATTTAGGTTGCCGTTCAGTGCGTGTTATATCCGCATGGGATGCTCCTGAATTCACACTGAACTCACTATGGGCAGCACACCTTCCTCTACAGACACAGGAGAAGCTATACATGAGTCATCCAGAGTTCGCTGACGATCCAGAGGACGAGCTTCATAGCCCTGCTGAGCGGGCAGCGGCTGCCTCTCGCTGCACATGGGTAAGTGTTGGCGTAAACCTCGTTCTGACGTTCACTCAGATTGCGGTGGGAATACTGTCAAAGTCTCAAGGCCTGGTCGCCGATGGTATTCACTCACTGTCGGATCTGGTGGCAGACTTCGTTGTGCTGTTCGCCAGCCACAACAGTAAGAAGGACGCGGATGAAGACCATCCTTATGGGCATTTGCGTTTTGAAACCGCTGCATCAATGGTGCTGGGTTTACTGTTGCTGGCCGTCGGTGTTGGCATGATTTGGTCGGCCGTCGGCAAGCTCGAAGCACCCGAGACCGTGCAGACCGTGCATGTCATTGCTTTATGGGTCGCTGGCGGAGCGCTTGTCGCTAAAGAGTTGCTGTTTCGTTTCATGCTGGCTGTTGCCAAGAAGGTCAAGTCAAGCATGTTGGTTGCGAATGCCTGGCACGCACGTTCAGACGCCGCCTCATCGCTGGTAGTGGGGATCGGCATTGTCGGTAACCTTGCGGGTTATCCGATCCTTGATCCAATCGCTGCGCTGATTGTCGGGTGCATGGTTTCCAAGATGGGGTGGTCGTTTAGTTGGGATGCCTTGCATGACCTGATGGACCGTGCCGCGGACGAGAAAGAAGTCGCCATGATTCGCAATACGCTTATTGAAACGCCCGGTATCAAGGGTGTTCACGATATCCGCACGCGTAAAATGGGCGACATGATTATTGTTGACGCGCATATAGAAGTGGACGCTTCGATTACCGTTGAAGAGGGGCATGAGATTGCAGTTGAGGCGCGTCAGAATGTGATGCAGCGTCATCGAGTATTAAACCTGATGACGCATGTCGATCCCTGGAGCAAGCCAGACCTCGACCATATGGATCTCCCCAAGCCAGCAGGGCTCTGAGCACTTCCTCTTGACCTGTTAGCGTGGGCTTGCGCCATACTCGGGGCATGTGCAGTAGGAGTATGGCCAATGAACCTTTACGAAATTGTCTTTACGGGCCAATTGGTCCCCGGCGCCCAGCGCGAGCGGGTCGAGGCGAATCTGGCGAAGTTGTTTCAGGCGGATGCCCAGCGCATCGAGCTGCTGTTTTCCGGACGGCGTCTGGTGCTCAAGAACAATCTCGATGAGGCTGCGGCAGAGAAATATCGTTCGATCCTTGAACGCGCCGGGGCACTGGCCGAAAAGGTGGACATGCAGGTCGATATGGAGGAAATGGAGCTGGCGCCGCCGCCCGATGCGCCTGGCTTTAACCGCCCGGCTCAACCCAGTCACCGATCACAAGTGGCCCCAAGAGACGCTTACATGGCGGCTTTTTCGGCGGTAGATGCCCCTGATTTCTCGATTGCCGAGGTGGGTAGCGATATGCAAGACCCGAAAGCCGAGGCGCCAGTGCCGCGTCTGGATTTATCACAAATCAGCCTGGCGCCGGTGGGCAGTGACATGGGCCAGCTTGAGAGGCCCAAGCCAGGGCCTGCGCCAGACACATCGCACCTTAAGTTGAGCTGAACCTGATTCAGCCCAGATAACCGGCGCAACACTTCTTGAATTTTTGCCCACTGCCACAGGGGCAAGCATCGTTGCGTCCCGCCTTGAGCTGCACAGTGGGATCGATGAAATACCAGCGACCCTCATTCTGCACGAACGCCGAGCGCTCACGATGGCTGTGTTCGCCACTGCCGTCATGCCAGCGAGCAACAAAGGTTACAAGCGCATGCTCGGGTTTACCGCCGAACACTTCCACGTGCTCGACGTTCAGGCCCAGCCAGGTGCTTTGTGCGCTCCAGTCACTGATCGATTGACGATCCAGACCTGCCTTCTGCGCAGGCAATGTGGTGTCCAGCAGATAGTCGATCAAGCCCAGTACATAGGCGCTGTAGCGCGAGCGCATCAGGGCTTCCGCGCTCGGGGCCGGGAGGCCCGCGTGATAATGCCCGCAGCAGGCGTCCAGTAAATTGCCGCTGCCACACGGGCAGATCGAGCTACTCATGATTTACCACCAGTATTTGCCGAAGTTCTCTGGGTTGGCCCAGAACTTAGCATTCAGCCAGTCGGGGACTTGTTTGTATTCACGCAGGTCGTAAGTGAACAAGGTCAGGATCTGCTCGTCACGGGCAAAGCGTTCACTGGCTTGCAGTGCCAGTGAATAAAAGTCGGTGTCCTGCCAGCCGCACGCGGGCAGATCTGCCAGCACGGCAATACGGCTGGCGTTAAGGTTGCGGATCCCGCCCAGTAGTTCCAGGCCGATGCGTTTAGGCAAATGCTCCAGGCAATCGACCACCAGTGCCAGATCGAAACGTTGCGCTGCCAGCTCGGCTGGCAAGGCGCCGGGGGCGGCATGGGCCAGTTCGGTTTCCGGGTGAGCAGCCTGAAATGCCTCAAGTGCGGGAAAACTTCCAGCACCGATCAACAACAAACGCTTGGGGGCGTAACGATCAAGTAATGCGGCCAGCGCCTGTTGGGGCGTGCGTATAGAAAAGCCTTCAGTCATCGAAAATCCTCAATTGAGTTGCAAGACTAGCCTGCTGTAGCGAGATGGCCTAGTCCTATGCGTAGCACGTCTGCAGGACGTGCAGGTTTGCAAAAAAAACCGACTGGTCTGTGTCTGCTGCAGTTGGTGGCGTAACTGGTGTGTGATCAGGGGCGACTCAAAACGCCACTTTCACGGGCTATGGTGTGTTGATCGGCGGCGATGATAATGTCCCGGACGGTTGCGACAAGTGCCTAGGCACGGCTAAGAGACGTGCGGGTCGATGCGTGTGTGTCGCCCGGCATTTTCGCGGTGCAGACAGCACCTCTAATCGGGGCGCTCGAACATTTTTAAATGCACGCTGGCAAATCTCGCGCAGAAGCCGTTACTGTGCGCGAAAGAATAACTGCCAGGGGCATGTATGAAGTTGTTTTGGGGGTTGGGGAAGGCGATGACACTGGGATTCTGGCTGATGGTGCTGGTCAATATGGCCACTGCGCTGCCAAGTCCTTTCGATGTGTTGCTCCGTCTGGCTGGCAGCCTGGCATTGTTGACCCACCTGCTTGAACTGATGCTATTCAATAGCAACCTGCGCCGGCGCGTCCATCCATGGCGTGATCGCCTGCTGGTTCTTATGTTCGGTATCTTTCACATCCAATCCATTTCCCGCCCATCGGCGGAGGTTGCTCATGCGTAATCTTTGCCTGTTGGCCTTATTGTGCAGCCCAATGGCTATCGCCCAAGTGGTGACGGTCGAGTCGCATTCGCTGATGCGTCTGCCCGGTAAAACCAGGGTCTTGCAACTGGAACGTCTGGAAGTCGCCGATTACGGCACCTTGCTGATTCCCTCCAGCCTGGCTGAAGTAAAGGTCGGTGAATTGATACTGGGCCACGAGGCGCGGATTGCGATTGTGCCCAGCGAGCAGAGCTTCAATCTGGTGGTAGGCCGTGGTCAGTTGGCGTCAGGTAGCGAAATCACTGCCCGTGGCGCTCCCGGCACGTTTCTCAAACCCGCATTGCCGGGCCGTAACCTGACCTTGCGTCTGGAAAATCTGACGGCAGAAGCGTTATCGGTCGATGCCCGTGGTGGTTCGGGCGCGCCTGGTTTTGTCGGCCTCGACGGCGCGAATGGTCAGGCTCCGGGTTGCACCTGGGGCCAGGCGGGTCGCGGGTACGATGGCGACAACGGTGGCAACGGTCATGATGGTGCTGCGGGTGCGCAAGTCCGTGTCGAGCTGCCGCAAAGCTTTCCGGCAGAGCGTGTGAAAGTACAGGTCAACGGCGGTGCGGGTGGTCTGGCGGGTGAGGGGGGGCGTGCTGGCAAGGGCGGAGCCTCCAAGGGCTGCGTGGTCTACCGTGCTGACGGCGGCAAATCCGGTAAGCCAGGTCAACCGGGCCAGCCTGGTGCGGCAGGCCCTAATGGTGCGATGACCTTGCAGCGGTTGTAAGCGAATACACGCCTTAATGGGCTTGCGAGTGGGTTGAAGCGGTGTGCCTGACACACCGCTTCAACCATTAAAACCCAAATCGAGTCGCGGCCACGGCCACCAGCACCAGCCCCACAATCAGATTGATCCCAACCAAGCGGCGAATACGGGCCAATACAGCAGCGCCCTCAGGCCATTGTTCGGCAACCACCGCACGGCGCAGTTCAGGCAATTGCAGTGCCTGGATGCGAATAAACAGCGCTACCATCACCACGTACAAGCCCATCATCACCTGCACGTAACGCGGCGCCAGTTCAAAACCGGCGAACTGCAGATGGATCATGCCTACGCCTGTGATGGGTAATACCAGCACCGCCACCCAGACCCAAAGAAAGAACCGCGGAAACACCTGGACCCACAATTTCAGGCGCGCAGGACCTTCCAGGGCGACACCGGCTGCCGGGCGCAAGACCATCCAGGCGAAGAACATGCCGCCGACCCAGATCAGGGCGGCCAGCACGTGCAACGTGTAGACAAGGGCGAAAGCGGTCATTCGGGTACTCCATTCTGCGCGAGAGGAATTAGCACGGTATGATAGCGGCCTCTCAGAAACACTGAAAATTTATCCAGCACCTTCATTCAGCATTCGTAGCGCCCTAAGCCAATGATCAGTAACGAACTCAAATCCCAGATCCAGGGCGCCTATTCGCGTTTCCTCGAAGCCAAGAGCCTCAAGCCGCGCTATGGCCAGCGTTTGATGATCGCCGAGATCGCCAAAGTGCTGGGCGACATCGACACTGACGAAGAAGGCCGGCGTTCGGGCGACCCGGCAGTGGTCGCCGTCGAGGCGGGCACCGGCACCGGCAAGACTGTGGCGTATGCCATTGCGGCCATTCCGACTGCCAAGGCGGCGGGCAAGCGCCTGGTGATCGCCACGGCGACCGTCGCTCTGCAGGAACAGATCGTCTACAAAGACTTGCCTGACCTGATGCGCAACAGTGGATTGAACTTCAGCTTTGCCCTGGCCAAGGGGCGCGGCCGCTATATGTGTCTGTCCAAGCTCGACATGCTGTTGCAGGAAGGTGATGCAACCAACGCCACTGCTCAGCTTTTCGAAGAAGAAGGCTTCAAGATCGAAGTCGATGAGGCCAGCCAGAAGCTGTTTACCAGCATGATCGAAAAGCTCGCCGGCAATAAATGGGACGGCGACCGTGACAGCTGGCCGCAAGCACTGGAAGACCAGGACTGGGCGCGCCTGACCACCGACCACAGCCAGTGCACCAATCGCCATTGCCCGAACTTCGGCCAATGTGCTTTTTATAAGGCGCGCGAGGGCATGAGTAAAGTCGACGTCATTGTCACCAACCACGACATGGTGCTGGCAGACCTGGCGTTGGGCGGGGGCGCGGTGTTGCCCGACCCGCGTGAGACCTTGTATGTGTTCGACGAAGGCCATCACCTGCCGGATAAAGCCATCGGCCACTTTGCCCACTACACGCGCCTGCGCTCGACGTCGGACTGGCTGGAGCAGACCGCCAAGAACCTCGCTAAATTGCTGGCCCAGCACCCTTTACCGGGCGACCTAGGTAAGTTTATCGAGCAGGTGCCGGAACTGGCCCGTGAGATCAAGACCCAGCAACAGTTCATGTTCGCGGCCTGTGAGCAGTTAGCCGATTTCAAGGCCGGTGAAGACATGGAAGGCCGCGAGCGCCCACGTCACCGCTTCATCGGTGGCGTGGTGCCCGAGCACATGCGCGACATGGGCATCGAGTTGAAGAAGGGTTTTTCCCGCCTGGATGACCTGTTTACGCGCCTGACCGAGCTGCTCAAGGAAGGCATGGATGGCGAGGTCAACATCGGCATTGCCAGCCATCAGGCTGAAGAGTGGTACCCGCTGTTCGGCAGCTTGCTGGCCCGCGCCCATGGCAACTGGGAGTTGTGGACGGCCTTTACGGCTGAAGATCCAGAAGACAGCCCGCCCATGGCGCGCTGGTTGACCCTGGCCGACAGCGGCTCGTTGTTCGATATCGAAGTCAACGCCAGCCCGATTCTGGCGGCGGAAATGCTCCGGCGTAACCTGTGGAACGTTGCCTATGGTGCACTGGTGACCTCGGCGACTTTGACCGCACTGGGTAAGTTCGATCGTTTTCGCATGCGTGCAGGTCTGCCCAAAGGCGCGGTGACCGCCGTGGTGCCAAGCCCGTTCCATCACGCCGATGCGGGTGTGTTGCGCGTGCCGGACCTCAAGGCAGACCCTCGTGATGCCGTGGCGCACACCGCTGCTATCATCCGCGAACTGCCGAAACTGGTAGAAGGCTCCCGTGGCACGCTGGTGCTGTTCTCCTCGCGCAAACAGATGCAGGAAGTCTTCGACGGCCTTGAGCGCGACTGGCGTAAGCAGGTTTTCATTCAGGGCAATCTGTCCAAGCAGGAAACCCTGAACAAGCACAAAGCACGGGTCGACAGTGGCGAGTCCAGCGTGCTGTTTGGCCTGGCCAGTTTTGCCGAAGGGGTGGATTTGCCCGGTGCCTACTGCGAACACGTGGTCATCGCCAAAATCCCGTTCGCGGTCCCCGATGATCCGGTGGAAGCGGCGTTGGCGGAGTGGATCGAAGCCCGTGGCGGCAATCCGTTCATGGAAATCGCCGTGCCTGACGCGTCGTTGCGTCTGGTCCAGGCCTGTGGACGTTTGCTGCGGACTGAAGAAGACCGCGGCACCATCACGTTGCTTGATCGACGCGTCGTCACCCAGCGTTACGGCAAAGCGATCCTCAACGCGCTGCCGCCGTTCCGCCGCGAAATTTCCTGACAGCTGTTGGGCATCATTTGCACCGGATCGGGTCTTATCCCGGTCCGGTCCATGTTTGCCACGTTGTTTGTCACTCTGAAGTCTGGCCATCAACGGGTCGTTTAGGAGCACTTAATCAAATGATTCGCCGTTCGCTGTCCACGGTTTTTGCGCTGTTGTGTTCCGGTCCGCTGTTGGCGGCTACGGATGGACAACAGACGTTGTTCAACTTCGTTCGTCCCGCCGATGTGGTTCAGGTTGCGACGCAGGATGCCAGCCTGCCGCAATCCAACGCCGAGCAGACGGCCGAAGGCGAAGTATTGCGCCGGGTTACCTTCAATCCAGTGGCTCGTCCCAGCCTGAGTCTGACACCACAGACCGGCGTGTGGGATTGGTCCGGCGACAGCGCCATGACGCTGCGTATCCAGAACGCCATGGATTGGGCGCTGACCCTTGATGTGCGGATTCAAAGCGCTGATGGCAAAGTGATCACCAGTCGTGTCGATTTGCCCGCAGGACCTGCTCAGACCTTGTTCATCCCCCTGCAAACCAGCTCGCCCCTGAGTCAGGGCATGCGTGCCGGACCACCGATGCCGTGGACTTACGAAGGGCAGCGCGTGCTCTTGGCCAGCGCCACGGGTGAGTTGGATCGCAGCAAAGTGGTCTCGGTCACCGTAGCAATGAGCCAGCCCAATGTTGCACAAAGCATCCTGCTCGAGCGTTTCGGTGTGCAGGAAGGTAATGCGGTTCAGAAAGCGGCCTACGACAATATCGTCGATGCCTATGGTCAGTTCACCCGGGCCAAATGGCCGGAAAAAATTGTCAGCGATGAGCAACTGAAAGCCTCATCGGTCAAGGAACAGCAGCAGCTCAAGACCTGGCTGGCCGATCGGCCCAAGCAGGACCCGTTTGGCGGTTGGCTCGGTGGTCCGGTCTTTGAGGCCAAGGGCTTCTTCCGCACCGAGAAACTCGACGGGCGCTGGTACCTGGTCACCCCTGAAGGTCATCCGTTCTACTCCCTGGGTGTGAACGCCGTGACGGCGGAAGACAGCCGGACCTATGTTGAAGGTCGGGAGCGGATGTTCTCGAGCTTGCCGGCAGATACCGATCCCCTGGCCGTGTTTTATGGCAAGGCCGACAACCGCAAGAACACAGGTGCGAACAAGGACCGCAGTTTCAATCACGGCCGTTGGTTCGATTTCTATGGCGCTAACCTGCACCGCACGTATGGCCAGGAAAAATGCGTCAAGGCCGACGCGATTGCGCCGGATCAGCCGGTGGCCGCAGCGACCCCTGCTGATTGCGCCTCGCCTGCCGTCGACGCCAAACGCTGGACCCACCACACGCTGGATCGTCTGCAAGCCTGGGGCTTTAACACGATTGGCAACTGGAGTGCTCCGGAACTGGGCGTGAATGAACGCGTGCCGTATACCTTGCCGCTGTCCATCGTCGGCGATTACAGCAGCATCAGCACGGGCAAGGACTGGTGGGGTGGCATGCCGGATCCGTTCGATCCACGTTTCGCTATGGCCACCGAGCGTGCCGTGGCCATCGCCGCTCGGGATCATCGCGATGATCCGTGGCTGGTGGGCTATTTTGCCGACAATGAACTGGCCTGGGCGGGCCCCGGCGATGACCCGAAATCGCGCTACGCCTTAGCGTACGGCACCTTGAAAATGACCACCGATGCTCCGGCCAAACGGGCATTTCTCAAGCAGTTGCGCGACAAGTACCGCAATCAGCAGGGCCTGTCCAAAGCCTGGGGTGTTGAACTGCCCGCTTGGGAACTGATGGAAGACCCAGGGTTCGAGCCACCGCTGCCGAGCGCGGAACACCCCGAGATAGAAGCTGACTTCAAATACTTCCAGCGCGTATTCGCCGACACGTACTTCAAGACCATTTCCGATGCGTTGAAATGGCACGCGCCCAATCACCTGTTATTGGGCGGGCGTTTTGGCGTCAGCACTCCAGAAGCTGTGGCGTCTTGCGCCGAGTATTGCGACGTGCTGAGCTTCAACTTCTACACGCCAAAACCTCAAGACGGTTATGACTTCGCCCAGTTGCGCGAACTGGGCAAGCCTGTGCTGGTTGGCGAATTCCATTTTGGCTCGCGTGATCGCGGTCCGTTCTGGGGCGGCATGATGGAAGTTGCCAAAGAAGAAGATCGCGGTCCGGCTTACGCCAACTTCCTCAAGCAAGCGTTGGCAGAGCCTTCAATCGTCGGCGTGCACTGGTTCCAGTACCTTGATCAGCCCGTCACGGGTCGTTTGCTCGATGGTGAGAATGGTCATGTGGGCTTGGTCGGCATCACCGATGTGCCGTTTCAGGGCTTTGTCGAGGCCGTGCGCAAAAGCAACGGGCAGGTGGCCGACGTCCTTAAGAAAGAGGTTCGGGCCAGCGCTGCGGCAAAAGCCAAAACACACTCGGCTCCGGCAGCGTCCGATAAAGGCGATGGCGGCAAGCAATAGTGATCAATGAGGAGGGCGTTGCTTGCGAGCGGCTAATCGCCATCCTCTTGCCTGAGTCTGTTCCCAAAGCGTTCAATCGCTGGAACAATACACGCCACTTTGTAGATTAGTTGTCTGGGAGCGAGCGGGTGCAGATTCAGGGTCATTTCGAGCTTAAATTCGAAGCAGTGCGTGAAGCCTTCGCTGCGCTCTTCGATGATCCCCAGGAGCGCGGGGGTGCATTGTGCATCCAGATCGGCGGGGAAACCGTGCTCGACCTCTGGACTGGCACGGCCGACAGGGATGGCGCTGAGGCGTGGCACAGCGACACCATCGCCAATCTGTTTTCGTGCACCAAGACATTCACTGCGGTCACCGCTTTGCAACTGGTGGGCGAAGGCAAGCTGAGTCTGGACGAACCTGTGGCCAAGCTCTGGCCCGAGTTTGCTGCCGCTGGCAAAGAGAAAATCACGTTGCGCCAGTTCCTCTGCCATCAGGCGGGTTTGCCAGCGCTGCGCTACATCATGCCGGCCGAAGCGCTGTACGACTGGCAAGCCATGACGGATGCGCTCGCGGCGGAAGAGCCCTGGTGGGCACCCGGTCATGGTCATGGCTATGCCGCCATCACCTATGGTTGGTTGGTGGGTGAGTTGCTGCGCCGTGCGGATGGGCGTGGTCCGGGAGAGTCCATCGTGGCCCGTATTGCACGTCCCCTGGGGCTGGATTTTCATGTCGGGCTGGCGGATGAAGAGTTTCACCGTGTCGCCTATATTGCTCGTGGCAAGGGCAGCGTAGGTGATGAAGCTGCGCAGCGCCTGCTGCACGCAGTCATGCGCGAACCGACGTCCATGACCGCACGGGCCTTCACCAATCCTCCGTCGATCATGACCAGCACCAATAAACCTGAATGGCGGCGCATGCAGCAACCTGCCGCCAATGGTCATGGCAATGCCCGCAGTCTGGCGGGTTTCTACAGCGGCCTGCTTGATGGTCGTTTGCTGGAAGCCGAACTGCTGGGTGAGTTGACGCGTGAACACAGCGTCGGGCATGACAAAACCTTACTGACCCAGACCCGTTTCGGCCTGGGATGCATGCTTGATCAACCGCACGTGCCGAATGCCACGTTTGGCCTGGGCCCTAAAGCCTTCGGCCATCCCGGCGCAGGCGGTTCCGTAGGTTTTGCCGACCCTGAGCGCGAGGTCGCCTTCGGTTTCGTGACCAATACGCTCGGCCCTTATGTCTTGATGGACCCACGCGCACAGAAGCTGGCGCGCGTGTTGGGCGAGTGTGTATAGTCCGGCCGGCTGTCTGTTAAGGCCGCGTTCAGGGAACTTGAGTGCCGGATTGCTTTCAGAGCATTGTTTCAATGAGCTTCTTTCAAGCCCGATTACTGCTTAATTATTTTTGTGGGTCAACAATGTCATCTAACAAAAGTGTCGCCTTTGCTTTGTGCCTGGCTATTACCGGCTGCGCTCAAACTCCCCAGAATGATTCCGCAGAGGGCGGCCATTGGTGGTCCTTTGGGGCCGACAAGGTTGCCCAGTCTGGCCCTGATAAAACTGCCGCACCCAAAGCGGCCGTACCCATAGCGCCAAAACCCGAAGTTGCGGTAGTTAAACCTGATGCCAAGCCCGCGCCGGTTGTCGCCAGGGCCGATTCCGATAGCCATTGGTGGTGGCCGTTCGGGGCTAAAAAGGACGAGGTGAAGGCCTCCCCGGCCGTGGCTGCAATCCCGATGCCTGACCCGAAAATTACCCAGGCCTGGCTTGATGATTATGAGCCGCGCTTGCGTCTGGCCATCAAAGATAGCCCCTTCGAACTTGAACGCCATGAGAACGTGCTGGTGATTACCGCTCCGGCGGACAGTTCGTTCAACCCAAAACGCCCGATCATGTTGCTGCCGGTGAGCTTGGGCCCTATTACTCGCCTGGCCAAAATAGTTGAAAGCGACCCGAAAACTGCAGTGCTCGTACTGGGCCATTCAGACAGCATCGGCGCCGACCCTGATAATCAGAAGTTGACCCAGGACCGTGCCCAGTCAGTGGCAGCGATTTTCCGTCTCAGTGGTCTGGAACGTGATCGTTTGAACCTGCGTGGTATGGGGGCGTTAATGCCGCGAGCGGCTAACGACAGTAACGAAGGCCGTTCGTTGAACCGTCGGGTCGAGATCGTCATGACGCCACGGGTCACCATGCTGGCCTTGCTCAGCAAATATAATATGCCGGCGCCTGCTCCAATTCTGGTCGCGGCTAAACCTGTGATGCCTGTGGCACCTGACGTCAAAGCGGCTACGCCCGCCAAGAAGGCCGTGCTGGCGAAGAAAGGTACTAAGAAAGCATCGACCACGAAAAAAGCCGCACCCGCTAAAAAGGCTGCCCCGACCAAGGCTGCAGCACCGGCGAAGAAAGTTGAGCCAGTCCCTGACCAAGCCAAGTCCAATTAAGGTAAGCCCCGAGTCCCGGGGTTTTCAGCGAGGATGCACGTCATGACCCGAGCGTTGGCCGATATGCGCCGTGAGTATGTCCGTGATGGTTTGACCGAGGCCCTGGCGCCGGACGAACCCTTTACCTTGTTCCGCCAATGGTTCGACGAGGCGGTGAAAACCGAGCAGGCGCCGGTAGAAGCCAACGCCATGACCGTGGCCACTGTCGATGAAGACGGGCGACCGCATTGCCGGATTCTGTTGCTCAAGGGGCTGGATGAGCTGGGCTTTACCTTCTTCACTAATTACGACAGTGATAAAGGCCAGCAATTGGCAGCGCGTCCTTTTGGCGCGATGACGTTTTTCTGGCCGACTCTGGAGCGACAGGTCCGGATCGAGGGACGAGTGGTCAAGGTCAGCCCTGAAGACTCGGACGCTTACTTTCAGGTCCGCCCGCTGGGCAGTCGTCTGGGCGCCTGGGCATCCCCGCAAAGCCGGGTCATTGCTGACCGCGCCGAGCTTGAAGCGTTGCTCAAAATCACCGAACAACGCTTCAGCGACAGTCAGCCGCATTGCCCCGAACATTGGGGTGGCTATCGCTTGTTACCCGAACGAATCGAGTTCTGGCAAGGTCGTTCAAACCGTCTGCATGACCGCCTGAATTATCGTCTGGATAACCAGCAGTGGATTCGCGAGCGGCTGGCCCCTTAATCGCCTTGCGGCGTTTTCTGCGCTGCCTGGACCTCTGGAGCCTGCCCGGCAGCCGCTTGCAGCCAAGCGGCTAAATCGCGGCGTTTGATTTTCTGCTGCTGCGCCTGTTCCAGGCGCTGCAGCATGAACGTCCTCTTTTCGGGATCACTGCCCGCCAGTGATAACGCCAGGTCGCGATCCATCCAGCGCTTGATCCGTCTGTGCAGCCACCAATGGAAGTACAGGGCGGACACGGTGGCGACTGCAATGATGAAATAGTCCATAACATCCTTTCTCGCGGTAGTACGTTGAATTAAATGTCAGCACAGCCGTCTATCAATCAGGAACAACGCGTTACTGTATTTCCGCTGAATGAAAGTAAATTTCTCTCTGCGGGGTCGTGACAGCGTTCTTGTCGCGGAGTCTAATGGCTATCTGTCCTTTTGGAGATGATCTTATGCGTAAGTCTGTTCTGCTGGTTGCTTCGGTCTCTGCCTTGGCATTGACACTGGGCGGCTGTTCCTCAAGTCTGACCGGGGATTCCTACTCTCGCGATGAGGCCCGAACAGTACAGACCGTACGTATGGGCACCATCGAATCGTTGCGTCCGGTGAAAATTGAAGGCACCAAAACCCCAATCGGCGCAGGTGCTGGCGCAGTCGTCGGCGGTGTGGCGGGTAGCGCGGTCGGTGGTGGTCGCGGCAGTATTATCACGGCAGTCATTGGCGCGGTAGCCGGTGGTATGTTGGGTGCTGCCTCGGAAGAGGGGCTGACTCGTACGCAAGGTGTGGAAATTACCGTACGCGAAGATGACGGCACCATGCGCGCCTATGTGCAGGCAGTTGCTGAAAACGAAATTTTCCGGGTCGGCGAGCGCGTACGCATCATGAGCGTGAATGGCACGAGCCGTGTTTCTCACTAAGCGTTAAAGCGTTTACGTTACCCATAAAAAAGACCCCGGCTATTGGCCGGGGTCTTTTTTTGAGCGGGTGTACGCCAGGTATCAGGCCTTATGGTTTTTACCACTGGCCATGGCGGTTATCGCGTAACCGATCAACGCGGCGAGAATCGAGCCGGTGAGGATGCCCATGCGGTCCATGCCGGCGTATTCGCTGGCGCCGGGTACGAACGCCAGGGAGCCTACAAACAGACTCATGGTGAAGCCTATCCCGCACAGAATCGACACGCCGAACACTTGCCCCCAGTTCGCCCCGGTCGGCAGCGTGGCCATGCTGGTTTTCACCGCCAGCCAGGTCAGGCCGAACACGCCCAGCGTCTTGCCCAGCAACAGGCCCGCAGCGATGCCCATTGGCACGTGATGAGTGAAACTCTCGAGTGTCACGCCGCTGAGCGGTAAGCCCGCATTGGCGAACGCGAAGAGCGGGAGGATGCCAAAGGCGACCCACGGGTGCAGCGCATGCTCCAGGGTCAGCAGCGGCGAGGACTCTGCATTTTTGGTTCGCAACGGGATGCAGAAAGCCAGCACCACACCGGCCAATGTCGCGTGCACGCCGCTTTTGAGTACGCAGACCCAGAGCAGCAATCCGATAATCAGATACGGTCCGAGCTTGATCACCCCCAATCTGTTCATCGCAATCAAGGCGACGATGGACAGCGCTGCCAACATCAGCGACAAACTCGACATTTCGCCGGAGTAAAACAGCGCGATCACGATGATCGCCCCCAGGTCGTCGATGATCGCCAGGGTCATCAGGAACAGCTTGAGCGATACCGGCACCCGTTTGCCGAGTAACGCCAGCACGCCCAGGGCGAAAGCGATGTCGGTGGCCATCGGGATTGCCCACCCGCTGAGCGCTGAGGGATCGTCCTTGTTCAGGGCCCAGAAAATCAGGGCGGGGACCACCATGCCGCCGATTGCTGCTGCACCCGGCAGGACAATTTGCGATGCTTTGGACAGATGGCCTTCCAGTACCTCGCGTTTGACCTCAAGCCCGATCAGCAGGAAGAATAGGGCCATCAGCCCGTCGTTGATCCACAGCAGCAGAGGCTTGGCGATTTTCAGTGCGCCGACCTGTGCAACCACGGGTACGTCTAGCAGGCCGTTGTACAACCAGGCCAAGGGTGAATTGTTGATGATCAGGGCCAGCGCTGCCGCAGCGATCAGTAACAGGCCGCTGGCCGCTTCCATCTGAAAGAAACGCGTGAATGTGCTACGCAGAGGCAAGGTCACTCTCCATGATGGTTCAAAAGGACTGACACCCTAACCCTTACCGTTAGTTGTTAAAACAAAAGTTATATTCTTTTTTGTTATATATGTGTGCGTGCGAGTAGAAGTCAAAAAAAGCCTAGCAGTTATGTAACTAATTGCGTCGCGACTGTACCTGTTGCACTTGTGGGAACTTTCTTAGAATTGGTGTCCGGATTCTGGTTGTGAGTCAGCCTGCAGCCACTTCTTTTACTCTGCGGCTCAGGGTGTAACGTGTTGTTGTGCCCTTGAACATGTTTGACTCAAAGAGAACCTGATAATGAGCGATAACCGTCACTGGGCCCGTGAAGCGATCCGCATTATCGAAGCGGATTTTCAGCGCAGCGCCGACACCCATTTGATCCCTGTGGAATTGCCCGGCTTGCCCGGCATCGAACTGTACTTCAAGGACGAGTCCAGTCACCCGACCGGCAGCCTCAAGCATCGCTTGGCGCGTTCGCTGTTCCTGTATGCGTTGTGCAATGGCTGGCTTAAAGCCGGGGCCCCGGTGATCGAAGCGTCCAGCGGTTCCACGGCGATTTCCGAGGCCTACTTTGCGCGCTTGCTGGGTTTGCCGTTCATTGCGGTCATGCCCGCTAGCACGTCTCAGGAAAAGATCGCGCAAATTGCCTTTTATGGGGGCAAAAGCCACTTGGTGCAGGACCCGACGCAGATCTATGCCGAGTCCGAGCGTCTGGCCCATGAAAGCGGCGGGCACTTCATGGATCAGTTCACCTATGCTGAACGAGCCACCGACTGGCGGGCGAATAACAACATCGCCGAGTCGATCTTTCAGCAGCTGCGCTTCGAGCGTTACCCCGAACCCAGCTGGTTGATATCAAGTCCTGGCACAGGGGGCACCACCGCGACGCTGGGGCGCTACGTGCGCTATCGCCAGCACTGCACGCGGGTGTTGTGCGCTGATGCCGAGCGGTCAGTGTTCTTTGACTATTACCGGAGCGGTGACGCGAGCTTGCGCCTGGACTGCGGCTCGCGGATCGAAGGCATTGGCCGGCCCAGGGTGGAAGCCTCGTTCCTGCCCAAGGTGATCGACGCGATGGTCAAGGTGCCTGATGCCTTGTCGCTGGCGGCCATGCACTACCTCGCGCTGCGTTTAGGCCGACGGGTAGGCGGTTCGAGTGGGACCAACCTGATCGGTGCACTGCTGGCGGCCCGGGAAATGGTCAACGCCGGAGAGTCCGGGTCTATCGTGGCCATTTTGTGTGATGGAGGAGAGCGCTACGCGACGACCTATTACGATCAGGACTGGTTGCGGGCCCAAGGCTATGATTTGGCTGGATTGATCGACAGCGTGACGGCCTGCGCCGAACGGGGCGAGGCCTTGCCGGAAGGGGTGTTGCGGGCGGGGATTTGAATCCAGGCCCGCTCCCGTATGGGTGTTTACTCCACGATTCCCAACATATCCCGCGCCAGCGCTTCGGCAACGCGAATACCGTCGACCCCGGCAGACAGAATGCCACCGGCATACCCGGCGCCTTCACCGGCCGGGAACAGACCTTTGACGTTCAGACTCTGCAGGGTGGCGTCACGGGTAATGCGCAGCGGCGACGAGGTGCGGGTCTCGATCCCGGTCAGCACCGCATCGTGCAGTGAGAAACCTTTGATCTGCTTGTCGAACGCCGGCAACGCTTCACGAATCGCTTCGATGGCGTAAGCGGGCAGGGCGTCGGCCAGGTCCACCAGTTTTACGCCGGGTTTGTAGGACGGTTCAACACTGCCCAGCGCGGTGGAGGCCTTGCCGGCAATGAAGTCGCCCACCAGCTGCGCGGGCGCCTCATAGGTGCTGCCGCCCAGAATGTACGCGTGGGACTCCAGTCGCTCCTGCAACTCGATCCCTGCCAGCGGGCCGCCTGGATAGTCTTCCGGCGTGATGCCGACCACAATCCCGGAGTTGGCGTTGCGCTCGTTGCGTGAGTATTGGCTCATGCCGTTGGTGACCACTCGGTGGGGCTCGGAAGTCGCGGCCACCACGGTGCCGCCAGGGCACATGCAAAAGCTGTACACCGACCGACCGTTCTTGGCGTGGTGCACCAGTTTGTAGTCGGCCGCCCCCAGTTTTGGGTGGCCGGCGTATTTGCCCAGGCGTGCGCGGTCGATGAGCGATTGTGGGTGTTCGATACGGAACCCGACCGAAAACGGTTTGGCTTCCATGTACACGCCACGGCTGTGGAGCATCCGGAAGGTGTCACGCGCACTGTGTCCCAGCGCCAGAATCACATGCTTCGAGTTGATTTGCTCGCCACTGCCGAGCACCACGCCTTGCAACTGTCCATTATCGATCAGGACGTCTGTGACTCGCTGCTGGAAGCGCACTTCGCCGCCGAGTGCTTCAATCTGATGGCGCATGTGTTCGACCACGCCGGTCAGGCGGAAGGTGCCGATGTGCGGTTTGCTGACGTAGAGGATTTCCTCGGGGGCACCGGCTTTGACGAACTCGTGCAGCACCTTGCGTCCGTGAAATTTCGGGTCCTTGATCTGGCTGTAAAGCTTGCCGTCGGAGAAGGTTCCGGCGCCACCTTCACCGAATTGCACGTTGGATTCAGGGTTGAGCACATTCTTGCGCCACAGGCCCCACGTGTCCTTGGTGCGCTGGCGGACTTCAGTGCCGCGCTCCAGAATGATCGGTTTGAAGCCCATCTGCGCCAGCAGCAATCCGGCGAAAATCCCGCAGGGGCCAAAGCCGACCACGATCGGCCGTTCGCTCAAGCCTTCTGGTGCGTGTCCTACGACCTTGTAGCTGACATCCGGCGCCGGACCGATGTGACGATCATCGGCGAACGTATGCAGCAGAGCGGCTTCATCACGCACGGTGAAATCGATGGTGTAGATGAAGCACAGCTCAGAGGATTTTTTCCGCGCGTCGTAGCTGCGCTTGAACAGAGTGAAGTCGAGCAGTTCATCGCTGTCGATGCCCAGGCGCTGCAAGAGTGCAGGTCGCAGGTCTTCTTCCGGGTGATCGATTGGCAGCTTGAATTCGGTGATTCGTAACATGACAGGGTCCAGTATCCGGGCCAGCTTTACGCGAACCGGCAATTATAAGCCGGTTCGCGGGGTTTCCGTCAGGCAAAAAGCGGCCAACCGGCGGAATCAGTCGTTGCGTAAGCCACCGTAATAGGCGCAACCACGCTGGATCTGCCCATTGATGCGCAATTCGGCGGTTAAATGCTGCACAGAACCGTCGACAGGATCGACACAACGCTGGGGCGCAACCCACAGCTCTATGTGCTGATCATTGGCTTCGCTGCTCAGGTTGAAACGGCCATCCGGCAATTGCTCTTCAAGGAAGGGCAGGGCCAACGGCTCTTTGCCTTCGCGCTCAAGGACCATGCCCTTGCCGCTGACGTTGATGTTCCACGCCGGGCCATTGCCATTGGCGTGCAGGGTCAGGCGTTTGAAGTTGGCGTCGTCACAGGCCGCCCCCGAACGTTCGACACGATAGAGTTGTTGCAGATTAAGTTGCCCATCGGTGCCGGGCGTTGTGCCCGCAGCGAAACTGCCGCGCAGGTCAGCGAACAGCTTGCCTTTGCGAGCCGCCAGACCTGCGGCTTCCTGGAGAACGCCAGTATTGCCACCGTCCTTGACCACAAACCGGCGCTGTTCATTGCACGGCTGGAACAGCAACTGACCGCCTTCGCCGATCAGGTCGCCTTGCATACGAGGCAGGCCGGCATTGGGGGTCTCGGGCTTTGCGTTGAACATCTGACACCCGGCAAAGACTGGCAGCAGGGCAAACATCAAAACGGAACGGGCGGCGAACATGGTCGGTCTCCAAACAAGTTGCGCCACGGTACTGACCCTGCTGCCTGATCACAAGGGCTTCAGCCGACGTGATAGGTCTGCCCCGTCTGCAATCCTTCGACACTTTTCGCGTAAGCCAGCGCCACATCCGCTACCGGAACCGGCTTGAAGCCGCGGAAGTAGGGCGCATAACCCGCCATCGACTCCAGCACCACGTTCGGGCTGACTGAATTTACCCGTAAGCCGCGAGGCAGTTCGATGGCCGCTGCACAAACAAAACCATCGATTGCAGCATTCACCAGGCTGGCCGACGCGCCAGTACGGATCGGGTCGTGGCTGGTAATGCCAGTGGTGAAGGTGAACGAGGCACCGTCGTTGGCAAAGTCGCGGCCGATTAACAGCAGATTGACCTGGCCCATCAATTTGTCCTGAAGACCCAATGCAAAGTCTTTTTCAGTCATTTTTGCCAAGGGCACGAA
Organism: Pseudomonas sp. 5C2; assembly: GCF_034314155.1. Lineage (NCBI taxonomy): Bacteria > Pseudomonadati > Pseudomonadota > Gammaproteobacteria > Pseudomonadales > Pseudomonadaceae > Pseudomonas > Pseudomonas sp. 5C2. The sequence continues at coordinate 2,867,613 of NZ_JAVIWH010000002.1, read as the reverse complement.
GTTTACATTCCCGGCCGCGCACACCAGTGCATCGAATGAACCTGTCCGTTCGAATAGTTTTCTGATTGAGGCGCTGTCACTAATATCCACCTGGAAATCGCCGCTGGTACGGCCGATTTTTACGACCTCGTGACGCGAGGCCAGTTCCTGGTAGATCGCTGAGCCAATGGTTCCGTTGGCGCCAATCAAGAGAATTTTCATCGTGCAGTCCTTTAAGAGAGTGGATAAAGCTGCAGTGTAAGGTGGCTTTTTCCCGTCGATAAGCGTGCTAATGGGCAACCTTTGGTTTTCAAAAGGAAACAATTGAATGAGTGAAATGGATGATCTGGCGGCGTTTGCCGTCTTGATCGAAGCGGGCAGTTTTACCTTGGCCGCGCAACGGCTTGGGTGCAGTAAAGGCCAGTTGTCCAAGCGCATCAAGTTTCTGGAAACCAGTTACTCAGTGGTGTTGCTGCATCGCACCACGCGTCGTTTGAGCCTGACCGCAGCGGGTGCTGCCCTGTTGCCCCAAGCCAGGGCGCTGATCACACAGGTCGAGCGAGCCCGGCAAGCACTGGCCCGATTGCAGGATGAAGTGTCCGGTGCGGTGCGGATTACGGTGCCAGTGTCGTTGGGCGAAACGTTTTTCGAAGGTTTGCTGATGGAGTTTTCCCAAGAGTACCCACTGGTGCAGGTCGAACTGGAGCTGAACAACGGTTTTCGCGACCTGCACCGGGATGGATTCGACCTGGCCATTCGCTCCAGCGTAGGCAGCGATGAGCGCCTGGTCGCCAAACCGCTGCTGGCCATGCAGGAATTGACCTGTGCCAGCCCGGCCTATCTTGAGCGTTGCGGGGAGCCGACTCATCCCATGGCGTTGAGTGAGCACCGTTGCCTGCTAAACAGCCACTACAAGGGGCGCGAGGAGTGGCTCTACCATCAAGAGCACCAATTGATGCGCGTGCACGTGGCCGGTCCTTTTGCCAGTAACCACTATAGCCTGTTGAAGAAGGGCGCACTGGTGGGTGCAGGAATAGCGCGACTGCCTTCCTACATGGTGCATGCCGAGATCAATGACGGTCGCCTGCGCTGGCTGCTGCGCGATTATCAGACACGCAGTTCACCGTTGTATCTGGTGCATCCCTATGAAGGCGGCTTGCCCCGACGCACGAAAGTACTGGCGGATTACCTCTTGGGCTGGTTCGAGCGCAGCAGCACCGCATTGGAACGGCTCTGAAGCAGCCGTCCCGAGTGGCGCGTTGCGCATAAAAAAACGGCCCGCAGGCCGTTTTTTTTTTGAAGCGCAGGCTTAGCCGCCCAGATAGGCATCCCGCACTTTCGGATCGACCAGCAGTTCTTCACCGGTGCCTTGCATGACCACACGGCCGTTCTCCAGCACGTAGGCACGGTCGGCGATCTTCAAGGCCTGGTTGGCGTTCTGTTCCACCAAGAACACCGTTACACCATCACGGCGCAGTTGTTCGACGATCTCGAAAATCTGCTGAATGATGATCGGCGCCAAGCCCAAGGACGGTTCGTCGAGCAACAGCAGCTTGGGTTTGCTCATCAGCGCACGGCCGATGGCAAGCATCTGCTGCTCACCGCCGGACATGGTACCGCCGCGTTGATTGAAGCGTTCTTTCAGGCGCGGGAACAGGTGCAAGACTTTATCCATCTGCTCCTGATAGTCGCCTTTTGCGGTGAAGAACCCGCCCATGGCCAGGTTCTCTTCCACGGTCAGCCGTGCGAATACACGGCGGCCTTCTGGCACCACCGCGATGCTTTTACGCATGATCTGCGACGAGTCCAGGCCGACCAGTTCTTCGCCCATGTAGCGAATGCTGCCGCTGTGAGCGCGCGGCGAACCGCACAACGTCATCAACAAGGTGGATTTGCCGGCACCGTTGGCACCGATCAGGGTGACAATCTCGCCCTGACGAATCTCGACGTTGACCGAGTGCAGGGCCTGGATCTTGCCGTAGAAGGTGGAAACGTTTTCGAATTGCAGCATTTACGCTTCCCCCAGGTAGGCTTTGATTACTTCAGGATTATCACGGATCTGTGCAGGCGTGCCGTCTGCCAGGGGACAGCCCTGATTGATCACAACAATATGGTCGGAGATGCTCATGACCAGCTTCATGTCGTGTTCGATCAGCAACACCGTGGCGTTGTGCTCATTGCGCAACACGCCGATCAGCGCTTTCAAGTCTTCGGTTTCGCGCGGGTTCAGACCGGCTGCCGGCTCGTCGAGCATCAGGATGCGCGGGCGGGTCATCATGCAGCGGGCGATTTCCAGACGGCGTTGCTGACCGTAGGCCAGGGTGCCGGCAGGGCGGTTGGCGAACTCCTTGAGGTTGACCTGCTCCAGCCAGTGCCCCGCGTATTCCATCGCCTGACGCTCGCTCTTGCGGAACGCCGGGGTTTTGAACAGGCCTGCCAGGAAATTGGTGTTGAGGTGACGATGCTGGGCAACCAGCAAGTTCTCCACTGCCGTCATTTCCTTGAATAGACGCACGTTCTGGAAGGTACGCACCACGCCTTTGCGGGCGATTTGATGGCCGGCAAGGCCTTCGATCGCTTCGCCGTCGAGCAGGATGCTGCCCGCCGTGGGTTTGTAGAAACCGGTCAGGCAGTTGAATACGGTGGTTTTGCCGGCACCGTTCGGACCGATCATCGACACCACTTGTTTTTCATTAACGGTCAGGCCGACGCCATTGACCGCCAACAAGCCGCCAAAGCGCATGCACAGGCCGCTGACTTGCAGAATCGGACGGGTCATCGCTGCAGCTCCATATGGGGACGTTGCATGGGCAGCAGACCTTGTGGACGCCAGATCATCATCAGCACCATCAGGGCGCCGAACATCAACATTCGGTATTCACTGAAATCACGCATCAATTCAGGCATCAGGATCAGCACCACGGCGGCGAGGATTACCCCCAGTTGCGAGCCCATCCCTCCCAGCACGACGATGGCGAGGATGATCGCCGACTCGATGAAGGTGAATGACTCCGGGGTCACCAGACCTTGGCGAGCCGCGAAGAAGCTACCGGCGAAACCGGCAAAGCAGGCGCCAAGGGTGAAGGCCGAAAGCTTGATGATGGTCGGGTTAAGACCCAGTGCGCGGCAGGCGATTTCGTCTTCACGCAAGGCTTCCCAGGCACGACCAATGGGCATGCGCAGCAAGCGGTTGATGACGAACAACGCCAGCAGGGCGAGCAACAGCGCGACCAGATACAGGAAAATCACCTTGTTCACCGAGCTGTAGGCGATGCCGAAGAACTCGTGGAAGGTCTGCATGCCTTCAGCCGCCGTTTTCTCGAACGTCAGGCCGAACAGGGTCGGTTTCGGGATGTTACTGATGCCGTTCGGGCCACCGGTAAGGCCTGTCAGGTTACGCAGCAACAGACGGATGATCTCGCCGAAACCGAGGGTCACGATCGCCAGGTAGTCACCGCGCAGACGCAACACCGGGAAACCGAGGAGAAAGCCAAACAGCGCTGACATCATCCCGGCAATCGGCAAGCAGATCCAGAAACCGAGTCCGTAGTAATGCGAGAGCAGGGCATAGGTGTAGGCGCCGACGGCGTAGAAGCCGACATAACCCAGATCGAGCAGACCGGCCAGACCGACCACGATGTTCAGGCCAAGGCCGAGCATCACGTAGATCAGGATCAGTGTGGCGATATCCACCGCGCCGCGCGAGCCGAAGAACGGCCAGACCAGCGCCACCAGAATCAAGCCAAGGATGATCCAGCGCTGAGTCGAAGGCAGGGTCAGGAAGTTGCTGGCCTTGGCTGGAATCAGCGGCATGCTTGGCGTCGAACGCCAGGCCGCGGCGATAGGTTCGTGGAACAATACCCGCAGGAACATCGCAACAGCGCAGGCGAAAATGGCGAACAAGGTTGTGGTGCTGGTGCCAATGACAGCCAGATTGACGCCGACGATTTCCAGCTTGAGGCCGAGGATCGGGTAGGCGACTGCCAGCACCAGCAAGGCGCTGAAAAACGCCGATTTAAGATTCCTGGTCATACTTTTTCAACCTCCGGACGGCCAAGCAGGCCGGTCGGCCGGACCAACAGCACCAAGACGAGAAGAGCGAAGGCCACCACATCCTTGTATTGGTCGCCGAAAATATCGGCACCAAAGGCTTCAGCTACGCCCAATACCAATCCACCCAGCATCGCGCCGGGAATACTGCCGATGCCGCCCAGTACTGCGGCGGTAAATGCCTTGATCCCGACGAGGAAACCGGCGTTGGGGTTGATCACTCCGTATTGCATGCTGAGCAATACCGCAGCGACCGCAGCCAGCGCGGCACCGATGACGAAGGTCAGGGCGATGATGTTGTTGGTGTTGATACCGAGCAGGTTGGCCATCTTGATGTCTTCAGCGCAGGCGCGGCAGGCGCGGCCCAGACGAGAGCGTGAGATGAACCAGGTCAGTGCGAGCATGGCGACCAGGGTGACGATGAAAATCAGAATCTGCATGTACGAAATCACCACCTCATGGGTACTGGTGGTGCCGAACACGAAGTTGCCAGGGATCAAGTTGGGGATCGATTTGTCTTTCGAGTCTTGAGAGAGCAAAACCGTGTTTTGCAGAAAGATCGACATCCCGATGGCTGAGATCAGCGGGATCAATCGGTTGCTGCCGCGCAACGGGCGGTAGGCAACACGCTCGATGGCGTAGCCGTAAGCACTGGTGACGACGATGCTTGCGACGAATGCGGCGGTGATCAGCAGCGGCAAGCTGTCCAGACCGAGCATGGTCAGGCCGGCGATGGCAATGAACGCCACGTACGAACCGATCATGTATACCTCGCCGTGGGCGAAGTTGATCATGCCAATGATCCCGTAAACCATGGTGTAGCCGATGGCGATCAAGGCATAGGTGCTGCCAATGGTCAGGCCATTAATCAGCTGTTGGAAAAAGTGATAGACATCTATCTCAGGCATTACAGCGCTCCTAAAAACCTACTGAGTGTTCCACTGGTGAAGTCGTTTCCCGCTCGCGCGTCGTAGTATTTGTCCACGTTTCACGTGAGCCCAGTGAATCACTGGTGACGGTTTCAAGATTTTCAGGGAGGAAGAGGTGCTATAGCGCAGCGCTCTTCCCGTTACCTTGTAAAACAAAGCCCACTGTGGATGCAGTGGGCTTTGGGTGAGTCACAAGCGTGCCGGTTATTTCAGCGGAGCTTCTGTTTTTGTGCCGTCTTTGTGCCAGGTGTAGACCACGAATTTGAAGTCTTTCAGGTCGCCCTTGCTATCAAAGCTCAGGTCGCCAGTCGGGGTCTTGAAGGTGCCTGCACGGATCGCCGCAGCCACTTTGGCGGTGTCTTCGCTCTTGGCGTTCTTGATGCCGTCTGCGATCACTTCAACCGCTGCGTAAGCCGGGAATACGAACGGGCCGCTTGGGTCTTCTTTCTTCGCCGCAAATGCTTCTACCAGTGCCTTGTTGGAAGGGTCCTGGTCAAAAGATTTAGGCAGGGTCACCAGCAGGCCTTCGGAAGCATCCTGAGCGATCTGGGAGATCGACGCGTTACCCACGCCTTCTGGACCCATGAAGCCGGCTTTCAGGCCTTTCTCTTTCGCCTGACGCAGGATCAGACCCAATTCAGGGTGGTAGCCGCCGTAGTAAACGAAGTCGACATTGGCTTGCTTCATCTTCGCGATCATCGACGAGAAGTCTTTGTCGCCAGCGTTGATGCCTTCGAACAGGGCGACTTTCACGCCTTTGCTTTCGAGGGTTTTCTTCACTGCGGTCGCGATACCTTCACCGTATTGTTGCTTGTCATGGATGACAGCAACGACTTTCGGTTTGACGACATCAGCGATGTAGTTACCGGCCGCCGGGCCTTGGGCGCTGTCCAGACCAATGGTGCGGAAGACCATTTTATAGCCACGTGCGGTGATTTCCGGGCTGGTAGCGGCCGGGGTCACCATGATGATGCCTTCGTCTTCGTAGATGTCCGAAGCCGGTTGAGTCGAGCTGGAGCACAGGTGGCCCACAACGAATTTCACGCCATCGTTGACGACTTTGTTGGCGACCGCGACCGCTTGCTTCGGATCACAGGCATCGTCGTATTCGATAGCTTCGAGTTTCTTGCCGTCAACGCCGCCTTTGGCGTTGATTTGCTCGATGGCCATTTTTGCGCCACTGAACTGCATATCGCCGTATTGGGCAACAGCACCTGTTTTAGGGCCGGCGATACCGATCTTGATGGTATCTGCAGCGAACGAATGGCTGGCAACCCCTGCCAGAACCAATGCGGCAAACAGCTTGGAAATCTGCTTAGTACCCTTAGTCATGATGCTCCACTCTTGTGTTTTAATTTTTATAATCCTGGCGGCCAAAGCTGCAGGACCGGATTAGAAACGCCCGGTCATCCCCCTGGCAACTGTACCGGTACAGTGTAGAGCGCCGGTTTGTCGCTTGAAAAGCTGGCTACTGGGGGGAAAACCGTATGATGTCGCTTAATTGAAAGAAAGATACAGAATCTAACCGGCTTCTTGAGCATGCGAGCTGCACATGTCCGTCCGCACCCCCGATCGTTTCTGAACCTGTCGTGCAATCAACCACTTAAATCTGGGTTTGTCTGTCGAAATTGCGGCGTTATGATTGCGCCGATTTTCTCTTTGGTGAAACCCATGACGAAAGAAGCTAGCACCCTCTATGCCAAACTGCTTGGCGAAACCGCCGCAATCACTTGGAGTGAATTGCAACCATTCTTTGCGAGGGGTGCCCTGTTGTGGGTCGAAGCTCCCTTGGATTTGATCGAAGTGGCGCACGCAGTGGCCGAAAATCAGGCCGATAAAGTGGCTGCCTGGCTTGCTGCGGGGGAGGTCAGCAAGGTGGCTGAATCACGGGCGCTGGATCTTCTTGAGCGCGATCCACCTCTTTGGGCGGTTGTCGTGGCGCCTTGGGTATTGATCCAGGACAGGGCGCAGGTCTGATCTGACGCTCTTTATTGGTGCGCAATGGCTGGCGAGTGGGTAGCTCGGTAACCGAGCGATAAAGGATGGCGAAGTGCCGTAGCGAAAAATCCCATCTGATTTAAGGATTTGGCAGGCATACCGGGTCAAGCCATTTGCCGGCAAGCCTGCCCCCATAAAGCCTGCACAGAAGTGTGCATTCCATTGGGAGAGCAGGCTTGTCAGCGGATTAGGCTCAATGCTCGGTTTTGCCCGTGTGACGGTTAAGCGAAATGACCCGTGTTTTGCCGATGCGGTGACGGTAAATTTCGCGCAGGTATTTGACTGCTTTCTTTACGCTATCGCGGGAGAGGCGGATGTCGTTGATCGAGACGAACTTGGATTTGTCGTCGATCAGCTCGCGGTACTTCTTCTCGTACATCGGTTTGATCGCGTACCAGTTGGTGTCGAGGATCTTCGCCGGGTTTTCGTATTCGTTGAGTAACGCGTCGATGCTCCTTTCGTTGAACTCGTCGTTGACGATGAACTCGATAATGGCGTTGTCCAGTGTGTCGTCGAAACGGTATTCGGTCCGGGCGAAGCAGCGCTTGATGAACGCCACGATCAGCGTCAGGAAGTCATCGGACAGGCAGGGGCTTTTCGCGATCAGGGTGGTCAGCGACAGGTTGGCCGAAGCGCCGATCACCAACGCATAGCGCTTGAGCGTGGTATTGGGAAACAGGCTGTTGAGGTGAGTCTTGAGCCTGTTCAGGTCCATGTAGGACAGTTTGTAGTCCTTGGGTAACGAAACGATTGAGACCACTGACGAGCAATTCTTGAAGAAGTGCAGGTCGTGCAGGGCCGCCGCGTCATAGCCGGAGGCCTTGTACTGCTCCAGCGCCGCGCGATAACGCTTGGACTCGATCGGTAGCAGGCTGATGCCTTCGATGGCCTGGGTTACTTTGTTGAAGTGCGGCAGGTCGATGGAGCGGAAGAACAGGTCGTCGATGTTCAGCCGTGCCGGTTCTTTTTCGAACAGTTTCAACTTGTCCGAACTCGGTGCCGGTGTTTCCGGTACGACGGATTCTGCGTAGGCAATCGCTACGGGCCCGGCCAGACTCATGAACAAGTCGTTGGCATCCAGGCGAATGGTTTCGCCGATGTCGATCCCGGCCCGACGGAAGTAGTTCTGGTCGTAGTCAGTGGTGACCGCCTGCGCCGTCAGAATGTTGAAAATCTGCTGAGAGATGTATTGGTTGGCGTGCCGCTCCATGGCGTTGACGTCGATGTTCTCGATATTGCCGTCATCGCTTTCTTCGGCGTAACGCATGATGTCGTTGGAGATCAGCATCATCGCGTTCCATGGACGAATACGGCCCATGACGCTGGCTTCGCTGCTGTCTTCGTTCTCGAAGTTGTAGGAGAAGTCCCATTCTTCCGCGAGATACTTGCACAGCAGTCGTCCGGCGTTGATGTGCAGGGCTTCGGACATTTCACTGCGGTGGTCGGAAATGTTCGGCAGGATGCAGATGCCGCTGGTGAAAATAGGTTCAAAGACGAAGGAGCGGCCACGCTTGCCGTCGTTTTCACCCATCGGTTTGGTGTCAAACGTCTTGTTCATGTACGAGTACTGCTGTGCCAGGCCGAACTCTGAAGCCATGCCTGAACCGGTGCCACCGCCGGCGCTGAAGATATAGAAATACAGGCGCGACTGGTTGGCCTTGATCCCGCAGGAATCAATCAGGTACGAGTGAATCAGTTTCCAGTCGGTACTGGAGAAGTTTTGCGTGTCTTTGTTCAGGATGATCTTGGCCAGGTACTGACCGAGAATCGGCGCGTTACCAGCGCCGCCCGCATGGACCTCGGACAGGTCCATTATTTTCATTTTGCTGTAGTCATTGATGAAGCCTCCTTTTTCGCCCTTGCGGGAGAAGCGGATGCGCCCGGCGATGTCCTTGTCCAGGTCACCCAGCATCACCAGCGGCTCCACCAGGAATACCGGTTTGGCCGACTTGTTTTGTACCAGGCGCAGGTTGTTACGAATCCAGCGGGCCGGGCTGTAACCTTTCTCGTCTGCCAGACGGTCTTCATTGCTGAACTGGTTAAGGTAGAACTTCCGTGCGTTGTACACCAACTCGGCGACATCCAGCGCAATGTTCGACCCGCAACGACCCAGGCCGATCAGGCACACCGACGGGAACTGTTGGTCGCGGCGCAATTCGTCTTGGTCATCGATGTGAATCGAAGGTGGGAACACGATGTCACGCAGACCGTCCAGATTATCGAGGATACGATCAGTGTCGGTCTCGGTGAAATACAGGTACTGGTGCGCTGGCATTGGCTGCGGACTGTAAACGCCGCGCGGGGCGAGAGGAGCAATAGACGGGAACTCTAATGCCGCGCTGGCCGGATCGTTTTTTTTTGTCATCGTGCGCCATATGCCTGGAAAGGATGGCTGCTCGACTAGTGTTATCGGGCCATCACAGAGAAAGAAATTACGACTTTACAGTGCGTCTTGAGCTTGATCGATAGGGGTTACCCCTAGTGGGCCTAGGGTATTGCGTAGTCTCAAGCACCCAGTAGTCAGCTGAATGCTCGTGGTGACGGTGTACGGTCAGTCGGCAGAGTGCGCAATCGATGCGCTGACGAGTCCGTCAAGGGTCTTGGTCAACAGGTTTTCGGTAGTTTCGCACCCGGTCACCAGGCTGTCGGGTTGGGGTTGGGGGTGTTCTGCGTGCCCTGCCCATTACCCCCTATCAGCGTGACGAATGTTTACAGACAGTTGTGTTTGCGGGTTCTAGATTGGAACTTCCAGGCTCGGCTGCAGCAGGCTTGAAGTTCGTAAGCTCGTTGTCGGTTGGGTGTGTTGAAAGCCAATTGAATAACAATAAAAGAGACGGACCCCACATGCAGAACTCGACCCAAGCGGAGAATGCCTGGCGCATTCTGTTCCTGCTGTTCCTGGCAAATCTGTTCAATTTCTTCGACCGCACCCTTCCGGCGATCATCATCGAGCCAATCCGCATGGAATGGCATCTGAGCGATTTTCAGATCGGCATCATCGGTACCGCATTCACCGTGGTTTATGCCATTGCCGGGCTGCCGTTAGGTCGGATAGCCGACACCGGTTCGCGGCGCAAATTAATGGGCTGGGGCCTGGCGGTGTGGAGCGGGCTGACAGCGGCCAATGGCCTGGTTGGGAGTTTTTGGGCGTTCCTGCTGGTGCGCATGGGCATTGGTATCGGTGAAGCCAGCTACGCACCGGCGGCCAACTCGCTGATCGGGGACCTGTTCCCGGCCCACCGTCGCGGGAGGGCCATGGGTGTTTTCATGCTTGGTCTACCGCTGGGGCTGGTATTGGCGTTCTTCACTACCGGTGCGTTGGTCCAGGCATTCGGCAGTTGGCGCGCGCCGTTCTTCATTGCGGCAGTACCCGGTTTGCTCCTGGCAATCTTCATGTTTTTTATCCGCGAGCCCAAGCGCGGTGCCGCCGAAAGCATGCGGATCTCCGAAGAGAAAATCGACAAGCCGATTCGTCGAGTGTTATCGATTCCTACCTTTGGCTGGCTGGTATTGGCGGGCCTGACGTTCAACTTCGCCACCTACGCCTGCAACTCGTTCATGGTGCCCATGCTGCAGCGCTATTTTTTGTTGCCGTTGCAGGATGCCGCCATGGCGACCGGGCTGATCGTGGGTGTGACGGGGTTGTTCGGCCTGACCCTTGGCGGCTGGGTCGCCGACAAGATCCATCAGCGTGTCGCCAATGGACGCCTGCTGTTTGCCGCCGTCAGCATGCTGGTTGCGGCCATCGCTACGGGGTACGCGCTGCATTCTGGACGCATTGAAATAGGCCTGTTCGTCGGCGTGTTCAGCGTGGGCTGGCTGTTTTCCTACAACTTTTACACATGCGTCTACACGGCGATCCAGGATGTGGTCGAGCCGCGCCTGCGGGCCACCGCCATGGCGTTGTTCTTCGCCGGGTTGTATCTGTTGGGAGGAGGGCTTGGGCCGGTGGTAGTCGGACTGCTGTCCGACTATTTCGCCCATTCGGCGATGTTGTCGGCGGGTGCCGGGGAGATGAGCGAAGTGTTCAAGGCCGATGGCTTGCACGACGCGATGTATCTGATTCCGGTGGCGCTGTTCCTGACGCTGTTGTTCCTGCTCCAGGCGTCGCGCTGCTTCGCTCGAGATGCCGAGCGGATGAAAGTGGGAATGGTGGCGGATGAGCCGGATATGCCTGCGGTGACGGCCTGAAACACCTCTTCGGTCTATTCGCGAAGGCGGTGCCAGCTCAATCGCCAGTCATGTGCTTGAACGACAAAGCCCGCATCAGCGGGCTTTGTCGTTCAAGCAGTCAGCAGATCAACCGGCTACCAACACCCGAATCGCTTCCAGACGTAGCGCTGCTTTTTCAAGCATGGCCAGGCCCTGTTCGCGTTGTTTACGCAGCGCGACCAGTTCGCTGTCGCGCACGGTCGGATTGACCGCTTGCAGAGCGGTCAGGCGTGCCAGTTCTTCGTCGGTCTCGGCGGCCAGTCGACGTTGCGCCTCAGCCACGCGCTCGGCGTGTTTCGGCGCGATCTTGGCTTCGCCCGCATTGATCTGCGGGTTGAGCACATCGCGCTGCGCCTGGATGAATTTGTTGGCGCTGGCACGCGGTACGCTTTCCAGCTGCTCGTTCAAGGTCACGAACGAAACACGGCCCGACAGATCGTTGCCATTGGTATCGAGCAAGCAGCGCAATGCCGCTGGAGGCAGGTAGCGACCCAGCTGCAACGAGCGAGGTGCAACCACCTCACTGACGTAGAGCAGTTCCAGCAACACGGTGCCGGGTTTCAGCGCCTTGTTCTTGATCAGCGCTACGGCGGTGTTGCCCATGGAACCGGCCAATACCAAGTCCATGCCGCCCTGGACCATCGGGTGTTCCCACGTGATGAACTGCATGTCTTCACGCGCGAGCGCCTGATTGCGGTCGTAGGTGATGGTCACGCCTTCGTCATCGCCCAGCGGAAAGCTGGCGTCGAGCATTTTTTCGCTTGGCTTGAGGATCAGCGCGTTTTCCGAATGGTCCTCACTGTCGATACCAAAGGCGTCGAACAGGGTTTCCATGTAGATCGGCAGGGTGAACTGATCGTCCTGTTCGAGAATTGCTTCAACCAGCGCCTGACCTTCGCCAGCACCGCCAGAGTTGAGCTCCAGCAATCGGTCGCGACCGCTGTGCAGTTCACCTTCCAGGCGGATGCGTTCCTCGCGTGCCGCGTCGACCAGGGCTTGCCACTCATCGTCATCGCCACTTTCCAGAAGCGGGAGCAGGCGCGGGCCGAATTGGTGTTGCAGAGCGTTACCGGTCGGGCAGGTATTAAGGAAGGCGTTCAGCGCTTCGTGATACCACTGGAACAGACGCTCTTGCGGGCTGGTTTCCAGATACGGTACATGCAGCTCGATGATGTGCTTCTGGCCGATCCGGTCGAGACGACCGATCCGTTGTTCCAGCAAGTCTGGGTGCGCCGGCAGATCGAACAGTACCAGGTGGTGGGCGAACTGGAAGTTGCGGCCTTCGCTACCGATTTCCGAACAGATCAGCACTTGCGCGCCAAACTCTTCATCGGCGAAATACGCTGCGGCGCGATCACGTTCGAGGATGTTCATCCCTTCGTGGAACACGGTGGCGGGGATACCTGAACGCACGCGCAGCGCGTCTTCGAGGTCCATCGCGGTTTCGGCGTGAGCGCAGATCACCAGCACTTTGACGCGCTTGAGCATTTTCAGGGTGTCGATCAACCAGTCGACCCGCGGGTCAAAGCGCCACCAGCGTTCTTCTTCAGTGACGTCTGGCTGCGACTGGAAGCTGACTTCCGGGTACAGGTCGGCATGTTCGCCCACCGGCAATTCCAGGTATTCGGCCGGGCAGGGCAGTGGATACGGGTGCAGTTTGCGCTCCGGAAAGCCTTGCACGGCAGCCCGGGTGTTGCGGAACAGCACGCGGCCGGTGCCATGGCGGTCAAGCAATTCGCGGATCAGGCGTGCACTGGCTTCGGTATCGCCGTCAGCCACCGCGCCCAGCAGGGCTTCGCCTTCGACACCCAGAAATCCGTGGATGGTTTCGTGTGCTTTAGGTGACAGGCGGCCCTGATCGAGCAACTCCTGCACGGCTTCGGCCACAGGGCGATAGTTTTCGCTTTCTGCACGAAACGCGTGCAGGTCATGGAAACGATTCGGATCGAGCAGGCGCAGACGAGCGAAGTGGCTGTCTTGACCCAGTTGTTCCGGGGTGGCGGTCAGCAACAGAACGCCGGGTATGACTTGCGCCAACTGCTCGACCAGTGAGTATTCAGGGCTGGCTTGTTCTTCATGCCAGACCAAGTGGTGAGCTTCGTCGACCACCAGTAAATCCCAGCCAGCGGCAAACAGCGCGTCCTGGGCCTTTTCGTCGTCGACCAGCCACTCCAGCGCGACCAGCGCCAGTTGCGTGTCTTCAAAGGGGTTGCTGGCATCGCTTTCGATAAAGCGCTCGGCGTCGAACAACGCCACTTGCAGGTTGAAACGGCGACGCATCTCCACCAGCCATTGGTGCTGGAGGTTTTCCGGAACCAGGATCAGCACTCGATTGGCGCGGCCAGACAGCAATTGGCGATGGATCACCAGACCGGCTTCGATGGTTTTACCCAGGCCTACTTCGTCTGCCAGCAGAACCCGTGGCGCGATACGGTCAGCGACTTCGCGGGCGATGTGCAATTGGTGAGCAATGGGCTGCGCACGAACGCCGCCCAGGCCCCACAGTGAGGACTGCAACTGGCGGCTGGTGTGCTCGAGTGTGTGGTAACGCAGCGAGAACCAGGCCAGCGGATCGATCTGTCCGGCGAACAAGCGGTCAGAGGCCAAGCGGAACTGAATGAAGTTCGACAGCTGGGTTTCCGGCAGGGTGACAGGTTCATTCTGGGCGTTGAGGCCGTGGTAGACCAGTAAGCCGTCGACGTCGTCGACTTCGCGTACGGTCATCTTCCAGCTTTCGAAGTGCGTGATCACGTCACCTGGCGAAAAGCGCACGCGTGTAAGCGGTGCATTGCGCAGTGCGTACTGGCGGGTATCGCCAGTGGCCGGGTAGAGCACGGTCAACAAGCGGCCGTCTTGCGCCAGAACGGTGCCTAAACCCAGCTCGGCTTCGCTGTCACTAATCCAGCGTTGCCCCGGTTGATACTGCTGCGCCATGCTGCCTGACTCCCGCCGTGAAAAGCCGACTATATTAACGGATCAGGGCGCCCAAACCAAAGCGCCCCGTCAAAACAGCCCGTATTCATTGGATACGGGCCCTCGCACAGGGTCGTGCAAGGCACTTGTGGGCCGGAACATAGTCGAAAGTCTTGCGTCAAGCGGCTCAAGTCGACGAACCGGCAGCCGACAGCTTGCTAATAAGGAGAACAACCACACATGCTGCCACCAATGATTCCGCTGAGTGCAGTGCCAGTCACCTCGCAACTCGACCCCGTCAAGCAAAGGCCGGAAATCCCGCCTGTGGTGCCGGTACAGCCGAGTTCTAACGAAAGCACTATCGACCTGCGCAAACGCGATCCCGAACAGACCGCGATCATGTTGCGTGAAGAGCAGCGGCGTCAGCGCGAACGGCAACGCGGCAAAGGTCATCAGGATGCACAGGAAGAACCGCTGGCCGTTCCGGGCGATTCATTGAACGCCGACAACACTGTGCCAGTGGTGGCGTTGATGGATGATGAGCCAAGGCAGGGCTTATGGGTGGATGTAGAGGTTTGAGTTGTTCGGACGTCTTTCACAGGTTCTCTGCATGCCTGGTCACGCTGAACGGTTTTGTCGTGTAAGAAGGCAGATCACCACTGGTCATGGCCGCCGCCACCCCGCATTATTGGCAGCATCCCCGTAGTCAAGACGTGCAGACCATGAGCGAAGACGACAAATTGATAGACTTGGGCGCTGAACGCGCCAAACGCACGCACGACCTCAATGACAAGCGCCTCAACGAAGTGCGCAAGGCTTTCGAGCAGGCGCTGCCGATGGGCAAAGGCAAGAAAAAGCCCAAGGGCAAACCGAAAAAACCCTGATTGCTGGCTTCCCTCCCTCCTGTTTTTTGACACAGATCAGTTATTAGCGACCTGCCGTGGGCTGTCGCGGTGGCGCTTGATCTGGGTCAATTTCCCCCACCGTCACCTTGGCTAACCTAGCCCTATCGAACAAGGCAGGTCAGGGGAGGCGGTTATGTTTCTCGATAATGTGGTTGTCGCCGGTGTTGTCACCGTGGGCTTGATGGTGTTGTTTTTCGCAGGCCTGGGAGTTTTTATCTGGAAGGACTCGCATAAGCGCAAGTAAGGCTGAGAGTCGTTTCGGTACATGAGCACGCAAGGCACTTTGGGCGACTTCGGTCGCCTTTTTTTCGTTTCGACTTTAGTCGTGCCCGCACCAAAGTGCGGGCGCGGTGACCTCAGCCGATGCTGATAGGCGGCAAGGTCGGCAGGGTGACCGTCTGTTGCTTGCGAGGGGCGAGGATCTCTGCTTCGCCATCAACCACCAGTTCATCCCGCTGGTTGAATACACGGGTAGCGATGCGCACGCGGAATTTTGGCAGCTTTTCCAGAATTTCCAGGCGCACGGTCAGGGTGTCGCCAATTTTCACTGGCTTCTGAAAACTCATTTGCTGACCGATATAAATAGTGCCCGGTCCAGGCAACTCACACGCGACTGCCGCGCTGATCAGTGCGCCGCTGAACATGCCGTGAGCGATACGCTCCTTGAACATGCTTTGGGCTGCGAATTCAGGATCAAGGTGCACCGGGTTGTGATCGCCCGACATCGCAGCGAACAACTGGATATCACGCTCTTCGACAGTTTTGCTGTAGCTGGCGGTCTGGCCGACTTCGAGAGCTTCGTAAGGCGTATTGGTGACTTGAGTCATTGAATAATCCTGTGGCGTGTTGGTTGACGATTTACGTATCGATGTCTTGAAAAAACCGATTCATTCATTCGGTGCGCGGAGGTCGTGGATTGGCCAGAGCGTGCTCCAGCCATGTGAGTAAATCACGAGTGACTTCATCGCGGTTGGTTTCATTGAGCAGTTCGTGCCGCGCCTGTGGGTAAATTTTCAGCTCTACCGCTTGATTGCCCGCCGAAATCAAGGCGTCGGCAAGGTCTTTGAGACGCGTGCCATTGCTGACGGGATCACATTCGCCGCCGACCACCAGCAGGGGTATGCCTGGATCAATCTGTTCAAGGTTCGCCGGTTTGCTGATGTGCTGCAACCCGGCGAGCATGTCGAGCCAGAATTGGTTGGTACAGCGGAAGCCGCATAACGGATCGTTGACGTAGCGGTCGACTTCTTGCGGATCGCGGCTGAGCCAGTCGAACGCCGTACGCATGGGTTTGAACGCTTTATTGAACGAACCGAATGATAGCCATTCGATCAACGCACTGCGCCCGGTTGGCCCTTGGCGCCAGCACTCCAACCAGGCGATCAGGCGGGCGCTGCGATAAAGCGAAACCGGCTGAAAGTTCGACCCGCTGAGAATCGCGCCTTGCAGGCCGGCGCTGTGTAGCAACAGATACGCCAGGGCAATATAGCTGCCCATGCTGTGGCCCATCAGGAATACCGGCAGGTCGGGATGCGTCTGGGCGATGTACTGCCTCAGACAGGCCAGATCACCCACCACTTTGTTCCAGCCGTTTTTATCGGCGTAGTGCCCAAGCACGCCGTGGGCGGCGGTTTTACCATGCCCCCGCTGATCAGGGACGTAGAGCTCGAAACCCGCGGCAGTCAAGGCTGTGCCGAACCGCTCATAGCGAGCGCTGTGCTCGGCCATTCCATGCGACAGCATCACCACTGCCCTGGGCGTGACAGATGGCTGCCAATGACTGACGTAGAGGCGACTGTGATCGTGGGTATCAAGCCAGAAAGCATCATGACTCATGGCGATTCCTTATGCCCTGCGTGACCGACTGTTTGCAGTGTATAGCGCATCGACAAATTGCAGACCGACCAGCAGTAAGATTCACGTTGTTGATGACGCACTGCGCGCTATTTGCCTTGTGGGTGTTAGCTGCTAACGTCCGGCAAGCCCCGCTTTTAATGCAGCGGGCCAGACACACTCAGGTAAAAGGACAAAAAAACAATGCAACCTGAATTCTGGAACGACAAACGGCCCGCAGGCGTGCTCTCTGAGGTGGACCTCGGCGCTTACAGGTCAGTGAACGAGGTATTCGAGCGCTGCTGCAAGACGTTCGCTGATCGCCCGGCTTTCAGCAATATGGGGGTAACCCTCACTTACGCCGAGCTGGAACGTTACTCGGCGGCGTTCACCGCCTACCTGCAAACACAGACTGACCTGCAGCCGGGTGATCGCATCGCGGTGCAAATGCCCAACCTGCTGCAATACCCGATTGCGGTGTTTGGCGCGTTGCGTGCCGGCCTGATCGTGGTCAACACCAACCCACTGTACACCGCTCGCGAAATGCGCCATCAGTTCAAGGACTCAGGTGCCCGTGCACTGGTCTACCTGAATATTTTCGGCAAGCTGGTGCAGGACGTTCTGCCTGACACCGATATCCAGTACCTGATCGAAGTAAAAATGGGCGATATGCAGCCTGCGGCCAAAGGCTGGTTGGTCAATACCCTGGTCGACAAAGTAAAAAAGATGGTCCCTGCGTTCAGCCTGCCGCAGGCCGTCCCGTTCAAGAGCGTATTGAAGCTGGGGCGCGGCCATCATTTGCAAGGGGTCAAGGTCAGCAGTGACGATATTGCGGTGCTGCAATACACCGGTGGCACCACCGGTTTGCCCAAAGGCGCGATGCTCACCCATGGCAATCTGGTGGCGAACATGCAGCAGGTTTATGCCTGCATGTCGCAGCATGGCCCGGACGGCAGCCAACTTTTCAAACAGGGCAGCGAAGTGATGATCGCGCCGTTGCCGCTTTATCACATCTATGCCTTCACCGCGAACTGCATGTGCATGATGGTCAGCGGCAACCATAACGTACTGATCACCAACCCACGGGACATCGGCGGCTTCATCAAGGAGCTGAAAAAATGGCGCTTCTCGGCGTTGTTGGGGCTGAACACATTGTTCGTGGCCTTGATGGAGCACCCTGATTTCAAAAGCCTGGACTTCTCTAACCTCAAACTCACCAACTCCGGAGGCACCGCGCTGGTCAAGGCCACGGCCGAACGCTGGCAGCAACTTACCGGTTGCCGAATTGTTGAAGGTTACGGCTTGACCGAAACCTCCCCGGTGGCCTGTACCAACCCATACGGCGATCAGGCGCGGCTGGGCACGGTGGGGATTCCTGTCCCCGGTACGGCGTTGAAAATTATCGATGACAACGGGGTCGAGCTGGCGATTGGAGAGCGTGGCGAACTGTGCATCCAGGGCCCGCAGGTGATGAAGGGGTATTGGCAGCGACCTGAGGCCACCGACGAGGTGCTGGATGCTGACGGCTGGTTGAAGACCGGCGACATCGCGGTCATTGATCCGGACGGCTTTGTACGCATCGTCGACCGCAAGAAAGACATGATCATCGTCTCCGGCTTCAACGTGTACCCCAATGAAATCGAAGATGTCGTCATGGCACACCCCCAGGTCGCCAGTTGTGCGGTGATCGGCGTGCCGGACGATCGCTCGGGCGAAGCGGTGAAGCTGTTCGTGGTGGCGCGGGAGTCGGGCGTGAGTGTTGAAGAACTCAAGGCCTACTGCAAAGAAAACTTCACCGCCTACAAAGTGCCCAAACACATCGTGCTGCGCGACTCATTGCCGATGACCCCTGTGGGCAAAATCCTGCGCCGTGAGTTGCGTGATATTGCCTGAGACATTAGTCCCGTAAAGCGGTGTGCCAGACACATCGACATCGCGAATAAACTCGCGCCCACAGGTTATTCACAAATCTGTGGGCGCGAATTTATTCGCGAGCGGTTTGACGCGGAATATCTGAAATACCGCCATCGCGGTGTCCCTGACACTCCGGTTCTCGCTGAATAGTATCTTTGCTCTAAATGTGACCTGAGAATATTAAAAAGTCACAATTGTGACTATATGGGCCGCTATTGGCTCTAGTCGACCCATGGCAAAGCTGCTACTCTCGGCCCGCTTTTTGCCCCATTGGCAAGCAAAAAAGCCCGCAACAAAACACAAAAAAATAATCGCATTCAAGCGGTGTGTAGAATTCGCTGTCGCTGAGGAGTCGGCTTCCATGATCGAAAATTTCTGGAAGGATAAATATCCGTCTGGCATTGCTGCCGATATCAATCCTGACGAGTATCCAAATATTCAGGCGGTATTGAAGCAGTCTTGTGAGCGTTTCGCCAATAAACCGGCTTTCAGCAACCTGGGCAAGACCCTCACTTACGGTGAGCTGTATGAATTATCGGGTGCGTTTGCTGCTTATCTGCAGCAGCACACCAACCTGCAACCGGGCGACCGTATCGCCGTGCAGTTGCCCAATTTGCTGCAGTACCCGATCGCTGTGTTTGGAGCTATCCGCGCCGGCTTGATCGTGGTCAACACCAACCCGCTGTACACCGCGCGGGAGATGGAACATCAGTTCAACGACTCTGGCGCGAAGGCGCTGGTGTGCCTGGCGAACATGGCGCACCTGGCCGAAAAAGTGGTGCCCAAGACCCAGGTTCAGTACGTCATCGTTACCGAAGTGGCGGATATGCTGTCACCGCTCAAGCGTCTGCTGATCAACAGCGTGATCAAGTACGTGAAGAAAATGGTCCCGGCGTACCACTTGCCCAAGGCGATCAAACTCAACGATGTGCTGAGCAAGGGCCGTGGTCAGCCGGTGAAGGACGCTTCGCCTGTCAGTAGCGACGTCGCAGTGTTGCAGTACACCGGCGGCACCACAGGTGTGGCCAAGGGTGCCATGCTGACCCACCGCAACCTGATCGCCAACATGCTGCAATGCAAGGCGCTGATGGGCTCCAACCTGCATGAAGGGTGCGAGATTCTGATCACGCCGCTGCCGCTGTATCACATCTATGCCTTCACCTTTCACTGCATGTCGATGATGCTGATCGGCAACCACAACATCCTGATCAGCAACCCGCGCGACCTGCCGGCGATGGTCAAGGAGCTCTCGAAGTGGAAGTTCAGTGGTTTTGTCGGCCTCAACACCTTGTTCGTGGCGCTGTGCAATAACGAAGCGTTCCGCAAACTCGACTTCTCTGCCTTGAAAGTCACCCTGTCCGGCGGCATGGCCCTGCAATTGGCCGCCGCCGAGCGCTGGGAAGCAGTGACCGGCTGCGCGATCTGCGAAGGTTACGGCATGACCGAAACCAGCCCGGTGGCCACGGTCAATCCGATCCAGAAGATACAGGTGGGCACCATCGGTATTCCGGTGCCATCCACGTTGTGCCGGGTGATCGACGACGAAGGCAATGAGTTGCCGTTGGGCGGGGTCGGTGAGTTGTGTGTCAAAGGCCCGCAAGTCATGAAGGGCTACTGGCACAATCAGGAAGCCACCGATGAAATGCTCGACGCCGAGGGCTGGTTGAAAACCGGCGACATCGCGATCATCCAGCCAGACGGTTACTTGCGCATTGTCGATCGCAAGAAAGATATGATTCTGATCTCCGGTTTCAACGTCTACCCCAACGAACTTGAAGACGTGCTGGTGATGTTGCCCGGCGTTCTGCAGTGCGCCGCCATCGGTATCCCTGACGAAAAATCTGGTGAGGCGATCAAGCTGTTCATCGTCGTCAAACCGGGTGTGACCCTGACCAAAGACCAGGTCATGGAACACATGCGTGCCAATGTCACGGGCTATAAAGTGCCGAAGTCGGTCGAATTTCGCGACGCGCTGCCGACCACCAACGTCGGCAAGATCCTGCGCCGGGAACTGCGTGATGAAGAACTGAAAAAACTCGGGCTGAAAAAATAAGCCAGGCAGCGCTACACCCCAAGCCCCGCCGATGCGGGGCTTGATTGTTTTTGTAGGCGCGCTTGCCCGCGATAAGGTCCGTATGACCGCTTCGCGGCCAATCGCAGCCTCCGGCAGCGCCTACAGGGATTGTGTTGTGCGACAATCCCCGCCTTTGCACCCATCAAAAGACTCTGCGCACCTGATGACTGACGAATCGCCCTCCATCGACCAATTGCTGAGAAACCTCGACCACGCGATGATTTCTGATCGTCATCGCTTTCGTCGTCAGTTGCATGAGCTTCAAAAGAAGCCCAACGAGGCCAAGCTGGCGCAGTGGACGGCGCGCGTGCAGGCGTCTTTTGCCCAGGTCACGGCCCGGCGCGACAGCCTGCCGGTGATTCGCTACGACGACAGCCTGCCGATTGCCGCCAAGCGCGACGAGATCAAAGCGGCGTTGCTCAAGCATCAGGTGCTGATCATTGCGGGCGAAACCGGGTCAGGCAAAACCACGCAGTTGCCGAAGATCTGCCTGGAAATCGGTCGTGGGCAGCACGGCCTGATCGGTCATACCCAGCCGCGCCGGATCGCTGCGCGCAGCGTGGCAAGCCGGGTCGCCGAAGAACTGGGGACGCCGCTGGGCGCGCTGGTTGGCTATCAAGTGCGTTTCGAAGATCAAAGTGACAGCAACACCCTGATCAAGCTGATGACCGACGGTATTCTGCTGGCTGAAACCCAGCACGACCGCTACCTGGAACGCTACGACACGATCATCGTCGACGAAGCTCACGAACGCAGCCTGAACATCGACTTCCTGCTCGGCTACTTGAAAACCCTGCTGCCGCGTCGCCCTGACCTGAAACTCATCATCACCTCGGCGACCATCGACCTGCAGCGTTTCTCCGAGCATTTCAATGACGCGCCGATTGTCGAAGTCTCGGGTCGCACGTTTCCGGTGGAAACCTGGTACCGCCCTCTGACGTCCCAGCAGGACGAAGAGGGCAATGCGGTCGAGGACGACTTGACGGTCGATCAGGCGATTCTGGCGACCCTTGATGAACTGGAAGCGTTCGAGCGTAGCGAACGCAAGAGCCCCGGCGATGTGCTGGTGTTTTTGCCGGGCGAACGGGAAATCCGTGATGCCGCCGAGATGCTGCGCAAGGCCCAACTCAAACACACTGAAATCCTGCCGTTGTACGCACGCCTGTCTCCGGCTGAACAGCAGCGGATTTTCCAGTCCCATCCTGGACGGCGTGTGGTGCTGGCGACCAACGTTGCCGAAACCTCGTTGACGGTGCCAGGCATTCGCTACGTGATTGACAGCGGTACTGCGCGGATCAGCCGTTACAGCTATCGCGCCAAGGTTCAGCGTCTGCCCATCGAAGCGGTTTCGCAAGCCAGCGCCAACCAGCGCAAAGGCCGTTGCGGCCGGGTCGAGCCGGGGCTGTGCGTGCGCTTGTACAGCGAGGAGGACTTCAACGGCAGACCGGAGTTCACTGATCCGGAAATCCTGCGGACCAACCTGGCGGCCGTGATTCTGCAGATGCTCCATCTGCGTCTGGGCGAGATCACCGACTTCCCCTTTATCGAGCCACCCGATGGCAAGGCCATCAGCGACGGTTTCAACCTGTTGCAAGAGCTGTCGGCGGTCAACCGCGAGAACCAACTGACATCGCTGGGTCGCCAGTTGGCACGTTTGCCGGTGGACCCGCGCATGGGGCGCATGTTGCTGGAGGCGGCCAAACAAGGCAGCTTGCAGGAAGTCTTGATCGTTGCCAGCGCCATGTCCGTGCAGGACGTACGAGAACGTCCGCCCGAGCGGCAGCAGGCGGCGGATCAGGCCCATGCGCAATGGAAGGACATCGATTCCGACTTTGCCGGGTTGGTCAATTTGTGGCGCGGTTTTGAAGAACAACGCCTGGCCCTGACTGCCAGCCCGCTACGCAACTGGTGCCGCAAAAACTTCCTCAACTACCTGCGCCTGCGCGAGTGGCGCGATTCCCATCGGCAATTGAGCCTGATCTGCCGTGACCTGCAGTTAACGGTCAACCACGAACCGGCCGATTACACCAAGTTGCACAAGGCCGTGCTGTCGGGCTTGCTCAGCCAAATCGGGCAGAAGACCGAAGACGGTGATTACCTCGGCGCGCGCCAGCGGCGGTTCTGGATTCATCCGTCGTCCGGGCTGGGCAAGAAACGCCCGCAATGGCTGATGGCCGCCGAGCTGGTGGAGACCACCAAGCTCTACGCGCGCATGGTGGCCAAGATCGATGCGGACTGGATCGAGCCGTTGGCCGGGCACCTGATCAAGAAGAACCATTTCGAGCCGCATTGGGAGAAAAAGCGCGGCCAGGTCGTTGCGTTCGAGCAGATCACGTTGTTCGGCCTGATCGTGGTCGGTCGGCGTCCGGTGCATTACGGGCCGATCGATCCTCAGGTATCCCGTGAACTGTTTATCCGTGAAGGGCTGGTGCGTGGCGAGATTCTTTCGCGGGCTAAATGCCTGACCGCCAACACTCAGTTGCTGGAACAACTCGACGAACTGGAGGCCAAGGCCCGCCGTCGTGACATCCTGGCCGACGAAGACACGCTATTCAGTTTCTACGAAGCACGGGTCCCGGCGGAGATTCATCAAACCGCGACCTTCGACAGTTGGTACAAGGTCGAAAGCCAGAAAAATCCGCAGCTGCTGATCATGCGCGAAGAAGACGTGCTGGCCCGCGAAGCCAGCGAAATCACGGCCGCGTATTACCCGGACACCCTGCGCCTGGGCGATCTGACCCTGGCCCTGAGTTATCACTTCGAGCCCAATCATCCGCGCGACGGGGTAACCCTGCGGGTGCCCGCGCCGTTGCTGCCGGTATTGCCTGGCGAGCGTCTGGAATGGCTGGTACCGGGGTTGCTGGAAACCAAATGCATCGCGTTGGTGCGCAACCTGCCCAAGGCGGTTCGCAAAAACTTTGTGCCGGTGCCCGACTTCATCAAGGCGGCCCTGCAGCGCATCACCTTCGGCGAGGGCTCGTTGCCCCATGCGCTGGGTCGTGAATTGCTGCGCATGACCGGCGCGCGAGTGACGGACGAAGCCTGGGTCGAAGCGACCCAGCAGCTTGAAAATCACCTGAAGATGAACCTGGAAATCCTTGACGGCAGCGGGAAATTCCTCGGCGAAGGGCGTGATTTGGCCGAGTTGACCGCGCGTTTCGCCGAGGCCAGCCAAGCGGCATTGGCTGCGCCGCACACCTCGAAAAGCCAGTTGCCTGTCGAGGCCAAAATCTTCGCCCCGGTAGCCGAAAAAACCCAACAAAACATCGCGGGCCTGTCGATGACGGTTTACCCGGCGCTGGTCGAAGAGTCGGGCACGGTCAAGGAAGGGCGCTTCTCGACGCCTGCTGAGGCCGAGTATCAACACCGCCGAGCCTTGCAGCGTCTGCTGTTGCAGCAACTCGCCGAACCCGCCAAGTTCCTGCGCAGCAAATTGCCGGGGCAGACCGAACTGGCGTTGCTCCACCGCGAGCTGGGCCGGGTCGATGGGTTGATCGAAGACATTCTGTTGGCCAGCCTCGACAGCTGCATTCTCGATGGCGAAGACAGCCTGCCGCGTGACGGTGCCGGGCTGGCAGCACTGGCCGAACGCAAACGTGCCGGCTGGACCGAGCATGCTGAGCGCCTGGCGAAACTGACACTGGATATCCTGACCCTGTGGCATGGCCTGCAAAAGCGCTTCAAGGGCAAGATTGATCTGGCGCAGGCGGTAGCGCTCAACGACATCAAGTCGCAGTTGAAGTATCTGGTGTATCCGGGCTTCGTCCGCGAAACGCCTGCACAGTGGCTCAAGGAGCTGCCGCGCTATTTGAAATCCATCGAAATGCGCCTGGAAAAACTACCTGGCCAAGTGCAGAAAGACCGGGTCTGGAGCATCGAACTGGCGGGCTTGTGGGCTCAGTATCAGGCCCGCGCCAGCAAGCATGCCCAGGAAGGCAAGCGCGACGCTGAGTTGGTGCTGTATCGCTGGTGGCTGGAGGAGTATCGCGTGTCGCTGTTTGCCCAGCAGTTGGGGACAAAAATTCCGGTTTCGGACAAGCGTCTGAGTAAGCAATGGAGCCAGGTGGATGGCTGAATAGCGCGAAAATCGGGCCGATATGGCACACTTCGCACCAATGTCCGCAGGCTGTCTGATAGAACGTTGCTGACCGTGCCGACGTTTTCGCGAGTGAATTCGCGAAAACGGAAGCTCAGTCGCCGAAGGTCGGCCCGCCTGCCAAGTGATCCAACCTGAAACCCGTGCCTTAACGGGACAGTTTTTCGTACGTATTGGTACGTTTGTACCAATCTTCAAGCCCAGCAAGTCGTTGCTTGCAACGATCAATAAGAGAGGAACGACCGTGTATAACGTCGTCATCAGTGGCACTGGCCTGTATACCCCGGCCAACAGCATTTCCAACGATGAGCTGGTGCAGTCCTTCAATGCCTATGTCGCCCTGTTCAATGCCGAAAACGCGTCAGCGATTGAGCGTGGAGACGTTCAGGCGCTGACAGAGTCGAGCGCAGCTTTTATCGAAAGAGCATCCGGCATCAAAAGCCGTTTCGTCATGGACAAGGAAGGCATTCTCGATCCGCTGCGCATGGCGCCGCGTTTGCCAGAGCGCTCCAATGACGAGTGGTCGATCCTCTGCCAGATGGGCGTCGCTGCCGCCGAACAAGCCTTGCAACGTGCAGGCAAAACCGCTGCCGATATCGACGGCGTGATTGTCGCCTGCTCCAACCTGCAACGTGCTTATCCGGCGATCTCTATCGAAATTCAGGAAGCGCTGGGTGTCCAGGGTTTCGGCTTTGACATGAATGTTGCTTGTTCGTCCGCGACGTTCGGCATCCAGCAAGCGTGCAACACCGTTAAGTTGGGCCAGGCCCGGGCGGTATTGGTCATAAGCCCGGAAATCTGCACCGGCCACCTGAATTTCCGTGACCGCGACAGCCACTTTATCTTCGGCGACGCCGCTACGGCGGTGGTGATTGAACGCGCGGACCTGGCGACCTCACCGCATCAGTTCGACATTGTCAGTACCAAACTGCTGACCAAATTCTCCAACAATATTCGTAACAACTTCGGCTTCCTCAATCGCGCGGCAGAAGAGGGCATCGGTGCCCCGGACAAGCTGTTCGTTCAGGAAGGCCGCAAAGTGTTCCGTGACGTGTGCCCGATGGTGGCAGAGCTGATCGGCACCCATTTGCAGGAAAACGCTCTGGACGTCAGGGACATCAAACGTTTCTGGTTGCATCAAGCCAACCTCAGCATGAACCACTTGATTGTGAAAAAACTGCTGGGCCGCGAAGCCTCGCTGGAAGAGGCGCCAGTGATTCTCGACACTTACGCCAATACCAGCTCGGCCGGTTCAGTGATCGCGCTGCACACATACCAAGACGACTTGCCGAGTGGCGCACTGGGCGTGCTCAGCTCGTTCGGTGCTGGCTACTCAATCGGCAGCGTAATTCTGCGTAAGCATTGATCGACGATGTCTCTTTGAGGCGCCGATTGCCTATTCGGGTTAGATCGGCCGACACCTGGTGCATGAGCAGCAGGTATTCGGCAAGGATTTAGACGTGGTAACGGCGCTGTCTCGTCCGTTTTTTTTATTTCGGCTTACTCAGAGGATGCGCGATACTCGCCAGGCTTGTGTGCGATAACGCGTGGGGAATGCTGATGCCGCTACAACGTTTGGACAGCCTTTCAGCGCTGGCACCTGAGCTGTGGGATGCCTTGGTGCCCACTGCCCAGCCTTTTTTACGCCACGCCTTCCTCAGCTCACTGGAAGACAGCGGCAGCCTCGGCCCACATTCAGGTTGGCGAGCAGAACACTTGCTGCACTACGAAAACGGCCAACTGATTGCGGCGCTGCCCAGCTACCGTAAATGGCATTCCTATGGCGAGTACGTGTTTGACCACGCGTGGGCCGATGCCTGCAAACGCGCCGGTATCGACTATTACCCGAAGCTGTTGGTCGCCGTGCCGTTCAGCCCGGTGAGCGGGCCGCGTTTGCTGTCGGCGACCCCGGAAGCCGGGATTGAGCTATTGGCGAGCCTGCCCGGTTATATCGAAATCGAAAAGCTGTCGAGCGTGCACATCAACTTCACCGATCCGGTGGCCGATACCTTGCTGGCGGAACAGCAGGGTTGGTTGCAGCGGCTGGGTTGCCAGTTTCATTGGCAGAATCGTGGTTATCGCGACTTCCAGGACTTTCTCGACGCCTTGAGTTCCCGTAAGCGTAAGCAGATGCGCAAAGAACGCGAACAAGTGGCGGGGCAGGGCATTGAGTTCGAATGGCTCGAAGGCCATCAACTGAGCGAAGCGCAATGGGACTTCGTGTATGCCTGCTATGCCAACACCTATGCAGTACGTCGACAAACGCCGTACCTGACCCGCGAGTTCTTCAGCCTCCTGGCAGAGCGTATGCCCGAAGCGATCCGAGTGGTCTTGGCCAAGCAGGGTTCAAGGCCGGTGGCGATGGCGTTCAGCCTGATTGGCGGCGACAGTTTCTATGGGCGCTACTGGGGGTGTCTGGCCGAGTTCGACCGGCTGCACTTCGAGACCTGCTTTTACCAAGGCATGGATTACGCGATTGCCCATGGGGTGCAGCGTTTTGATGCCGGCGCTCAGGGCGAACACAAGTTGATTCGAGGCTTTGAACCGGTCATCACCCACTCCTGGCATTACCTGGCGCATCCAGGGTTGAAGGCGGCGGTCAGCGACTTCCTCGACCAGGAGAGCGAAGGCATCCTGGCCTACGCCGAAGAGGCTCGAGCAGCGTTGCCGTATCGGCAGGATTGAGGTTCAAGGCAGCTGATCGAGCCACCTTCAATCAATTCCGACAAACCCACCGGTCTGATGCTGCCACAGCCGCGCATACAGGCCGTCATGGGCCAGCAATTCAGCATGGGTGCCGCTCTCGGCGATCTGGCCTTTTTCCAGAACCACCAGGCGGTCCATGCGGGCGATAGTCGAGAGTCGGTGGGCGATGGCGATCACCGTTTTGCCTTGCATCAGGGTTTCCAGACTTTCCTGGATCGCCGCTTCAACCTCCGAATCCAGGGCTGAGGTCGCCTCGTCCATGATCAGGATGGGCGCGTCCTTGAGCAGTACGCGGGCAATAGCGATCCGCTGCCGTTGACCACCCGACAGTTTGACCCCGCGCTCGCCGACATGCGCGTCGAAGCCTGTGCGGCCTTCAGCGTCGGATAGCAGTGGAATAAACTCATCGGCGCGAGCCTTGCGCACCGCTTCCCACAGTTCTGCATCGGTGGCGTCGGGTTTGCCATAGAGCAAGTTGTCACGGATTGAACGGTGCAGTAGCGAGGTGTCCTGGGTGATCATGCCAATGCGTTCGCGCAGGCTTTCCTGGGCAACGTGAGAAATGTCCTGCCCATCGACCAGAATCTGCCCGCCTTGTAGGTCATACAGGCGCAGGAGCAGGTTGACCAACGTTGATTTGCCCGCGCCGGATGGCCCGATCAAGCCGATTTTTTCACCGGGTTTGATGTCCAGATTCAGGCCGTGGATGATGCCGCTGCTTTTGCCGTAGTGGAAATCGACATGCTCGAACTTCACACCGCCGCGCTCGACCTTCAATGCAGGCGCTGACTCGCGGTCGGTGACGCTGACCGGTTGAGCAATGGTTTGCAGGCCGTCCTGGACCATGCCGATGTTCTCGAAAATGCCGTTGACCACCCACATGATCCAGCCGGACATGTTGACGATGCGGATCGCCAGCCCGGTTGCCAGGGCAATGGCGCCGACCGAAATCGAGGATTGAGTCCACAACCACAGCGCCAGGCCGGTGGTGCTGACGATCAACACCCCGTTCATGGTGGTGATCACCGTGTCCATGGACGTGACCACCCGACCGGCCAGTTGGCTTTTTTCGGTCTGTTCTCTGATCGCTTCCCGAGCGTATTGCTGCTCGAAATTAGTGTGAGCGAACAGTTTGAGGGTGGTGATGTTGGTGTAGCCGTCGACAATCCGACCCATCAGCTTGGAGCGGGCCTCCGACGACACCACCGAGCGTTCTTTGACTCTCGGCACGAAGTAGCACAGGGCGAGGATGTAGCAGACGATCCAGGCCAACAGCGGGATCATCAGGCGCCAGTCGGCTTCGGCGAACAGCACCAGCGAGCCGATGGCGTAGATCAGCACATGCCACAACGCGTCCACCGCTTGCACCGCAGAATCACGTAGCGAGTTACCGGTCTGCATGATCCGCTGGGCGATGCGTCCGGCGAAGTCGTTCTGGAAAAAGTTGAGGCTCTGTTTGAGCACATAGCTGTGGTTCTGCCAGCGAATCATGCTGGTCATGCCAGGACTGATGGTCTGATGCACCAGCAGGTCGTGCAGGCCGACGAAGATCGGTCGGAACACCAGCGCAACCACGGCCATCCAGATCAGCTCAGTGCTGTGCACACTGAAGAAATCGGCATTGGGGGTGCCTTGGGCCAGGTCGATGATCCGGCTCAGGTAACTGAACAGCGCGACTTCGATCAGGGCGCCAATCAGCCCGACCACCAACAACGCGGCGAAACTCGGCCAGACCTGACGCAGGTAATAGATGTAAAACGGCAGGACTTGGTTCGGTGGGGCGGCAGTGGGGGCGTCGCGGAAAATATCGATCAGTTGTTCAAAACGACGATAGAACATTGGTTCTGACGCCCGCCGCGGCGGGCTCTCCTTGCAGGTGAAAAACTTCCCTCATCACACCGCCTGCCTCCGACGTTGCTCACGGCGGTTTCAGGCGGCCCGATGTGCATCGACTTAGTCGATACGTTTGGCTGACTTAATCAACACAGGGGTTGAGGGTACGTTTTGCATGCCTTTTTGGGTGCTGGTAGGCGTCTGAGCGATCTGGTCGACCACGTCCATGCCTTTGATGACTTTACCGAACACCGCATAACCGAAGTCGCGAGCGCCGTTGTCGAGCATGTCATTGTCTTTGTGGTTGATGAAAAACTGGCTAGTGGCCGAGTTTACGTCCGACGTCCGCGCCATTGCGATCGTGCCGCGCACGTTGTGCAGGCCGTTGTTGGCTTCGTTCTTGATCGGGTCTTTGGTCGGTTTTTGTACCATGTACTGATTAAACCCGCCGCCCTGAATCATGAAGCCCGGAATGACCCGGTGAAAGATGGTGTTGGCGTAGAAGCCGCTGTCGACATAGCCCAGGAAGTTCTGGGTGCTGATCGGCGCCTTGGTGTCTTCAAGCTCGATGACGATCTCGCCCATGTCGGTGGTCAGCAGCACGTGGGTCGGCTTGGCGGTCGGTTGTGCGGCCATCAGATTGGCGGCGAACAGCACGGAACAAGCGGCGAGGACGATTTTTTTCAGCATGGGTCAGTGATCCTGGGTAGTGGTTTCGACTGCAAAAAAGCAATTCATGCGGGTGCGATCAAGGGCACAAGGTAAGCACGTTTGGGTTTTTTTGGACAGTGCCGGGCGCACTGTCCGAACGGATAGCGCCCGGATGGAGGTGCCCCCTACGGTTCACTCATCGCCCTGAAGCCGCTTCAGCGTCATCGACAAATGCCAGCAGTTCCCGGTTGAATGCTTCAGGTTGATCCAGCGGCGTGGCGTGCCGGGAGTCCTTGATCACCACCAGTCGAGCCTGGCGGATCAGGCCCATGTAAGCTTCTTTCAAGGCCACCGGGGTGTAATCGTGATCAGCGCTGACGATCAGGGTCGGGCAACTGATTCGTGACAGTTTTTCCTGCACGCCCCAACCGACGATGGCATCGAAACTGGCGAGATAAGCGCGTTTGTCGTTTTGCCCCCAGCGCTCGGCGATTTTGTTGCGCAGGTCGGCTTGCTCGGGTTTGGGGAACAGGGTCTGGCCCAGGCCCTTGCCGATGGCGGACATGCTGAACAGCCGCCCCAGGCCCCAGCGTTTAGCCCATTGCAAGCCGTCGTTGGCGGTTTTGAGTTTGACTTGTGGCGCGCTGTTCACGATGCACAGGCTTTTGAGCAAGGACGGGTGATCGACCGCCAATTGAAAGCCGATCATACCGCCCATCGACAATCCGACCAGGTGCACCGGCCCCAGCTGCAAATGTTCAATCAGCGCTTCGACGTCGGCGGCGAAACCGGGAATGCTGTAGCGCTCGTTGGGCTTGTCGGAGCGACCGTGGCCGCGCATGTCCATGACAATGACGCGGTAGCGCGCGGCCAGGGTCGGGATCTGGTATTCCCAGTCCTGGCAGCTTGAACCCAGGCCGTGCACCAATAGCAGCGGCGAACCCTGACCATATTCTTCGTAGTGCAATGAACAGCCGTCATGCTCAAAAAAGGCCATGGTCGATTTCCCTGTCAGGCTTGTTGTGGGGCCGCAAATGCGGCGCTCAGCGGGGCCGTGTCGAAGGTGCGGATCAGGTCGATCAGAATCTGCGTCGCGGGCCCCAGCGATTTGTCCTTGCTCGAGTAAAGATAGAACACCGGATGACGGCTGCCGCCTTGATCCAGCGGCAGGGCTTTGAGTGTGCCTTCCTGGAGTTCACGCTCGATCACGTGCCGTGGCAGCCAGGCGAAGCCCAAACCGCTGCTGACGAAGGTTGCGGCGGTTGCTAGGCTACCAACCGTCCAGCGTTGTTCAGCGCCCAGCCAGCCGACGTCGCGGGGCTGTTGACGGCCGGAGTCGCGGATCACGACTTGCAGGTGACTTTCCAGGTCCTGGAAATTCAACTCGCGATTCATTTGATGCAGCGGGTGCTCAGGGTGAGCGACGGCGACGAACTCGACGGCGCTCATTTCGGTCCCCAGGTACCCAGGGATACTGAAGCCGCTAATGGCCAGATCGGCGACGCCTTCAAGGAGCACTTCTTCGACCCCGGACAACACTTCCTCGCGTAACCGCACGCGGCAGCCACGGCTTTGCGGCATGAACGCGGTCAAGGCACGCACCAGTCGCGCGTTAGGGTAGGCTGCATCGACCACTAGCCGTACCTCTGCCTCCCAGCCTTGTTCCATATGGTGGGCCAGGTCCTCCAGTTGGCTGGCCTGCTTGACCAACTGCCGGGAGCGACGCAAGAGCACCCCGCCAGCGTCGGTCAACACCGCTTTACGCCCGTCGATACGCAATAACGGCACGCCAAGCTGGTCTTGCATCCGGGCCACGGTGTAGCTCACGGAAGACTGTGAGCGGTGCAAGGCTTCGGCCGCTTGGGCGAAGCCACCGTGGTCGACCACCGCTTGCAGTGTCCGCCATTGATCCAGGGTCACGCGGGGCGCTTTCATCACTCGCTCCTCTTGTCTAAGCTGGCACTCCAAATTGGAGACTGCCGAATGAAAAAATTCTGTTGTGTGTTGTTGGCGTTGTTGCCCGTCACTGCTTTCGCGTATCCGATTGACGTGGAAAAGGAATACAACGGTGCCCAGGTCGACTACACAAGCCACGATACCGACTACGACATGGGCGCTATTACGCTGCACAACTATGGTGCTTCTGATGCGCAGTGCACGGTGGTGTTCAGCAATGGCCCCGAAGCACCACGTACTCGGCGGGTGCAGATCCCTCCTAAAAGCAGTGTGGATGTCTCAGCCAAGTTCAGCCGCAGCATCATCAAACTGCGGATCAAGCTGACCTGCGCGCCTAAATAAAACGCTCGCTCGGGCGCTCGGGGCTGCTTCCGCTCTTCAGCGAGAGTAATGCCCCGTTTTCGATAAAACAATTTATTAGATGGTTTGTAGCAGGTTTT
The DNA here is from genome assembly GCF_034314155.1 of Pseudomonas sp. 5C2. NCBI lineage: Bacteria > Pseudomonadati > Pseudomonadota > Gammaproteobacteria > Pseudomonadales > Pseudomonadaceae > Pseudomonas > Pseudomonas sp. 5C2. Next base: position 2,835,124 of record NZ_JAVIWH010000002.1, on the reverse strand, counting down.
TACGCTTTTTAATCGATTCGCTCCTGTTTAACCTTCACTCCATCGACTCAAGACACTCTTCGATGGAGGCAACATCCCATGTCCCGCGTACTGATCATTGAAAGCAGCGCCCGCCAGCAAGACTCGGTCTCACGCCAATTGACCCAGCAATTCATCAGCCAATGGCAGGCTGCGCATCCGGCGGATCAGATAACCGTGCGTGACCTGGCGATCAACCCTGTGCCGCATCTGGATTCAACCTTGCTCGGAGGCTGGATGAAACCAGCCGAGCAACGCAATGAAACCGAGCAACTGGCCCTTGAGCGCTCCACTCAGCTGACGGATGAACTGGTCGCAGCAGATGTGTTGGTGTTGGCCGCGCCCATGTACAACTTTGCGATCCCCAGCACCCTCAAAGCCTGGTTCGACCATGTGCTGCGTGCTGGCGTGACCTTTAAATACGGCGAGACAGGTCCTCAGGGGCTGCTCATCGGCAAACGTGCCCATGTGTTGACCGCTCGTGGCGGTATCTATGCGGGCAGCAGCCTCGACCATCAGGAGCCCTACCTGCGTCAAGTGCTCGGTTTTGTCGGCATCCACGACGTCACCTTCATCCACGCCGAAGGCCTGAACATGGGCGGTGACTTCCTCGAGAAAGGCCTGAATCAGGCCAAAGCAAAACTCGCCCAGGTCGCCTGACCCCCGCGCTCCACCGACTTCCCTTGGTACCTGTTGCTCCTTAGGTGCACTGCCCGATCATCCTTTTGTGCTGATCGGGCTTTTTATTGCCTGTCTGATCCCGAAACGCTAAGGTCGCCGCCACTGAAAAGGGGCGAGCATGGGCTATCTATTATTCGTGACGCTGATTCAGGCGTTTTCGTTCAACCTGATTGGCGTGTACCTGGCAGGGCACGTTGACAGCTACTTCGCGGTGCTGATTCGGGTGGTCTTGGCCGGGTTAGTGTTTATTCCGCTGACACGCTGGCGTCAGGTCGAACCCGGCTTCATGCGCGGCATGCTACTGATTGGCGCCTTGCAGTTCGGGGTCACCTACGTGTGCCTGTACTTGAGCTTTCGCGTGCTGACCGTGCCCGAAGTGCTGTTATTCACCATTCTCACGCCGTTGCACGTAACCCTGATCGAAGACGCACTGAATCGCCGTTTCAACCCTTGGGCCTTGTTGGCGGCGTTGGTCGCTGTACTGGGCGCCGGAGTCATTCGCTACGACGGGATCGACTCTGACTTCTTCGGCGGTTTTCTGTTGTTGCAGGTGGCCAACTTCACCTACGCCGCCGGGCAAGTGTTGTACAAGCATCTGGTGGCACGCTACCCGAGTGATCTGCCTCATTACCGCAGGTTCGGCTATTTCTACCTGGGGGCACTGGCCGTCGCCTTGCCGGCGTTCCTGTTGTTTGGTAATACGCAGCATTTGCCCGAAGCTCCCCAACAATGGATCGTGTTGTTATTCCTGGGGCTGTGCTCTACAGCGCTGGGCATGTACTGGTGGAACAAAGGCGCGTGCCTGGTCAACGGCGGCACCCTGGCGGTCATGAACAACCTGCACGTGCCGGTGGGGTTGCTGATCAACCTGTTGCTGTGGAATCAGCACGAAAACCTGGGCCGGTTGTTCGTGGGCGGGATGGTCATCGTGGGGTCGGTGTGGATCAGTCGATGGGGCGCCAGGCGCCAGGGTGCCGTTGCTAATCGGCTGATTTAGCGTTGCCTGTCCATCCAGCCCGAAAATCCATACCGCTGGGCTGTTGATACAGGCTCAGGCCAAACTCTGGCATCACCGCCAGCAGGTAATCGAAGATGTCGCCCTGAATTCGCTCGTAGTCGGCCCAGGCGGTGGTCCGAGTGAAGCAGTAGATTTCCAGGGGGATGCCCTGTGCGGTGGCCTGCATCTGCCGGACCATGCAGGTCATGTCCGGCTGGATATCCGGGTGGCTGTGCAGATAAGCCAGCGCATAGGCGCGGAATGTACCGATATTGGTCATGCGTCGACGGTTGGCGGACAGTGCTGCGACGTTGCCTTGGGCTTCGTTCCAGCTCTTCAGTTCGGCCTGTTTACGGCCGATGTAATCAGTCAGCAGATGGATCTGGGTGAGTTTGAGCTCTTCGTCATCGCGCACGAAACGCACGCCGCTGGCATCAATGAACAGGCTGCGTTTGATCCGGCGTCCGCCGGATTGCTGCATGCCGCGCCAGTTTTTGAACGACTCGGACATCATTCGCCAAGTCGGAATCGAGACGATGGTTTTATCAAAGTTCTGCACTTTGACCGTGTGCAGCGTGATGTCGACCACATCACCGTCGGCACCGACTTGCGGCATTTCGATCCAGTCGCCGACCCGCAGCATGTCGTTGCTGGTCAACTGCACGCTGGCGACGAATGACAGCAGGGTGTCTTTGTAGACCAACAGAATCACTGCCGACATTGCGCCCAGGCCCGACAACAGCAGCAGCGGCGACCGGTCTATCAGCGTCGCGACGATAATGATTGCGCCAAAAATGTACAGAATCATCTTCGCCAGTTGCACGTAGCCTTTAATCGAGCGGGTGCGGGCGTGATCGGTGCGGGCGTAGATATCCAGCAGGGCATTGAGCAGGGCGCCCAGGGCCAGCACCTGGAACAGGATGGTGAACGCCAGCGCCACATTACCGAGGAAGTGCTTGCTGGCATTGCTCAGTTCCGGCACCAGGTTCAGGCCGAACTGGATGACCAGAGAGGGCACCATCTGCGCCAACCGATGAAAAAGCTTGTTGTGCAGTAAATCGACAATCCAGTGCATAGCCGGTTGTCGGCCCAGTAATTTGGCCATGTGCAGGATAACGAAACGCGCCACTCGGCCTAGCGCGAGCGCGACAACCAACAGCAGTACCAACCCCAAACCAGCATGCAATACAGGGTGTTGATCGAGCATGCCCCAGAGTTCCTGGGTGCGTAGCCATACCGTTTGAATGTCCATGGGCGCGAGTGATAGTCCTGTCATTAGGGTCAGCAATTAGAACATTCCTGCCCCCTGATCGTCCGTCGTGTGCAAATCGAGTAACAAAAAACTCACCTTTTATTAAAGAAATAGCCCTTATGTCGTAAAGAAACTCGGCCTCGGCGCTCGAAACCGTTAGGCTATGCGACTGTTTTTTTGTTTTTCGTCGAGGTAGCACCCGTGTTTTCCCAATTCGCCCTGCACGAACGCCTGCTTAAAGCCGTGGCCGAGCTTAAATTTGTCGAGCCTACGCCTGTGCAAGCAGCAGCCATCCCGCTGGCGCTGGAAGGGCATGACCTGCGGGTGACTGCCCAAACCGGCAGCGGCAAAACTGCGGCTTTCGTGCTGCCAATCCTCAATCGCCTGATGGGCCCGTCCAAGGTTCGCGTCGACATTCGCGCAGTGATTCTGCTGCCGACCCGCGAACTGGCGCAGCAGACCCTCAAGGAAGTCGAGCGGTTCTCCCAGTTCACGTTCATTAAATCCGGCCTGATCACTGGCGGTGAGGACTTCAAGGTCCAGGCTGCCATGTTGCGCAAGGTTCCGGACATCCTGATCGGCACCCCTGGGCGCCTGCTGGAGCAACTCAACGCCGGTAACCTGGACCTGTCGCAGGTTGAAGTGCTGGTGCTTGATGAAGCCGACCGCATGCTCGACATGGGTTTTGCCGAAGACGTCGAACGTCTGGCCGGCGAGTGCAAGAATCGCGAGCAAACCCTGCTGTTCTCGGCAACCACCGGCGGTGCCGGCCTGCGCGAAATGATCAGCAAGATCCTGACGGATCCACAGCACCTGCAAGTCAATAGCGTGAGTGAGCTGGCTGCGGGTACGCGTCAGCAGATCATCACTGCCGACCACAACAGCCATAAAGAGAAGATTGTCCATTGGCTGTTGGCCAACGAGACGTATCAAAAAGCTATTATCTTCACCAACACCCGCGCCATGGCCGACCGCCTTTATGGTCGTTTGGTCGCGCTGGAGTACAAGGCATTTGTTCTGCACGGCGACAAGGACCAGAAAGATCGCAAGCTGGCCATCGACCGACTGAAGCAGGGCGGCGTGAAGATCCTGGTAGCCACTGATGTGGCGGCCCGTGGTCTGGACGTTGAAGGTCTGGACATGGTGATCAACTTCGATATGCCACGCAGCGGCGATGACTACGTGCACCGTATTGGTCGTACTGGCCGTGCCGGTGGCGAAGGTCTGGCGATTTCGCTGATCTGCCATGGCGACTGGAACTTGATGTCCAGCGTCGAGCGCTATTTGAAGCAGAGCTTCGAGCGTCGTGTGATCAAGGAAGTCAAAGGCACCTACGGCGGACCGAAAAAGGTCAAGGCGTCGGGCAAGGCTGTCGGCGTGAAGAAGAAAAAGACCGGCGACAAGAAAACCGACAAGAAAGGCAGCGCGAAGGCGCCGACCAAACGCAAGATAACCAACCGGCCAAAAACCGACGCGTTGTCGTTGGTCAGTGCAGACGGCAAGGCTCCGTTGAAAAAACGCAAGCCAGAAGCGCCAGCAGCTGAGTAAGCGTTAAGCAACCCACAAAAAAACCGGCCCTTTGTGTTTTGAAGGGGGCCGGTTTTTTTATGGGCGATGCACTCGCTCTTTGTAATGGCACTTACCGGAATACAGCCGTTCAGTCCCTCAGAAAAACGAGCGCACTGCCTTGAGCGTGAACATTCCTTCGCATTGGGTATTATGCCCCGTGTAAGCACTGCAGCTGTTGCCGCTCAGGCTGGAGTCGCTGTAAGTCAGATTGAGGTCGACCCCAAACCAGGGGCGCGAGACATTCAGTGACCAGTCATTGAAGGCGCTGACCGCGCTGCCGTCGCTGATCAATTGCGGTGTATCGAACTGATGATTGGCGTACTGCACCCGGAGGCCAAGACCCAGCGGCTGAAGTGTGCCCAGGTCAACGAACAAGGTGCTGTTGCGGTTTCCGGGGTCGTTGCTCAGTGCAGCGCCAAAGCGGCTGCCCAGCACGGTCAGTCCGGCGTAGAACTGGTGGCTGTCGGTCTGGCTTGCGTCCGGGTAGGTGTAGCGGATCATCCCCAGTTCATAGCCCAGGGTTTTATCGAAGGGTTTCTTGAAGCCCAGGTACGAATCCACTTCCAGGGCAGCGCTGGAGGTGGCGCCCACGCTGGGTGACCATTGCCCCGCGTACCAGCCACTGTCGTGGGTCAGGTCCAGCCCGCCATGGAACGAACCGACACCGGTAGGCTTCACCAGGCCTTGCGCCATGCTGCGCGCCGGTGTGCTACCGAGCTTGAGGTCGAAGTCGCCGAGGTCGCGCTCCAGCAGTTGCGCGGAGGCCGACTGGCAGACCAGCAAGGCGCTGAGCGCCAGCGCTCGATAGGTGTACGTGAACATGCTTCACTCCTGAAAAAGGCGAAGGAGTGTCAGGGGTGACGTTCGCGCGCCTCTGGATTTGCGCGCAGGATCACGCGGAACCCGCGAAATAGAGCCGTGCAAGGATACCGGCGAAATACGGAAGACGCGGACCGTTCGTCGATCCGGGCGAATTGTTGTGAGATTAGAGCGCCGGAGTGATCAAGCCGTTGGTTACATGGAGGGCTTGATCGAACGACGGGTAACCGCTCTTGGCGACATCCAGGTCGGCATAGTCGGCGCGGTACTGTTCGGCTTTTTTGGCGTCGCTGCTGGCCAGTTGCTGGGCGAGCAGGGCGATTGCCAGTGGATGATTACGCTTGGCTGCCAGTTCGAGCAGGTCGATGGCTTCAGCGTTATCGCTGTTCGCACGCAGCAACAGGACGGCCTGATAAAACTCTGCTTCACCGCTTCTATCCTGGCTGGCCGCGCGCTCGAGCAATGCCTTGGCCAGTTCGATATTGTCGCTACCGCCTGCGCTGATCATCAGCTTGGCCTGGAGCATGTCGTTCTGATAAAGCAGATGCGCTGAGCGACAGGGGGTGTCGCTGGACGGTTCGTCGAAGCGGGTTGAGGTGTCGCAACGATGTGATGCACAACCACCCAGGCAAAGCAGTGCGCAGAAAAGCATCCATTTGTTCATAGTGGATTCCGCGGAAGGAACTGACCGTCAGGTCATCATCCTGCCTGTCCCGCTACGGCTGTGCAACGTAGCTGTATCAAAGGGCAAGGCAACGCTTGAGAAAAAGATCATGCAACGAAGGATCGATAGCCCTAGCGCCTTGAAAAACAAAGCGCATAGAGATCGACAACTGGGGCGGGGGTATTACTTCTTGCCGAGGGTGATTTGCTTGGACGGGCCGAAAGTCTGGCCGCTGACGCCTTTAGCAATCTCTTGAATCTGACCGCCAGATTTCAGGAACGTAGCAATCTGTGCGTTGATCGAGTCGCTGGTCTCAACGGCTGGAGCTGCCTTTGGTTTCGAGTTGGATGCTTTTACGCGCATGGCTTCCATTAACCTATGTAAAATTCAATACGGCCAGCAATTGTATATGAAATGCTTGACAATTGCTTGGTAAATATAGCTCTGAAACGCATGGGTTTGGGCCTCTCCTGTTGGACAGGTTGTCACGGTATTTGGCCGCAACTGACTGTTTTAACTGAGAAGTTATTTCATGAGCGGATTTACCTGGAATAGAGCGGTGGGGCCAGGGCCTCTATTGATCTGACGAGCGGAGGCGCGGGACGCTCGGCGTTATGAGCAAGTCATTGATTGTTATAGTCTTTCTTATCGGCCTCGCGCCTCGTCGGCGGGAGCCGCGAACACAATGGCAAACTCGGGTAGAATGCCGCCCACGTAATGAGGGTATTTGGAAATGGCTTTAGTCGGGCGCTACAACAGCTTGCAAGTGGTAAAACACACTAACTTTGGTTTGTATCTGGACGGCGCTCAGGACGGCGAAATCCTCCTGCCCAATCGCTATATCCCGAAAGATATTCCCAGCGAAGATGAAGACTGGCTCAATGTCTTCGTTTACCTGGACAGTGACGACAAGCTGATTGCCACCACTGAGAAACCCAAGGTCCAGGTCGGTGAGTTCGCCAGCTTGAAAGTCCTTGAAGTGAACAGCATTGGCATTTTCCTTGATTGGGGCCTGTCCAAGGATCTGTTGCTGCCTTACTCCGAAGAAAAGCATTCGTTGCAGGCTGGCGATTATTGCGTGGTCCACGTTTATCTGGACAAGCACACGCGCCGGATCACCGCTACCGCCCGGCTGGATCGCTATCTGGACAAGACGCCCGCCGATTATAAGGTCGGACAAGAAGTCAATTTGCTGGTGGCTGAAGCGACGGACATGGGCTTCAAGGCCATTATCAACAACAAGCATTGGGGCCTGATTCACAAGAACGAAGTGTTCAAATTCTTGCGCCCGGGCAAAGAAGAGAAAGGCTTCATCAAAGAAATTCGCGCGGACGGCAATATCAGCCTGAGCCTGCAACCGGTGGGTGAGGAAGCGGCCAGCAGTCTGAACTCGAAGATCCTCACCAAGTTGCGGGAAAACAACGGCGTGCTGCCGGTCAGCGACAAGAGCGATCCGCAAGTGATCAGCGGCTTGTTCGGGGTCAGCAAAGGTAACTTCAAGAAAGCGATTGGTGCGCTGTACAAGCAGGGCCAGATCGTTATTCACGCGGATCGCATCGAGCTGGTCTGAAGGCTCAGCCTTTCCGAACGCAATGCCGACAGGCCACGGTGTGGCCCTGCAGTGCGTTCGGTCCGCGGCCCATTCGAGGAAAAAGCCCAAGCCGTCGGCTCAATCTCACAGGGATGTCTCGTGGGGCCTATTTCTGCACGAAGGACGCGAACGGCACATTGGCACCCGCTGGGCGAACGTCTTTAAGGAACGAGTCCTTGTCGGCGCTCAGTTCCAGGCTGAGGCTCGAGTTGCGTTTGTCCTTGTTGCGGACCACCAGGCCTTCCATATGATCGCGCAGATACACCGTTGGCACTTTCAAGTGCAGCAGTTCATCGGTGCTCGGTGTGTGCAGTAGCAAGTGCACCCACTCGTATTGACCGATCTTCAGGCGGCTCATGGGCAGGTCAAACCACCAGATGTTCTTGTTGGTGTTCAGCACCGTGAAATGGGTGTTGTTGACACCGAGCACGGCACCGCCGAGTTCCTGGTTCCTACGAGCGATGGCCAGCTTTTTATCGAGTTTCATAACGTTCCTGTGGATCTGTGTGTACAGCGCGGTGGCCTTGACCACCACAGCCTGACTGCGTTGCGCATTCTCGGGGGTTGTCGCGCAAACTTAAAGTTAAACCTGCATTACGCGGTGAAATGGCCGGGTTTTAGAGCATTGAGTCTGCGACGAACGGAAATACCGACTGGGAAATTTTTTGAAACTCTGCGCGACGGAGGTGGGTCAATCCTTATGTCGAGGTTATGACGCTTATTTTCCTACCCTGGAGAAACACCATGAGCAGCAGTGGCGATAAAATCAAAGGCATGACCAACGAAGCAGTGGGTAACGTCAAGCAAGGCATTGGCAAAGCCACTGACAACCCGAAACTCAGGACTGAAGGCAAGGCCCAGGAAATCAAAGGTAAAGCCCAGGAAGCCGTAGGCAAAGCAAAGGATGCGGTGAAAAAGGGTGTCGATAAAATCTGAGTATGTAAGTGAGCTAGCAGTGAATCGCAACGGTCATCTTTTGATGGCCGTTGCTCTATCTGATCACGCTGTTTACAGGGCTTGAGTAATGGGCCGAATAACCGGAAAAGGATTGATACCTCTTTGGCGTCGCCAATTGGGCTACCTTAAGGTAGAACGCCTGCCTGTGGACAGAAAGGCTGAGCAGTTGAAGCGCCCACCTATCGATCAATGAAGTCGGCTTGAGTTGTAGGGTAAGGAGATACGATGATTTTTCCGGAGTTGCGCCAGCTTCCATTGGGTAAGGTGATGGTGCATACCGTCAACGAGTTCATTAATGATGAAATGTCGACCTATGCGTCGGCATTAGCGTATCAAATGCTGTTTTCGCTTTTTCCGTTTCTGTTGTTTCTCATCGCCCTGATCGGCTTTCTGCACCTGCCGGACTTTTTCTCCTGGCTGCGCCTGCAATCGGAACTGGTGTTGCCGCCACAGGCGCTTGAGCAGGTTAATCCAGTGATTGATCAGTTGCAGCAGTCCAAGGGCGGGTTGCTGTCGGTCGGTATCGTTATCGCGCTATGGACCGCCTCGGCGGGTGTGCGCTTGATGATGAGTGCCATGAACGCCGCCTACGATGTGGTGGAAGGGCGGCCAATCTGGAAGCGTTTCCCTCTGTCGATTCTCTACACCGTGGGTATTGCCGGAATGTTGCTGGCCGCCGCTGCGTTCATGGTCACCGGACCGCAAGTGATGAACTGGCTGGCCGGGCAGATCGGCATGGAGGACTTTATCGTCACCTTGTGGACCGTCCTGCGTTGGCCCTTGATCATCATGTTGTTGATGGTGGCGGTGGCGTTGATTTACTACGTCATGCCTGATGTGGAGCAGAAGTTTCGCTTCATTACTCCCGGTTCGGTCCTGGCCGTGGTGGTTTGGATTGTGGCCTCTCTGGGCTTTGGTTATTACGTGAAAACGTTTGCCGATTACAACGCCATGTACGGCAGCATCGGCGCGATCATTGTGCTGTTGCTGTATTTCTATATTTCGGCGGCGGTGCTGTTGCTCGGCGCGGAAATGAATGCGGTGATCGAACACATGTCCGCCGAGGGCAAGAATCCGGGGGACAAAGCATTCGGCGCTAGCCATCAGCCTGATGACAAGCATCACATCTCCGGGCTCGGGCGTGATCATTCCATCCCGATGCCTGTGAAGGCTGACGAATCATGAGCATGATGTGGCACGATTGTGCCCTTGGCTGACCTATAAGGCTTTTTATGATTCGAGAAATTCTGAAAATGGGCGACGAGCGCTTGCTGCGAATCGCGCCCCCGGTACCTGAAGCCCTGTTCGGTACGCCGGAACTTGAGGCCTTGATTGCAGACATGTTCGAGACCATGGACAGCGTCGGCGGAGTAGGTCTGGCGGCACCGCAAATTGGTATCGATCTGCAATTGGTGATCTTCGGTTTCGAGCACAGCGAGCGTTACCCGGAAGCGGATGCCGTGCCGCAAACCATTCTGCTCAATCCGTTGATCACACCCCTCAGCCCATTCCTGGAAGAGGACTGGGAAGGGTGTCTGTCAGTACCGGGTTTACGCGGCGCTGTGGAGCGTTACGAGCATATTCGTTACGAAGGTTTCGATCCGGATGGCAACCCGATTCAGCGCATTGCTCATGGCTTTCATGCCCGCGTAGTGCAGCATGAATGTGATCACCTGATCGGCCGGTTGTACCCCTCGCGGATCAGCGACTTCAGTAAGTTTGGTTACACTGAAGTGCTGTTTCCGGACATGGACCCCGACGCGGACGAGTGAGTCTGCGGGTAGGCGAATGTTTAGTGGGCGATCTGGACCGGCTTGATGAAGCGCAGAGTCATTCGGTCCGACTCGCCAATTTCCAGGTACCTGGCCCGGTCCTGTTCTCCCAATCTCAAGGACGGTGGCAGGGTCCATACCCCTTGTGGGTAGTCCTTGGTATCTGCTGGGTTGGCGTTGATTTCGCTTTCGTCCGCTAGGGTGAACCCGGCTTCGGTGGCCAGCTTGACCACGTACGTGGTGGGCAGATAGCCGCTCTGTTTGATGGCCTCCAGTGAGGCTCCTTCTTTGGCCCGATGATCGACCACACCCAAGGTACCGCCCGGTTTCAGTACCGCGTAAAACGCCTTGAACATCGCTGGCGCGTCGTCAGCCATCACCCAGTTATGCACATTACGGAACGTCAGCACAGTATCCGCAGACGCCGGTTTGCCGAAGACCGGTGCTTGCGGGTCGAACTCAATGATCTGCGCCTTGCCATAGCGCGCTGGATCGGCGGCGAACTTCTGTTTCAGGCTGTCGGCGGCCTTACGGTAATAATCGCCGCTGGCAGGTGTCTGTACAGCTGCAATGTAATGACCTTCGTCCTTGAGCAACGGCGCCAGCAGCTCGCTGTACCAGCCGTTGCCGGGGGTAATTTCAATCAGGGTCTGATTGGGGCGCACACCGAAGAATTGCAGGGTTTGTTGCGGATGACGATATTGATCCCTTGCACGATTTTCCGGTGATCTCCATGCCCCCGATAACACCCTGGAAAACTGCTCTGCCGTGACGGCGAAAGCAAGCGCGGGCAGTGTTTCAGGGTGTGTGGTTGCAGGGTTTTCGGCGGCCTGGACCAGAGCGGTCCCGAGCAGGGTGGTGAGGGAGTAAGCGATAAGCTGACGTTTCATTACCAGTCCTTGTCGTCCAGGCCCGACTCGAGCCCATCCAGCTCGGAGGCTACCACGCAGATTTACCCCCTGCGATCACACATTTTTGCGCATGCCACTGAACTAAAGGTTCTATGGCTGGAGGTTTGATCGGCTCATCGCTATCAAGGCCTTGGTGCGAGTGTAGCGCTCGAATCGATCTGACAACGGTTCTGGCAAGACAGATATCGCTTCGAACCCCGCGCGCTGATAAAAAGCCAACAACTCCGGATGGCAAAACAACCAGACCGGTCCGCGAGTGTGCGTCAAGGCTTCGCCGAGCAAGCGACTGGCGATGGCTTGGCCGCGCAATAAGGGGGCGACGAACAAACCGGTCAGCCAATGCCCGTTGGCGACCGGCGTCAGGCACATTGCCCCGATGATTTCAGTCTGTTTCGCCACCCACAATTGCGCGTCTTTGCCAGCACGCATCGGTGACTTGTGTGCTCGATAGAACTTGTCCAGCAGTGGTCTGGACAGCTCGGACAACACGTAGAACTGAGTGGCGGACATGAGGCTCGATAGCACGGCGGCAACAAATCAAAGAAGGCCTAATCTATAAAGACGGCCTTACGGGCAGCGCATCATAGCGCGCGGCAATCGGTACCAGTGTGGCATCCGATTAGGTGTATAACTGAGGCAAGATCACTCACAGTGGAGAGCACATCATGAGCAAAGGCATGGAATCAAAGAAAGCCGCGAAGAAGAAACCGGCTAAAACCCTCGATGAAAAACGCGCTGATAAAAAAGCCAAAAAATCCGATGCCGGTGCTTTTGGTCATTGATCCAATCCTGCGGAGCCTTATCAGGCTCCGTTTTTATCTGCGACTCTTCCCTAAAGTCGATTTCCCCGTCGACGCCTTCAACCAGACGCTCAGCCATTAGGTCGCGTCGCACCCGGCTCGGTGCGAAGCGCTCGCATAAGGGCTGGATGATGTGCGTAAATCCACCCCATGCGTGCGACAACGAGGCACAAATGGGCAGGACAGGACTGCATTTAGAAACCGACAGACTGATTATCCGCGAGTTGACGGCCGAGGATGTGCCCGCCCTCGCGTTGATTTTGGGTGATGCACAGGTTATGCGGCATTCGGTCAGGGGTGTGTTGACCGAGAAGGCGACGCGTGAGTTCGTGGCCGGGTGTTTTTTTTCATATCAGGCCAATGACTTCGGTCCGTTGGCGGTGGTCGAGAAGTGTTCATCGGCGTTTGTCGGATTCTGCGGTCTGAATGCCGAACCCGTGGAAGGTGCCGAGGAAGTGGAAATCGGCTATCGGTTGGGCCGTGCTTTCTGGGGCAAGGGTTTGGCGACGGAGGCGGCCATGGCCACTCTGACTTACGCGTTCGAAACGCTGAGCATCGATTCGGTGATCGCGATTGTCGAGCCGGAAAATATCGCGTCGGTGAATGTGATTGAGAAGCTAGGCTTCAACACGTTCATCCACAGCCAATACCATCGGCGCGGGGTCAAGATCTATCGGATGACGCTGCCGGACTGGAACTCACCCAGTGCTGTTGCCAAGAGGGCGACATGACGAAATACCGCACATCGTTTTCGCAGACGGCATGCAATGTGATCCTTGGGTTGCTGATCCTTGTGTTGCTGGCAGGCCCGCGCAGTGCGCTGGCCGGACAGGGCAATGATGTCGCGCTGGCATTCGTTCAGCAGCGCCACTTGGGCGACAGCCTTGCCTGGCTCGGTTATCAGGTCGCCTCGCGCACCGTGGCCTTTGCAACCCTTGTGCAGAAGGTGGGCAAGACCCAGGCGCAAACCACGGTCCAAGATGCGTTGCAGCACCTTCAGCCGCGTTACCAAGAGCAGTGGAACAGCAACATGGCCACCGCTTATGCGGAGTCCTTCACTCCTGACGAACTGCGCGAGCTGAATGAAGGAAGCCCTTCGTCTGCGCTGGCCAATAAATTCCGCGCCAGACAGAAGGATGTCGGAATGAGCATGAAAGCAAAGTCTGACGAACTGCTTGAGACCTTCGTCTCCAAAGCACTGCTTGATGCGCAGGACACGGTTAGTCATTAGCGTTCAGGCCATCACGCACGGGCAAACTGTCGGTGAGCCGCGGTGGTCGGATCTGTTCTTTTTATCTGTTCAACAGCAGGGGGAATCATGGACCCATTCATGCAGGCGGCGATTGAAGAGGCTCAACTGGGGTTGGCCGAGGGCGGGATTCCGATTGGTTCGGTGATTGTGCACAAGGGGCAGATCATTGGCCGTGGGCACAATCGGCGAGTACAGGAGGGCAGTGCGATCAAGCACGGGGAGATGGACGCGTTCGAAAACGCGGGTCGTTTACCGGCGCGCACGTATAAAGAGTCCGTGCTCTACACCACGTTGTCGCCGTGTGCGATGTGCAGCGGCGCGATCCTGCTGTATGGCATTCAAAAAATCGTGGTGGGCGAAAATCAGACGTTCATGGGTGAGGAAGCATTGTTGCGCTCCAGAGGCGTGAAGGTCGATGTGGTCCAGGATCACACCTGCATCGAGTTGATGCGCGGCTTTATCGCCAGCAAGCCTGAGTTGTGGAACGAAGACATCGGCGAATAAGCCCGCCATGCATTAGATAAAAAACATAGGCAAGTGAGTGTCATGGCTCTCTGAAAGAGTGCCTTTTCGCAGGCAAGCCCGCGCTCAGCTGCCGTATTGATCGCGACACAGGGTTATTTTGTTCAATAACCGAGGGCGCTCAGTCTTTACCTTCGTACGGCTATCTCAAAAAACGCCGTAAAAAATGAAGGTATTAAATGAGCATGCTTATATCCATGGCCGCGTTCGCGTTGGCGTCTTCTATTTCGCCAGGGCCAGTGAACATCGTGGCATTGAGTTCCGGTGCGCAGTTCGGCTTTCGTGCCAGTCTGCCGCATGTGAGTGGTGCGACTGTGGGCTTCACGGTGTTGCTGTTGATGATTGGGTTGGGGTTGCATGAACTGTCTAGCCATTGGCCGTTCCTGACCCAGGTCATCCAGTGGGCGGGCGTGGCTTTTCTGTTGTTCCTGGCTTACAAGCTGGCGGTGGATAACGGCACGTTGGGCGCCGGGAAGCAGGTCAAGGGCCCGTCATTTTTATACGGGGCAGCGATGCAATGGCTCAATCCCAAGGCGTGGCTGGCATCGCTGGCAGGCATGGGAGCGTATGCGGCCAATGGCGCAGACCTGTTGATCTGGCAGTTTGCGGGGGTGTACTTCGTGGTTTGCTACGGCTCGATTGCCTGCTGGGCTTATGCGGGCACCTGCCTGCGCAGCTATCTACAGGTGCCGGCGCGGGTTCGTGTGTTTAATCGTGCGATGGCATTGTTGTTGGCCGGCAGCGCCGTGTACCTGCTGGTCGCTTGACCCCCGTCAGCCTCGGTATTGGCGTGGCGTGGCGGCATGGAAGCGCTTGAATGCCCGCTGAAAATGCGCCTGATCGGCAAAGCCCGCCTCAAGGGCGACATCCGCAATCCGATGACCCCGTTTGAGCTGTGCGCGGCCAAATTGTAGGCGGCGGTTTATCAGGTATGCATGTGGCGTCATGCCGTAGTGCTGCTTGAACGCGCGGATCAGGTAGGAGGCCGACAAGTCAGCCGACGCGCAGATTTCTTCCAGACTCAATGATCGCGTGCAGTGCTCGCTGATGAAGTCCGCAGCACGTTTAAGTTTGAAGTTGGCATCTTTGGCCAAGGCCGGAGCAGGGTTGAGTGTCTGCTGTACATGGGTGAAAAACTCGATAACGGCAGTGTGCTTATGCAACGTATCGGTTTGGGCGTCGATGAGCATCGCATACAGGCGATTGAGCCCGTCATATAGCGCAGGCTCCGTGCTCATGATCGCCGAAAACGCTCTGAAGTCCTGATTTTCGCTAAAGCCCAGTTCATGTTGAAGGCGCGTCAGCCAAGCAACATCCACGTACATCATTCGATAAGACCACGGATGATCATCCAGCGGATTGCAGGCATGAACATCGTCCGGGTTCATGAGCACTACCACTCCGGCTCCGATGCGCTCCTGCGAGCGCCCGTTCAGGTACGTGCTGCGCCCGCCTGTAACCGCGCCGATGGAAAAAGTTTCATGGGCGTGTCGGTCATAGCAGATCTGCCGCCCATCCTGAATCGACCGGGCTTCGATGAATGGCAGGTATTCATCGCGCCAAAACTGTGGGCCTGTGACCTCTTGTTCGGCTGTTTTTTCCATGATTGCCACCACTCCTTCATCTCGGGCTGACAGGATCAGAATCCGTGCCGATCACTGTAACCGCATTCAGTCAAATCGGCGCATGACAGGAACGCTTTGCCACTGGAATAGGAGCCGTGCAGTGGCGCAGACTATTGTTGTTACACACTGATTCCCGCATAGGTTGATCTGTTTGCAGTTTGAGGACGAACCTAGAGACGCAACGGTTATCAAACGTCTGTGTCGTGACCGTTTCGAACAGAAGGTAAGCGATGAATAGTCTAGTGCGCAGTATTGCAACACTGACGCTGAGTGGGTTTCTGGGGATGGGCATGACCAGCATGGCCCACTCCCAAACCGCTTCAGCCCCTATGGATCGTGACCTGATGCTCGCGGGTGCCAGTTCACCGGGTATGCTCGAGAACAGCAAAAATAACCCCTATAACAGCCCTATCCGTCGCGCCAATCCCAATAGTCGGCAAGGCACGGAATCCAGTACTCCTCCGGTACGCGGGCCAAACACGGTCCCCAATCCGCGCCCCCCCACTCTAGAGAACGGTGGCATCCGCAATGGCTATCCGACCCGCCAGCAACCGTCCGGGGGCGCCACGAAAATCCAGCGCGGGGACCTGAATTGAACTGCGTGCGACGGAAACATTGATCGCGACACTCTGTGCCAGTGCCTTGTTCAGCCTGCTGGCGGCACGACTGTAGGTCGTGGCCGGCTCTCCCTCGACATGAGCGGGCTGGAGAACTTCAACGTGATTTTCCGTCAGGAACCGAAACTGTCGACGGGTAATCACTTCGGCTCGCGCATGGTCTTCGACCGCGATGGCTATCTGTTCATCACCTTGGGCGAAAACAACAACCGCCCGACGGCTCAGGATCTGGACAAGCTGCAAGGCAAGGTCGTGCGTATCTTCCCTGACGGCAGAGCGCCGGAGGCCAAGGGCAAAACCGTCGAAGGCACCGTGGCGCCCAGCCATGTATGGGAAAAGTCCCCAGCCATCAGCGGCATGGCGTTCTACGATTCCAATCGCTTCAAGCCTTGGAACCACAATCTGTTTATAGGGGCGCTGGCGGCAGAGACGTTGATTCGTCTGCAATTCGAAAGTTGGCCGGGCAACAATGATGCTCACTCAGGTATCTTGCTTGTCTTTCAGTACTTCACCCGTCTTGGCGTCCAGGTCTACATCCCATTTGACGCCTTTAGCGTCGAGCATTTCGGTTTGGTAGATGTAGCGACCGTAGGAGTTTTCCAGTTCGGTACTGTGCAGGGTTGCGCCAGGGTGTTTGACCAGCGCTGCTTTGTTCAACACTTCGAAGTCCATTACGGTGCCAGCCTTGTGCAGGCGAACGATTTCATCGGGCCCGATATCCGCTTGTGCGAGGCCCGCGACACCCGTCAGGGCGAGGATGGCGAACATGGCATTCAAGGTTTTCATTGGATTTTCCTTTGGGTTCAACTGTTTGGTTGAGTCCAGAGTAACCACTCAGACTTAATTCAGGCTTAATTGTCTCCGGTTCGCTGGAAATACCGTTGTGCCATGACGACGGTGACAGGGATCTTTCCGTGCAAGGGCAAGCGGCCGCACGTCGAGCCAAACGCAGTTGAACAACTTCTCGACAGGGTGTGTGAACAAGGCAATGATCGAACTCAAACCGGCATTCATCGACGATATACCGCGCCTGTGGGCGCTCAGAACCCGCGCGGTGCGGGTCAGTTGCGCGGGCCATTACTCGCCGGCACAGATCGACATCTGGAGTGCGACGACCGCGCCAGAGACGTACCTCCGACTGATTGCCAGCCAAGGCGCGTTGATCGCCGAAGAGGACGGCCAACTGCGGGGCTATGCGATCCTCGACCTGCAAACCGGCGAAGTCGATGCCATCTTCGTCGACCCGGACCACAGCGGAAAAGGCATCGGCAAACACTTGCTGCAGGGCATCGAAGCACTGGCGTTGCAACACGCATTCAGGCGCGTATATCTGTTTTCCTCGCTGAATGCTGTTGCGTTCTATCAGGCGGCCGGGTTTATCGCGATGAGGGACGAGGAATACGTTCATCCCAGCGGCATCATCTTGCGCAGTCTGTACATGGAGAAGGTGCTGCCAGAGTCGGCAGTTACGCCTGGGCGGTAACTGAGGGGACGACGTCCTTGTCGAAGCATCAGTGAGGCCGTATATCTACGAAGCCAAAGCGCTTCTCTCCCGCCCGCTGCTGACTTCAAACTGGCCCACCAGCTTTTGCAGTTTGTTGGCATTCAGGCGTACGGTTTCCGCGCTGCTTTGCAACACAACTACGGTCTGGCGCATCTCGCCTGAGGCCAGGTCCACGCGCTTGATGGTCTTGCCATAATCCAGGCTGCGGTCGCTGAGCTGCTGGATGATGCTGATCATGCTTTCAACCTCATGGTGCAGCTGAGCGTTTTCCGATGAAGCGTCTTCGGTGGTTCGCAGGTGGTTGTCGACGTCCTGCACGCCGCTCTCCATGAAGGCCACGGCTTGTTGGGTTTCGCTTTGCAGCCCCTCGACCATGTGTTTAATGTCATCGGCGGCACTGGCGGTACGGATTGCCAGGCTGCGTACTTCATCGGCGACTACCGCAAAACCACGACCGTGCTCACCGGCGCGAGCGGCTTCGATGGCGGCATTGAGCGCCAGCAGGTTGGTCTGATTGGTGATGTTGGTGATCAGGCCGACGATCTGGCTGATCTGCGACATTCGGCTGTCGAGCAACTGCACACTGGAAGCCGAGCGCTCGACCACGTCGCGAATCGACTGGGTGCCCACGCGGACCGCCTCAAACTGCTCGCGGGCACGTCGAACCACGTCGTCCATGGCCTGCTTCATCTGCTCGGCCGTCAATGACGCCTGGTTGATTTCACTCAGTTGCCCCTCGACGATCAGCATCATGCGGTTTACCGCTTCAGCCACTTCGGTGGAGGTAAAACCGGCTTCCTGGCTGCTGCCGAGCATCAGTGCATTAGTCTTGCCCATGCTTTTGGAGGCGTGGATCACCTGACCGACCACCGCATCCAGATTGTCGATGAAACTGTTGATCCAGCGGCCCATGTCACCGGTTTCGTCGTTGGCCATCTTCTCGGTATCAAGGCGCTGACGCAGGTTGCCTTCGCCCTCGGCGATGGTGCGGATCACTTGCGTCATGTCGCTCAGGCGCACCGCCAGGCGTTTAGGCCCGAATGATGAGAACAGCAGGGCGGTGATCGCCATGCTGAATATCTCGATGCCGTCGATCTGCAACTGACCCAGGCCGCTGTAATGCTGGACCAGATAATTGCAGGTGAACAGGCCACCCATGGTTGCCAGATAGGGTTTCATCAGGCCGTAGCTCAGAGAACGACGCCGATAGACTTCCTCCAGATCGGCCTCACACATCATGCCCCAGTGATCCGCCGAGCCGGGCAGCTGGAAGGTCACACCCTTGCCAATCACCGGGATGTGCCGGTAGTCGGAATAGCCGGGATAGGTGACGAACAGGTTGGAGCCGGTGCGAATGGTTTCGCGCACGCCGGGGTGCAATTGTTGAGTGGCAGGATCGATAAAACGCAATTCGAGCTCGGTGTGACGCTGGATCTTCACCGAGCCCCAAGCGGTGTGCACGCCGGTCTTGAGGTTTTCCCCGTGGGTAAATGCGTTGTCTTCGAAGCGCGAGCGTGACAGTGCGATGCCGGGTTGCAGGGCGCGGTCGAAGCCGGCCTTGACCATGAACAGGTAGTTATCGCCAGACTCAGGGTAGATATGCCCGGCTTCGCGCTGGATCAAATCCCCAAGCACATCGTTTGGTACCCGCCCGCACAGGCAGCCCAGCACTTTGCCATCGAGCAAGAGCGGCTGATAGAACATCAGGGTAACTTCGTCATGGAAGCGTGAGGACGACGGACCAATTTTCAAGGTCAGCGGATCGCTGTATGGACCGTGCAAGAATGGCTTTTTCAGGCCTTCTGCCAGCGCACGAGGGTCCAGATCCTTGGCGTTGCAATGCGCTGGACATGTCGAGGCAAGCACCTCGCCCTGAATATCGACGACAAAGAGCTCGGAAAAGTCCGACGCCTGGCTGAGCTTCTCCACCAGTACCAAGGCATCGATCCGGGTAAGGTCGCGTGCGACGTTGGTGCTCAGTTCGCTCAAGTGTTCCCAATACTCTTGAGCCCAATGCTGGAGCAATTTGACGCGGGTTTCGGCGATCGATTCGAACGAGCCTTCGATCACAGAGTAAATGGACTTGTTCATACGACAGGAGCGCCTCATGGCCAGTTTTCCTGTCTTGCCGAACCAGGGCAGCCAATGCTTTTCAGCGGTGGATAGCTGCATTGAATCACTGTGCAGGGTCATGCCGGACTCCTTAAACAACGGCATCAAAGATACGGGTGAACAGGCAAGGACCGAGCCATTCCCTGTAATAAGTGCGGTTTTCACAAAAAATGCAGGCATATCAGTCGTTTTTTGGCGTTTTACCATATTTAAGTGTCGTTTTTATGCTCTATAGAAGTGCGTTTTCTGATATGGGTGCCCATCAGAGAGCGCAATCGAGCATGTAGACTCCTGTGTCGGGGACATCTTGGTGGCCGCGAATGGCTTGACGCGCCGGGCCTTCCTGGGACGGCGCCATCATTTGCGCCGTGTATGTGCTGCCAATCAAGTGCGCTTTGCTATGCTTCGCGTCCAGCGTCCGGGCGAAAAGCGTCGCGTGACAGTTTCAATGGAGCGACCTGTCGTGACGGTCGAGCCTTAATCACTTCACGTTTTGGATTGCTCATGACAGCCATTATTCGACCACGCCTCCAGCCGCTGTCCCGGGTTGACTACACAACCTTGGGCCTTGCGGCGCTCGGTGGGGCGCTGGAAATCTATGACTTCATCATCTTTGTGTTCTTCGCGCTGACCTTGAGTCAGCTGTTTTTTCCGCCAGACATGCCTGAATGGCTGCGCTTGCTGCAAAGCTTCGGCATTTTCGTCACCGGTTATCTGGTTCGGCCGCTGGGCGGCATCCTGATGGCGCACTTCGCTGACCGATTGGGCCGCAAGCGCGTGTTCAGCCTGAGCATTTTGTTGATGGCACTCCCGTGCCTGCTGATCGGGGTGATGCCGACCTATGCCCAGATAGGTTACTGGGCGCCGCTGATTCTGTTGGCCCTGCGTATCCTGCAAGGCGCCGCAGTGGGTGGAGAGGTCCCGAGCGCCTGGGTGTTCGTCGCCGAGCATGCGCCCAGAGGTCATCGTGGCTATGCGTTGGGCGTGCTACAAGCCGGGCTGACGTTTGGCTATTTGCTGGGCGCGCTGACGGCGACCTGGCTGGCGCAGGTGTTCAGCCCTGCGGAAATTCTCGATTACGCCTGGCGCATTCCGTTTCTGCTGGGCGGTGTGTTTGGCGTGGTGGGTGTCTGGCTTCGGCGCTGGTTGAGCGAAACCCCGGTGTTCATGGCCCTGCAGGCACAGCGTGAAGCCCAGCCCGAGTTTCCGTTGCGAGCGGTGCTGCGCGAACATCGCCAGGCATTATTACCAGCGGCGTTGCTGACATGCGTGCTGACCTCTGCAGTCGTGGTGCTGGTGGTGATCACCCCGACAGTGATGCAGCAACGATTCGGCATGACCGCCAGCCACACGTTCGCCCTGAGCGCACTGGGGATTGTTTTTCTGAACATTGGCTGCGTCCTGGCCGGTCTGGTAGTGGATCGTTTTGGCGCCTGGCGCGGCGTGGTGCTGTACAGCCTGCTGTTGCCGCTGGGGATCGCGTTGTTGTATGCCAGCCTGATCGGCGGCTGGCTCTCACCCGGTCTTGCCTATGCCATCGCGGGGTTGTCCTGCGGCATCGTCGGTGTGGTGCCGTCGGTGATGGTCGGGCTGTTCCCGGCGCATATCCGTGTGTCGGGTATTTCGTTCACCTACAACATCGCCTACGCACTCTGGGCCAGCACCACGCCGTTGATATTGATCGCGCTAATGCCGTGGAGCCCTTGGGTATGCGTAGGCTATTGCGCAATCATGGGGGGCGTGGGTGTGCTGACGGCGACTTTTTTCGGCCTGCAGCGCGGCGTCGAGGTTGATGGTGTCATGGCGGTAAGAGCCGCACGCTGAGGACCTTTCGAGGCAACCGAATGCGTCATAGAATAAAGCAGCAGTGAGCAGCGACGTCGTGGGGCAGAAACCGCCTCGAACGACAGGCCCGCCTTAAGGACGGCCAACTGCGTTTGATCTGCCGCAACGAACGGACCTGGTCTTCAGTTGACCAACCGGCGTACCTGTCTTTGTAAGCCGTACCTATCTTCGTAAAAAGGAGAATGGACATGAGCGTCAAAGCAATCCCGGAGGGCTTCCATAGCCTGACCGTGTACATGGGCGTCAAAGATGCAGCCAAGGCCATCGAGTTTTACAAAAAGGCATTTGGCGCCACTGAGAATTTCCACCTCAACAACCCGGACGGTAAAGTCGGGCACGCCGACATTCAGATCGGCGATTCCAGGCTGATGCTCGCCGATCCATGTGATCAGGGCGGGTTCAACAGCGCCGATCCGATGAGTAAAACTTCATTTGGCATGTACCTGTATGTGCCCGACGTCGACACGCAATTCAAGCGCGCCGTCGACGCCGGGGCCACGGTCGTGAGTGAGGTCAAGGATCAGTTTTACGGTGACCGTTCTGGCGCTGTGAGAGATCCTTTTGGGCACTTGTGGTTCATCGCTACCCACAAGGAAGACCTGACGCCCGAACAAATCGGCAGACGTGCCGAAGTGGCCTTCAAACAAATGCAGGCCTGACGGTCTCCGCAATAATCAGCACGTCGCCAGTCTGACCCCCGTCAGCTCGGCGTGCTGGTCTGTGCCATGCCTCGTCAAACCGCTATGTTCGACAATGGAAGTACTGTTTTGTTACAGCGTTATTTGTAACAGATGATTGTAATTATCATTCTTGAAGTTTATTCTGCCTGTCTATACAACTGATGTCGAAATGCTTTCGTGCATCGATCATTTGCCTGAATAGGTAAATGATCGATGAGGATTTTTTTGCGCGGATTTTATGTGCGGCTTTAGTATCTGGCCTACGTGCTAGGTCCTGTTTTATTGTAGGAATATTCTTTAAGTGCCTAGTGCTGTAGCGAACAATCATAAAAATATGCCTGATATTTATTTGCGTGAAAACATTCTAAATAAATGGGTCGATGTGCCGACTTACTGTTTAAGGTCAGGAAAGGAGGCAGCAACAAGCTTTCTGTCTGTGTGTGTCAGATGCTCAATAATAAAAGGCTCGAAACCTATGCGGGTAACACGGAGAGAACGTGATGTCCTGTCCCTTCTGCTGCGCGGTAAAACCAACAAGCAAATCGCTGAGGCCCTTGGTATCAGTGGCTATACCGCTCGTGATCATGTCTCGTCTCTGCTGAAAAAAAATGGAGTCAAGACCCGCGCTGCGTTGATGGTGGAGTATATGTCCAGAAAAATTCAAAATAAACATGACCCCCTACATCTGTAGGATTGTGTGTGAAGTCAGTGTGTTCATAATACTAATCTCTGAGTCCGTATGGGCCGTTGTGCCGATCTGAGCACTGCTCGCTGCTATTAGCGGTCGTCAATATTAGTTGTCAGTTTATTGTCTGGATTGCGTTTGTCTTGACGGGCGTTCGGCTGTCTTGAATAAACGTTAATACTCACGTTGTCGGCTAACGATAGTGGCGGGTATTGAACACGCATTGACTCATCTACTCGCAGGGGCTGAGGCGTTTCATTGCTGGCCGGCAGTAGTGGGGTAATGAGTGAGTGCAAAAAAAAATACAAAAGCAGGATGTCTTCGTTAATAACAAGTGGAGTAACACTCGTGAATTTTTCCATGACCGCGGCTGATGCAATCGTCCATACCCCGCAATGGATCGACTTCTGCAATATCGATGAGTGTTTGCCAATGGACTGTTCGCAGTTGGCCGCACGGCAGGCGAGGTTGTCGAAACCTGAACTGCAGGACCTGCAAGGAAGAATCGTGGGTCCGCGAGGTATTTTGGCCGCTTTTTCCATCCAGGTGGCTGAGCAGGGACGGCAGGCGCCCTACCTTCAAATACTGCCTGAAAGCACTGATCCAACGCGGCTGATGCTGGCTGAAAAAGCGCTGGAATTTGCACTGGGTTGCCACCAGCGTCGAGCGTCTGGCGAGAACCCTTTCGCCGACCTGCCAAGGGCTCCGCTGTGCTGTATCGTTTATGACGATTTGGGCCCCTATAACCTTGCTGAGCGTTATGCCGCAAGTGAGGAACTCAGGACCTTCGATGGCCAGTTTTTCGCCCGCTTGATCGCGACAACCCATGAAACGGTTGAGCGAAGGGTGGTATTTAAAGGCCTGCTTGAACATTTCGACGCTTTGCTGCCGGTAGAGCAGAGCATTTATCCGGAAGGCTATAGAGACGTGCAGCAACGCTATCTGGATCGTGAGGAGCAGCTTTACGGCAAGTTGACTCTGGGCAAGCCACTGAGTGTGATTTTTGCTGAACAAACACCCGAAAGTCTGCTGGTAAGCCTGGGTGCACGCGGATGAACGCATTCAACCGACGCCGATCGCCAAACGCACGTCAGCCAATGCCAACCGAACGTCACCGGTCGGAAGATCAATCAATGGGGGGGGCAGAATTCGGTACTAAACTGATTAGGTACTTTATTGGGGGCGAACCCTAAGCCTTGTAGCTGCCAGAACATAGGCTCCGGGGCTTGGGGTTATCCAGTCACTCGATCAAGGAACCCTGTCATGCACACTCACGAGCAAAAAACCGAACACAAGTCCTTCTCCAAACCCGATGAAGTCCGCGAGTTTGGTCACGGCAAAGCTGAAATCCTCAAAATCGGTGACGCAGAAGTGGGCCGATATACCTTCGAACCCGGTTGGCGCTGGTCAAATGACATCAAGCCTCTGGCCAAAACAGCCAGCTGCCAGGCGCCGCACTTCCAGTACCACGTCACGGGCAGAATCGCCATTCGCATGGATGACGGTACAGAGTTTATCGCCGGGCCAGGAGACATCACCTCGTTACCCCAAGGCCATGATGCCTGGGTCGTTGGCAACGAAACGGTCGTGCTGGTCGACTGGTTTGGTGCAACCAACTACGCCAGGAAGGTTTGATCTTGTTCGAAACGAGGGTAAAAGGGGCGGCTCATTGATGATCAATGAGTCAGCCCCTTTTGCGATTGTTCGGGCACGAAATGAGCTTTGTATCTAGAGTTCGTGGATCGTCTATCCCTTTGCTAAAGGATTGCCTCATGACCAAAGGATTGTTCAGCTCCGGTCCTGCGTACGCCTTTCTCCTCTGTGCATTCCTGCCATTCACCCTTCACGCCAGTGAATCCCTGCACGTCTTCACCGGCACACTGGGCAATATGCCGATTGTGCTGGAGCTGGATCTGAGCGATCCGATGGTGGTCAGCGGTCGGTACTTCTACGAGAAACACCACAACGACTTGCCGCTCAGCGGCGTCTTGAGCGGGAAGGAGCTCACCCTCGAGGAGGGCCTGGACGATAACAGTGGTAACGCTCTCCCCGAGCTGCTCCTGCATCAAGGGGCACAATCAGACTGGCAAGGTGAATGGAGGGGGCCTGGGGGTAAAACCCTCACGGTTAAACTGACCGAAACACAAGTACCGCCACCGTCCAAAGGTGTTGAGGCGGGTTGGCAGACGATCTATCAACAGTCGCCCTATGATTACCTGCGCCTGCAAGGCTTGCCGCTAAAGCCGGACAGGATGCAGACCTTCATGGGCTACACCCTGCAATGGTGGACGGAACCGGAATCCAGACTCTCATTGTTCGAGATTACCTCGGGCTACACACCGGAGCAGCGTGATCGCATCAATCAACAACTGCGCGCCCGTCTGTGGAATGAAGTGGTCAGTTACCACGCCTGCCTGCTCCAGGGCAGCCGCTTCGGCGCGGACTTTCAGCAAACAGTCACTCCCGAGCTGCTGTCGCCCGGCATCGTCAGCGTGAATATCTTCACTCGCTATAACTGTGGCGGTGCACATCCGGACTTCGGCGACTCGCCAATCAGTGTCGATGTGAACACGGGTAAATCGCTATCGATGGAAGACGTGCTCTGGATCGGTAAAGGCAAAGCCTTCCATTACGATGATCGAGAGGAGGCTAACGGGAAAGGCACATCCAGCGTGAGTTTTGACACCTTCTCTAATTACCGCAACAAACAGTTCGCGCCCTGGATCGTGAGTCAGCTAAAAATCTCCGCCCCGGAAAAAATGAAAAAACCGGCGACAAAAGACGAAGACTGCAACTATAGCGATCCGAGCATCTGGAGCTTCCCGGCCTGGTACTTCAAACCCGGCGGCCTGTATTTCGGCCCATCCTTCGCCCGCGTGATGCGCGCCTGCGAAAGTCCGGAGTGGTCGGTGGTGCCTTACAGCGAAATCAAACAACACCCCGGTGGCATGGCGCTGGATTTACCGGACTAAGGCTCGCGCAGCAAACGAGGTCTCGATTCTCGTGGGAGCTGACTTGTCTGCGAAGACCATCCAGCGCGGACCACCTGCCGCACCTCGATCCAACACCCGCCAGCAGGTGATCATGGCTGCAGGGTCAAACCCAAACCTGACGGAAGCCCGGGCCGGGCTTATTCGCAGACAAGTCAGCTCCTACGAATAATGTGCTATTTCAGATGGTTATCGATTGTTTGATAGGACTGTCGCGCAGCAAGCCGGGCCCAGGTAGGAGCTGACTTGTCTGCGAATAAGGGCTGAAGGACCTTCCTGCGGTGGTGAATCCAATAATTTCAATTGCTTATAAGTTGTTTAACAAGAGCCATCTTACAGAGGCCGGAATATAGGACGAATACCCTTACACCCTGGATATGAAGAACACCCCCAGAAGTCACCCCCCGCATTAGCGCCACTTCGGGCGACTCTGATTACCATCGGCTTCCTGCAATGAGGGCAAGCAGGCGCTACCGGTTTAGCTGGGGATGGTTTGGCCGATGGCTCAGCAACCGGGGGCGCTTTGGCAACTTCAGGAACAATGACCGGCTCCACCTGTTCCTCTACGACAGCCGAAGTAGGCCGCGGCCCTGGGCGCTTGGTCGCTGCGATCCATTGGTTCAGCAGCTCCCCATCCACCAGCCGCAGGTTCCGTCCCGAAGCGAACTGCTTCGCTGGCCCAGTAAAGCGGCCGCTGGTGATCACAAATCCGCCCGTCGCACCCTCTGCCGCCATCGCCCCATACAGCTCACGAACCGTCGGCACGCCAACCTGCAGCGAGCGCCATTGCTTGCATTGCACCAGGTACTTTTCTCCGTCCTTGCGAGCAACCAAATCGACCCCGCCATCCGGCCCGTTACCACCGGTTTCCTGAACGCTAAAGCCCTGATGCCGCAACGCCTCACCCACCAACAGCTCGAACTGCTGCCAGGTAATGCCTTCAAGCGTCTTGCCACCCGGCATCGCGACCGCCGCCAGCAACCGACGCCGTTTACGTCGACCGAACACCGACGCCGCAGCACCGCCGAGAAAAATCAGCGGGACCAGGTACTGGCCGAAGGTGGCGAAAGTTTTGAAGGCGGTGTTGAAGATCATTGAATCCAGGTGCTGCATGCCCGAATAGATCGGTGTCTGGGCGATGGCGATCGAATGCAGATACACACCTGACGCGATGGCGATCATTGCACTGACCCACCATGGGAGTTTGCTGGCGATGTAAAAGAGGTCTTCGAAAGGGGAGGTTTTTTTAGCCATGACTTCGCTGATATTGAAAGGCCATCTGAAGATACGTGCAGGGTGATTCGGTGTCTACGGAGTGCGATCTGTCTCGTCCTGCAATGCTTGAATATTGCTGCTTTTTAGGCTTCAATTGCTGCCTTAAAAGCAGCATATAAGGGCGTTGCCATGTCGCTGAGTACGTTTCTATTTTCCGATTACCGCAGAAAGGTGCTGGCGTTGTTGTTGCTCCACCCCGACGAACGTTATCACCAACGTGAGATTGCCCGTCTCACCGATACCATTTCAGGCACCCTGAGTCGTGAGCTAGCCAAGATGGTGGAAGCGGGTTTGCTAGAAAAAATGCGTGTCGGTAACCAAGTGCAATACAAAGCCAATCTGGAATGTCCGGTTTTCGAAGAGTTAGCCAGTATCCTTCGCAAAACGGAGGGTTGGATTCAGTCGCTGGCAGAAGCGCTGGAACCGCTGGCAGATTCTATCAAGGTGGCTTTTGTATTCGGCTCCATGGCCAGCGGCAAAGCGGGTTCAAGCAGTGACATCGATCTGATGGTTATCGGTGACGCAAGGTTTAGCGACTTGATTACCCACCTCTATCCGCTTCAGGAGGCGCTCGGCAGGGAGATTAATCCCAAGCAGTACTCGATCAGTGAATGGCGCCGCCTAATAGAAGAGAAGGGCGCGTTTGTGCGGGACGTGTTGAGCAAGCCAAAGCTATTTGTGATTGGGCATCAGCAAGATCTGGTGGTTGATGAGGCGTAATGATGACGTTGGCGAATTTGTTGGGACTGTCACTGGAGAAGGTCGAGCCTGATGCCGCGAGCATCAGCCGCTTGATGGATGCGGCACGGCGCAGCCTGGCAGATGCTCAGTTGACGAACATGAGTAGCGAAGGTCGTTTCGACATGGCGTAC
The DNA here is from genome assembly GCF_034314155.1 of Pseudomonas sp. 5C2. NCBI lineage: Bacteria > Pseudomonadati > Pseudomonadota > Gammaproteobacteria > Pseudomonadales > Pseudomonadaceae > Pseudomonas > Pseudomonas sp. 5C2. Next base: position 2,807,114 of record NZ_JAVIWH010000002.1, on the reverse strand, counting down.
AAAGCCATCATGCAAGCTGCCAACTCGGCTCTGCAGGCCAATGGGTATCGAACGTTGACGAGCAAGCCCGGACATCATCAGACGATGATCCAGAGCTTGCCTCTGACTATTGGTCTGGATGCGAAAACCATGATCGTCCTGGATGGTCTTCGCAAGCAGCGCAATGTCAGTGACTACTCTGGAGATCCGGTTAGTGAAAGCATGGCGCTGGAAGCAATCGCTCATGCTCGGGCTTTGCTAGTCCAGGTTGAGCATTGGCTGAACGCTAACAAACGACATTTGGTTGGGTGAGTGGCGTGTTGCATGGATTGAGCAATCACTGTGTCCACCCATCATGGGACTTCGCCAGCGATGGTGAAGAGATCGCCGAGTGAGGTGGTTTTTAGCCATGACTTCGCTTCAGCGGAACTCAAAAAATTCGTAGTGGAGATTACCTTCAGGAATCCCGCTTTCGCGCATCAGTTCACGGACGCGTGACATCAAGCCCTTGGGACCACAGAAGCTAACGTGGATCTGTGCCGGATCTGTTTGGGTGGCTGCCTGACGCACGGTTTCAGCCAACTGATCGGCACCCCCGCCATTGCCAACGAACTCGACCCCACGCTTTTCGGCCATACCTTGCAAAAGCTCGACGCTCGGGAACGCTCGCGACGGATTAAAGCAATAGACCAGAGTGGCATTGTCGAAGTGGCTGGCAGACGTGTCCTGCAGCCAAGAGATGAATGGCGAAATACCCACACCTCCGCCGATCCAGATTTCCCGCTCCGCGCCGGGCTGACGCTTGAAGCGTCCGTACGGTGCATAGATATCCGCCAGCATCCCAACCTTGACCTGATCGCGCAGTTTCTGCGTGTAGTCCCCCAAGGCGCGGATCACAAACTTGATACGGCCACTGTCGGAATGGGCGGCAGCAATAGTGAACGGGTGAGGCTCGCGCAAGCCTTTCTCCTTCATGGCCAGGAACGCAAACTGCCCTGCCTTGAACGTAAAGCCGCTATGGATCGGCTCAAGCTCAAGGCTCAGGGAATTCTTGCCAAGGGAAACGGCCGACACCTTGTATTCGCCAGCGGTAGCGATGAAGGGGTAAAGCAGCAGTTTGTAGAACGCCGCGAGCGCACCCGTGCCACACAACAGCGCTAACCAGATGCCGGCGGGGTTGCTCAACGTCATAGGCGACTTGAAGCTCAGCCAATGCAGGATGACGATCACAAACAGCGGGCCTGACAGCTTGTGCCACCAGCGCCACAGGCCATAGGGGATATTCCGGTTCAAGGCGAGCAACACAATCATGCCCAGTGCAACGTAACTCAGTTGGCGTACCAGACGCGTCCAGTATTTAGACATCTCAAGGATCGGCACGCTGTGCCAGACGTCCAGATAGGCCTTGAACACAAAATGGTGAGAGGCAAATACCAGCGCCCAAATACCCAGCCATTTATGGGTTTCATAGACCCTATCCAGGCCCCCGAACAAAACCTCAACGGCACGCCAGCGGCTGGACAGCAAGGCGGCAACCGCCATATAGGCCAGCGCCGCAGTGCCTAGGATCAGACTAAGCGTTGCCGAGGTCAGCCACGTGTCGGAAGGAATCTCGATGAGCAGGGTCGTTGCCGTGATCAGCAGGATGCCAACGATACAGTGCCAGCTTTTCAAGGACGCATGCTCCAGCCATTTACGGCTTTAACGATAATTCTGAATAAATACTGACCGGAAAAACCGGGAGAAAGCAGAATTGAAGTAGGCCATGTTACTGCATTGAGTGCTGTGTGACCCTGACCTCTGTCATCGCTTTAGTCAGGTGTCTTAATTGGCGCAAGGCTCTGGACCGGGCTTTATGGGCTCATTTATTCACATCTGGATCTTCGATAATCAAACGATTAAGTCTTTCGTAGAGCGATGCTGTAAACATTTTCCCATCTGCTGACAAATGACAGCGTCGGTGGCAATTCGGGCAGAGCGCGACGGCGTTCGTTGTTCTGTCGCTGCCATTATCAGCTAAGCGACGAACATGATGGACCTCAAGACAAGGGGCACCGTCGGTGAGCAAAAACGGTGCGTCCTGCCCGCAACCCTCGCATTTCCCTTTTGCGTTTTTGAGCACCCAGTCTCGAACCTTAAGATCACGTTCATAAGTAGTCGTTGTACTCGTTACAGACTTTGGATATTTGTTGCCTAGTGGCGGTGGGCTTAGGAAGTCAGTAGAGGACTCCTCAGTTTTCTGATTAGGTGATTTGATGTCGGTCGATGCAACGTAACTAGTTGATGTGGATACGCCTTTGCTTTCTAGAATCGCTTGGATCTTACTGCGGATGTTTGTCCCCGCGTTATCCCGAGGGACATAGCCCTCGACGCGTCGCAACCCCATAGCAATGAAGATGCTGGAAAGGTTGTGCATGCGCATCTCTACGGAAGACTTTCCTCGTGCGGAAAGCGCACCTTCACGTAGGTTTCGGTTTATTTCCGCTTTGTTGAACGGCTCAGACACCCTCTCCTTTTGAAGCATGCCGAGGTACGCATCTACAGCGGCCTCTAGCTCGATATCGTTCCAGCGAGTCGATGTTTTTTTCGTCATAACGGCGCCGATATTGAAATGCCAGCGCGAAGATACGTGTAGGACGAATCTGTGTCTATTAAGGGATCTTTCCTACAGAAGATGAAGCGGTGATGTTTGATGGCTTTTAGTCATCATGGTAAAAAGTTTGCTGGATATGTCATCCGCAAGCGAAGGAACTGCCATGAAAAAAATAGGGATAGGGTTTATCGCAGTGCTGTCGCTGCTCTGTGCTTTTTCGGTGTCTGGCAAGGACGTCAATCTTTCAGATTCAGCAATCATCAAGACCCTCATTGACGACTCGATATCGTCATACCCAGGCAATTGTCCGTGTCCATATAACTCTGCGAGAAACGGTAGCCGTTGCGGCAAGCGTAGCGCGTATAACCGTGCTGGTGGGTATGCGCCGCTTTGCTTTAAAGAGGATGTTTCTAAGGAGATGGTTGAGGATTATCGTCGGCGACTGAAGGCATGACCGAACACATTGCTGAAAACTGATTTCAGAGTATTCCTCCCGTCCGGGAGGGCATAGCATCCCGTGGCACTGTGGGGCGTTTGTTATTCAGTCTTCGCGGACAAGTCCGCTCCTACGCCCTTCGGGCAGAATCGAGACCCAGTTTGCTACGCGACAGCGCGACGTCGAAGCGGTCCTCCTACAGAGGATTTGTATCGGGTGCATCACTGTCGAGTCACCCCAACAAAAAAGCCAGAAGCAACCGCTTCTGGCTTTTCCACTTCAAACATCAGCTAAGTAAATCGAGCGATCAATCCCAGCTCAAAGCCCCACCGGTCTGATACTCAATAACCCGAGTTTCGAAGAAGTTTTTCTCTTTCTTCAAGTCCATGATCTCGCTCATCCATGGGAACGGGTTGGTTGTGCCTGGGTATTCTTCCTTCAAGCCAATCTGGCTCAAACGACGGTTGGCGATGAATTTGAGGTAGTCCTCCATCATTGCCGCGTTCATGCCCAGTACGCCGCGAGGCATGGTGTCGCGGGCGTATTCGATTTCCAGTTGGGTGCCCTGGAGGATCATTTGGCTGGCTTCTTCCTTCATTTCAGCGTCCCACAGGTGTGGGTTTTCGATTTTGATCTGGTTGATCACGTCGATGCCGAAGTTCAGGTGCATGGATTCGTCGCGCAGGATGTATTGGAACTGCTCGGCGACGCCGGTCATTTTGTTGCGACGGCCCATGGAGAGGATTTGGGTGAAGCCGCAGTAGAAGAAGATGCCTTCCAGCACGCAGTAGTAGGCGATCAGGTTGCGCAGCAGTTCTTTGTCGGTGTCGACGGTGCCGGTTTCGAACTTCGGATCGGAGATCGAGCGGGTGTATTTGAGGCCCCAGGCGGCCTTTTTGGCGACCGATGGGATCTCGTGGTACATGTTGAAGATCTCGCCTTCGTCCATGCCCAGCGATTCGATGCAGTACTGGTAGGCGTGGGTGTGGATCGCTTCTTCGAAGGCCTGGCGCAGGATGTACTGGCGGCACTCCGGGTTGGTGATCAGGCGGTATACGGCGAGTACCAGGTTGTTGGCAACCAGGGAGTCGGCGGTGGAGAAGAAGCCAAGGTTGCGCATGACGATGCGGCGTTCGTCGTCGGTCAGGCCTTCCGGATCACGCCAGACAGCGATGTCGGCGGTCATGTTGACTTCTTGCGGCATCCAGTGGTTCGCGCAGCCGTCGAGGTACTTCTGCCAAGCCCAGTCGTATTTGAACGGGACCAGTTGGTTGAGGTCGGCGCGGCAGTTGATCATCATCTTTTCGTCAACGGCAACGCGGGCGCTGGCGCCTTCGAGTTCAGCCAGACCTTCGGCGACGTCGAGGCTGTCCAGAGCCGCCTTGGCGCGGATGATCGCGGCCGAGTCGGTGTTCGTGACTGCACGGGCGGCGAGGGCGGCGGCGCCACCAGCGCTGTCGAGGCGGTCCATGTTGGCTTCGTTGGCGTGACCGGCGTTGGTTGCTTTGGCGGCTACTTCGCCGTCTTCTTTATCGAATTCGTCCCAGCTCAGCATGATGTTCGTCTCCTGCGTGAGGGCCAGTCTGCTGGACTGGCCTGTGGATCTTTAGGTGTGTTGCTTGCGTTACGTTTGCTGCACGCAAAAAACATAAAATTGTAGGGCTCAGAGGCCCTTGATGTTGCTTTCAATACCCGCACTGCAAAACAACGCGGGCGCCACTCAGACTCGTGCGACGCCCGGATGAATTATTGGCAGGCTTCGCAATCCGGCTCATCGATAGCGCAGGCTTTAGGCACTGGCGCTGGACCGGCAGGGGCGGCGAGTACGGAGTCGTCGCCGTGGTTGCCGCTCGAGACTGCGTTGAGCTTGCTGGTGCTGATGGTCGACTTCTCGGTGCTGGTCGCGGCCAGGGCACGGAGGTAGTAAGTGGTTTTCAGGCCACGGTACCAAGCCATGCGGTAGGTCACGTCGAGCTTTTTACCCGATGCGCCGGCGATGTACAGGTTCAGCGATTGCGCCTGGTCGATCCATTTCTGGCGGCGGCTGGCGGCGTCGACGATCCACTTGGTGTCGACTTCGAACGCAGTGGCGTACAGGTCTTTGAGTTCCTGCGGGATGCGGTCGATTTGCTGTACGGAACCGTCGTAGTACTTCAGGTCGTTGATCATGACCGAGTCCCACAGACCGCGAGCCTTGAGGTCGCGAACCAGGTACGGGTTGATCACGGTGAACTCGCCGGAGAGGTTCGATTTCACGTACAGGTTTTGATACGTCGGTTCGATTGACTGCGACACGCCAGTGATGTTGGCGATGGTTGCGGTCGGTGCGATGGCCATGATGTTGGAGTTACGAATACCTTTCTGTACACGGGCACGGACAGGCGCCCAGTCCAGGGTTTCGTTCAGGTCAACGTCGATGTATTTCTGGCCACGTTGTTCGATCAGGATCTGTTGCGAATCCAGCGGCAGGATGCCTTTGGACCACAGCGAGCCCGGGAACGTCTGGTAAGCGCCACGCTCATCGGCCAGATCGCAGGAAGCCTGGATCGCGAAGTAGCTGACAGCTTCCATCGAACGGTCGGCGAACTCGACCGCAGCGTCGGAGGCGTACGGGATGTGCTGCAGGTACAGCGCGTCCTGGAAGCCCATGATGCCCAAGCCGACTGGGCGGTGCTTGAAGTTCGAGTTCTTCGCTTGCGGCACCGAGTAGTAGTTGATGTCGATCACGTTATCGAGCATGCGCACGGCGGTATTGACGGTGCGCTCAAGCTTGGCGGTGTCAAGCTTGCCGTTGACGATGTGGTTCGGCAGGTTGATCGAGCCCAGGTTGCAAACGGCGATTTCGTCCTTGTTGGTGTTCAAGGTGATTTCGGTGCACAGGTTCGAGCTGTGGACCACGCCGACGTGCTGCTGCGGGCTGCGCAGGTTGCACGGGTCTTTGAAGGTTAACCATGGGTGGCCGGTTTCGAACAGCATCGAGAGCATCTTGCGCCACAGATCTTTGGCCTGGATGGTCTTGAACAGTTTGATTTTGCCTGGGTACTGGGACAGGGCTTCGTAGTACTCGTAACGCTCTTCGAAGGCCTTGCCGGTCAGGTCGTGAAGGTCTGGCACTTCCGATGGCGAGAACAGGGTCCACTGGCCGTCATCGAAGACGCGCTTCATGAACAGGTCAGGGATCCAGTTGGCGGTGTTCATGTCGTGGGTACGACGACGATCATCACCGGTGTTCTTGCGCAGTTCGATGAACTCTTCGATGTCCATGTGCCAGGTTTCCAGGTAAGCACAGACCGCGCCTTTGCGCTTACCGCCCTGGTTGACTGCTACAGCGGTGTCGTTGACCACTTTGAGGAACGGCACGACGCCCTGGGATTTGCCGTTGGTGCCCTTGATGTAAGAGCCCAGCGCGCGAACCGGCGTCCAGTCGTTACCCAGACCGCCTGCGAATTTGGACAGCATGGCGTTGTCGTGAATGGCGTGGTAAATGCCCGACAGGTCATCCGGTACGGTGGTCAGGTAGCAACTGGACAGCTGTGGACGCAGGGTGCCGGCGTTGAACAGGGTTGGGGTCGACGACATGTAGTCGAAGGACGACAACAGGTTGTAGAACTCGATGGCGCGATCTTCTTTGTTCTTTTCTTCGATCGCCAGGCCCATGGCCACGCGCATGAAGAAGATCTGCGGCAGTTCGAAACGCACGCCATCCTTGTGGATGAAGTAACGGTCGTACAGGGTTTGCAGGCCCAGGTAGGTGAACTGCTGATCGCGTTCGTGGTTGATCGCCTTGCCCAGTTTTTCCAGGTCGAAGGTGGCCAGAATCGGGTTCAGCAATTCGTGCTGAATGCCTTTGGCGATGTAGGACGGCAGAGCCTTGGCGTACAGGTCGACCATTTCGTGGTGAGTGGCGCTGTCGGCCACTTCGAGGAAGCTCAAGCCTTCGGCACGCAAGGTGTCCATCAGCAGGCGAGCAGTCACGAACGAGTAGTTAGGCTCGCGCTCTACCAGGGTGCGCGCGGTCATCACCAGGGCGGTGTTGACGTCTTTCAGCGCTACGCCGTCGTAGAGGTTTTTCAGGGTTTCGCTCTGGATCAGGTTCGCATCGACTTCTTCCAGGCCTTCGCAGGCCTCGGTGACGATGGTGTTCAGGCGACCCATGTCCAGCGGCGCAAGGCTGCCGTCGGCGCGGGTGATGCGGATCGACGGGTGCGCTTGTACGGGGTCTTCGATAGAGCGAACAGCACGCTCTTTGGCGCGCGAATCACGGTAGATCACGTAGTCGCGGGCGACTTTTTGTTCGCCAGCACGCATCAGGGCCAGTTCGACCTGATCCTGGATTTCTTCGATGTGGATAGTGCCGCCAGAAGGCATGCGACGTTTGAACGTGGCAGTGACCTGTTCGGTCAGGCGCGCAACGGTATCGTGGATACGCGACGAGGCGGCAGCGGTGCCGCCCTCAACTGCGAGAAATGCTTTGGTGATGGCGACGGTGATTTTGTCATCGGTGTAAGGAACGACAGTGCCGTTGCGCTTGATCACGCGCAGCTGACCAGGTGCCGTAGCGGACAGATCCTGATGGGATTCGCCAGCCTGCGGCGCAGTGGCCTGCGGGTTCTCGCGGGTTGTGTCGGTTTGCATGGGTGTCTCCACGTTCTCTATGTTTGTTTGGGCACTGAATACGTGCCCACCGTTCCGTCTTGAGGCAGTCAGCCGACAAACGTCAGCTAAAAGACTTCAAAACGGATAAGGAAGGCTTTTGCCGCCATTCCCTGGCTTTGAAGTCGATGGTTTCGGGTCAATGCCCGCTACCGGAAATCTTTTGGAGGATGCTCGCTATTTGTTGCAACACGTGTGCCGTTTTGCCCCGATGGTTGAGGCAGAGCAGCGGCCATCCGCATCAGCGGTTGGTGTACTGAAAAATGCTTAAGTTCAACCAAACTGACACAAGAAAACTGCTTGAGTTTCTAGGTTGAAATGTGTTTGGTTTTTTGGCCTAAAACCCTACATGTAGGGTTTTTTTTGCGGCGAGATACAAGATAAAGCGTTTTGGGGATGGATTGCAACGTGGTCATTGTGGATAAAGCTGTGGGTATATTGTGTATGAAACAGGGAAGTCGGCTGTAGGCCGCGCCGCTGCTGGACTGCACCGCTTGTCACTGCTTTTTACTGTTTTCGCGGGTTTTTGCGGGCGCGAACCCTATCACAAAAAACACAGATAACAAGGGTATTCTGGCATGTCGTGTGCTTGGCGCGAGCGGTTGCTACAATCGCCTTCGATCTCGCCCTGACACCGGGTGTTTTGCGCGATGATTCGACAAAAGATGTCTCTATTAATAAGAACAATGGCAGCAGAGGTAACCCGTGGAGCAAGAAGCCTGGCAGGTGCTTATTGTCGAGGATGATCAGCGTCTGGCTGAACTGACTCGTGACTACCTTCAGAGTAATGGCCTGCGGGTAACCCTTGAAGGTGATGGTGCTTGCGCCGCTGAACGCATCATTGCCGAGCAGCCGGATCTGGTGATTCTCGACCTGATGCTGCCCGGTGAAGACGGCCTGAGCATTTGTCGCAAGGTGCGAGACCGCTATGACGGACCGATTCTGATGCTCACGGCGCGCACCGATGACACCGATCAAATTCAGGGGCTGGACATGGGCGCCGACGATTTTGTCTGCAAGCCGGTGCACCCTCGTGTGTTGTTGGCGCGCATTCATGCGTTGTTGCGGCGCAGCGAAGGGCCTGAACCCGAGGCGGCAACGAACCCGCGGCGGCTGGTGTTCGGCCCTCTGGTGGTCGACAACGCCCTGCGTGAAGCCTGGTTGCAAGGCAACAGCATCGAATTGACCAGTGCCGAGTTTGATTTGTTATGGCTGCTGGTGGCCAACGCAGGGCGGATTCTTTCCCGCGAAGAGATCTTCACGGCCTTGCGCGGCTTTGGTTATGACGGCCAGGACCGCTCCATTGATGTACGCATCTCACGGATTCGACCCAAGATCGGCGACGATCCGATTCATCCGCGCCTGATCAAGACCATTCGCAGCAAAGGGTATCTGTTCGTCCCGGAAGCGGCGCAAGACCCAACGTGTTACGTGCTGAACACCTGACGCCATGAACTCCATCTTCCTGCGTATCTACGGCGGCATGCTCGGTGTGTTGGTGCTGGTGGCGTTGCTCGGCGTGCTGGCCCTGCACCTGGTCAATCAGGTGCGCGGCGAGCAGTACCGCGAGCGCCTGGCCCACGGCACCTTCACCCTGATGGCCGACAACCTGCAACCGATGAACGCGATTGATCGTAATCGTTCGCTGGCGGTCTGGGAGCGTTTGCTGGGGATTCCGTTGACCCTGCAAACACTCAGCGAAGCCGGTCTCGACAGCGGTGACCATAGTCGCCTGCTGCGTGGGCAGGTGGTGGTCGAGCAAACCGGGCCCCATGCAGCCAAGGTGTACCGACTGGTCAGCGACGCGGAACCGTGGGTGTTGACCGGGGAGGTGCAGCAAATCAGTGAACAACTGGCGCGGGCGACGATTTATCTGCTGACCGACGAACTGGTGCGCTTCCCCATCGATGAACAACCCAGTCGCCTGGCCGCCTTGAAGCGGGACAAGGGCTTTGGTTTCGACATCAGTCTGATCCGTCTGGAGCAGGCTGATGTCGATGAGGACCAGCGACGTCGGGTCGATGAAGGCGATACCGTGATGGCGCTGGGCAAGGGCGGAGACTCGATCCGTGTGTTCGCCGGCATGGTCGGCACGCCGTGGGTCCTGGAGATCGGTCCCCTTTACCAAATGAACCCTTACCCGCCTGAGCTGCTGGTGCTGATTGCGTTTCTGGGCCTGTGTTTTATCGGGGTGGTGGTTTACTTGTTGGTGCGTCGGCTTGAGCGCCGCCTTTTAGGCCTGGAATCGGCCGCCACCCGCATCGCCAAGGGCAGCCTGGAAACTCGCGTGCCAACGGCCGGGGCTGACTCGGTTGGGCGGCTGGCGGCAGCGTTCAATGGCATGGCTGAGCATTTGCAACGTTCACTGGCGATGCAGCGAGAGCTGGTACGTGCGGTCTCCCATGAACTGCGTACGCCGGTGGCGCGTTTGCGCTTTGGCCTGGAAATGATCGGCCAGGCCTCCACGCAAGAGGCTCGGGATAAATACAGGCTCGGCATGGACAGCGATATTCAGGACCTCGACAAGCTGGTGGACGAGATGCTGACGTACGCGCGATTGGAGCAGGGTTCGCCGACCCTTAGCTTTCAGCGCATCGATCTGGATGCGCTGGTCAATCAGGTGATCGCCGAGCTGGCGCCGTTGCGCGCCAATGTCGCGGTCACGCGCGGGCAATGCCTGGCGGCGTCTGATAACGACGGGGCGTGGGTCGAGGCTGAGCCACGCTATTTGCATCGGGCCTTGCAGAATCTGGTGAGCAACGCCATGCGTCACGCCGAATCCAGGGTCAGCGTCAGTTATCAGGTCGGTCAGTTACGCTGTCGCATCGACATCGAGGACGACGGCCCCGGCGTCCCGGAAAGCGCTTGGGAGCGGATATTCACGCCCTTCATGCGTCTGGATGACAGTCGCACCCGGGCGTCGGGCGGGCATGGCCTGGGCTTGTCGATCGTTCGTCGAATCATTTACTGGCACAACGGTAGGGCGTTGATCAGTAAAAGCAAAAATCTAGGCGGTGCTTGCTTCAGTCTGGCGTGGCCGCGCCAGCAGGAAAAGCCCTGAGTCACAGGGCCGCGACGCTGACCAGACTCAGCAATTTGCCATTGTCCACGCGAAATTGCGCGTCCAGCTCTGTGCCGTTGCGCCACTCGCTGGACAGGTCGATCTGCAAACGCAGGCGGGCACTGCCACTGTCTGACCACTCCAGCAATTGCGCGTCTTTGAAGTAGAAACGCTTTTGCACGAGGGGGTAGATCGCCTTGAACAGGCTCTCTTTCGCAGAGAAAGTCAGGGTAACCAGCAGTGCAATCTGCGCATCCGGGCCTGCGGCCATGCGTTGCAATTCGTCGTCAGTCAGAATCTCCCCGGCCAGGCGCTGGGCGCGCTTGTGGTCGAGCAGGGGTTCCATGTCCAGGCCCAGGCCGCGCCATTGCTGCTGGTGGCCGACAATGGCCGCCGCCCAGCCGTGGCTGTGGGTAATCGAGCCCCGGACATCTGCTGGCCAGACCGGCGCGCGGTCCTCGCCGATGCTGGGTACATAGTGCCGGCCGTCCAACTGCTGCAAGGCTTCCCGAGCGCAAAGACGTCCCGCCAGAAACTCGGCCTGACGCTTGGCGACGGAGCGCTGAATACTGTGGGGCGACTCGATCAGGCAACGCTGAAAATCGCCATCAGCCAGATGGTGCGGATGGAACACGCCACTGACCAGGATCACGCCGGGCAGGGCTTGGGGCAGCGGCCAATGAGTGTCGAGTACGGGGCAGCAGGCGGGGAGTACTGGGGGTTGAGTCATGCCTTGCATTTTGCCGTGTCGGAGGCGGGCTGGGTAGGGGCACAGATTAATTGAACTGCGCCCCAGAAGTTGGACACCCATCCGATCTCTGGTGTGTGTCGCTGGGGCTGCGTCGGGCATAGATTAATTGTAGGAGCGGACTTGTCCGCGAAGGCGGTGTGCCAGATACACCGCGTTAAGTTATTCGCAGGCAAGTCACCCACATTAGATTGAGGCTGACAGGATCAAGTACTCAACCAAACACTTTCTTCAAGAATGCTTTCATGTCTGCCCACGAGCTCTCGTCGGCGGCTTTGTTGTAGCCGATGTCGGGGGCATGGTCGCCGTGGCTCAGGTGGTCGGCGTCGGGGTTGGTGAAGCCGTGTTTGGCGCCATCGATGCCGACGAATTTATAGTGGGCACCGGCTTTGTCCATTTCCGCTTTGAAGGCGATGACGCTGTCCGGGGTGACCATGCTATCGCTGTTGCCATGCTCAATCAGGAGTGGCGCCTTGACGCTGCCGGGGGTGGCCGGTGATTGGGTCGACAGCGCGCCGTGGAAAGACACCACGCCGGCCAGCGGTTCGCCGCGCCGGGCCGCATTGAGAACCACCGCGCCGCCGAAGCAGTAACCAATAGCGGCGATCTTGGCCGGATTGGTTTGCGCTTGTTTTTTCAGCTGTTCAAGCCCTGCATCGAAACGCTTGGCCGAGGCTGCGCTGTCTTTGGTCGCCTCCTGCATGAACGCCATGGCGTCCGTTGGGTGCTCGGTGTGCTTGCCTTCGCCGTACATGTCGATGGCCATGGCGCTGTAACCCAGTGCCGCAAGGTCGCGGGCGCGGCGTTTGGCGTATTCGTTCAGGCCCCACCACTCATGCACCACCAGGACCCCGGGGCGCTGACCCTTGATTGCGTCGTCGTAGGCGTAATAGCCGATCAGTTTGGTGCCGTCAGCACTTTGATAGTCGATGGTTTCAGTCTTGATCGCGGCCTGAGCCAGCCCGGCCAGGCTCATCATGATTAACGCAGTCCAGAAACGCATGGTGGGTTTCTCCTGTGATCGATAGGGAAAGTAGATTACGTCAAAAGAGCCTAGACGATTGTTCGGCCTTGGAGGTGGTGGGTCCGTTCAGCTTAAGTTCAGGCCGCGTTCAGTGGGGGTTCAGGGCCCGGTGATTAGTCTTGTGGCGTACCCCAACAGCGCCCGGCGCAAGAGGACATTCCCATGCTCACCTTAAATAAGCTCTTTTTTGCGTTGGCTTTTCTCGGCGGAAGCGCTACCGCACAGACCACTGACGGTACCAGCAAGCTCGTCCAGGGCAAGACCGGCGGGAGCGTCGATGCATACGGCGCCTATCTGGGAGCCGTCGCGGGTCACTATTACTCGAGTTATCCCAACGTCTCCGGTACGCATAACGGTATTCAGCTGAGCCAAGCCATCTTGCTCGGCAGCTTTGACCCTGGCCTGCCCTCCAACTACATCTTTTAACCGTTAACAGACTGGCGCTGGACATTTTTCGCCCAGCCCGCACACTTAACAGGCGAGGCGCTGTTCAACCGGTCATGTTGTATTTGCCTTAATCTTGAGAGGAATGATTTTGCCTGGGAGAGCCTCATGAAACTGCTGGTGGTTGAAGATGAGGCATTATTGCGCCATCACTTACAAACCCGATTGGCCGAGAGCGGCCATGTGGTCGAGGCCGTGGCCAATGCCGAGGAAGCACTGTACCAGGCGGGACAGTTCAACCATGACCTGGCGGTGATTGACCTGGGTTTGCCGGGCATGGGTGGGTTGGACTTGATTCGCCAACTGCGCTCCCATGGCAAGGCATTTCCGATTCTGATCCTCACGGCCCGTGGCAACTGGCAAGACAAAGTCGAAGGGCTGGCCGCCGGGGCGGACGACTATCTGGTCAAGCCGTTTCAGTTCGAAGAACTGGAGGCGCGGCTCAATGCCCTGTTGCGCCGTTCCAGCGGTTTTATCCAGTCGACCATCACCGCCGGGCCCCTGCTGCTGGACCTGAACCGCAAGCAGGCCTCCCTCGAAGAACAGCCGCTGGCGTTGACGGCCTATGAGTACCGGATTCTTGAATACCTGATGCGTCACCATCAGCAGGTGGTGGCCAAGGAGCGCTTGATGGAGCAGCTCTACCCCGACGATGATGAGCGTGATCCGAACGTGATCGAGGTGTTGGTCGGACGCTTGCGCCGCAAGCTGGAAGGCTCGTTGGGTTTCAAGCCTATCGAAACGGTGCGCGGTCTGGGGTATCTGTTCACTGAGCGCTGCCGATGATCCGTTCGCTGCGGCTGCGGTTGATGATGGCTGCCGCGCTGTTGGCGGTGATCTTCATGCTGGCGCTGTTGCCCGCGTTGCAGGGCGCCTACAGCCTGGCCCTGCAGGACTCCATTGAGCAGCGCCTGGCCTCGGACGTGACCACGATGATTTCCGCGGCCCGGGTCGAGGACAATCGTTTGTTGATGCCCCTGCTGTTGCCGGGCGAGCAATTCAATCTGTCAGACAGCCGCCTGTTCGGTTATATCTACAACCGTAATGGTGAGTTGGTATGGCGTTCGCGTGCCACCGAACTGGCAGGTATCGATTATCGCCCGCGTTATGACGGGACGGGGAATCAGTTCGGTAAAATCAAGAACGCCAAGGGCGATGAGTTTTTCGTCTATGACGTCGAAATCAAACTGCTCGGTGGCAGAAACGCAGCGTTCAGCATCGTCGCTTTGCAGCCGGTGCACGAGTATCAGGTGATCATTTCCGCGCTACGCGAGAAACTCTATCTGGGCTTCGGTGCGGCCCTGGTGGTTTTGCTCGCATTGCTCTGGATGGGCCTGACCTGGGGCCTTAAAGCGTTGAGGGGATTGAGTCAGGAGCTGGATCAGGTCGAAACCGGCGAGCGGGAAAGCCTGAGTGAGGAGCACCCCCTGGAGTTATTGCGCCTGACCGGCTCACTGAACCGCCTGCTACTCAGCGAACGCGAGCAGCGCATCCGTTACCGCGACTCGCTGGGCGACTTGGCCCACAGCTTGAAAACGCCGCTGGCGGTGCTGCAAGGCGTCAGCGAAACCATGGCCAAGCGTCCGCAAGACCTGGAGCAGGCACGCCTCCTGCAATCGCAGATCGAACGCATGAGTCAACAGATCAGTTACCAGTTGCAGCGCGCCAGCCTGCGCAAAAGTGGCCTGGTGCGGCACCATGTGGTGTTGCGGCCGGTGGTCGAAAGCCTGTGCAATACCCTGGACAAGGTCTATCGCGACAAGCAGGTCAACGTCTGCCTTGATCTGCCCGACGGATGCCAAGTGGCGATGGAGCAGGGCGCTTTGCTTGAAATGCTCGGTAATCTGCTGGAAAACGCCTATCGCCTCTGTTTGGGCCGAATACGCATCAGCCTGCGCGCATCGCTGTCCGGTGACGAGTTGTGCGTCGAAGACGATGGCCCCGGCGTGCCAGAGAGTCAGAGGGCGCGGATTCTAGAGCGTGGTGAGCGGCTGGATCGGCAGAATCCGGGGCAGGGCATTGGCCTGGCTGTGGTCAAAGACATCATTGAAAGCTACAACGCTCGCCTGACCCTGGAGGACTCTCCTTTGGGTGGCGCCGCATTCCGGATTCATTTTCCGGCCAGATGAAGCGTCCTGCCGCATTCGCGAATGGCTTCACGCCTCCATCATGCGAACCGTCAGACCTCCTGAGCCCGGTAAGCCCCGGGTGTCAGTCCGGTCCACTTCTTGAACGCGCGATGAAAGGCCGACGGCTCGGAAAAACCGAGCTGTTCGGCAATCTGCTGCAATGACAGGTCGGCGCGGCTCAAGTGATAAATCGCCATGTCGCGGCGCAGTTGATCCTTCAACCCCTGAAAACTCGTGCCTTCTTCACGCAGATGCCGGCGCAGGGTCTGTGGGCTGATGTGCATCTGCTCGGCGACGCCGTCTAGATCGGGCCAGCGGTTGCAGTCACGACTGAGCAAGCGTCGCAGCTGATTGCTCAGGCTGTCGCCATCGTCGGGACGGGCCAGCAGATCGGCGGGCGAGCGTTCGAGAAAATGCTTGAGCGTGCGTTCGTCCTGCAGCAGCGGCATGCTCAGGTAGCGTGCGTGAAACAGCAGACTGCTGGTCTCGGCGTTGAACAGGATCGGGCACGGGAACAGCAGGTCATATTCGCCGCTGTGCTCCGGCCTGTCATAACTGAATGTCGCGTGCTCCAGGCGGATGCGCTGGCCGATCAGCCAACTGCCGAGCCGGTGCCAGATCACCAGCAGGCACTCGCTGAGAAAATGGTCCGGGTCGCGCAGTGCCGAGTCGTCCAGGCTCAGCCGCGCCCAATCCCCTTCTCGACGCAAGCTCAGGCGCGGCGCGTCGGGGAACAAGCCATAAAACAACAGACCGCGTGCGAGTGCCTTCTCCAGGCTGCGACAGTGAATCAGCGCATGGCACATCATGGCGAATGTGCCGCGCTTGCTCGGGCCATGGCCGAAGCCCATGTATTCATCGTCCATTTGCTGCCAGACCAATTGAATCAGGCGAGCAAACTGTTCCGGAGCGATGCGGGCACGAGGCTCGCTCAACAGCTCAGACTGGATCCCCGATTGTTGCAGCAAGCTCGAACAATCGATGCCACGTCGTTGCATGCCACCGAGAGCAGCGCGGGCGAAGTGACTGGCGATCGTACGTTGGCGCATAAGGTGCTCATCCTGGGAACGGCCGATGGTAGTCATCGCACGGGCAACGGACAAGGCGGATACCCGCCAATGCAGGGGGTATTTTTGCGGTATATGGCGGAAATCCGCCATGTTTTCAGCCATTACCAATGTGTAAGGTGCGTCATAGCTTACGGGGTAGTTGATCTAGAGCGGTTTTGTCGAAAGTGGCACGCGCCCTGCAATAATACCGGTAGAGATTTGCGAAGGGGCTGCCCGCGCAACTCGCCAAAACAAATCCCTCCAGTGCAGGAGGGTTAGCGCTTTATGGCGTCGCACGCATCAGATGGATGATGACCGGCGATGCTCTTGAGGAACTTGCAATGACGACTCGTCAGCCGCTGTATAAATCCCTGTATCTCCAGGTCATCGTAGCCATTGTCATTGGCATTCTGATCGGCCACTTCTACCCTCAAGCCGGTGTGTCGCTCAAGCCGTTGGGTGACGGGTTCATCAAACTGATCAAAATGATCATCGCTCCGATCATTTTCTGCACGGTCGTCAGCGGTATCGCTGGCATGCAGAGCATGAAGTCAGTCGGTAAAACCGGCGGTTATGCGCTGTTGTACTTCGAAGTCGTTTCTACCATCGCGCTGCTGATCGGTCTGGTCGTGGTTAACCTCGTTCAGCCGGGTGCTGGCATGCACATCGACGTGGCGACGCTGGATGCTTCCAAGGTCGCGGCCTACGTTGCTGCAGGCGCTGACCAGAGCATCGTCGGCTTCCTGCTCAACGTTATCCCAAGCACTATCGTTGGCGCTTTTGCGACGGGCGATATCCTGCAAGTACTGATGTTCTCGGTGATCTTCGGTTTTGCCTTGCATCGCCTGGGTGCCTACGGCAAACCGCTGCTCGACTTCATCGATCGTTTCGCCCACGTGATGTTCAACATCATCAATATGATCATGAAGCTGGCTCCGCTGGGTGCTTTTGGCGCGATGGCTTTCACCATCGGCGCTTACGGTGTCGGTTCGCTGGTGCAACTCGGTCAATTGATGCTGTGCTTCTACATCACCTGCGCACTCTTCGTACTGATTGTGCTGGGTGGTATCGCTCGCGCTCACGGCTTCAGCATACTCAAGTTGATCCGCTACATCCGTGAAGAGTTGCTGATCGTGCTGGGCACGTCTTCTTCGGAGTCCGCTCTGCCGCGCATGCTGATCAAGATGGAACGCCTGGGCGCGCAGAAGTCGGTTGTCGGTCTGGTTATTCCGACGGGTTACTCCTTCAACCTGGACGGTACTGCGATCTACCTGACCATGGCTGCCGTGTTCATCGCCCAGGCGACCGACTCCCACATGGACATCACTCACCAGATCACCTTGTTGGTGGTGTTGTTGCTGTCCTCCAAGGGCGCAGCCGGCGTTACCGGCAGTGGCTTCATCGTGTTGGCCGCCACCCTGTCCGCCGTTGGCCACTTGCCAGTTGCCGGTCTGGCGCTGATCCTGGGTATCGACCGCTTCATGTCCGAAGCCCGCGCACTGACCAACTTGGTCGGTAACGCTGTTGCGACTTTGGTTGTGGCCAAGTGGGTTAACGAGCTGGACGAAGACAAGCTGCAAATCGAACTGGCTTCCGGTGGTCGCGGGATCTCCAACACAGGCCCAGAAGATGATCTGGGCGTGAATGAAGGCCCGATTCCAGCGACGGTATCCAGCACCGCGCCTAAAACTGCATAACGCGGCGCAGGTATAAAAAAACCCATCTTCGGATGGGTTTTTTTATACCTGCCGATTGATCGAATCAGTCAGCGACGATGAGTGGCGCGGCCATTGAAGGGTGGCTCGTGGTTGCTTACTCTGAAGGCCTCAGGTGTAAGGTCTGGTTACAGAACTGCTAAGGGAGTAAGCATGCAAGGGCCATTGTCATCGCTCAAGATTCTCGATTTTTCCACCTTGTTGCCGGGACCGTTCGCTTCGTTGCTGCTCGCCGACATGGGGGCCGACGTATTGCGCATCGAATCGCCGACGCGCATGGACCTTCTGAAACTGTTGCCGCCTCACGATCACGGGACGTCAGCCAGCCACGCCTACCTCAATCGCAACAAGCGCAGCCTCGCCCTCGACTTGAAGCAACCGCAGGCGCTCGAGGTGATCCGCCAGTTGGTGGCTGAATACGACATCGTGCTCGAACAGTTTCGACCGGGTGTCATGGCACGCCTGGGGCTGGGCTACGAGGCGTTGAAGGCGATCAACCCGAAACTGATTTATGTGTCGATCACCGGCTATGGCCAGACAGGCCCTTATCGGGATCGCGCCGGGCATGACATCAACTACCTTGCACTGTCGGGCATCGCCAGCTACACCGGGCGCCTGGACAGTGGTCCGGTGCCGTTGGGCATTCAGGCGGCGGATGTGGCGGGAGGGTCGCTGCATGGAGTGGTGGGTCTGCTGGCCGCCGTGGTCGCACGCCAGCAAACCGGGCTCGGGCAATATGTGGATGTCAGCATGACTGACTGTGTGTTCAGTCTGAATGCCATGGCCGGGGCGGGTTATCTGGCGTGCGGTGTGGAGCCGGCCCGGGAAAGCCAGATGCTCAATGGCGGCAGTTTTTATGATTATTACTGCTGTCGAGATGGCCGCTGGTTCTCCGTGGGCAGCCTGGAACCCGCGTTCATGCAACCCTTGTGCGTCGCGCTGGGTCGCCCGGAGTTGGCCGCGCTCGGCCTGTCGTCGAGCCCCGAGGTGCAGGCCTCATTGAAGGACGAGCTGAAAATTGAATTCGAGAAACGCTCTTTTGAAGAGCTGCGCGCGTGCTTTGCCGGTCTGGATGCGTGTGTCGAACCGGTGCTGAGCGTTGCCGAGGCAATCGAGCATCCACAATTACAGGCGCGTGAGCTGGTCTGCCAAGTGCCCCGTGAAGACGGCAGCTTGCAGGCGCAGATGGCCTGCCCGCTGAAGTTCTCCGACGGCCTGCCCGAGCCCCGGCATATCGGCGCGACGTTGGGTGCGCACAGTGAGGAAGTGCTGGCGGGGTTGGGTTACAGCGCTGAGCGGATCGCTGAATTGCGGGCGGCGGGGGTTATTGCCTGACCGCTTTCGCGAGTGAACTCACCCACACCGCCTGCACACAGGCGCAGTTCAAAGCCCGTGCCGGGCTTGTTCGCAGACAAGTCAGCGCCTACAAATAATGTTCTATTTCAAATGGTTATGGGTTTTTTGATAGGCGAGAATGGCTGTGCGCGGAGTACCTGACTCTCTCATCACTCGACCCGCACTTCTCCACTGAACACCAAGGTCTCCCGGCAGCGACGGCACAAATAGCGTCGGCCTTTCCCGACCAGCAGGTGGCGCTGGGCGGAGAACGGGAAATCGCTGTTTGCACAGGGGCAGCGGTAGATGTAGCGGGTCATGCGGCGACGTTTGATCGCGTAAGTGTGGCAGCGATTGGGCGGGAGTTCGTATACCCCGCGCATGATCAATTGCCATTCTTCGCCGTGGGGCTGAATACGCTCGCCAAACAATTGATGGGCGATCAAGTGCGCGACTTCGTGGGCGACCGTCTGCTTGAGAAAATCTTCACTGTTTTCCCGGTACAGCTGCGGGTTGAAGCGCAACAGATTCTCGTGCAGATGGGCAACACCCGCTTTTTGACCGCGCAGCTTGAGGCTGACCACCGGCCGTTTGAAGGGGCGTTTGAAAAAGGCTTCGGCTTGCTGATAACAGACTTCGACGCGGGTATTGAGCTGCTCGGGCATTCTTAAAGGCTCTCCAGAGGTGGCCAGTATGCCGTAAAGCCCTGGCCTGCCGAAAACTGAAGGCGCCCAATGGTCATGGTTAAACGCATGAGCCGCCTCAAAGGCGGCTCATGGTCAACGGTTAACCGTCAGTCAGTTAGTGTATTCAGGCCCTACACCGACGCCCCACAGGACGACGGTGAACGCCATGATGGCGACCAGCACCACCAGGCCCACGGCCAATACGGAGCTTGAGAACATGAAGCCCTCATCGGAAGGGATGTTCATGAACGTCGGCAAGCCGACGTATAGCAGATAAACCGTGTAACAAACGGCCGCGAGGCCGACGATCATTCCCAGCCACATATGCGGATACAGGGCCGCCAGCCCGCCAATGAACAGCGGTGTTGCGGTGTAGGTGGCGAAGGCGACACAGCGCGCCAGGCTCGGACTGGCGTCGTACGTGCGCGCCATCCAGTGGATGAATGCTCCCATGACGGCCACGCCAGCCAGCATGGCAATGTAGGACATGATGGTCATCCACAGCGCGCTTACGGGGGTCAGCATGACCGCCGCTCGACTGCCAATCACCCAGCCCACCTGAGTGGTGCCGATATAAGCCGAAACTGCGGGAATCGCCGCAAGAATCAGGGTATGCGTGAGGTACATGTGGCCGATGCTTTCTTCTTTTTCGCCACGTATTTGCTGCCATTCTTGATCAGGATGGGTGAACAGTCCGATAACGTGATGGATCATGCCGGTCACTCCTTTTTGTTTTACCGTCGCCCCCCAGCGGAGCGCCTGTCGGGCCTAAGTGCCACGGCAGGTGTAAGGCCACAGCCTCGATACAGGAATGGGTGCGACCCTATGACGCAGTATAGGAAGGGAAGACGCAGCCCTTTAGAGTAAATTGTGCTCGAGAGACTGCTGTTAATCGCAATGCGCTATTTGAGTGCCAACAATAAATCGGCATGCGCCTATGATCCTTGTCGCGTAAAATGCCGGCCTTTTACCGAGTCATCGTTAGCGGATATCTGCGCCATGGGCACCCTTTCAGTCAATCAGAACAAACTGCAGAAACGTCTGCGTCGGCTCGCGGGCGAAGCAGTGGCCGACTTCAACATGATTGAGGAAGGCGACAAGATCATGGTGTGTCTGTCGGGCGGTAAAGACAGCTATACCCTGCTTGATGTGCTGCTGCATTTTCAGAAAGTGGCGCCGATCAAATTCGATATCGTCGTTGTCAACATGGACCAGAAACAGCCAGGCTTCCCCGAGCATGTGCTGCCTGCGTACCTCGAGGCGTTGGGTGTGGAGTACCACATCGTCGAAAAAGACACCTATTCGCTGGTCAAAAAGCTTATCCCCGAAGGCAAGACCACGTGCTCGCTGTGTTCGCGCCTGCGCCGTGGCACGCTGTACACCTTTGCCGATGAAATCGGCGCGACCAAGATGGCGCTGGGGCATCACCGCAACGACATCATCGAGACCTTTTTTCTCAACCTGTTCTTCACGGGCACGCTCAAGGCCATGCCGCCCAAGCTGCGGGCTGACGATGGTCGTAATGTGGTGATTCGTCCGCTGGCGTACTGCAACGAGCGTGATATTCAGGCTTTTTCCGATCTGAAAGCGTTTCCGATCATTCCGTGCAACCTCTGCGGCTCTCAGCAAAACCTGCAGCGTCAGGTGGTCAAGGACATGCTGTCGGAGTGGGAACGCACGACCCCAGGCCGTACCGAAAGCATCTTCAGTGCGTTGCAGAACGTGCAGCCGTCGCAACTGGCGGACCGTACTCTGTTCGACTTCGCCAACCTGCGGATCGATGAAACCGCAGCCTCGCGCTTCGTCAATGTCGTGAACCTCTGATCGATCTCGACACTCTGTTCTATTTGCTGCCTGACACCTGGCCTCGGCGAGATGTCAGACCTCTATCAATTGTCAGTAGGAAAGGGCATGCGCGATTACAAATGGCTTCATGAATATTGCCTGAACCGCTTTGGCTCGGCCTCGGCGCTTGAAGCACATCTGCCCGTGCCCAATTCCCCGGCGCAACTTCGCGCAATCAGCAATGACCGTTACCTGTCGGCCCTCGCCCGACGGGTGTTTCGCGCCGGCCTCAAGCACAGCCTGGTAGACGCCAAATGGCCGATGTTCGAAGAAGTGTTCTTTCGCTTCGATCCCGAGAAGGTCGTGCTGATGGGCGCCGAGCACCTGGAGCGCCTGATGCAGGACGCACGAATCATTCGCCATTTGGGCAAACTGAAAAGTGTGCCACGCAATGCGCAGATGATTCTGGACATCAGTAAGGAGAAGGGCAGCTTCGGTAATTTCATCGCCGATTGGCCAGTGACCGATATCGTCGGCCTGTGGAAGTACCTGGCCAAACACGGGCATCAATTGGGCGGGATGTCAGCGCCGAGTTTTCTGCGCATGGTCGGCAAGGACACGTTCATCCCGACCTACGACGTGGTCGCCGGGCTCAACGCACAGGGCATCATCGACAAAGTGCCCACCAGCCTCAAGGACCTCGCCACCGTGCAAGGTGCGTTCAACCAGTGGCACGCAGAGAGTGGGCGGCCGATGTGTCAGCTGTCGTTGATGCTGGCGTATACGGTCAACCACTGACATCGCATCAAGCCATTCGCGATGACGGTCTGTCAGACGGCGCCTTCCCCCGCCAGCTTGCGGTTGTACTGAAAACGCCAGCGCACATACAGCAACGCGCTGACGAACACTGCCAGACTCGCAAGCATCTCCAGTGCACCGAACAGGCTGCGGTTCGGGTCGTAAACGGCCAGTGCGCCTTTGATGAAGTACAGGTTGATCACAAAGCAGGTCCACGAATGGCCGCGGGCGCTGCCGCTGATCATGCCAGGAGCGAGCAGGATCAATGGCACCAGTTCGATGAGCAGGATCACCCAGGGGCGCGCGCCATGCAGGTCGGCGAAGATCAGGTAGTACGCAGCCAGCAGCAAGATCAGGCCGAAAAAACAGATCAGGCTGGCGATCCGGCTCAGGCGCACTCGCGGCTCCAGCCATTCCAGCGCGGGCAGGACTTTAGGCTTTTTAGCCACGAGGCGTCTCCAACAATAAAGCGGTTTTAGCCAGGCGCTGACCGAGCGCGCGACACAGGGTGATTTCGTGTTGATCCAGCGCGCGTTTACCATCGGCACCGGCATGGTGGCTGGCGCCATAAGGCGTGCCACCGCCGCTGGTTTCCAGCAACGCGGCTTCACTGTAGGGCAGTCCTGCGACCAGCATGCCGTGGTGCAGCAACGGCAATAGCATCGACATCAGCGTGGTTTCCTGGCCGCCGTGCAGGCTGGCCGTGGACGTGAACACGCTGGCGGGCTTGCCCACCAAGGCGCCGGTCAGCCACAGGGTGCTGGTGCCGTCGAGGAAGTATTTCAGCGGCGCGGCCATGTTACCGAAGCGCGTCGGGCTGCCCAGAGCCAGGCCGGAGCAGTTTTTCAGGTCGTCGAGGCTGGCATATAAGCAGCCTTGCTCGGGGATGCTTGGCGCGACCGCTTCGATTTCGGACGAAATCGCGGGCACGGTGCGCAGTCGCGCTTCCATGCCACCCAACTCGATACCCCGGGCAATCTGCCGAGCCATCTCGCTGGTCGAGCCGTTGCGGCTGTAGAACAAGACCAGGATGTACGGGGCACTCATGCCAGGATCTCCAGCACGCGTTCTGGAGGGCGGCCAATGACGGCTTTGTCGCCAGCCACTAGAATCGGCCGCTCGATCAATTTCGGGTGGGCGGCCATGGCGGCAATCAGTTGCTCGTCGCTCAGGTGGGTGTCCGCCAGGCTCAGGGCTTTGTATTCATCTTCACCGGTCCGCAGCAGTTCCCGGGCGCCGATGCCCAGTTTTCCCAGCAGGTCGCGCAATTGCGCGGTGTCTGGCGGGGTGTCCAGGTAGCGGATGATGGTCGGCGTCAGGCCGCGGGCCTCAAGCAGTTCCAGCGCGCCGCGAGATTTCGAGCAGCGCGGGTTGTGATAAAGCGTCAGATCGGTCATTTGCGGGTCGCATCTTGCGTAAGGTGGCGGCTATTCTACCTGTGTGAGGACTGCTCCTGAACCTTGGGCGGTGATTGGTCGCAGTTAAAGTGAATCTCTGGATAAGGAAGGGCACATGACAAGGCGATTGGCAGCGATAGCAGCGCTCATCGGCAGTTTGCTGCTCAGTGGTTGTGGCGCAGACCTGGGGCCTGATCAAAACGGGCAGAAGGTTGCCAGCGAGCGTGTCGACAAGCATTGGCTGGTGATCAATTACTGGGCTGAGTGGTGTGGGCCATGCCGGACGGAGATCCCGGAACTCAACGCGTTGGCCGATCAGCTCAAAGACAGGCAGGTGAGTGTGTTCGGGGTCAACTTCGACGGCCTGCAAGGCGAAGACCTGAAGTCCGCCACTGCCGCGCTGGGTATCACCTTCACTGTCCTGGCTCTGGACCCGGCCGAACGTTACGACCTGCCCCACAGCGAAGCGCTGCCGGTGACGTACATCATTGATGACAAGGGCAAGGTGCGGGAGCAATTGCTCGGCGAGCAGACCGCAGCCGGTGTGAGTCAGCGGTTGGCGGTATTGCGGGGCGAGGGGTAACGCAGGTCAGTCACCGCGAGCCGTTCGCGAATGAGTTCACTCCCACAAGGCTGGAGACCTCTGCGAGAGTGAATTCATTCGAGAAGGCGGTACAGCCGCTATTAAATCAGCTGTCTTCCAGCCAAAACCGTAGCGGTTTTCCTTCGGCAGGCCAGAGGCGCAGTTGGTCGATCGGCGAGATGTCCCAGCGCTGCACTTTGGTCAGTGCGTCGAGGAAGCGTTGTTCTTGCTCCATCAGGGCGGGCGCGCACATCTTGCGGGTGCTGCCGACCATGCCGAAGCTGATCGTGTCGTCCTCCACCGTATACGGCGCGAACCAGTGGTTGCAGCCTGCAGTGCCGTAGGCACGACCGTCCTCACCAAGGGTCATGGTCAGGTGGCTGCGGTCGATCAGCGGATTTTCACCGATCCATTCCAGCATGTAGCCCCGATCGCGTGTCAATTCTACCGGCTTGGCGGCGCAGCCCATCAGGGTGCTGCCGAGCAGGCCAAACAGGACGGCGCGAATCATGCGGCTTTCTCCTGGCATTTCGGGCAAAAGTGCTTGTCACCTTCGGTTTTCCAGCCCAGCTCGGCAATGCGAGCGGCGGCAGCCGGCTTTTGTGCTTTGATGCCGAGCTTGGCATCGACCGCGAACTCGACGTTCAGCTCGGTCGCGCAACCGTTGCAACTGGCCTTCCACTGATGAATCGCCAGTTCAGCGAAGACCGGACCCTGCGCCACCGCGACCCATTGGCCGCGAGGGTTGATCAGGTGCCGGACTTTTTCCACGGTCAGGCGCATGGACAAGTCCTTGCTCCCTTTGAGCGTGACCAAAAGCACGTCATCCGCGTGGATCGAGCCGCCGTTGCCGGTGACTTGATAACGACCGGGGGCCAGCGCGCGGCATTCGATCAGCGTGTGTTGTGGGTTAAACAGGGTGTAGCGGAAATCGTGTTCGACCATGGGTCCTCCAAATCTGCGCGCATCCTATCATGCAGCCTGTTATTAACCCTCGACCAGATTCTGCGGCGAACACTCGGCCCAGGCGGCAATATTGTCCAGAGTGGTCTGCGCAATGGCTCCCAGCGCTTCGCGGGTCAGAAAAGCCTGATGAGCGGTAACGATCACGTTGGGAAACGTCAGCAGGCGAGCCAGCACATCGTCCTGCAGTGGCAGGTCGGAACGGTCTTTGAAGAACAATTGCGCTTCTTCTTCATACACATCCAGCCCCAGATAACCCAATTGCCCGCTTTTTAGCGCTTCGATCAGCGCCGGTGTGTCGACCAGCGCGCCGCGACCGGTGTTGATCAGCATCGCACCGGGCTGCATCTGCGCCAGGGACGTGCTGTTGATCAGGTGTTTGCTGTGCGCGGTCAGCGGGCAGTGCAGGCTGATGATCTGCGCCTGCGCCAGCAAGTCCGGCAAACTCAGGTAGCGCGCGCCCAAGGCTTCGACCTGCGGATTAGGGTAGGGGTCGTGAGCCAACAGCGTGCAGCCGAACCCGGACATGATCCGGGCGAAGGTCGCGCCGATCTGCCCGGTGCCGACGACGCCCACGGTTTTACCCACCAGATCGAAGCCGGTCAGCCCATGCAGGGTGAAGTCACCGTCGCGGGTGCGGTTGTACGCACGGTGCAGATGACGGTTAAGGGCCAGAATCAAGGCCACGGCATGTTCGGCCACGGCGTGCGGAGAGTAGGCCGGCACGCGCACGACCTTGAGCCCGAGGGCGTGCGCCGTTGCCAGGTTTACATGGTTATAACCCGCCGAGCGCAAGGCGATCAGGCGCGTACCGCCTGCGGCCAGTTGTTCGAGTACGGGCGCGCTGAGGTCGTCATTGATGAAGGCACAGACCACTGGGTAGTGGTTGGCCAGGGCAACCGTGTCCAGATTCAGGCGTGCCGGTTGGAAATGCAGATCCACACCCGCCGGTAAACGGGCCGCGAGAAAGCTTTCGCGGTCATAGTTCTGACTGCTGAATAAAAGGATGCGCATAAAATCTCCTTGTGGCGATGCTCCCTTGCAGGAGCCCGCTTGCCCGCTATAACGTCAGAAGGACGTTCATGCAAACGGATCACCCTTCAAGCGGTCACTCGTGCTTCGACGGCCAGCCGTGTGATAGCCATGTCCAGTTCGTCGAGGGCGGCGTTGGCCTCGGGTGCATCCTGCTTGAGTAAGGTTTCACTGCGTTGACAGGCTGCGCGCAGTTGCGGCACCCCGCAATAACGGGTTGCGCCATGCAGGCGATGGACCCTTTCGATCAGTGCCAGTTTGTCGTGGGCATCGCGGGCATCGCGGATGGCGTCACGGTCGGTGTCCAGCGAGGCCAGAAGCATCGCTAGCATGTCCGCTGCCAGGTCAGGCTTGCCCGCTGCCAGGCGCAAGCCTTCTTCAGGGTCGAGCACCTGCAGGTCGATGCCGTGATGTGTGCTTTCGCTGTGACGTTTCGGCACATGATTGCGCAGTGCCAGACCGGTCCATTTGAGCACCACTTGGGCCAATTGCCGCTCACTGATGGGCTTGGTCAGGTAGTCGTCCATGCCGCTTTGCAGCAGGGCGCGCTTTTCGTTGGCCATGGCATGGGCGGTGAGGGCCACGATCGGTAGCGAAGTACTCTGCTGTTCGACCTCCCAGCCCCGGATCGTTTCAGTGGCTTGGCGCCCGTCCATACCGGGCATCTGTACGTCCATCAGCACCAGATCGAAGGTTTCTTTCTGTATCGCCTTGACCGCGGCATAGCCGCTGTCGACGGCCAGCACTTTGGCGCCCATGTCTTCAAGCAGTGTTTGCACCAGCAACAGGTTGGCCGGGTTGTCATCGACGCAGAGCAAGTGCGGTGGCCGACTGGACAGGGGGGTAGAGGTATCGATGCGCTGTTGTTTGGGGCTGATCAGTTCGGACAGGCTGCGCCGCAGCTTACGCGTGCAGGCCGGTTTTACCTGTAACTGGCTGTGGGCGTTGGGCACGGCCAACTGGAATTGCGCCTGCTCGGTGGTCGGGCACAGCACCAGGACCTTGCAGCCGAGGTTTTCAAGGTCCCAGATATGCTGGCGCAGCCGTTCGGGCGGCAGTTCGTGGGCGGTGATGCCCAGCACCGTCAGGTCGATAGCCTGTGCTGTTTGATACGCAGCAGTGACCCCGTTGATCAGGCTTTCCAGGTTGTTGAAAACCACCGCTTCCAGACCGCAATCTTCCAGCTGGTGCTGCAAGGCCTGACGTGCGAGTTCATGATTTTCCAGCACCGCGACCCGACGCCCGAGAAGGGGTGGGGATGGCAGGTCTTCCAGGTCATCGCGGGCTTTGGGCAGGTTCAGGCTGATCCAGAACTCGGAACCTTCACCCGGCGTACTGTCGACCCCTATTTCGCCGCCCATTTGCTCGATCAGTCGTTTGGAAATGACCAGTCCCAACCCGGTGCCGCCCGGTTGCCGCGACAACGAATTGTCTGCCTGACTGAACGCCTGAAACAGCGACCGCACGTCTTGGCTGGACAGACCGATGCCGGTGTCCTGCACGCTGATGCGCAGTTGCACGCTGTCTTCTTGCTCATCTTCGAGCATGGCGCGGGCGACGATGGTGCCTTCGCGGGTGAATTTGATCGCATTGCTGACCAGATTGGTCAGGATCTGCCTGAGCCGCAGCGGATCGCCGAGCAGCGACAACGGTGTGTCGCGGTACACCAGGCTGACCAGTTCCAACTGTTTGGCATGGGCGGCCGGGGCAAGGATGGTCAGGACATCCTGCAGCAGGTCGCGCAGGTTGAACGGAACGCTGTCGAGCACCAGCTTGCCGGCTTCGATTTTCGAAAAATCGAGAATCTCGTTGATGATGCCCAGCAGGTTGTCGGCAGATTTTTCGATGGTGTCCAGATAATCCAGTTGGCGCGGGGTCAGCTCGCTTTTCTGCAGCAGATGAGTGAAGCCGAGAATGCCATTGAGCGGGGTGCGAATCTCGTGGCTCATGTTGGCGAGGAATTCGGATTTGATCCGGCTGGCCTCAAGCGCTTCTTTGCGCGCCAGGTCCAGCTCGATGTTCTGGATTTCGATGGTTTCCAGATTCTGCCGCACGTCTTCAGTGGCCTGATCGATGCTGTGCTGCAATTCTTCCTGGGCATTCTGCAAGGTCGCGGCCATGCGGTTGATACCGGAAGCCAGCTCATCCAGTTCCAGGCTGCCCAGTGGCGGCAGGCGTGTTTCAAGATTGCCGTCTTTGAGTTGCGCCACCGCCAATTTGATCCGGCTGATCGGCTCGTTGATGGTTCGGCTCATGCGGATCGCCACAATCGCAGTCAACACCAACCCCGTAACGATCAGTAGCAGACTGGCGAACAGGCTGCGATAGCCGCGCAACAAGGTCCCGTTATGGGACAGCTCCAGCTCGACCCAGCCGAGCAGACGGTCGGCCTCCTCAGGGATCAGAGCACCGCTCAGGTGGCGCTGGCGACCGAACACCGGCAGCAGATAGCGGGTGGCGTCGTTCCCGGAACGCTGCAGCAAGTGAGTGCTGTTGCCAATGGGGGACGGGTTGATCATGCTCGGCCCGGCATGGGCCAGCAGATCGCGGTCGGGGCCGAGAAAGGACACGGCGCGCACGTCTGTTTGCTCCAGCGCCTGCCCGGCGATGCGTTCGAGCAGCGCGCGGTCGCTATGGCCCAGCGCCGGGGCGGCCAGCGGTGCGAGTTCTTCGGCGATCATTTCACCGCGTTGCAGCAGCTGGCTTTGCAGGTCGGACAGTTGCATCCAGGTGAAGTAACCGCCCAACACCACTGCCATCAGCAGAGCGGGGACAATGGTCAACAGCAGCACACGGCCTTTGATACCCAGCTTTTTCAGCACGCTATTTCTCCAGCAGCCACGCCACTTTGTTCAAGACCGCATCCAGCGATCGATATTCCGGCAGTGTAGCGAGTTGCTCGCGGGCAATCTCGGCAAATTACCCACTTCTACGTCGGCCCAAATGGGAAGGCACGCTCCAGGCAGCCACCACGGTCGGCTGTTTCATTCGCGAAGGCTATTTATATAACGCAGCTGAGCCCGTATTGACTGCTTATATCTTTTCGCCCTATGCAGCGCACTTTGCGTGATATGGGGTTTAGGCGTTTGCCGTTATGATAGGCGCCCCCGCAGTCTGGATTGCGAAGACGTCATGACCCTGCAGTATCAAACCATCGCCGACTGCGTCGGCAACACCCCGCTGGTCCGTTTGCAGCGCCTGCCGGGTGAGACTACTAATACCTTGCTGTTGAAGCTTGAGGGCAACAACCCTGCCGGATCGGTCAAGGATCGCCCGGCGCTGTCGATGATCACTCGCGCCGAATTGCGCGGGCAGATCCATCAGGGCGATACCCTGATCGAAGCGACTTCCGGCAACACCGGCATCGCGCTGGCCATGGCCGCCGCGATCAAAGGCTACCGGATGATTCTGATCATGCCGGATAATTCCAGTGCCGAACGCAAGGCGGCGATGACCGCTTATGGCGCCGAGCTGATTCTGGTCAGCAAGGACGAGGGCATGGAAGGTGCCCGCGACCTGGCTGAACGCATGCAGGCCGAAGGCCGTGGCAAGGTGCTCGATCAATTCGCCAACGGGGATAACCCGGAAGCGCATTACGTCAGCACCGGCCCGGAAATCTGGCAGCAGACTGGCGGCACCATCACCCATTTCATCAGTTCCATGGGCACCACGGGCACCATCATGGGTGTTTCGCGTTACCTCAAGGAGCAAAACCCCAAGGTGCAGATCATTGGTCTGCAACCGATGGACGGGGCCTCCATCCCCGGTATCCGTCGTTGGCCGACAGAATATCTGCCGAAGATCTACCAGGCCGACCGTGTC
The DNA here is from genome assembly GCF_034314155.1 of Pseudomonas sp. 5C2. Taxonomy (NCBI): domain Bacteria; kingdom Pseudomonadati; phylum Pseudomonadota; class Gammaproteobacteria; order Pseudomonadales; family Pseudomonadaceae; genus Pseudomonas; species Pseudomonas sp. 5C2. The sequence goes on along the minus strand of NZ_JAVIWH010000002.1, from coordinate 2,776,882 downwards.
GACCGGATCGTCGATATGGCCCAGGCCGAAGCCGAAGACGTCATGCGCCGACTGGCCCGCGAAGAAGGCATTTTCTGTGGTGTGTCGTCCGGTGGTGCCGTTGCCGGGATGTTGCGCTTGTCCCGCGAAGTCGAGAATGCAGTCATGGTCGCTATCATTTGTGACCGAGGCGACCGTTACTTGTCGACCGGCGTCTACGATGTGCCTAACTGATGGCTAAGCAAGAGAGAGGCCTGCGCTTCCAGCCCACTGGCGGCACAAAGGTGCCCCAGGTGCCGACTGGGAAGAAGCAGCGGTTGACCATCGAGCGCCTGGCCAATGACGGACGCGGTATCGCATTCATCGAAGGCCGCACCTGGTTTGTGGCCGGCAGTCTGGCCGGTGAAGAGGTCGAGGCGCGGGTACTCAACGCCCACGGCAAAGTCGTGGAAGCCCGCACTGAGCGTGTATTCCAGCCCAGTCCTCTGCGCCGGCCGGCACCCTGCGTGCATTTCGGTCGGTGTGGCGGTTGCAGCGTCCAGCATTTGCCCCATAGCGAACAGCTTGCCCTGAAACAGCGCATGCTCGCCGAGCAGTTGACCCGGGTTGCAGGTGTCGAGCCTGAAGAGTGGGCAGCCCCCTTGACCGGTCCAGAGTTCGCCTACCGACGTCGGGCGCGCATCGCCGTACGCTGGGATGCCAAGGCCAAACGGCTTGATGTGGGATTCCGGGCCGCGGCCAGTCAGGACATCGTCGCCATCGACGAATGCCCGGTTCTGGTACAGGCCTTGCAACCTATCATGACCGAGTTGCCGGCCATGCTGCGTCGTTTCAGCAAGCCGCAGGTCGTCGGGCATGTCGAGTTGTTCAGCGGTTCGTCGACGGCGGTGCTTCTGCGCCATACCGCGCCGTTGGCCGAGGCCGATCTGGCGACCTTGATCGCTTTCTGTCAGACCCACGATGCCCAGCTTTGGCTGCACGGCGAGGGTGAGCCGCAACCGGTCGACCCGAGTCAGCAATTGGGCTATCGACTGGAACCGTGGAATTTGCAATTGGCCTACCGGCCGGGGGATTTCATTCAGGTCAACGCCGCGGTTAATGCCGCGATGGTTGCGCAGGCATTGGAATGGCTGGCGCCCACGGCGGACGAGCGGGTTCTGGACCTGTTCTGTGGGCTGGGTAACTTCGCTTTACCATTGGCCCTACAGGCCCGTGAAGTGGTGGCGGTAGAAGGCGTTGCGACCATGGTCGAACGTGCCACGGGTAATGCAATGAGCAATGAACTGCACAATGTGCAGTTCATTCAGGCCGATTTGATGCAGCCGTTGGCACACGCGAGCTGGGCCGAAAACGGCTTTTCTGCGGTACTTTTGGACCCCCCGCGTAACGGTGCTTTTGAGGTGGTGCGCAAGCTGTCGACATTAGGTGCCAAGCGGTTACTTTATGTTTCATGTAACCCTGCAACTTTAGCGCGCGACACGGTCGAATTGATCAAGCAGGGCTATAGATTAAAACGCGCCGGAATTCTCGATATGTTCCCGCAAACGGCTCATGTCGAGGCGATGGCTTTATTTGAAGCGAGTAAGTGAGCGACACGGCTTAAGGAAATGAGTCAGCCGCTCACAGGGAATCTCGTTTAATCCGACTGGACCGCGGACGCACAGCCCTTGCCTGCCCAGCAAGGAGCGTTTGCTCAAGAAGCCCAGCGACTGAAGGCGCTTTTTATCGCGCCGTAGGGAAGGTAAGCAACATGGTACAGGTGAGAGCGCACCAGCCGATCAACACCGATGGCAGTATCAATCTTGATGCATGGCTCGATCATATAGTCAGCGTTGACCTTGCATTGGACCGACAGGCCTTGAAAGAGGCTTGCGAGTTTGCCCGCCATGCCGAGCAACAGGACAACGCCTCAAAGAATTTATGGGCAGAAGGGGCCTCCAGTTTCCAGTCTGGCCTGGAAATCGCCGAGATCCTCGCAGATCTCAAGCTCGATCAGGACTCACTGGTCGCTGCCGTGATCTACCGTGGCGTGCGCGAGGGCAAGATCCCCTTGGCGGACGTCAGTCAGCGTTTTGGTCCGACAGTGACTAAACTGATCGACGGCGTGCTTCGCATGGCGGCGATCAGTTCCAGTCTGAGCCCTCGCGAGTCGTTGGTGATGGGGTCTCAGGCCCAGGTAGAAAACCTGCGCAAGATGCTGGTGGCGATGGTCGATGACGTGCGCGTCCCGCTGATCAAGCTGGCCGAACGCACCTGCGCGATTCGTGCGGTCAAGAATGCCGACGAAGAAAAGCGCAACCGCGTGGCCCGGGAAGTGTTCGACATCTATGCGCCACTGGCGCACCGCTTGGGTATCGGGCACATCAAATGGGAGCTGGAGGATTTGTCCTTCCGCTACCTGGAACCCGAACAGTACAAACAGATTGCTAAATTGCTGCATGAGCGCCGCCTTGATCGCGAGCGTTTTATCAGCGAGGTCATGGGCCAACTGGAAAACGAACTGCTGAGTACCGGGGTGAAAGCCGATATCAGCGGTCGGGCCAAACACATCTATTCGATCTGGCGCAAAATGCAGCGCAAGGGTCTGGAGTTCAGCCAGATCTATGACGTGCGTGCCGTGCGCGTGTTAGTGCCTGAAATCCGCGACTGCTATACCGCGCTGGGCATCGTGCACACGCTTTGGCGGCACATCCCCAAGGAGTTTGACGACTACATCGCCAACCCCAAGGAAAACGGCTATCGCTCGCTGCACACTGCGGTCATTGGCCCCGAAGGCAAGGTGCTGGAAGTGCAAATCCGCACCCACGCCATGCACGAAGAGGCAGAGCTGGGCGTATGCGCGCACTGGCGCTACAAAGGCACCGACGTCAAATCCGGCTCTAATCAATACGAAGAGAAAATTTCCTGGCTGCGGCAGGTGCTCGAGTGGCATGAAGAGCTGGGTGATATCGGCGGATTGGCAGATCAACTGCGGGTCGATATCGAGCCCGACCGGGTGTACGTGTTCACCCCGGATGGCCATGCCATCGATCTGCCCAAAGGCTCGACGCCGCTGGACTTCGCTTATCGGGTGCACACCGAAATCGGTCACAACTGCCGTGGCGCCAAGATCAACGGGCGTATCGTGCCGCTCAACTACAGCCTGCAGACCGGTGAGCAGGTTGAGATCATCACCAGTAAACACGGTACGCCGAGTCGCGATTGGCTGAACTCGAACCTTGGCTATATCACCACCTCGCGGGCGCGGGCGAAGGTCGTCCACTGGTACAAATTGCAGGCGCGTGACCAGAACGTCTCGGCGGGTAAAACCCTGCTGGAGCGTGAACTGGCGCGCGTGGGATTGCCACAGGTGGATTTCGACAAATTGGCCGAAAAAGCCAATCTGAAAACCGCCGAAGACATGTTCGCCGCTCTGGGTGCTGGCGACCTGCGTCTGACGCAGCTGGTCAATGCTGCGCAGCAACTGGTCGAGCCGGAACGCGGCAACGAACAACTGGAGCTGATCCCGCGCAAAGCCACCGGCTACAAGCCCGGCAAGCGTGGCGATATCCAGATTCAGGGCGTCGGCAACTTGATGACGCAAATGGCCGGTTGCTGTCAACCGCTGCCCGGCGATGCCATTGTGGGCTACATCACGCAGGGCCGTGGCGTGAGCATTCACCGCCAGGACTGCGCGGCAGTCCTGCAGCTGGGCAGTCGCGAGCCGGAGCGGATCATCCAGGTCAACTGGGGCCCGGTGCCGGTGCTCACCTACCCGGTGGACATCGTCATCCGTGCCTACGATCGCTCCGGTTTGCTGCGTGACGTTTCTCAGGTTCTGCTCAACGAGCGGATCAACGTGCTGGCGGTCAACACCCGCTCGAACAAGGAAGACAACACCGCGCTGATGTCGCTGACCATCGAAATTCCGGGACTGGATGCGCTAGGACGACTCCTGGGGCGGATCTCCCAGTTGCCGAACATCATCGAGACACGGCGTAACCGCACACCCTGAGTACTTGTAGCTTTGGTTTGAATGAGAACAATTGATGTACACACTCGAAGACTTGCTGCACCTGATGGCCCGACTGCGTGACCCGCAGTTCGGGTGCCCGTGGGATGTCAAACAAACCTACGCGAGTATCGTGCCTCACACGCTTGAAGAAGCCTACGAAGTCGCCGATGCGATTGAGCGCGGTGACTTCGATCACTTGCAGGGCGAGCTGGGCGATCTGTTGTTCCAGGTGGTTTATTACAGCCAGTTGGCGCGCGAAGAAGGGCGCTTCGAGTTCGATGGCGTGGTCGACAGCATCACCCGAAAATTGATTCGCCGTCACCCGCATGTGTTCCCTACTGGCGATCTGTATGCGCCGCTGGAAACGCCGCAGCTGGACGAGGCCCAGGTCAAGCAGCGCTGGGAGGAAATCAAAGCCGAAGAGCGAGCGGCCAAGTCTGACGTGCCTGAGCAGTTGTCCCTGCTCGATGATGTCCCCGGCGTGCTGCCAGCCTTGTCCCGCTCGGCGAAGTTGCAGAAGCGCGCGGCGCAGGTCGGTTTCGACTGGCCAGACGCCTTGCCGGTGGTCGACAAGGTGCGTGAAGAGCTCGATGAAGTGCTGGAAGCCATGGCGGACAATGACGCCCCGGCCATCGCGGATGAGGTCGGTGACCTGCTGTTTGCGGTGGTGAATCTGGCCCGGCACCTTAAGGTCGATCCTGAAAGCGCCTTGCGTGCGGCGAACACTAAATTCGAAAGACGCTTCCGATTTATCGAACAGGCATTGCGCCAGACCCATCGTCCCATTGAAAATTGCACCCTCGAAGAACTGGACGCTCTCTGGGGCGAAGCCAAACGTCAGGAAAAGAACGCATCATGAGCATTTCCCTTCGCGACCAGTTGCTCAAAGCAGGTCTGGTCAACCAAAAGCAGGCCAAGCAGGTCAGCAAAGACAAGCAAAAAGAACAACGTCTGGTGCACAAGGGCCAGATCGAAGCCGATGACTCGCAAAAGCGTGCGGCGCAGGACGCCATGGCCGAAAAAGCCAAGCGTGATCAGGAACTCAATCGCCAGCAGCAGGAAAAGGTCGAGCTCAAAGCCCGTACCGCTCAGGTCAAACAGTTGATCGAAGTCTCTCGGCTGCCGAAGCTGACTACCGAGGACTACTACAACTTCGTCGACGACAAGAAGGTCAAGCGCATCTCGGTCAACACGCTGATGCGTAATAAGCTCAGCAGCGGCTCACTGGCCATCGTTCATCATGGCGGCGGTTACGAGATCATCCCGCGTGAAGCCGCGCTGAAGATCCAGGAACGCGACCCACGCCGGGTCGTGCTGCTCAATACACCGACCGAAGCACCGGATGCCGATGATCCGTACGCGGCTTATCAGGTGCCTGACGACCTGATGTGGTAAGCCCAGGACCCAGACAAACAAAACCCGCTTCTGCTCAGGCTGTGTGAAAACTACTGCGCTCGGCAATACTGCGTTAAAAACAGGCTCGGAATGCTCATTTACAACACGTAGACTCCGCTTCCTCGCCTGTTTTTGCCTTGTCTTGCCTTCGCTCGCTGCGTTTTCACACAGTCTGTGCGGTTTTGTTTTTACAGCGATTCCTAAAGGGCGTCTTACTGGGTGCGTTGGCTTTCCAGTGTTTCCAGTTCGGCTTTGTATTGATGAGCGTCCGTCTCGTTATGGAACATCCCGACCAGCAAATCCTGCTGGTGCACATCCCATATCTGCACGCCCGCGGCGTTGCTTTCGTGGGAGATATGGGAAGCGTCGCGTTCAGTAACTTTTACGGTCATCTTTGTAAGCTCCTGACTCTGGGTAGCTGCGGCAACACGTCGCAGGCCTCTGTTATATCGTTAGCTAGCTATCTAAGTAAATGACTGAAATCTGTAACACACCTTTGCATAAAGTGAAGGAATAACTCCGGGGCGCGGACGGTATGGGTGTCGCGGAGGTCGCGGGTGTGGGGTGTCGGCGTCTCGGACAGGTTACGTTCAGTTTTGCCTTGGTCCTGCGCAGCGCGCGCAATAAAAAGCCCCCGCTGAAAAGCGGAGGCTTGGGTCTTGCTGGCGAACTCAGGCCTGTTAGCTGCCTTTGACCGCATTGCCATTGACGGTGCCGTTCAACAGCATGATGTTGTATTCCTTACCGTCGGTTTCGACCTGTTGCAGGCGAACCAGCAGGTAATCCCAATCCTTGGCGAACCACATCACGGTAATGCGTTTGTTTTGCGTCGGGTCGCGTACACGCTCGACCTTGATGGCGTCGATCTTGCCAGCCTTGGTATCGACCTTTTCCGAGCCGAGTACGCGGAAGTCGTAGGTGTCTACAGAGTCACCATCGACCACCTGGTAGCTCATGCTCTTCTTGCCGGCAGCCACGTCTTTTTGCAACGCCAGCTGGTAGGTCGACTTGTCGAGCACGCCGGGGTTGATGGGCAGGTTGATCACGTCACCGCGATCCGTGCCGCTTACCACCTTGCTGCTCCAGTCGAACGCCATGTCGATCTTTTTGGTTTTACCCAGACCGCCGCGTTCGAAGTTATAGGACTGTGGCAGCAGGGTGCCCTTGTCGACACGCAGGGTGCTGACCTCGGTCAGGCTGGCGATCATCATGGAAGCCTTGAAGCTCAGGGTCCAGGTGTCGTTCGCGTTTTTCGTGAGGCTGCGTTCGGCGGTGCCGCTCATGGGCAGCTGTTTCCAGTCAGCGGTGTAGCTGGCGGAAAACGGCTGAAGGTCTGCGGCCTGAACAGCTGGCAGTGCGAGCAGAGCGAAAGCGAAGAGCAAAGCGCGACGCATAATATCTCCTAGATTCGAATCAAGTGGCCACTGGCCGGGAGTAACTGGCCATCCAGTAATGCGCCCTGTTCGCCGAGGCTTAGTCTTCCTTCGGCAAACCATCGTATTGCCAGCGGATAAATCTCGTGTTCCTGAGCATGAACCCGGTGTGCCAGGGTGGCTGGCGAGTCGTTCAACTCTACCGGGATTACTGCCTGTACGACCAGTGGACCCCCATCGAGTTCCTCTGTCACGAAATGCACGCTGCAGCCGTGTTCGCTGTCACCAGCTTCAAGCACTCGCTGGTGAGTATGCAAGCCCTTATAAAGCGGCAGCAGAGAAGGATGAATATTCAGCAGGCGGCCCTGGTAGTGACGGACGAATGTCGCACTCAATATGCGCATGAATCCGGCGAGCACCACCAGCTTGGGTTGGAAGGTGTCGATCAGCTCGATCAGCGCAGCATCGAAGGCCTCTCGACCTTCGAACGCCTTGTGATCGAGGACGCGGGCTTCGATGCCTGCGTCCCTGGCGCGCTGCAGGCCGAACGCATCGGCGCGATTGGATATCACCGCGCGGATACGGACAGGGTTGTCGACACCCTTGAAGCTGTCGATCATGGCTTGCAGGTTGCTGCCGGTGCCAGACAGCAGCACCACCACGTCACACGTTGCAGGTATCTGCACTGACATCAATGTACCTTGAGGTTTTTCAGCTCGACCTGTGCAGCGCCTTCGGCAGCGGTGGCGATCTGACCGATGACCCAAGGTTGCTCGCCGGCTTCACGCAGCACGTTCAAGGCCACTTCGACGTGTTCCTGAGCGACGCAGATGACCATGCCCACGCCACAGTTCAGGACGCGGTGCATTTCCGTTTCAGCGACATTGCCTTGCTGCTGCAGCCAGTCGAACACGGCAGGACGCTGCCAGCTGGCGACATCGACCACCGCCTGAGCGCCTGCTGGCAGTACGCGCGGGATGTTGTCCAGCAGGCCGCCGCCAGTGATGTGGGCCATAGCCTTCACTGCGCCAGTGTCCTTGATCAGCTTGAGCAATGGCTTCACGTAAATGCGAGTCGGCGCCATCAACAGGTCGGTCAGCGGTTTGCCGTCGAGCTGGATGTTTTCGATGTCGGCACCGGCCACTTCGATGATCTTGCGGATCAGCGAGTAACCGTTGGAGTGCGGGCCGGAAGACGGCAGGGCGAGCAGGGCGTCACCGGCGGCGACTTTCGAACCGTCGATAATGTCGGCTTTTTCCACGACACCGACGCAGAAGCCGGCCAGGTCATAGTCTTCGCCTTCGTACATGCCGGGCATTTCTGCGGTTTCGCCGCCTACCAGCGAGCAGCCGGACAGCTCACAGCCAGCGCCGATGCCGGTCACGACCTGAGTCGCGGTCTCGACGTTGAGTTTGCCAGTGGCGTAGTAATCGAGGAAGAACAATGGCTCTGCGCCGCAAACCACCAGGTCGTTGACGCACATGGCGACCAGATCGATGCCGATGGTGTCGTGTTTGTTCAGGTTCAGCGCCAGGCGCAGCTTGGTGCCCACGCCGTCGGTGCCGGAGACCAGTACAGGCTGCTTGTAGCCGGCCGGGATTTCGCAGAGGGCGCCGAAGCCACCCAGGCCGCCCATGACTTCCGGACGCTTGGTGCGCTTGGCCACGCTCTTGATGCGTTCGACCAATGCTTCACCGGCGTCGATGTCTACACCGGCGTCTTTGTAGCTCAGGGAGGGTTGCTTGCTCATAATCCAGGCCTTTAAGGGGATTCGGGGGGTCGACCGAAGTCGGCAGGGCCTCTCGAAAAACGCTGCATACAAGGAATGCTGCGTTTTCAGGGGCCACCGCCATCGCCAGTCTGCGAAGGCGCGCGATTTTATCAGGCTTACAGGGCAGCGGCCATCCTTAGGCCGACGGGCAGGCTTATTAGAACCCAAAATAATCGATGCATGCGCTCAAGCTGGCTCGTTTGTCGGCGGCTGTATAAGGTGTCGCTATGATTCTGTATGAATGATTCGGCTCGATGTGTGGTCTCAACCATATCAGTCGTTTTCACGCGGCTTTTTTCATGCCGCTTTTGCTCGTCGGGAACCTTCCATGCGTCTTTCTAAATTGTTGTTTGTGGGCTGCCTGTCATTGATCAGTCTGCCCAGCGTTGCTGAAACCATGAGCAACTTGTACCAAGTGCGTGAAACAGTCAGTGGGCAAACCCCTGATGAGCGCACTCAGGCCACGCAACACGCGTTGGAAACCTTGATTCTGCGGCTGACAGGTGATCCCAAGGCCCCGCAAAGCGCTGGCCTGGCCGGGTTGCGTAAGGACCCGCAACAGATCATCACCAAGTACGGCTACGAAGCGGGTCCGCCAGAGAGCTTACTGGTTGATTTCGATCCAGCCAGTACCGAGCGCTCGCTGCATCAGGCAGGCTTGTCTGTGTGGGGCAGCAATCGTCCGACGATCCTTGGTTGGTGGTTGAGTGATGCCACTGATGGCTCCAATCTGGTGGGTGATGGTCAGAGCGCGGCCGAACCCTTGCGTCGCGCGGCGCAGCACCGGGGTTTGCCGCTGCGTCTGCCTTTGGCGGATTTGAGTGAGCAAATTGTAGGAACGGCCAAGAACATCGAAGGCACCGACTCTGCGCCGTTGAGGGCCGCTTCCGAGCGGTATGGCGCCGATGGTTTGCTGGCGGTGCATGCCCGTGAAGAGAACGGTCAATGGCAGGGTAAATGGCGTTTGTGGCTGGGCCAGCAGAGTGAGCAGGGCACGGCCACCGGCGCGGACAGCGGAGCCTTGGCCGATGCTGTCCTGCTGGCGGTCAGCGAACGTCTGGCGCCGCGCTATGTGGTCAAGCCCGGTGCGTCGACCGCGCTGGTGCTGGAAGTGCAGGGCATGAACCTTGAACGTTACGCTCAGTTGAGTCGCTTGCTCGATCCATTTGGCGCCAAGCTGAAAACGGTGAGCGGTGATCGCATTACCTACGAGGTCAATGGCAGTGCCGATCAACTTCGTTCGCAATTGTCCCTGGCCAAATTGCAGGAAGTTCCAGCGGGCGAGGTGAGTGCTGCAACGCCGGCACAACAACCTCCGGTCGATGGCGTTGCCCCCGTGACTCAACCGTCTTCTGCACCGCAGTTGCACTTTCGTTGGTAACGGCGGGACGGTGCTTCGGGTTGGTTTTTATTCTTGGGTTTGAGGGGCGGTAATGGCTGACTCACGTCGTTGGTTCTGGATTGGCGGGGTTGTCCTGCTGTGTGTGTTTGTGTTTTTGCTGCATCCGATTCTGACGCCCTTTCTGATTGCGCTGCTTTTGGCCTATATGGCCGACCCTTTGGTCGATCGGCTGGAAGCTGCCGGGCTGTCGCGCACCTTGGGTGTGGTCGCGGTGTTCGGTTTGTTCACGATGATTCTGATGGCGCTGCTGCTGGTCCTAGTGCCGATGCTGGCCAAACAGTTGTTCCGCCTGTATGAACTGGCGCCACAGATACTCGACTGGTTGCAGCACACGGCATTGCCATGGACCCAGGCCAAGCTGGGCCTGGCTGATGGTTTCTGGAAGTTCGACAAGGTCAAGGCCGCCATTTCCGAGCACATGGGGCAGACGGGCGATATTGTCAGTGTGGTGTTGGCTCAGGCGACGGCATCCGGTCTGGCGTTGATCGGCTGGTTGACCAATCTGGTGCTGATCCCGGTGGTGTGCTTCTACCTGCTGCGCGACTGGGACCTGATGATGGCCAGGATTCGCAGTCTGTTGCCGCGCCATCGTGAAGGGCAGATCGTCAAGCTGGCCAGCGAGTGCCATGAAGTCCTCGGTGCCTTTATTCGCGGTCAGCTATTGGTCATGGTTGCGCTGGGCTTTATCTATGCCGCCGGCTTGATGCTGGTGGGCCTGGAGCTGGGCCTGCTGATCGGAGTGATTGCGGGTCTTGCGGCGATTGTGCCGTACATGGGTTTTGTAATCGGCATCGGTGCCGCCGTCATCGCCGGGCTGTTCCAGTTTGGCGGCGACGTGTACCCCATGATGGGTATCGTCGCGGTGTTCATGGTCGGTCAGGCCCTGGAAGGCATGGTTCTCACCCCATTGCTGGTGGGTGACCGGATTGGTCTGCACCCGGTGGCGGTGATCTTCGCGATTTTAGCGGGCGGTGAGCTGTTCGGTTTCACGGGTGTGTTACTGGCGCTACCGGTGGCGGCCGTCATCATGGTTTTGGTGCGCCATGTGCATGACCTCTATAAAGAGTCGGATATTTACGGTGGCACGGTAGATCCTGATCTGTAGGTGATCTGCCTGTTACGTCGGATCCTGGTCTATTCGCACTGGATCAGGCGCACCGATGCGGCGCATGACCGGAAGTAAACGCAAACCTTTGATTTTGCTTGTGGTCTGCCGCATTGTGCACCCAGCGTCACCGGTATAAACTTTGCCCACTTTATACTGAGGCCCCTAGCGGCTCGCTTGAGCCGTTCAGCCAGCATGAAACCGATTCAGCTGCCCTTGGGTGTGCGTCTGCGTGATGACGCCACCTTCATCAATTACTATCCCGGCGCCAATGCCGCAGCACTCGGCTATGTTGAGCGTCTGTGCGAAGCCGATGCTGGCTGGACCGAAAGCCTGATTTATCTCTGGGGCAAGGATGGCGTCGGGCGTACTCACTTGCTGCAAGCCGCTTGCCTGCGCTTCGAGCAGTTGGGCGAGCTGGCAGTTTACTTGCCCTTGGCGGATGTGATGGATCAAGGCGTTGAGCTGCTCGATAATCTGGAGCAGTACGAGCTGGTTTGCCTGGATGACCTGCAAGCGGTGGTTGGCAAGCCGGAGTGGGAAGAGGCGCTGTTCCACCTGTTCAATCGCCTGCGCGACAGCGGCCGTCGCCTGTTGATCGCCGCGTCCCAGTCTCCACGGGAGCTGCCGGTCAAACTTCTCGACCTCAAATCACGGCTGACCATGGCCCTGGTGTTCCAGATGCGTGGTCTGTCCGATGAAGACAAACTGCGCGCCTTGCAGTTGCGCGCTTCGCGCCGTGGCCTGCACCTGACTGATGAGGTCGGTCATTTCATCCTGACTCGCGGTACCCGCAGCATGAGTGCGCTCTTCGACTTGCTCGAACGTCTCGATCAAGCGTCACTGCAAGCGCAACGCAAGCTGACCATTCCTTTCCTGAAGGAAACGTTGGGTTGGTAGCGCGGCCGTGGTAGATCGCAAGCTATTGCTGCAAACAGCAGCGGCGTTGCGTCATGCCCGGCGCATCCTGATTATTACCGGCGCTGGCTTGTCGGCCGACTCGGGCCTCCCGACCTACCGGGGCGTTGGCGGGCTGTATAACGCAAAGACCTCGGACGGGCTGCCCATCGAAATGGCGCTGTCTGGCCCGATGTTGCGCCGCGACCCTGCGCTGTGCTGGAAATATATCGCCGAACTGGGCAAGGCTTGTCTCGGTGCGCAACCGAATGCCGCCCATTACGCCATCGCTCAGTTGCAGCGACTCAAGCCTGAATGCTGGGTCCTGACGCAGAACGTCGATGGCTATCAGCGTGCCGCTGGCAGCCCACCTGAGCGCTTGATTGAAATCCACGGGCAGTTGGCGCCGTTGTTTTGCCAATCCTGTGGCGCCATCGACCCGGAACTGAGCGAGCACCTGCAACGGCCATTGCCGCCCTTGTGCAAGCACTGCCATGGGGTATTGCGCCCGCCAGTGGTGTTGTTCGAGGAAATGTTGCCCGAGCGGGCGCTGGAAACGTTGTACGAAGAAATGGCCAAGGGTTTCGACGCTGTATTGAGCATCGGCACCACTGCCAGCTTCCCGTATATTCACGAGCCAGTCCTGCGTACGCGGGTGTCGGGGGGCTTTACCGCCGAGATAAATCCGACGCCGACCGACCACAGCGCCGCCATGGATGTTTTCCTGGGCTGTAGAGCCTTAGAAGTTATGGAGGAACTGGTAAGTCACATTTAGATCGATTGAATTTGCAAATCAGGGTGATAGAAGGCATAGTCTCATCTCCTTTACATCACTAGCCACGGTCGTGCCCATGCTAAATCGCTTCGCACCCCTCGTGCCCCTCGCACTGGTTTCACTCCTTTTTGGTTGCGCGGCTAACATGCCTGCCTCGAACCAGCAGCAGGTCCAGAATCAGGCTCATGCCTCGATTACTGCGCAGTCTGCACGCTCCTCCCAGATGGCCGACGGATCTGACTCCGTGTTGTCCGAAGAGTTGATCACCGAAAAAGAACTGGCCGAGTTTGCTGACAGCAAGCCGTACCGCATGCCGATTCTTGCCGACAGCATCCTGGAACGCGGCATGTCCCTGATCGGTACCCGTTATCGCGTAGGCGGTACGTCCGAAGCAGGTTTCGATTGCAGCGGATTCATCAACTACCTTTTCCGTGAAGAAGCGGGCATGACGTTGCCACGCTCCACTCGCGACATGATCAACTTGAAGGCTCCACTGGTTGCTCGCAACAACCTGAAGCCGGGTGATCTGCTGTTCTTCAGCACCAAGGGTCGCGGTCGTGTGAGCCATGCCGGCATCTATCTGGGCGATGATCAATTCATCCATTCCAGCAGCAGCCGCAGCGGTGGTGTTCGGGTCGATAGCCTGGATGACAGCTATTGGAAGAAGACCTTCATCGAAGCTAAACGTGCGTTAGCGATGGCGCCGACTACAATCCAAAGCCAACGCTAGTCATTACCGGAGCGTGTAACTCAAGTTACACGCAGTTCGGGCTCCCGGCAGAGTAAGCCGCATCCAGATCAGGTTGTTGTGTTTATGTCGATTACGGTACGCCTAGGGTTGATTACATTGGCTGCTGCGCTTCTTGGCGCTTGCGCAAGCCACGCTCCACCCCCTTCAAAACAATGGGTTGTTCGACCCGTTGCGCCAATGACTTCCGATTATTCCTCGCCTGCTGCTGAAGACGTGCTAATTCGCGCGCTGGGTTTGGTCGGCACGCCTTATCGCTGGGGCGGCAATACACCTGATTCGGGCTTCGATTGCAGTGGGTTGATTGGTTATGTCTACCGTGACGCGGCCGGTATCGCGCTACCACGCTCGACCCGAGAGATGATTGTGATGCGCGCGCCGGACGTCGGGCGCAACGCTTTACAGTCTGGTGATCTGTTGTTCTTCGCCACGTCAGGCGGCTCGCAGGTCAGTCACGCCGCGATCTACGTTGGGGAAGGGCGCTTTGTGCATGCGCCGGCAACGGGCGGCACAGTGCGCCTGGACAGCCTCGACAACAGCTATTGGCAAAAAACCTACCTCAACGCCAAGCGCGTCATTCAGCCAGAGCATCTGGCGCGTAATAACCCCTGATTTGATGTGATCGTGCAGTAAATCCTGCCCCGTCGAAAGCGGGGCTTACTGCGCCTTTGCCGCCGTCACCCGCCAGATTTTATTCCCCACGTCATCGGCCACCAGCACTCCGCCATGCTGATCATTGATCACGCCCACCGGACGCCCCTGGGCCTTCTCGTCTGCGTTGAGGAAACCGGTCAACAGATCGACGGGGGCGCCGCTGGGTTTGCCGTTGGTGAACGGTACGAATATCACCTTGTAACCACTGTGGGGGTTGCGGTTCCACGAACCGTGTTGGCCGATGAATACACCTTGGGTGAACGGTGCCGGCAGCGATTTTCCGTCACTGAAGGTCAGACCCAACGACGCGGTGTGGGGTCCGACGGCGTAATCCGGTGCAATGGCCTTGGCCACCAAAGCCGGGTTTTGGGGTGAGACGCGCACATCCACATGCTGGCCGTAGTAGCTGAAAGGCCAACCATAGAATGCGCCATCCTTCACTGACGTAATGTAATCGGGTACCAGATCGCTGCCGATTTCGTCGCGCTCATTGACGGCGGTCCACAGCGTGCCTGTCTGCGGTTCCCAGTCCATGCCATTGGGGTTGCGCAGGCCAGAGGCAAAGATCCGATGCGCGCCCGTCGCGGCATCGACTTCCCAGATCGCGGCTCGACCTTCTTCCTTGTCCAGGCCGTTCTCACCGACATTGCTGTTGGAACCCACGGTCACGTACAGTTTTTTACCGTCTTTGCTGGCAATGACGTTCTTGGTCCAGTGGTGATTGAGTGTCCCTGCAGGCAGGTCTGTCACCTTGCTTGGCTTGCCGGTAATCGAGGTTTGCCCGTTTTCATAATGGAAACGCAGCAGTTGATCGGTGTCGGCGACATAGAAGTCGTTGCCGACCAGGGCCATGCCAAAGGGTGAATTGAGGTTTTGCAGGAACACGGTACGGGTTTCAGCAACACCGTCATGGTCTTTGTCGCGCAGCAGTGTGATCCGGTTGGCGGACGCTACGCCCGCCCCCGCACGCCCCATGACCTTTTTCATGATCCAGCCCCGAATGCCTTTGCTGTCATCGGGCTTGGCCGGCGAGTTGGTTTCGGCGACCAGTACATCGCCGTTAGGCAGCACGTACAGCCAGCGCGGGTGATCCAGGTCTTCGGCAAACGCCGACACCTGAGTGCCTGGTGCAGCGACAGGTTTTGCACCCTTTGCCCAGCCCACGGCAGGGGCGATGTTCACGGTCGGGATCAGTGTTTTGTTCGGTTCAGGCAGCTTCGGCTGCGGGCCCGTGCCTTCCGCTACTTGCAGGCTGGCAGTCTCGCCGCAAGCGGTAAGGCCGGTCATCAGTACAAGCAGTACTGCCAACTGAGGTCTGAGTGTGAACATGACGATCTCCATGAAAAGCGAAAAGTGCGCGTAAAGCAGTAGAGGAGGGTGGGCTGTTGAGGTTCAACCTTTTGCAGGTGAGTTGATAGTCAACAAGCTTAGTAGATGGCGCGGGATGGCTGTCGTTTAATATCAATCGATATGACTCGCACGGGTCAAACAGCTTTATTACGCGAAAGGAAAGGGCGCTTCGATTGACGCTCTATCCCCAACCCTCTACCCTTCGCGACGTGTTTCAGGTGCTCGGCCATCGCTGATGGGCTGAGTGAAACAGGGAAGCCGGTGAGGACGCGTCCAGCGACCGATTCCGGCGCTGCCCCCGCAACGGTAAATGAGTCAAAGCTGCGCATTCAGTCACTGCATCGTAAAAAATGTGGGAAGGCGCGCAGTGGGGGCAAAGCCCGCTCATGAGTCCGGAGACCGGCCTGAACCATCCAACAGCAT
The DNA here is from genome assembly GCF_034314155.1 of Pseudomonas sp. 5C2. Lineage (NCBI taxonomy): Bacteria > Pseudomonadati > Pseudomonadota > Gammaproteobacteria > Pseudomonadales > Pseudomonadaceae > Pseudomonas > Pseudomonas sp. 5C2. Next base: position 2,761,016 of record NZ_JAVIWH010000002.1, on the reverse strand, counting down.
CACGGCGGGCGATGCTCTGCGCAGGGTCTTTTTTGACCGTGCTGGCAGTCAATTCCTGTGCCTTCCGTTTGCTTTCGCGTGCCCTGCTCAAACGGAGAGCTGAGATGAACGAATCCCCCGAACGTGACGAACGCCATCTGGCGCGCATGCTGCGTAAAAAAGCCGTCATGGACGAGCGCATTGCCAGTTCGCCGAATGAATGCGGGCTGTTGCTGGTCCTGACGGGGAACGGCAAAGGCAAAAGCAGCTCAGCGTTCGGCATGCTTGCCCGCGCCATGGGCCACGGTATGCAGTGTGGCGTCGTGCAGTTCATCAAGGGTCGCAACAGCACCGGTGAAGAGCTGTTCTTCCGTCGTTTCCCCGAGCAGGTGCGTTATCACGTCATGGGCGAGGGCTTCACCTGGGAAACCCAGGACCGCCAGCGCGATATCGCCGCCGCCGAAGCTGCCTGGGAAGTGTCCCGGGAAATGCTGCGCGACCCAGGCATCGGCCTGATCGTGCTCGATGAACTGAATATCGCCCTCAAACACGGTTATCTGGATCTGGAGCAGGTCCTCAGCGACCTGCAAAGTCGTCCGCCGATGCAGCATGTGCTGGTGACGGGCCGCGGCGCGAAACCCGAGCTGATTGATCTGGCGGACACGGTTTCCGAGATCGCCGTGGTCAAGCATGCCTTTCAGGCTGGTATCCGTGCGCAGAAAGGCATCGAGCTATGAGCAGTCCTTCATGAGAGCGCCGCGTCACTGCCCGGCGGTGTTGATCGCTGCGCCGGCTTCCGGCCAGGGCAAGACCACCGTGACGGCCGCGTTGGCCCGACTGCACCGCAATCAAGGGCGCAAGGTTCGGGTGTTCAAATGCGGCCCTGACTTTCTCGACCCGATGATTCTCGAACGCGCCAGTGGCGCGCCGGTCTATCAGCTGGATTTGTGGATGGTCGGCGCCGATGAAAGCCGCCGACTGTTGTGGGAGGCGGCGGGCGAAGCCGACTTGATTCTGATTGAAGGGGTCATGGGCTTGTTCGACGGTACGCCGTCCAGCGCAGACTTGGCGCGCCATTTCGGCGTACCGGTTCTGGGCGTGATCGACGGCACTGCGATGGCCCAGACTTTTGGCGCGTTGGCCCTGGGCCTGGCGCGTTATCAGCCGGACCTGCCGTTTGCCGGGGTCTTGGCCAATCGCGTCGGCACCGTGCGCCACGCGCAACTGCTCGAAGGCAGCCTGACCGAGGGCTTACGCTGGTACGGCGCGTTGTCACGAGAAACCGGGATCGAGTTGCCGAGCCGTCATTTGGGCCTGGTCCAGGCCAGCGAACTGAATGATCTGGATGCACGCCTCGACGCCGCCGCCACCGCCCTAGGCAGCACGTGCGAGGTGTCCTTGCCGCCGGCTGTCGAATTCGCCGCGCCCGACATCGTCAAGGCTGAACCCTTGCTTGAGGGGGTGCGCATTGCCGTGGCTCGGGACGAAGCGTTTGCCTTTACCTACGGCGCCAGTCTTGACCTGCTGCGGGCCATGGGCGCCGAGTTGTCGTTTTTCTCGCCGATCCACGACACCTTCATTCCCGATGCCGACAGCCTTTATCTGCCGGGCGGTTACCCCGAACTGCACCACGTCGCGCTGGGTCAAAACCTACCGATGCTGGCCGCCGTTCGCGCCCATCATGCAGCAGGTAAACCCCTGCTGGCTGAGTGCGGCGGCATGCTTTACCTGCTGGATGCCTTGACCGATGTCGACGGTCAGCGTGCGCAACTGGTGGGGCTGCTGACGGGCGAAGCCGTGATGCAGAAACGTTTGGCCGCGCTGGCTTTGCAAGCGGTCGAACTGCCGGAAGGCTTGCTGCGTGGGCACACCTATCACCACTCGCTGACCAGCACTGAGTTGCAGCCCATCGCTCGAGGTCTGAGCCCTAACGGTGGACGCGGCGCCGAGGCGGTCTATCGTGACGGGCGCATGACCGCGTCTTACGTACACTTCTATTTCCCTTCTAATCCTCAAGCGGTTGCGGCGCTTTTCAAACCATGAATGATCAGGCGTTCAGCCCCGACGAACGTGCGGCGGTGTATCGAGCGATTGCCGAGCGTCGCGACATGCGCCACTTCATCGGTGGTAGCGTGGCGCCGGAGCTGCTGGCGCGATTGCTCGAAGCGGCGCATCAGGCGCCCAGCGTCGGGTTGATGCAACCGTGGCGCTTTATTCGCATCAGTGACCGGTCGCTGCGGGAGAGCATCAAGGCACAGGTCGAGGCAGAGCGGATTCTTACCGCAGAAGCCTTGGGTGAGCGCTCCGACGATTTCATGAAGCTCAAAGTCGAAGGCATTAACGATTGCGCGGAAGTGCTGGTCGCGGCGCTGATGGATGATCGCGAGCGGCATATCTTCGGGCGCCGCACCTTGCCGGAAATGGACATGGCGTCCTTGTCCTGCGCGATTCAGAATTTGTGGCTGGCAGCGCGTGCCGAAGGGTTGGGCATGGGCTGGGTTTCACTGTTCGAACCGCAAGCGCTGGCCGACCTGCTGGGCATGCCGGCGGGGGCAAAACCCTTGGCGATTCTGTGTCTGGGACCGGTGGCCGAGTTTTACCCGGCGCCCATGCTGGTGCTGGAAGGGTGGGCGCAGGCGCGTCCGCTGAGCGAATTGCTCTACGAAAACCAGTGGGGAGTGAGTCGATGAGCGTGGCGTTGTTGAGCGTCGCCGGGGTTGCGCTGGATGCGCTGCTGGGCGAGCCGAAACGGGCGCACCCGCTGGTGGCGTTCGGGCGCTTTGCCGACCGGATCGAACAGCGTTTCAATTCGGCTGGGCGCGGTTGGCGCAGTCATGGTGTCACCGCCTGGTTCATCGCGGTGATCCCGTTGACGCTGCTGGTGACTTTTTTCAGCTGGTTGCCCTATATAGGCGGGTGGGTGGAGGTTCTGGCGCTGTATTGCGCGCTGGGTTTGCGCAGCCTTGGCGAGCACGTCGAGCCGGTGGCGCAGGCCTTGCGCAGCGGTGACCTGGACGAAGCCCGTCGTCGCGTGGGCTATCTGGTGAGTCGGCAGACAACGGAGCTGGACTCGACTGAAGTCGCCCGCGCGGCCACCGAATCAGTCTTGGAAAACGGCAGCGATGCAGTGTTCGCCGCCTTGTTCTGGTTTGTTGTCGCGGGTGCGCCGGGGGTGGTGTTGTATCGCTTGAGCAATACCCTGGATGCTATGTGGGGCTATCGTAATGAACGTTTCGAACGGTTTGGCTGGGCGGCGGCAAAGATCGATGATGTCTTGAATTACATTCCGGCACGCCTGGTGGCGTTGACCTACGCGCTGCTGGGCAACACCCGATTGGCCCTGCGCTGCTGGCGTTCTCAAGCACCTGGCTGGGACAGTCCGAATGCCGGTCCGGTGATGGCCGCCGGTGCGGGCGCGCTAGGCGTGGAGTTGGGTGGGGCAGCGATTTATCACGGTGAACTGCACCAGCGTCCGCAATTGGGCGAAGGCGCGCCGGCTGATGCTCAGTCGATCGATCGTGGCTGGCAACTGGTCCAGCGCGGTGTCTGGTTGTGGTTGCTGGTCCTGTGCGTGGGGGCTGAACTGTATGCTTGAGCACGGCGGTCGCTTGCGAGATGCGGCATTGCACTACGGCATCGCTGAAGCCGAGTGGCTGGACCTGTCCAGTGGCATCTCGCCCTGGCCCTGGCCGATTCCGGAAATCCCGGCGCGAGCCTGGGCGCGGCTGCCGGAAACCGACGATGGCCTGGAACTGGCAGCCTGCGCCTACTATGGCGCCCCTCGTGTGCTACCGGTGCCCGGTTCGCAAGCCGCGATTCAGGCGTTGCCGCGTTTGCGTCGTGCGGGCAAGGTCGGTGTGTTATCGCCGTGTTATGCCGAACATGCCGAAGCCTGGCGTGCCAACGGCTTTCGGGTGCGCGAAGTGTTCGAGCACGAAGTGGATTTTTTCATCGACAGCCTTGATGTGCTGGTGGTGGTCAATCCGAACAACCCCACCGGGCTGAGCATCGCCCCGGAGCGCCTGCTGGAATGGCACGCGCACCTGGCCCAGCGCGGTGGCTGGTTGGTGGTCGATGAAGCCTTTATGGACAACACGCCGCAGTTGAGCCTGACCGCCGAAGCCTGGCGCGTCGGCTTGATCGTGTTGCGTTCATTCGGCAAGTTCTTCGGGCTGGCGGGCGTGCGTTTGGGCTTTGTGATTGCCGAACCACAGCTGCTCAAATTGCTGGCGCGGCAGATTGGCCCTTGGGCCGTCAGCGGGCCAACGCGTGTGCTGGGGCAGGTGTGCCTGAGCGATGTCGAAGGTCATCGCCTGCAACGCCTGCGTACCGAACACGCCAGCCAGCGCCTGGCTGAACTGCTGAGCCAGTATGGCTTGAAACCTCAGGGTGGTTGCGCGCTGTTTCAATGGTTGACGACTCCGCACGCTGTTCAGGTTTATGAGTTCTGTGCCCGGCGCGGGATTCTGCTGCGGCTGTTTTTGAACACCGGCAGTCCCCACCACAGCGCCCTGCGTTTCGGTCTGCCGGCTGAAGAAGTCGACTGGCAACGGTTCGAACGAGCTCTTAGCGACTACACCAAGGAAATACCATGACCACCTTGATGGTGCAGGGGACGACGTCAGACGCCGGTAAAAGCACGCTGGTGACCGCGCTCTGTCGCTGGTTGACCCGTCAGGGCGTTCGCGTGGTGCCTTTCAAGCCGCAGAACATGGCGCTCAACAGCGCAGTGACGGCGGACGGTGGCGAGATCGGCCGAGCGCAAGCGGTGCAGGCCCAGGCCGCTGGGCTCGAGCCACACACCGACATGAATCCGGTGTTGCTCAAGCCCAATAGCGACACGGGCGCGCAGGTCATCATCCACGGCCGGGCGGTGACCACCATGAACGCGGTGGCGTATCACGGCTATAAAGAGATCGCGATGCAGGCGGTGCTGGCCTCGCACCAACGCTTGAGTGCGGCCTATCCGGTGGTCATGGTCGAAGGCGCCGGATCGCCTGCCGAAATCAACCTGCGTGCTGGCGACATCGCCAACATGGGCTTCGCCGAAGCGGTGGATTGCCCTGTCCTGTTGATTGCCGATATCAATCGCGGCGGGGTCTTCGCCCACCTGGTGGGCACCCTGGAACTGCTGTCCCCGAGTGAGCAGGCGCGGGTCAAAGGTTTCATCATCAATCGTTTTCGCGGCGATATCGCCTTACTGCAACCGGGCCTCGACTGGCTGGAAGCGCGCACCGGCAAACCGGTGATCGGCGTGCTGCCGTATGTGATGGATTTGCACCTCGAGGCCGAAGATGGTCTCGATCAGCGCCAGACCGACAAGGTCGAGCAGGTGCTGAATGTGGTGGTGCCGGTATTGCCGCGTATCAGCAATCACACGGACTTTGACCCGTTGCGCCTGCACCCACAGGTGAATCTGCAGTTCGTCGGTCCTGGCCAGCCGATCCCGGCTGCGGACTTGATTATCCTGCCTGGCTCGAAAAGCGTGCGCAGCGATCTGGCGTTCTTGCGCAGCCACGGCTGGGACATCGCCATCGCCCGGCACCTGCGCTATGGCGGCAAGGTGTTGGGCATTTGTGGTGGTTTGCAGATGCTCGGTCAGCAGCTGCATGACCCGCTGGGGCTCGAAGGCGCGCCCGGTTCCAGCGCCGGTTTGGGCATGCTGGACATCAACACCGTGCTGGAAGAACAGAAACAACTGCGCAATGTGCGTGGCCATCTCGCGCTTGAAGACGCGCCCGTGAGCGGTTACGAAATTCACGCGGGGGTGACCACTGGCGCGGCGCTGGAGCATGCCGCCGTGCGCCTTGATGATGGTCGCCATGACGGTGCACAGAGTGCCGACGGGCAAATTCTCGGCACCTACCTGCACGGCCTGTTCGAGTCGCCGCCAGCGTGTGCTGCATTACTGCGCTGGGCGGGCTTGGAAAATGTGCAGCACGTCGACTACCACGCGCTGCGCGAACGCGACATCGAGCGACTGGCGGACCTGGTTGAGAACCACTTGGACGGCGCGCTTTTGCGAACCCTGTGTGGTTTGGACGACGCTGGTTTAGAGGGCAACTGACATGCTGCAACTTATTCTAGGCGGCGCTCGTTCGGGCAAAAGTCGACTGGCCGAGCAGTTGGCCACCCACAGTAGCCTCGACGTCATCTATATCGCTACCAGCCAGGCGCTGGATGGCGAAATGAGCCAGCGCGTGGCGATCCATCGTCAGCGCCGCCCCGACAGCTGGGGCCTGATTGAAGAACCGCTCGAACTGGCCCGTGTCCTGGTCGAGCAGGCCAGTGCCCAGCGGTGCCTGTTAGTGGATTGCCTGACCTTATGGCTGACCAATCTGCTGATGCTCGAAGACCCTGAGCGCCTGGCCCTTGAGCGCGAGGCGCTGTTGAACTGCCTCGCCGGGTTGCCCGGTGAAATCATTTTTGTCAGCAACGAAACCGGGATGGGCGTCGTGCCCCTCGGTGAACTGACCCGGCGTTACGTCGACGAGGCCGGCTGGCTGCATCAAGCCCTGGCCGAACGTTGCCAACGCGTGGTGTTGACCGTCGCTGGCCTGCCCTTGACCTTGAAAGGACCCGCAATATGAGCAATTCCTGGTGGCTGAAGCCGGCGCAGGTAATCAATAGTCAGGTGCGTGAAGAGGCTCTGGCCCGTCAGCAGCAGTTGACCAAACCGGCCGGCTCTCTCGGGCAGCTAGAGCGGGTAGCGGTGCAGCTCGCCGGGTTGCAGGGGCGGCTCAAGCCCAGTGTCGACAACCTGTGGATCGCCATTTTTGCGGGCGATCATGGCGTGGTTGCAGAAGGGGTTTCGGCTTTTCCGCAGGAAGTCACCGGGCAAATGCTGCATAACTTCGTGACTGGCGGTGCGGCAATCAGCGTGCTGGCCCGTCAGCTTTCGGCGCAGTTGGAAGTGGTTGATCTGGGCACGGTATCGCCGTTGAACCTGCCGGGTGTCCGGCATTTGCAGTTGGGTGCGGGCACCGCGAACTTCGTCGAAGGGCCGGCGATGACCGAGGCGCAGGGTTTGCTCGCGCTGGAGGCTGGGCGTGACAGTGCTCGCCGTGCACTGGCGTCGGGCGCGGAGCTGTTTATTGGCGGCGAGATGGGCATCGGCAACACCGCAGCGGCCAGCGCATTGGGATGCGCCTTGCTCGAATGCCGGGCACAGTTGCTGGTTGGGCCGGGCACTGGGCTCAATGCGGCGGGCGTCACGCACAAAGCGTTGGTCATCGAGCGTGCGTTGGCGCTGCATGCCGGGCATGCTGGCGATCCGCTGCGCACTTTGTTCTGTCTGGGCGGCTTCGAGATTGCAGCGCTGGTCGGTGCCTACCTGGCCTGTGCTCAGGAAGGTATCGCTGTGCTGGTCGACGGCTTTATTTGCAGCGTTGCGGCGTTGGTTGCGGTGCGCTTGAATCCATCGTGTCGTGACTGGTTGTTGTTCGGCCATCGGGGCGCCGAGCCAGGCCACCGGCACGTGCTGGAAGTCTTGCAGGCCGAACCTTTGCTCGACCTGGGCTTGCGCCTGGGTGAGGGCAGTGGTGCAGCGTTGGCTGTGCCTTTGCTGCGTCTGGCCTGTGAACTGCACAACGGCATGGCGACGTTCGCCGAGGCGGCAGTGGCGGACCGCCCGGCATGACCTTGCGCCTCGATCTGCTGCGTCATGGCGAAACCGAGCTCGGCGGTGGCCTGCGTGGCAGCCTGGACGACGCTCTGACGGCTGCTGGCTGGGCGCAGATGCGCGTGGCGGTGGCTGAGGGTGGACCGTGGGATCGAATCGTCAGCTCGCCGCTGCAACGCTGCGCACGCTTTGCCCAAGAGCTGGCTGACCAGTTGGCCCTGCCACTGCACATGGACGCCGATCTGCAGGAGCTGCACTTCGGTGAATGGGAAGGGCGCAGCGCTGCCCAACTGATGGAGACCGACGCGGAGAGTTTGGGGCTGTTCTGGGCCAATCCTTATGCGTTCACCCCGCCCAAGGCTGAACCGCTGACGGCGTTTTCCTCGCGGGTATTGGCGGCGGTCGAGCGTTTGCATCAGGCCTATGCCGGTCAGCGCGTGTTGCTGATCAGTCACGGCGGGGTGATGCGCCTGTTGCTGGCTCAGGCTCGGGGGTTGCCCCGTGAGCAACTGCTTCAGGTTGAAGTTGGGCATGGTGCACTGCTGACGCTTCAGGTCGGCAGCGGCTGCGTGTTGAGCGAATGAACCTGTCGCCCTTCTGGATTGCCCTGCAGTTTCTCAGCAGCCTGCCCATTCGCCTGCCGGGCATGCCGGAGCCGCAAGCGTTAGGGCGGTCGTTGTTGTTTTATCCGTTGGTGGGGCTGCTGTTCGGGCTGGTGCTGATGGGCCTCAATGCGCTGTTGAGCGGTACGCCGTCGATGTTGCATGCGGCCTTGCTGCTGACCGCCTGGGTAGTGCTCAGCGGCGGCCTGCACCTGGACGGATTGGCCGACAGCGCTGATGCGTGGCTCGGTGGCTTTGGTGACCGCGAACGCACCCTGAGCATCATGAAAGACCCGCGCAGTGGACCGATCGCGGTCGTTACCCTGGTGCTGGTGCTTCTGCTCAAATTCTGTGCCCTGCTGGCAGTGATCGAACACCGGCAGAGCGTGGCCTTATTGCTGGCCCCATTGATCGGGCGCAGCGCCATGCTCGCCTTGTTTCTGGGCACACCGTATGTACGGGCGGGTGGGTTGGGACAAGCACTGGCCGATCACCTGCCACGCACACTGGGCCAGCAGGTTTTGCTGTTGAGCGCCGTGGGGTGCGTGCTCGTGGCGGGAGTGAGCGGTCTGATTGCCCTGTTGGTGGCGTGTGTCTGTTTCTTCTGGCTACGCCACCTGATGCTACGCCGACTCGGCGGCACCACCGGCGACACCGCCGGCGCGCTCCTGGAATTGCTGGAAGTGGCAGTGCTGGTGGTGTTGGCGCTGGTTTATGCCTAGGCAAGCCTGATTCCACAGTGTTCCTGTCTCAGCTCAAATTGTGTGGTTGATCGCATTCTCTGTGGGAGACCCAGCCCCGCCTGAAGCCTGTGCCGGGCTTATTCGCAAGCAAAACTACGCGTCCCGCTGCGAAGGCGTCTCGCCAGTCACATCTCCCTCTCTGTCTGATGCATTGACAGTCGTTGTGCGTGAAGCGTAGTTTTCGTCGGTTGGATTACGGGCCTAATACGCCTACTTTGCAGGGCTTGATGAGCGAGCCGGAGAATAAGAATGACATCGGTCTGGCGTACCAGTGGTTGGATTTTGCTGGGGAGTGCGTTGATCCTCGCGTTGTCCCTGGGTGTGCGGCATGGCTTCGGTTTGTTTCTGGCGCCCATGAGTGCTCAGTTCGGTTGGGGGCGTGAGGTATTTGCCTTTGCGATTGCATTCCAGAACCTGATTTGGGGCCTGGCCCAGCCGTTCGCAGGCGCACTGGCGGATCGCTTCGGTGCGGCGAAAGTGGTGTTTGTCGGCGGGATTCTTTATGCCGTGGGCCTGGCATGCATGGGCATGGCCGATTCGCCGTTGTCCCTGTCCCTGAGCGCCGGTGTGTTGATCGGTATCGGTTTGTCCGGCACCTCATTTTCGGTGATTCTGGGCGTGGTCGGTCGAGCGCTGCCATCCGAGAAACGCAGCATGGGCATGGGCATCGCCAGTGCGGCCGGTTCATTCGGTCAATTCGCCATGTTACCCGGCTCCCTCGGCCTGATTGGCTGGCTTGGCTGGTCGGGGGCATTGCTGGTGCTGAGCGTGCTGGTAGCGATGATTCTGCCGCTGGTTGCAATGATCAAAGATGTGCCGACGCCACTCACTGGAGGCGAACAAACCCTGCGTGAAGCCCTGCATGAAGCCTGTACCCACTCGGGTTTCCGGCTCTTGGCCCTGGGTTTTTTCGTCTGTGGTTTTCAGGTGGTTTTCATCGGTGTGCATTTACCTGCGTATCTGGTCGATCAACACCTGCCCGCCAAAGTCGGCACCACGGTGTTGGCCCTGATTGGTCTGTTCAATATCTTCGGTACTTACACGGCCGGTTGGCTGGGCGGGCGTATGTCCAAACCACGCTTGCTGACCAGCCTGTACCTGATTCGCGCTGTGGTGATTGCCTTGTTCCTGTGGGTGCCGCTGAGTGAGACCACGGCCTACCTGTTTGGCGTCGCCATGGGCCTGCTGTGGCTCTCCACTGTGCCTCTAACCAACGGTACGGTCGCCACTCTGTTCGGGGTGCGCAACCTGTCGATGCTCGGTGGTATCGTCTTCTTGTTCCACCAATTGGGTGCCTTCCTCGGTGGCTGGTTGGGTGGCGTGGTGTATGACCGCACGGGGAATTACGATTTGATCTGGCACGTGTCGATCCTGCTCAGCCTGCTGGCTGCTGCCCTGAACTGGCCGGTGCGCGAGCGGCCGGTGGCGCGGTTGCAGGTTCAGGGCGTGGTGCTGTGAACAGCGTCTGGCCTTGGCTCGGCGGCATAACCCTCGGGTTTTTGCTGCTGGCGCTGGTGTGGTGGGGCTGGCAGCACGTTGGTCTGGGTGCGCTGCAATTGGGCATGAGTACCTGCTAGGCATCATGATCGAGCCACAACAGGTCAAAGGCCCGAATGCCACCCACCTGTTCAAGGTGCTGGCCGAGCAGAGCAGCGAGCCGCGCTGGAATTTCTATAAGTACGTGATTGACCGTCAAGGCCACGTAATCGCCCATTTTTCCAGCCTGACCAAACCCGATGATGCCGCTTTCGTTGCGGCTGTCGAGAAAGCCATTGCGTCCAAACCCTGATGGTCTGAGCCTTAAGCTGCAACCATGAAAAAGCCCTGCATCCATTATTGAACTGCAGGGCTTTTTCGTATTCGGCTGACGAGCCTTTCAGCTCGTCGCGAACGGGCTCATTAGAAGCGGTAAGTCACAGACGTACCGAAACCGTGGGCGCTGTTGTTGTAGGTGGAGCTATAGGTACCCTTGGTCGGGCTAGACAGATTGACGGTGGTGTCTTCTTCCTTGAGGTAGGAGTAAGCCACGTCGATGGTCAAATCGTCTGTCGGGCTATAACCGGCACCGAAGCTGATGGCCCTGCGGTCACCCGTCGGGATGCGCGGGGAGCGGTCGGTGTTGTTGGTGGGCGACTGGTCAACCGAGAAGCCGGTGCGCAGGGTCCACTGCTTGTTGAGCTTGTACGCGGCACCGATGGCGTGCGCCCAGGTGTCGTGCCAGTTCTGCTCCTCGGTGATCGTGCCGATCGGGCCTGCGCTGCCACCCAATGCCGCTGCGACTCCGCTGTTCTTCACGGTGATGTTTTGCAAACGGCTCCAGCGGGTGTAGGTGGTACCTGCGTAGAGGGTCCAGTCGTCGTTCAATTCGTGAGTGACCGAAAAGTCCGTGGACTCAGGTGTCTTGAGGCTGAGTGAAGCGTCGTACTTGCTGCCGCTGTACGGGCCAAAGCCTGCGCCATCAATCTCGGTATGGCCTTCAAGTTTGAAGTCGACCACTGAGTGGTAGGTCAGGCCTACACGGGTGCGGTCAGTGACTTGAGCGAGGATACCGATGTTGTAACCAAGGGCGGTGTCGTTGCCCTTGATCCTGACTTGGCCGTCAGGGCCTACGCCTGCACGGGTGACTGTCGGGGTGGCCGAGGTCAATTCGCCGTCGATGCGGTTGATGGTCGGACCAAAACCGATGGAGATTTTGTCATTGAACGCATAGCTGACAGTAGGCTGCAAAGTAACGACTTTTACGTCACTTTTCTTACCGTAGTAGCGACCGGCGAAGCCATGTTCATACTGGGTGACCAGGCCGAAGGGGGCGTAAATGCCGACACCAAAGGTCCAGTGATCATCAATAGGCTTTACGTAGTAACCCATGGGTACGGCGATCAGTGGGACCATATCGCCATCATTGCTGCCGCCGAATGGACGGCCGACACCGTCATGGATATCGGTTTTTGCGTCGAGAGCTACAGCGCCCAGGCTGACCTGTTCACGCTTGATGCGCGACATACCGGCCGGGTTACCGAACACAGTGCTGGCGTCTTCGGCAGAAGAAGAGCGACCGGCGAAACCCGTTCCCATGCCGCTGACGCTCTGCTCGTTGACCGCGAAGCCTGAGGCAAAAACTTGAGTGGATACCATGCCGATGGCGAGGCTAAGTGTGGTCTTGAGCATTACTTTTTTCATTATTAGAACTCCGTGTTGATCACGGGTCGGAAATTACCAACATTTTCGTCTAAGCGCCATAGCCTAGATGGCCCGAGATAGAGCCTTCTTGTAGGACAATTTGTCCAAGTGCGTCGATCTGCAGCGATCTTGCAGCTGGAGAAAAAACTCAGGCAACGTGATGAAGAGGGGCTACGCAGGAGTGCCAGGCCGCAGTGAAATCGCGTAAACGACCCTGTGGCTGGAAGGTTTGACGCCAAATTCTTGCCATGGCCAGCACGTCGTTTTCAGCGGGCAAGGGTTTACCTTGTGCTTCGATCAACAGCCAGGCGATGGCGGTGGCATAACGCAGATTAACGGTCAGTTCCAGGTGCGGTCCCTTGAGAAATGCATGCTGACTTGCAAGGCCTCGAACGAGACTGGCTCGTTCCGGGTCCAGTGCCAGGTAGTCATCCCAGAGATGTTGGTGACGAACTTCGGTGATGCGGTACAGCCCATGAGCGCGCCGGCTGTCCAGTGCCTCGCCGAGTGCCGATTGGCTGGCGGCGACCCCGAGCAGCAAGGATTCGGCAGTAGAGCAATAACGTCCAAGATAGATCAGCGTGGGGCGGATCACATATCGACACAGTTCACTGGCGGCGATTCCCATAAAGCCCTCGTGACATCCCTTGTAAAGCAATTAGAGCCGGCGAGGCCGTGGCGCGTGGCAGCGGTGAATCGGATCAGGCTCGCCGGAAGCAGCCAGGGCCGCTTGAGTTGAAGTGTAGTGTCATATTTCGGGCGTAAAGGGCTGTTTTTAAAATATTTGTGCCGGCGGCTTATGGCGTATATATCCCTTTGTGCTTAGCTCATGCTTATTGCTCGGGTGATAAAGGATCAAAAATCCAGGCGGAAAGCAGGCTTGGAAACCGCCAGTCCAGGCGCTGGGTAAATCACAGGCAATAAAAAACCTCGCTTGAAAGGCGAGGTTTTTTGATGGGGCGATTCAGCCAGCGGCTGGCATTCCGTCAGGCAACCAGTGCCTGGCGTGTACGCTCGATCACGGCTTGCAGCGGCTCGGCGCTGGAATACTGATCGGGGTACAGACGTTCGCTGTGACGAGCGATGCCGTGTTCGTTGACGATGGTGAAGCTGAAGCAGCCTTTGCGAGCGGCCATGATCAGGCAATTCATTGGAGCAAATGCGCTGGTTAGGGTGCGAATGGCATCCTGAGTCTGGATATGAGTAGTCATGGTTATGGGTGTTTCCTACAAGCGACACGGTATAAGACCGTGCAAAATAAAAACGTTCCAGTAAACCGCGGGCCAGTGCAAGGCACGGCGGGGCGAAGAACCTGACTGGAACAAAGCAGACAGTTTGAAGCGCGCTTTATCGTATGGCGCTTGGGCTGACTGGTAGGTACTTAGGAGGGCAGGCAACACAACAAGGGCAAAGGTTCGAGGCCCGGGGTGAAGTTCCTGATCAATCTGCAGGTTGGTTGAGTCAGAGCATGAGAGCTGCGCTACACCCTTCCCGTCATTGAGGAAGGCCGTGTGTCGAGTTCATGCCTGGAAACCATCTAGGTGGTCGATCCCGTATGGTCGGCAACACTTTCACATTGGAAAAGCGTTTGCCGGGGGACTGTTTCGACCAGAATTGACTTTCAGCTTGGTACTAACTGCCGCGATGATAGCGGATCGAGTCCTGGATTGGAAGCCAGCTAATAAAATTAATTGCAGGTGTGTGGGGCAGGCTGAGATAGGGGGCAATGTCGTCCGCCGAGTTCTATGCAGATGTTGGGTCAAAACGAGGGTCGCGTTATAACTGCCAGTGATCGAGTTGTACACACTGGCGCAACAACCTGTCATGCCACTGTCACATCCGATCCCAAGCGCTTGATTTCTTGTGGTGAATTATTAAGTCAATGAAAAACATCGTTTTTTTTCATTGGTGAAAAAAGCGTCAGTTTGAACGCAGGCCACGTTCTATAGGCGTTTGCGAAGGTTCACGGTGGGTTGTCCACTGAGTTATCCACAGCTTCTGTGGATTGTCCCAAGCGCTTGCTCTAGTCCGCGGGTGCCATGGTTGGCGTAGGGGAATTCACAAAATCCTCCATGAAGAGGATCGTTTATCAGTGGTGTTTGCTATTTCTTTTTGGAATTAACAGGTTCGGATGAGGATACCGACTGTCGCCGTGGCGGTCTGTTCTAAGCATAATGCCCGGCACGATACCCCTCAGTGCATAGACGTTATAACCCCCGGAGTTTTTATGGCATTGGACCTGACCAGCCTCCTGCTTGGCCTTGCTGGCGCGGCATTGCCGTTGTTGGCCTTGGCTTGGCAGCTGCAGCGACGGCTGGCACGGCAGCAGGCCGACGCGGCGTTGCTCGACGAGCGTCTGAGTACTGCGCTGTTGGCTCAAGATGGTCTTGGCGCCCAGCTCGACGCCAGCCGTGATGAAATCAGTGACCTGAGCCACGCCAATGCGGCCAAACAGGCTGACCTTGCGGCGGTGCGCCGGGAAGTCGAGTTGCTGCGTCAGGAGCGCGATAACGCCCATGAAGCCGCTCAAGGCTGGAGCCTGGAGCGTGCCGGCAAAGAAGCCGAACTGCGCCGTCTTGACGCATGCTGCGCGTCGCTGGGCGCCGAATTGCGCGAGCAGCAGGAAAGCCATCAACAGCGTCTGAGCGACCTGCAAGGGTCGCGTGATGAATTGCGTGCGCAGTTCGCCGAGCTGGCCGGGAAAATCTTCGATGAGCGCGAACAGCGCTTCGCCGAAACCAGCCAACAGCAACTGGGGCAATTGCTCAACCCGCTGAAAGAGCGGATTCAGTCCTTCGAAAAACGTGTCGAAGAAAGCTATCAGCAAGAAGCTCGCGAGCGTTTCTCGTTGGGCAAAGAGCTGGAGCGCCTGCAGCAGCTCAATCAGCGCTTGAGCGATGAAGCCACCAACCTGACGCGCGCACTCAAGGGCCAGAAGACCCAGGGTAATTGGGGGGAATTGATTCTTGAGCGGGTGCTTGAGCATGCAGGACTGGAAAAAGGGCGTGAGTACCAGACGCAAGTCAGTCTCAAAGGCCCGGATGGCGAGCGCTTTCAGCCGGATGTGCTGATTATGTTGCCCGGCGACAAGCAAGTGGTAGTCGATGCCAAGGTCAGTCTCACCGCTTACCAACAGTACGTCAGCGCCGATGACGAGGTGATTGGTCAAGCCGCGTTGAAGCAGCATGTGCTGTCCTTGCGCAACCATGTCAAAGGCCTGTCGGGCAAAGATTACAAACGACTCGAAGGCTTGCACAGCCTGGACTTCGTGTTGCTGTTCGTGCCCATCGAAGCGGCTTTTTCCGCCGCGTTGCAGGCGGAGCCAAACCTGTTTCAAGAGGCGTTCGATCGCAACATCGTGATCGTCAGCCCGACCACCTTACTTGCCACCTTGCGTGTGATCGATAGCCTGTGGAAGCAGGAACGTCAGAGCCAGAATGCGCGGGAAATCGCTGAGCGGGCAGGTTGGTTGTACGACAAGTTTGTGCTGTTCATCCAGGACCTGGACGAAGTTGGCAATCGCCTGCAACAGCTGGACAAAGCGTACGGTGCTGCCCGCAACAAACTCACCGAAGGGCGCGGCAATCTGGTCAGCCGCAGCGAGCAACTGAAACTACTGGGCGCCCGCGCCAGTAAAAACCTGCCAGCGGACCTGCTTGAAAGGGCCATGACCGATGATGATGGGGTGGTGCAGTTGCCTGAATGATCCTGGGAGAGAGTGACAGCCAGTGCGCGAAGACAATCTCCTCCGTCGTAATCGATCCTTTTAAATAAACTGATGTCGCTTTTGCCCATACATTTTCCGACCGATTGATCAATAATCCATAACATTTTGCCTATCTGGATCTGCCATGTTCAGCTTGTATCACCTTCAATCATGAGTGTGCCGCGTAAAAGTGCCGATGCTTTTGCCCTGCAAGTCATGCTGGGCCTCTGTCTGATCTGGGGCGTGCAACAAGTGATTATCAAGTGGGCTGCGCCGGATATCGCGCCCATCATGCAGGCTGCTGGCCGCTCGGGTATTGCCGCGCTGCTGGTGGGCATTCTTATGGTCTGGCGCGGTGGTCTGCGGCACATGAGCAGTACCTGGCGCGGCGGTCTACTCGCCGGTGCCTTGTTTGCACTGGAGTTTCTGTTTATCTCCGAGGGCCTGCAATTGACCTCGGCGGCGCACATGTCGGTGTTTCTTTATACCGCTCCGGTATTCACTGCGTTGGGCCTGCACTGGTTGCTGCCCAGCGAACGCTTGCGCACCTTGCAATGGATGGGCATTTTTCTCGCGTTCGCAGGTATTACCACGGCCTTTGTTGGCGGCTTGTCATTGAGTGGCATGGACCGCAATATGCTGATCGGCGACGCGCTGGGTGTTCTTGCGGGCATGGCGTGGGGCGCAACCACGGTGGTGGTGCGGGCGTCGCGGCTGTCTGAAGCACCGGTGACGCTGACCTTGTTCTATCAACTGATGGTCGGCTTTGTCGCCTTGCTGCTGATTGCCGTCAGCAATGGGCAGGTCAGTCATGTGACCCTGACGCCTGTCGCAGTCGCCAGCGTGCTGTTTCAGGCGCTGGTTGTTTCCTTCTTCAGCTATTTGATCTGGTTCTGGCTGCTGCGCCGTTACCTGGCGTCAAATCTGGCGGTGTTCTCATTCATGACACCCCTGTTTGGCGTGACCTTCGGCGTGCTGCTGCTTAATGAACCGCTGAGCTTTAACTTCGTGATCGGAGCAGTGTTGGTGCTGTTGGGGATTACGCTGGTCAGCGGCGAGCAGTGGATACGCCGCCGGTTTAAGCCCTGGGCCTGATTGACCAGGTGATCAGAAAGACCGGGCTTACCTCTCTGCGACAGACGCCTTGAACTGCGAAACGGCGAGCACTGCGTAAAATGAGGTTATATGTCACAAATTCTTTTCCGCGATACTCTGTAGCAGGCGTAAAGTAGGTCCCGGAACTATGATGAATAAGACGCGGCTAGCGGATGTCAGTCGTTGAGTATTTCCCTGAAGGGGGGCGTGATGAACAGTAAATTGCAAGAATGGCTCCATGACCTCGGAGTTGCCCTGGGCCTGATCGAACGGCCAAAACTCCAGCCCATTCCTATCCGCACTGATGATGAACGGCGGCGCCCGCGTCGGTAAGTGATCGACGGTTTCATTGTCACAGTGCTTCATCTGCAGGCATTAAAAAGGCCCGGTTTCGCTGTTGATTAAATCAATCGCAGAACCAGGCCCTTACGTTAAAATCTCTCGCAAAAATCCTTTTGATTTCAATCGTTTGTGCTTAGCACCAAAATCACGTCGACCAGGATTTGCAGGGTCAGATGCTCCGGTACTTTGTAGATTCGGTCTTTGATGCGGGCCGGGAAGATGATGTCGAAATCAAATTCCAGCTGATCGAGTAAATCCTCTACCTCGAGATCGTCCAGCGCCAAGTCTCTGAGCGTTGCGTTTTCGCGTATCTCGGATTTATCGATCAGCATGACACCCAAGGTGTTGTAGACGCGTTGCTGAATGTCTGGCCGCTCCATGAAAGCCCCTGTTTCTGCGATGTCCAGAGAGTTAACCCGGTACTGCCGAAACCAGGGGATCGTGCGCGGTCCATAGCTTGGGTAGACCACTACTCCATCAGGCTAGCTCAATCCGCGTTGTATCAGGTGCAAGGATTTACCGGGCCGCGTGCTCGTGCATCCACAGGTCGATCAACTCCCGCAGGCGCGCCCCTGAAAAGCTTGGGAAGTGGCCGCGGTGCACCGCGCGGATCGGTCCACCCGCTCAAGGTAATCCGGATTCACGCCGCGCGGGGCTTGACCGTATTAGCCATGGTCACGGGCCGGGGTGACAACAGGCTGACCACCACGAAGCTGATCAAACCGACCGACAGGCTGTAGTAGATCGGCGTGTTGGCGTCGAAACCGTCCTTGAGCATGAGCGCCAGCGCGGTCAGGAAGCCCAGTGCCATGCTGGTGATCGCCCCCGAGGTGGTTGCCCGCTTCCAGTAGATTGCGCCGATCAATGGAATCAGCATGCCGCCTACCAGCAGGTTATAGGCCAGGGTCAGGGCGCTGATAACATCGTTCACGACCAGCGCGATGGCGAGTACCACAAGGCCGGTGAGCAGGGTAAACAGGCGGTTGATGCCCAGGCTCGACTGTTTGCCGCCGCGCAGGCGTGGCAGCAGGTCTTCGGTCAGGGTCGTCGATGCTGCGAGTAAACCGGCGCTGGCGGTGGACATCATGGCGGCCAGGGCTGCGGCGATGACCAGGCCACGCAGACCGTCGGGCAACGAGACTTTAACGATGGCGGCGAAGGCGTTGTTGACGTTGTCCAGGTCCGGCAGCAATACATGAGCGGCCATGCCAATCAGGGCGCAGGCCAGACCGTAAAAAATGCAGTAAACCCCGGCGATGGAGCCCGCGTACTTGGCGATCTTGTCAGTGCGTGCGGTGAACACACGCTGCCAGATGTCCTGGCCGATCAGGATGCCGAAGAAGTAGATCAGGAAGTACGTGATGATGGTGTCCCAGCCGATGGTGGTCCAGCTGAAGCTCGATGCTGGCAGCTTGGCGACCAGTTGATCCCAGCCGCCAACGCGGTACAGGCAGATCGGCAACAGGATGAACATCAGGCCAACGGTCTTGATCACGAACTGAACGATGTCGGTCAGGGTCAACGACCACATGCCGCCAATCGCCGAGTACACCACCACGACACCGCCGCCGAGTAATACCGATACCCAGAACGGTAAACCGAACAGCACTTGCATCACGGTGCCGATGGCGAGGATTGAGGTCACGCCGATCATCAGTGCATACACCAGCATGATCACCGCGCTGGCCTGACGGGCCATCGGGTTATAGCGCTTTTCCAGCACTTGAGTAACAGTGAAAATTCGCAGTTTGAGCAGCGGTTTGGCGAGGAACAGGTTCAGCGCGATGATCCCCAGGCCCAAGGCCGCGCACAGCCAGAAACCGGAAATCCCGTGCACATATCCCAGCCGTACAGTGCCGACGGTGGACGCGCCGCCGAGGACGGTGGCCGCCATGGTGCCCATGTATAAGGTTGGGCCCAGATTACGCCCGGCGACCAGGTAGTCTTCGTGGGTTTTCGCTTTGCGCATGCCGTACCAGCCGAGCACCAGCATGCCAGCGGCATAAATGAGGACGACGAAAATATCTAAAGCCATGGAGGGTTTCCTATTATTTTTTTTATGTTGAAGCGCAAATCTGACGCGGCGTCGCGCCGGGCAGGGTCACACAGGCAGGCTCGCCGCGAGCGTTGATGGATCAGACGGTTTGTCGCAGTGTGGCGGTATCAGCGGCTTTGTTGTCTTGGCGGCGTGGGTCGCCGTTGCCAGGCCAAACAGAAATGGAATCAGCGTGGCAGCCTGAGCGATGATCACGGCCAGCATTATTCTGGTTTTCGACGTGTCGCGGGGTATGTAACGCGACCAGTCGCCGAGGAACGCGCCAAAGGAAGTCGGGTTGCTCATGGCCACCAATGCAGAGCCGATAAAGGCTGCCCAGAAGCCTTCTTTGCCGAGGCTGACGCTGCCGGCAAAGTTGATGTCGAACGGACCGGCGAAGGCGAAGATGCCGAGCAGGAATAACAGGCTGGCGCTCCACACGGCGATCTTGTTGACCCACAGCAGGAAGCGGAAGCCATAGATGCACACGGTCAGCACTAGAATCGTGAACAAACCAG
Source organism: Pseudomonas sp. 5C2 (assembly GCF_034314155.1). NCBI lineage: Bacteria > Pseudomonadati > Pseudomonadota > Gammaproteobacteria > Pseudomonadales > Pseudomonadaceae > Pseudomonas > Pseudomonas sp. 5C2. The sequence continues at coordinate 2,741,195 of NZ_JAVIWH010000002.1, read as the reverse complement.
AAGGTATTGGACCCACCAAAAATCATCTGGAACAGGTCGCGGGGGGTTGCGGTACGTGCGTGATCGGGGATCTGTTCAACCCCGAACGTCTCGATGCTGTTGATGCTTTGGTCGTTTTTGTTGTTATTCATGATCTGCTCCGATCATTTCATTGGGCTAAGGGGGTGGCAGCCTTAAGGGAGTGCGGACAAATGTTCGTGGTAGGCCAGCCAGCGGCCTTCTTGTTGTTTTTAAGTGGCGTGTTGTCGGCGGAACACAATGGTTTCGCGCTCTTGGCTAAGGCTTTGCTCCCCTTGCATGCGCAGCTCGGTGGCAACGTCATGGATAAAAATCGCGACGTCGCCTTGCAGAATGACGTGAGCATTACTGGAAACGCAGCGGAGTACTTCAAATCCCTCCAGCCGCCAGCTGTCCCACAACGCCTGATAGGCTGCGATCATTGTTTACAAACGCCGTCACCAGGTCGGCGGCGGCTTGCAGGACATCATCGCGGTCGCTCATGGTCATCCCTCAGCGGTGCACAACGCCGGGGAGTACGCAGAGCATTTCGTACAGCAAGTTAGCGCCCAGTAGCGAGGTATTGCCGGTGGTGTCGTAAGGTGGCGAGATTTCTACCAGATCGCAACCGATCAGGTCGAGGCCCTGGCAGCCACGGATGATTTCAATTGCCTGGATAGTCGTCAGGCCGCCGATTTCAGGGGTGCCGGTGCCGGGTGCCCACGCGGGATCGATACCGTCGATATCGAAGCTCAGGTACACCGGACCGCCGCCGACTTTTTCACGGACTTCAGTCATCAGTTGGGCGAGGGATTTGTGCCAGCATTCTTCGGCCTGAACCACACGGAAGCCCTGTTTGCGGCTCCAGTTGAAGTCTTCTGCGGTATAACCCTGAGCGCGCAGACCAATTTGCACCACACGATCACAATCGAGCAGGCCTTCTTCTACTGCGCGGCGGAAGGTTGTGCCATGGGCGATTTTCTCGCCAAACATGTGATCGTTGACGTCAGCGTGGGCGTCGATGTGCACCAGGCCAACCTTGCCGTGTTTTTTATGGATGGCGCGCAGGATTGGCAGGGTGATGGTGTGGTCACCGCCCAGTGTCAGAGGGATGACATCGTGTTCGAGAATCTTGTCGTAGGACTCTTCGATGATGCGCACAGCGTCCAGCAGGTTAAAGGTGTTGATCGCCACGTCGCCGATATCGGCCACGGACAGGGAATCAAAAGGCGCAGCGCCGGTGGCCATGTTGTACGGACGAATCATGACCGACTCGGCGCGAATCTCACGCGGCCCGAAACGGGTGCCAGGGCGTAGTGACGTGCCAATGTCCAGCGGGACGCCAACAAAGGCCGCATCCAGGCCAGCAGCCGATTGCAGGTGGGGTAGACGCATCATGGTGGCGATGCCGGCGAAGCGCGGCATTTCGTTGCCGCCCAGTGGTTGGTGAAAAATCTTTTCCACGGGATTGCCTCATCGTTGTTGTGATTTAGGCGGATTTTGCAAAGTACGAAGGATTGAAAGAATCGCTGAGGCAAAATACTTAGTTCAGAGATTTCTAAACTATCGCTTAAACTGTGACATAGCTCCTACAGGGGGATATGTGTCTTCCTGCTAATCACCCGGAACCCTCATGGCCAACGCGTTACCCGACCTGAAACTGTTACGCATCTTCGTCAGCGTGGTGCGGCATCAGGGTTTTGCCAGCGCTCAGCAGGAACTCAACCTGTCGACCTCGGCCATCAGCACCTACATGAGTCAGCTCGAAGCGGCCTTGGGGCTGGTGTTGTGCCATCGTGGGCGGGGCGGTTTCAGCTTGACCAGCAAGGGCGAGCTGTTCCATCAGGAGACCCTGCGTCTGCTCGGCGAGTTGGAGGATTTCGAGCAATACGCCGCCGCCCTCAAAGGCGAACTGCGTGGCACGCTCAACCTCGGGGTAATCGACTCCACCGTCAGTGATCGCGCACTGCCGTTCGCCGAAGCCATTGGCGCCTACAGTCATGAGTATCCGGCGGTGCATCTGCACTTGTCAGTGATGAGTCCCTACGAATTGCAGCTCGGCGTGCAGGACAATCGCCTCGATCTGGCCATTGGCGCCTTCTCCACGCGCATGAGTGGGCTGGTCTATCAGCCGTTGTACCGCGAGCAACACTGGCTGTATTGCAGCAATCGCCACCCATTGTTTACCGAGCGGCGCATCCCCGAGCAAGTCATCACTCAGCAGCGCATGGTCGGGCGTGGTTATTGGAGCCAGGCCGAGCTGGCGCGGCATGGTTTCAAGCACAGCGCCGCGACCGTGGAAAGTATGGAAGCACAGCTGATTCTGGTGCTGTCCGGCGCCTATATTGGCTACCTGCCGGAGCATTACGCGCAAGCCTGGGCAGACTCCGGTCATCTGCGGGTCTTGTTGCCAGCGACGTTCGGCTACCAGGCGCCGTTCTCGATGATCGTGCGCCGTGGGCGCAGTCGCGAACCGTTGATCCAGACTTTCCGCGACTTGCTCAAGGCACAGCTCAATCAGAGCTGAGGAGAACACCATGTCGCGCGCCCAATGCGCCCGCTGCCTGCGACCTGAAACTCATTGCCTGTGCGCGCTGATCCCGCAACTCGACAGTCGCACCCGTGTGCTGATTTTGCAGCACCCGAGCGAAGTCAATCACGCCCTGAACACCGCACGGCTGGCGGCGCTTGGGCTGAACAATGCCGAATTGATTGTGGGGGAAGTATTCGATGACTTGCCTGCACTACTGAACCCGCCCGGTTATCAGGCAAGGCTGCTGTTCCCCGCCGACGATGCGCAGCCGTTGGAGGCTTACCGGAGCGAAGGCGGTGAGACGGGAAGTATGTCGATGTTGTTGGTCGTACCGGACGGCACCTGGCGCAAGGCGCGCAAGTTACTGCACCTCAATCCACTGCTGGCGGCCTTGCCCCGGGTGACCCTGGCGCAAACCGTGCCTTCACGCTATCGACTGCGTAAAGCTCCGGGGCCGGGTGCGTTGTCGACAGTAGAAGCCATTGTCCAGGCATTGCAGACGTTGGAGGCGCCAAAACCGTTCGACGCGCTATTGCGGCCTTTCGAGGCCCTGATCGACGGGCAAATTGCAGCGATGGGCGAGGACACCTATCAGCGCAACCATCTTTGAGCATCAGCCGTTCAGTGAGGACTGTTGCTCTGCCTTGATCCGCTGCATTCGCTGGATATAGGCATCGGTTTCACGCTCCGCATCGGTGCGGCTTGGGAATGGGCCTTCCAGGGTGTTTTCCCGGGTGCTGAAAAAGTACTGCCCATTGACCAGAGAAACACGATCACAGCGGTAGTGGACGGTCGGGTTTGGATCTTGTGCGCGCTTTCCGAACATGGTCGTTTCCTGGGATTGGACGTAGTGGACAGCTGTGGTGGCGGACAGAGCCTAGTTTAAATCTTGCCAATAGCGGGCGGGAATACATCGGATAAGTGGCCGGCGGCCATCAATTAACACACTTTCCGGAAATCTCTGCGCGCAACTGTCCCTGTGTCGCAGGCCAAACCGCGTCTAGAATAGCGGCTCTGCTGTACTGCCTTTTCACGGCTCGTTTATAGGATTATCTGCGATGCATGTCTCTTCTGGACGCTGGTTGTACGGCCTGTCACTGGCGTTGGTGACCGCGGTGCTGTGGGGCATCCTGCCGGTCAAGCTCAAGCAAGTATTGCAAGTGATGGATCCGGTCACGGTGACCTGGTTTCGGCTACTGGTTTCCGGCTCGCTGCTGTTTATCTGGCTGGCATCGGTGGGGCGCCTGCCAAGTTTCAACGTGCTGGGGCGAAAGGGCAAAGGGCTCGTGGCGCTTGCGGTGTGCGGGTTGGTGGGCAACTACGTGCTGTATTTGATCGGCCTTAAAATGCTCAGTCCCGGCACCACACAGCTGGTGATCCAGATGGGGCCGGTCCTGCTGCTGATCAGCAGTATTTTCCTGTTCAAGGAGCGTTTCAGTCTGGGGCAGGGGGTAGGCTTACTGGTCCTGCTGATCGGCTTTGGCCTGTTCTTCAACCAGCGGCTGATCGAGTTGCTGACCTCGTTGGGCGACTACACGGCCGGGATTCTCACGGTGCTGCTGGCGTCGGCTGTCTGGGCGTTTTATGGCTTGAGCCAGAAGCAATTGTTGACGGTGTGGAACTCACTGCAAGTGATGATGGTGATTTACCTGTTCTGCGCACTGTTGGTGACGCCGTGGGCGCATCCGATGGAGGCGTTACAGCTGAGTCCGTTGCAAGGTTGGTTATTGCTGGCCTGCTGCCTGAACACGCTGGTGGCGTATGGTGCTTTCGCCGAAGCGCTGGCCCATTGGGAAGCGTCTCGGGTGAGTGCGACGTTGGCGATTACGCCGTTGGTTACCTTTGCTTCCGTGGCGACCGCCGCCTGGTTATGGCCTGATTATGTCCAGTCCGAAGACATCAATGGGTTGGGCTACAGCGGTGCGGTGTTGGTGGTGCTCGGCTCAGCCCTCACGGCCCTCGGTCCGTCGTTGATGGCGGGCTTGCGGGCACGGCGGGCACGGATAGCCGGGGTTTGATCGGTATCAGGTGGGGCGTGTTGGTCCTTTCGTGAAGGCTTCCCGAAAAAGCCGCCTCCTAAACCCGGCCCAACTGTTCAGCTTCTCGCAACCACTTCTGTCGTTGCTCTTCAGACGAGCTGTGCACCGGGCCGAACTCTTTCAAGCGTTGGTTTTTGATCCCGCAAAAATCCAGAATCGTACGCACCAACTGCCGGTGCGCCGGGGCGCCATAGACCCAGCGAAAGTAGCGCGGCGGGGTGTCCATGGTCACCAATATCTCGGAGGTGCGCCCCCTGAGCAGCTCGTTCGAAGGGTGTTTGCGACCATGGGCCTTGAACGCAAATCCGGGTAAAAATACCCGGTCGAAAAAACCGCTGAGCAACGCTGGCAGGCCACCCCACCAGATGGGGTAAACAAACACCACGTGTTGGGCCCAATGAATCTGTCGTTGAGCCTCCAGCAGATCTGGCTCCAGGGTTTGGCTCTGTTCATAGCCATAACGCAGCACCGGATCGAACTCCAACTCACCCAATTTGAGCATCCGCACCACATGCCCCTCGCTGCGTGCGCCTCGGGCATATGCTTCGCCCAATGCGTGGCAGAGGCTGATGGTTTTCGGCGTACCAAAAATCATCAGGATGCGTTTGCCGTCCCCTACCAGTGGAGTGGCGCCGCTTTTCGGATCACCCATTGCTGCCTGCCTCCAGCATATTTTCCGGACGCACCCAGGCGTCGAACTGTTCTTCGGTCAGATAACCCAATGCCAGGGCCGCTTCGCGCAAGGTCAGTCCCTCGCTGTAGGCTTTCTTGGCGATCTGCGCCGATTTGTCGTAGCCGATATGGGGGTTCAGTGCTGTTACCAGCATCAAACCGCGCTCCAGGTGTTCCGCCATTTTCGTGGCATCTGGTTCCATGCCGGCAACGCAATGCTGTTGGAAATTGCTGCAACCATCACCCAGCAGACGAATCGATTGCAGCAGGTTGTGGATGATCACCGGCTTGAACACGTTCAATTGTAGATGGCCCTGACTGGCCGCGAAGCCGATGGCTACGTCATTGCCCAGCACCTGACAGGCCAGCATCGACAATGCCTCGCACTGAGTCGGGTTGACCTTGCCGGGCATGATCGAACTGCCGGGTTCATTGGCCGGGAGCCTCACTTCGGCCAGCCCGGCACGGGGTCCAGAACTTAACAGGCGCAGGTCATTGGCGATTTTCATCAGGGTCACGGCCAGGGTTTTCAGGGCGCCCGATAACGTGGTCAGCGGCTCATGACCGGCTAGCGCGGCAAATTTGTTCGGCGCAGTGACAAACGGCAGACCGGAAAGGGCAGCCAGTTCGGCGGCAATCGCTTCGGCGAACCCGTGTGGCGAGTTCAGGCCAGTACCGACAGCGGTGCCGCCTTGAGCCAGTTCACACACGGCAGGCAATGCATTGCGAATTGCCCGTGTGGCGTAATCGAGCTGTGCGACATACGCCGAGAGCTCCTGGCCGAAGGTGATCGGTGTGGCATCCATCAGGTGGGTGCGCCCGGTTTTGACCAGCTTCATGTGTCGCGCCGATTGTTCGGCGAGCCCGCCAGACAACTCGGCAATCGCGGGTAGCAGATGCTCTTGAACCGCCTGCGCCGCCGCAATGTGCATCGCCGTCGGGAAACAATCGTTGGAGCTCTGGGAGCGGTTCACATGGTCGTTGGGGTGCACCGGCGCCTTGCCGCCGCGCCCTTTGCCGGCCAGCTCGTTAGCGCGGCCGGCGATCACCTCGTTGACATTCATATTGCTCTGGGTGCCGCTGCCGGTCTGCCAGACCACCAGGGGGAATTGCTCGTCCAACTGACCGCTGAGTACCTCGTCAGCCGATTGTTCGATCAAGCGCGCGATGTCGACAGGCAGGTCGCCGTTGCGGTTGTTGACCCGCGCGGCGGCTTTCTTGATCAGCGCCAGGGCGTGCAACACGGCCAGCGGCATACGCTCGTTGCCAATCGCGAAATTGATCAGTGAGCGTTGAGTCTGTGCCCCCCAGTAAGCATCGTCAGGTACGTCTATCTGGCCAATGCTGTCGGTCTCGATACGGCTCATCGGGCTCACTCCTTAAGGTCTGATTGCGAAGTTTAGGCTCAGTTAACCGGGTTGGGTTCCCTAAGCTCCGTTTTTAACCGCTCGCCAGTCGGGGGTTGAGCCGTAAGCAGACATGGGCGCAGAATGACCGGTCTTGGGGTTCTGCCTCGCCTGCTAGATGATAAGGAAACTCGATGACCCGTCTTCGTGCCATCTGTACCGCGGTTGCTCTGGTATGCGCCAGCGGCCAGGTTTTTGCCGACACCGCCAGCCACAACGCCAGTGCTGAAACATTCCTGAAGCTGGCTCATGCCGACAAACTGGGCACACCGGTTTACATGCAAGTGCAGCAAATGTTCCAGCAGCGCTTTGCCGAAACCAAAGCCCCTGAGTCGAAAAAAGCCCTGCTTGAGACCTATCAGGCCAAAGCCAACGCAGCCCTGGACCGCGCTATCGGCTGGGACAAGCTCAAGCCAGACATGGTCAAGCTCTACACCGCCAACTTCACCGAAAGCGAGTTGAAGGATCTGGTCGCGTTCTATCAGTCCCCATTGGGCAAGAAAGTGCTGACCAAGATGCCTGAACTGACTCAGCAGTCGGCTCAATTGACCCAGGGCAAACTGGAAAGCGCAGTGCCTGTCGTCAACAAATTGCTGGCTGACATGACCGCAGAACTGGAACCGGCAAAAGCCGTTGCTCCTGCTGCTCCGGCCAAAAAGCCATAAGCGCAGTTGGCGTAAATGAAGGCAGACATGACCATGCAACAGCGAATCGAGGCGGCTTTGGCCGCCTTGCAGCCGCAGCATCTGCAAGTGCTTGATGAAAGCCACATGCACAGCCGTGGTCTGCAGACCCACTTCAAGGCGGTACTGGTCAGTGATCAGTTCGCCGGGTTGAATGCAGTCAAGCGTCACCAGAAGGTTTACGCCACGCTGGGTGATTTGATGAGCGAGTTCCACGCTCTGGCGCTGCACACCTACACGCCTGAAGAATGGGCGAAAACCGGCGCGGCCCCAGATTCACCGACCTGCGCCGGTGGTAGCAAACACTGACAGATCGTTGCTGTCGCGCTTCTGCCCGGCGTGGGAGCTGACTTGTCACTACGCGTCCCGCTGCGAAGACCATTCGGCGCGGTTTACCTGCTGCCGCTCGATCCAGATCATGGCTGCAGGGTCAAACCCAAACCTGTCGGAAGCCCGTGTCGGGCTTATTCGCAGACAAGTCAGCTCCTACAAATGATCTTATATTTCAGATGGTTATAGGTTGTTTGACAGAAGGCTCCGACGGACAGTATCAGACTCGGGTCCAATCGGGTCGCACGCGATGACCTGAAACAAGCCATGCCTCTGCAGTTTTGTTAGAATCCACAACGCGCCGCATTAGCCGGCGCGTTTTTTTTGCATCGGGTCGGCTCTTTGCGAGAGCACCCACCTGGAGACGCAGCATGAATCAAAAGATTGTCGTGGCGGCTTTGTATAAATTCGTCACCCTCACCGATTACGTCGCCCTGCGCGAGCCGCTGTTGCAGGCGATGGTCGATAACGGCATCAAAGGCACCCTGCTTATCGCTGAAGAAGGCATCAACGGCACCGTTTCCGGTACCCGCGAAGGCATCGACGGCTTGATGGCCTGGTTGAAAAACGATCCACGCATGATCGATATCGATCACAAAGAATCGTACTGCGATGATCAGCCGTTCTATCGCACCAAGGTCAAACTCAAGAAAGAAATCGTCACCTTGGGCGTCGAAGGCGTCGACCCGAACAAGAGTGTCGGCACCTACGTCGATCCGGAAAACTGGAACGCGCTGATCAGCGATCCGGAAGTCCTGCTGATCGACACCCGCAATGATTACGAAGTCTCGATTGGCACCTTCGAAGGCGCCATCGATCCGAAAACCACCAGTTTTCGCGAGTTTCCGGACTACATCAAAGCCCACTTCGACCCAGCCAAGCACAAGAAAGTCGCCATGTTTTGCACGGGTGGCATTCGCTGCGAAAAAGCCTCGAGCTACATGCTCGGTCAGGGCTTCGATGAGGTCTATCATCTCAAGGGCGGCATCCTCAAATACCTTGAGCAAGTACCGCAGCAAGACAGCTTATGGCGTGGTGACTGCTTCGTTTTTGACAACCGCGTCACCGTGCGCCACGACTTGAGCGAAGGCGATTACGATCAGTGCCACGCCTGCCGGACCCCGATCAGCGTTGAGGACCGTGCCAGCGAACACTACGCACCGGGTATCAGTTGCCCGCACTGCTGGGATAAATTAAGCGAGAAGACCCGCCGCAGCGCCATTGATCGGCAAAAGCAGATCGAATTGGCCAAGGCACGCAATCAACCGCACCCGATTGGTCGCAACTACCGACTGCCAACAGAGGCCTGAGACATGCAAGCCCGCCTGCTCTACGTGATGGACCCCATGTGCTCATGGTGCTGGGGCTTTGCTCCGGTGGCCGAGGCTCTGGTGCAGCAGGCGAAAGCGGCGGGCGTTGCATTGCATCTGGTAGCGGGTGGGTTGCGCACGGGCAGCGGTGCCGCGCTGGAACCCACCACGAAGCGTTATATCCTCGAACACTGGCAAGCGGTGGCGAACACCACCGGTCAGCCATTTCGTTTTGAGGGCGCGCTGCCGGACGGTTTTGTCTACGACACCGAGCCGGCTTGCCGCGCACTGGTCGCGGCGCGAGACCTCGATCCGGAGAGCGCCTGGACGCTGGTCAAATTGATTCAGCAGGCGTTCTACGTCGAAGGCCGCGATGTGACCCGCGCCTCGGTTCTGGTGGAGCTGGCGGAACAGGCCGGTTTGCCCCGAATCGAATTTGCTGAAGCGTTCGACAGTCTTGAACAGCGCGCGGCCACGGCAGCGGACTTCACCTGGGTACAGGATCTGGGCATCGCCGGTTTTCCGACGTTGCTCGCCGAGCGCAACGGTCAGTTGGCGTTACTGACCAACGGTTATCAACCTCTTGACCAATTAGCTCCGTTGCTCGGCCGTTGGCTGGAGCGCGCTGCCTGTGCATGAGCAATCGAGCCCGCCTGAAGCTGCACCTCGTATTGATCGACTAAGCTGGGCCGAAATTCGCCGTCTGGCACTTCATCATAAAAAGGCATTGTGGATCGCCAACGGCGTGGCTGTGCTGGCGACCTTGTGCAGTGTGCCAATCCCCTTGCTCCTGCCCTTGCTGGTCGATGAAGTGCTGCTCGGGCATGGCGATTCAGCGCTTAAATTCATGAACCACCTGCTGCCCGACAGCCTGCATAAGGCGGTGGGCTACATCGGCCTGATGTTGCTGGTGACGTTTGCCCTGCGCCTGGGGGCGTTGGTGTTCAATGTGCTGCAGGCGCGCCTGTTTGCCCGGCTGGCCAAGGACATCGTTTACCGCATTCGGATACGTCTGATCGAGCGCCTCAAACGCATCTCCCTCAGCGAGTACGAAAGTCTGGGCAGCGGCACGGTCACCACGCATTTGGTGACCGACCTCGACACCCTGGACAAATTCGTTGGCGAAACCCTGAGCCGTTTCCTCGTCGCCACGCTGACCCTGACCGGCACCGCCGCCATTCTGGTCTGGATGCATTGGCAGTTGGCGCTGCTGATCCTGCTGTTCAACCCGTTGGTGATTTACGCCACGGTGCAGTTGGGCAAGCGGGTCAAGCACCTGAAAAAACTCGAGAACGACAGCACCTCTCGCTTCACCCAGGCGCTGACCGAAACCCTGGATGCGATTCAGGAAGTGCGTGCAGGCAATCGCCAGGGCTTCTTTCTGGGGCGCCTGGGGGTGCGGGCGCAAGAGGTTCGCAACTACGCCATCGCCTCCCAATGGAAAAGCGATGCTTCAAGCCGGGCCAGCGGGCTGCTGTTCCAGTTCGGCATTGATATCTTCCGCGCGGCAGCGATGCTCACCGTATTGTTTTCCGACCTGTCCATCGGCCAGATGCTCGCGGTGTTCAGCTACCTGTGGTTCATGATCGGCCCGGTGGAACAACTACTCAATCTGCAATACGCCTACTACGCCGCAGGCGGAGCGCTGACCCGCATCAACCAGTTGCTGGCGCGCGCCGATGAGCCGCAATACCCTGGCGGTACAGACCCGTTCACGGGGCGGAAAACGGTCGATATCGAGGTGCGTGGCCTGAGTTTTGGGTATGGCGAAGAACTGGTGCTGGATCAATTGAACCTGTCGATTGCCCCAGGAGAGAAGGTTGCGATTGTAGGCGCCAGTGGTGGTGGCAAAAGCACTTTGGTCCAATTGCTGCTGGGACTGTATACGCCTCAAGCGGGCAGCATCCGGTTTGGCGGCGCAAGCCAGCAGGAGATCGGTCTGGAAACCGTGCGCGAACACGTCGCGGTGGTGCTCCAGCATCCGGCGTTGTTCAACGACACGGTACGCGCCAACCTGACCATGGGCCGTGAGCGCACCGATGAAGCCTGCTGGCGTGCGCTGGAAATCGCCCAACTCGACGACACCATAAGCGCCCTGCCGCAGGGGCTGGACAGCATCGTCGGGCGTTCTGGCGTTCGCTTGTCCGGTGGTCAGCGTCAGCGGCTGGCGATTGCGCGCATGGTCTTGGCCGACCCCAAAGTGGTGATTCTCGACGAAGCCACCTCGGCACTCGATGCAGCGACTGAATACAACCTGCACCAAGCCTTGGCGCACTTCCTCAGCGGCCGGACAACCCTGATCATTGCCCACCGCTTGTCAGCGGTGAAACAGGCAGATCGGGTCCTGGTGTTCGATGGCGGACGCGTTGCCGAAGAGGGCGACCACCACCAATTGATCGCCGAGGGCGGCCTGTACGCAAAGCTGTACGGTCATCTGCAGCAAATATAATAACCAAACGGTCTTGCTGAAGACCCGGTTATAAATAAATCGTAGCGCTACGAATTTCTTATACATTCTCTATCTTCTATATAGACTGCCAACGAAAGGGCGCCACCGGGCGGTATTGCGTCTCAAACTTGAGAAAATGGTCTGCCGTCTTGTCCGGTTTTAGCCTAGGCTCTTTCCAGGACTATCACTCAAGCTGCAGGGTGAGTATCAGAAACGCTCATGTAAGGGAAACCATGAAGAAAAAGCGGATTCTGGAGAGGCCCCGTTTGCTGGGCATTGTTTGGCCATTTATAGCGGTCGTGCTGTTCCAGACGCTTCTGGGGTGCGTGAGCTTGTATGTGCTGTCTGCCGTTCGCGGGTATGTCGCCGGCGAGAGCATGTGGTCCAAAGGGCAAAAGGATGCCATTTACTACCTCAACCTGTATGCCAACAGTCGGGATGAGCAGCACTATCAGAAGTACCAGCAAGCCATTGCCATTCCGCAGGGTAGTCATGATCTACGGATCGCGCTCGACGGACCGATCCCTGAGATCGGAGCAGCTCGTCTCGGTATCCTGCAAGGTGGAAACCACCCGGATGACGTCCCGAGTATCATCTGGCTGTATTTGAACTTTCGTCATTTCAGCTACATGGAAAAAGCCATTGAGTTGTGGAAAGTCGGTGACGGCTACCTGGTACAACTCGATGCCGTTGCCCGGCAGATGCACACCCGTATCAGCCAGGGCAGTGCGACCAACGATGATGTGCGTGGCTGGAAGTCTCAGATCAATGCGATCAATGAGGGTGTGACGCCTGCGGCTAAAGCCTTCAGCGATGCGCTGGGGGAGGGTTCGCGGTTCATTCTGCGCCTGTTGCTGATCACCAACCTGGCAACGGCGGTGGTGCTGATTCTTCTGGCCCTGCTGCGCACGCATAAATTGCTGACACAGCGGCACGCTTTCGCCAGTGCGCTGCAATTGGAAGAAGAGCGGGCGCAAATCACGCTGGAGTCCATAGGCGACGGGGTGATCACCACCGATGTCGAGGGCTCGATCACTTACATGAACCCGGCCGCCGAGCACCTGACCCATTGGAAGAGCGAGCAGGCCAGTGGTTTGCCGCTGGCTGCGCTGTTCAATCTGCTGGATGAGAACGACCAGAAAGACAGTTTCATCCTGATAGAACACATCCTGGGCGGCAAGCTGAGTAGCGCCAGCGAACATTCGCAGTCTATTCAGCGTCTGGACGGCTCCACGGTGTCAGTAGCGCTGGTGGGGTCGCCGATCCAGTCCGGCGGCAAAGTCAGCGGTGCCGTGCTGGTTCTGCATGACATGACCCAAGAGCAGCAATACATCGCCAATCTGTCCTGGCAGGCGACCCACGATGCATTGACCGGGCTGGCCAACCGGCGCGAGTTTGAATATCGACTGGAGCAGACGCTCAGTAATCTGGCGCGTCATGCCGGTCGCCATTCGCTGTTGTTTCTCGATCTTGACCAATTCAAGCTGGTCAATGACACCAGTGGTCACGCTGCGGGGGATGAGTTGCTACGGCACATTTGTACCTTGCTGCAACAGGGCTTGCGCGAAGGCGACACCCTGGCGCGACTGGGCGGTGATGAGTTCGGTATCCTTCTGGAGAACTGCCCGCAGGAAACAGCCGAAATCATTGCTGAAAGCTTGCGCCAAACCGTGCAAAGCCTGCATTTTGTCTGGAAGGGTCGGCCTTTCGTCACCACCATCAGTATTGGGTTGGTGCACATTACCCATGTGCCGACTACCCTCGAGGCCTCACTGCGTACGGCCGACATGGCGTGCTATATGGCCAAAGAGAAGGGCCGCAACCGAGTGCAGGTCTACCACGCAGACGACTCTGAGCTGTCCATGCGTTTCGGCGAAATGGCCTGGGTGCAGCGGCTGCACATGGCCCTCGAAGAGAATCGTTTCTGCCTGTATTCCCAGGAAATCGCCGACTTGGGGAATGTCGGTGAACATGCGGGAGGGCACATCGAAATTCTCCTGCGACTACGCGATGAAACAGGTCAGATGATTCTGCCGGACAGCTTTATTCCGGCCGCCGAGCGCTATGGCCTGATGACCACGCTGGATCGCTGGGTGGTGCAGAACGTATTCAAGGTCATCGCGCAATGCCTGCGCGAGGCAAAGCACAGCGGGCCGATGGCGATATGCGCGATCAACCTGTCGGGGACCAGTATTGGCGATGATGCTTTTCTGGCGTACCTGAAAGAGCAATTCGATACGTACCAAATACCGCCCGACCTGATTTGTTTTGAGATCACGGAGACCAGTGCCATTTCAAACCTGGGCAGTGCCATCCGCTTTATTAATGAGCTAAAAGGCTTGGGATGTCTGTTCTCGCTGGATGACTTTTGTGCGGGGATGTCGTCGTTCGCCTACCTCAAACATCTGCCAGTAGACTTTTTGAAGATCGATGGCAGTTTTGTAAAGGACATGCTGGATGATCCTGTCAATCGCGCGATGGTTGAAGTGATCAACCATATCGGGCATGTGATGGGCAAACGGACCATTGCCGAGTTTGTCGAAACCCCGCAGATTGAACAGGCACTGCTAGAGATCGGCGTCGATTTCGCGCAGGGCTATATCATCCAGCGCCCGCAAGTGTTTACGTGTGAAAGTCTGTATTCCCGGCCGGTTCGCCCAGCACCTTTGTTGTTCAGGGTGCCAGGAACATTCCGCTAAAACGCAGTGCGCGACCGAACAATGACACCACAAAAAAAGGAGGCCAAAACAGTGATCGATACTTTCTGCAGAACTGGTCCGCTCATGGAAGCAACCAGTTATCCGGCGTGGGCACAGCAGTTGATTCAAGAGTGCAGTGAAGCCAAGCGCCGAGTGGTAGGGCATGAGTTATATCAGCGGATGCGCGATGGCCGCCTGAGTTCGAAAACCATGCGGCAGTACTTGATCGGTGGCTGGCCGGTGGTTGAACAGTTCGCCCTGTACATGGCGCAGAACCTGACAAAAACCCGCTTCGCCCGTCATCCGGGTGAGGACATGGCGCGTCGTTGGTTAATGCGCAATATTCGCGTCGAACTCAATCATGCTGATTATTGGGTGAACTGGAGCCTGGCCCACGGGGTCAGCCTTGAAGAGTTGCAGGCCCAGCAAGTTCCACCTGAATTGCATGCTCTGAGCCATTGGTGTTGGCATTCCAGTTCGTCTGACTCGCTGATCGTCGCTATTGCGGCGACTAACTATGCCATTGAAGGCGCCACCGGTGAATGGTCGGCACTTGTCTGCTCAAACGGGGTGTATGCCGACGCTTTCCCGGAAGATCAGCGTAAGCGCGCCATGAAATGGCTGAAAATGCACGCTCAATATGACGACTCGCATCCTTGGGAAGCATTGGAAATTATCTGCACGCTGGCCGGTAACAACCCCAGTATCCAATTGCAGACTGAGCTGCGTCAGGCAGTCACCAAGAGTTACGACTACATGTACCTGTTTCTGGAACGCTGCATGAAGCTGGAGCAGGCGACGCAGTCGCGTGAACACATGATGCTGGTTGAAAACTGAGTGACGGGCAGGCTTGGCAAACGAGTTAATCGAGCTTAGCCCGCCATCGCCAGACGGTTGCGCCCCTGACGCTTGGCTACGTACAGCGCGCTGTCTGCGCGGCGCAGAATACTTTCGGCCGACTCGGCCGGCAACAGCGTGGCGCACCCCAGGCTGACGCTCAGTTCAATCGGGTGATCCAGCATTGGATAGGTCAGATGGGTCGCCGCCAGACGCAGGCGCTCGCCGACCATTGCAGCGGCTTCGCGCCCGGTGTTCGAGAGCACGATCAAGAACTCCTCACCCCCAAAACGAAACACCATATCGATATTGCGCAGTTGGGCCTTGATTGAGTTTGCGACGGCTTTGAGCACTTCATCGCCCGTGCTATGGCCGTAATCGTCATTGACCCGCTTGAAGTGGTCGATATCGAGCATCAGCAAGGACAGCGGGTGTTTATGACGGTGGGCGACTTCGATTTCCCGAGACAGGGTTTGATCCATGGCGATTCGGTTGCCGGTACAGGTCAACGGATCGCGCAGGGCACTCAGTGTCGCCTCGCGATAGAGCAGGGCGTTTCGCAGAGGGAATAACAGACAAGGCAGCAAAGACTCAAACTGGGCCAATTCGCGTTCGGAAAAACGCTGGTTACGCTGAAAGACCAGTTCGCCCAGGTGTTCGCCTTCATTGCTCAAACTGTAACTGACACGATGGTGCCCACGCTCACCCACTTTAAGGTGCAGGTCGCTGGCGCGGTGTTCGTAACTCAGTGCCATGAGCGGGATCATGCGCTGAATGCCGCGAAAAAAATCGTCAGGATTCTTTCCGGTTCAAGGCTGGTTTGTAATTGCAGGCCAAGCTGATGGCGCAATTGTGCCAAATCGACAGGCCGCTGGGCGGCGTTGTGTTGTTGGCCAAATCCCAGTCGTTGCAATTTAGCGCTGTCGAAGTCGATTGCGTTGGTCTGGGTAGAAGAATTCATGTTTTTACTCCTAAAACACATAACGCAGTCTTAGCTGGTGTTTTAGAGCGAAAGTCGTGCCAAACAGTTCATTTAATTAAATGCATTGATATTCAGCTAGTTAGGGAACTATAAAACGGGGAGGTGTTGCAGGGTAGGCGGTTCCTTGACTCGTTTGGTAGCCTTCGGCCACCAAACTGATTGAGGTGACAGAATTATGTCACCTCAATATCAAGCCCGATTCTTCGATTGGATTTGCTTTGCTACAGCGCAACGGCTTTCACTGAGCGTCGAAAGCCTGGCCGTTGATGCCGGTGCTGTCAGGACCCATCAAGTACAGGTAGAGGGGCATGATTTCTTCGGGGGTCGGGTTGTTCAGCGGGTTTTCACCTGGGTAAGCCTGCGCACGCATGCTGGTGCGTGTGGCGCCCGGGTTAATGCTGTTGGCGCGCACCGAAGAGACCGTTTCCAGTTCGTCGGCGAGGCTCTGCATAAAGCCTTCAGTGGCGAACTTGGACACCCCGTAAGCGCCCCAATAAGCACGACCCTTGCGCCCGACACTGCTGGAGGTGAACACCACCGAGGCGTCCTGGGACAGCTTGAGCAGTGGCAGCAAGGTGCTGGTGAGCATAAACATCGCGTTGACGTTGACGTGCATCACGCGCATGAAGTTCTCGCCGGACAACTGTTCGGTCGGCGTACGCGGGCCAATGATCGATGCGTTGTGCAGCAAACCGTCCAGATGGCCGAATTCAGTCTCGATCATCGCGGCTAGTTCGTCATACTGGTGCGGCAGGGCAGTTTCCAGATTGAAGGGGATCACGGCTGGCTGAGGATGGCCCGCGGCTTCGATCTCGTCATAGACCTGAGTCAGATTGGCTTCGGTCTTGCCCAACAGCAATACCGTGGCGCCATGTGCAGCGAAGGCCTTGGCGGCAGCCGCACCAATGCCACGGCCAGCGCCGGTGACCAGAATCACCCGATCCTTGAGCAGTTCGGGACGAGCGGAATAATCAAACATTAAAAACCTCAACAATTAAAAAGGCACCCGTCTCCTGCAGCCTATGGCCGGAAGCAGATCAGTCTATTCTTCAGCAGCGACACAATGCGTTATCCAGCACCTTGCGCAGGTCCAGTGGATGATCGACCACTACATCGGCACCCCAATGATCGGGGTTGTCGTCGGGGTGAATGTAGCCATAACGCACGGCTGCGGTTTTGGTGCCAGCGTCGCGTCCGGACTCGATGTCACGTAGGTCATCGCCGACGAATAGCACGCTGGCCGGGTCCAGGTTGAGCATGCTGCACGCCAGAATCAAAGGCTCCGGGTGTGGCTTGCTGTTGGTCACGTGGTCCGGACAGATCAGGATTGCCGAGCGCTCGGCCAAACCCAGTTGCTCCATGATCGGTTGGGCAAAGCGCACGGGCTTGTTGGTAACCACACCCCAGATCAGATTGGCTTTCTCAATGTCGATCAGTAACTCGGCCATGCCATCGAACAGCGTGCTGTGGACGGCACAGTTGGTCTGATAGCGCTCGAGAAACTCCAGGCGCAGCGCTTCAAACTCAGGTTCCATCGGCGACAGGGCGAACGTCGCCGCGACCATCGCCCGGGCGCCGCCGGAAATTTCATCGCGAATCAGTTTGTCCGACACCGACGCCAGGCCGCGATCGGCAAGCATGCTCTGGCAGATCGCGATGAAATCCGGCGCGGTATCGAGCAACGTGCCGTCCATGTCGAATAAAACCGCTCTCAAACGCATGTCCTTATGCCTCTCGAAGTGTCTGGATCATGTAATTGACGTCGACATCGGACGCCAGCTTGTAATGCTTGGTCAGCGGGTTGTAGGTCATGCCGATGATGTCCTTGACCTGCAAACCGGCTTCGCGACTCCAGGCACCCAGCTCGGAAGGGCGGATGAATTTCTTGAAGTCGTGGGTGCCGCGTGGCAACAGGCCCATGATGTACTCCGCGCCGACGATGGCAAACAGGTACGCCTTGGGGTTACGGTTGATGGTGGAGAAAAACACCTGGCCACCCGGTTTGACCATGCGGAAGCAGGCGCGAATCACCGACGACGGGTCCGGGACGTGCTCCAGCATCTCCAGGCACGTCACCACGTCGAACTGCTCGGGCATTTCTTCCGCGAGGTCTTCGGCGGTGGTCTGCCGGTAGTCGACGGTCACGCCCGATTCCAATTGGTGCAACTGCGCGACCGCCAACGGCGCTTCGCCCATGTCGATGCCCATTACCGTGGCGCCACGCAGGGCCATGGCTTCACTGAGAATGCCGCCGCCGCAACCGACGTCCAGCACCTTTTTACCGGCCAGCTGGACGCGCTCGTCAATCCAGTTGACCCGCAGCGGGTTAATGTCATGCAGCGGCTTGAATTCGCTGTTGCGGTCCCACCAGCGATGGGCCAGTGCTTCGAATTTGGCGATTTCAGCGTGGTCAACGTTGCTCATGGGATGTCCTCTTAAACTTGATAATGCTGGCGAGCGTTCGAACGAGGGTTCGGACGGTCTTTATTCTGTTTTCTGCTGCTCTTTATGGCCATGAATGCGCTGGCCCCAGCTTTTAGCCGTTTCAATAAGCGCTTGTTCATCCATCCGCGTCAGGCACTTGTCCTCGAGCAGTTGCTTGCCAGCGACCCAGACGTGGGTTACGCAGTCGCGCCCGGTGGCATATATAAGCTGCGATACCGGGTCATACACCGGTTGCTGGGCCAGCCCGGACAGGTCGAAGGCGGCGAGATCCGCAGCCTTGCCGATCTCCAGCGAGCCTGTTTGCGCCTGGATACCCATGGCGCGGGCGCCGTTCAGGGTGGCCATGCGCAGGGCGCGGTGCGCGTCCAGTGCGGTAGCCGACCCCGCGACAGCCTTGGCCAGCAAGGCCGCAGTGCGGGTTTCGCCGAGCAGGTCCAGGTCGTTGTTGCTGGCTGCGCCATCGGTGCCCACCGCGACATTGACTCCAGCCTGCCACAAGCGCTCTACCGGGCAAAAGCCGCTGGCGAGTTTCAGGTTCGATTCCGGACAGTGGATCACGCTGGCGTTACTTTCTACCAGCAAAGCCATGTCCTCATCGCTGACCTGGGTCATGTGTACCGCTTGAAAGCGTGGGCTCAAAAGACCCAGTCGGCCCAGACGTGCCAGAGGCCGCTCATTGCGGTGCTCGACGGATTGCTCAACTTCGAACGCGGTTTCATGCATGTGCATGTGAATCATCGCGTCGAGTTCGTCAGCCAGGACCCGGATTTTTTCCAGGTTTTCATCGCTGATGGTATAGGGTGCATGGGGGCCGAAGGCGACGTTTATTCGTGGGTGATGCTTGAGGTCGTTAAACAACTCGACGCCAGTGTGCAGTGCTTCCTCGGGGGTGCGTGCGCCGGGAATAGGGAAGTCCAGGACCGGCACGGTGATTTGTGCGCGGATGCCGCTGTTGTGCACACGTTCGCTGGCCACCTTGGGGAAGAAATACATATCAGAGAAGCAGGTGATGCCGCCTTTCAACTGCTCGGCAATCGCCAGGTCAGTACCATCGCGGACGAAGGCTTCATCGACCCATTTGGCTTCGGCAGGCCAGATATGCCGCTCCAGCCAGGTCATCAGTTGCAAGTCGTCGGCCAGACCGCGAAACAAGGTCATGGCAGCATGCCCGTGGGCATTTATCAGACCAGGGCTGAGGAGCATGCCAGGCAGTTCGCGCACTTGCAGCGCGGTTTGCTTCAACGCTTCGGCTCTGGGGCCGATGTACACGATAAGGCCGTCGCGAATGCCCAGGCCGTGCTCTTTGAGGACCACGCCAGCAGGTTCGACCGGCACCAGCCAGGTGGGCAGGAGCAGCAGGTCGAGCGGGGCAGCAGGATTGGGCATGGCAGGACATCCAGAGCTTATATTCAGGGCCGGCGAAGTATACCCGAGCGTCTTCTTGGGCGGCTCGCTATAATCAGCGGCTTTTTATGCTTTGCTCTCGATCTTGGCTTTCTATTTTTAAGTACATGGGGTGTGGAATGCGCGATCGACTATTGGCTGCGGAGAAGGTGAAGGCCATCGATTGGCGGGATGGCGCTCTGCATCTGCTTGATCAGCGCGTGTTGCCCTTCGAGGAAACCTGGCACACGTACACCAGCGCGGCGGGCGTGGCTGAGGCCATTCGCTCGATGGTCGTGCGCGGTGCGCCCGCCATCGGTATCAGTGCGGCCTATGGCGTGGTGTTGGCAGCGCGCGAGCGTTTTGCCGCTGGCGGCGACTGGCAGGCAGCATTGGAAGAAGACTTCACCGTGCTTGCCGAGTCGCGGCCCACCGCCGTCAACCTGTTCTGGGCGCTGAATCGCATGCGCGACCGTCTGCAGCGCTTGAAGGGCAGCGAATCACCTTTGGCGGCGCTCGAAGCGGAAGCAGTGGGGATTCACTTGAGTGATCGCGAAGCCAACCTGACTATGGCCCAGCTCGGTGCCGACCTGATCCGCAAGCATCAGGGCAATCTGCAAACCGTGCTGACCCACTGCAACACGGGCGCGCTGGCGACTGGCGGCTTCGGCACCGCGCTGGGGGTGATCCGTGCGGCGTACCTGGAAGGCATGATCGAGCGCGTTTACGCCGATGAAACCCGGCCATGGCTGCAAGGCTCGCGTTTGACGGCTTGGGAACTGGCGAATGAGGGCATCCCTGTCACCGTCACTGCCGATTCGGCCGCGGCGTACCTGATGCGCACCAAAGGCATTACCTGGGTCATCGTCGGCGCCGACCGCATCACCGCCAACGGTGACGTGGCGAACAAGATCGGCACCTATCAACTGGCCGTTGCCGCCATGCACCACGGCGTGCGCTTCATGGTAGTGGCGCCGAGTTCGACCATCGACATGGCCTTGGCCAGTGGTGAAGACATCCCCATCGAAGAGCGTGACGGTCGAGAGTTGCTGGAGCTCGGCGGCCAGCGTGTAGGGGCTGATGTCGACGCGTTCAACCCGGTGTTCGATGTGACGCCAGCAGACTTGATCGACGCCATCGTGACCGAGAAAGGCATCGTCGAGCGCCCCGACACCGCCAAAATGGCGCAACTGATGTGCCGCAAGCGGTTGCATTGATCTTATATGGGCCCTCCTGCAGACCTTCGATCAGAATCGAAATCGACACAGGGCGGGATCGTCAAAACGCATGCAGGGCCCTCAGAGGCGCTATAAAGGCCGATCGTTGGTCGATTAGTGTTTTGGCAGGCTATCCAGGGGATAGGTCCCTGATCGCGTTTGTGATAACATTCGGCGGTTTCCAGGGTAGCGCGATGCGCCTGCCTTTACTGCGCAGATCCATGGCATAACTCGTTGATTTGTCGTAAGTCGTTGCATGGCAAATGCCTGCAGCGGCGAGCTTCGTTCGTCCCGCATGGATGTGACGAGGTTTCACCAGAAAAAGGAATCAGGCTTCTCATGGGCGAACTGGCCAAAGAAATCCTCCCGGTCAATATCGAAGACGAGCTGAAACAGTCCTACCTCGACTACGCGATGAGCGTAATCGTCGGACGGGCACTGCCGGATGCGCGTGATGGCTTGAAGCCCGTGCATCGGCGTGTACTCTTCGCGATGAGCGAACTGGGTAACGACTGGAACAAGCCGTACAAGAAATCTGCCCGTGTGGTCGGCGACGTTATCGGTAAGTACCACCCGCATGGTGATACTGCTGTTTACGACACTATCGTACGGATGGCTCAGCCATTCTCCCTGCGCTACCTGTTGGTAGACGGCCAGGGCAACTTCGGTTCGGTGGACGGCGACAACGCCGCAGCCATGCGATACACCGAAGTCCGGATGACCAAGCTGGCCCACGAACTGCTGGCCGACCTGCATAAAGAAACCGTGGACTGGGTGCCGAACTACGACGGCACCGAAATGATCCCTGCGGTCATGCCGACCCGTATCCCCAACTTGCTGGTCAACGGCTCGAGCGGTATCGCCGTGGGCATGGCGACCAACATTCCGCCGCACAACCTCGGTGAAGTCATCGACGGTTGCCTGGCGCTCATCGACAACCCTGAGTTGACCATCGATGAGCTGATGCAATACATCCCGGGTCCTGACTTCCCGACGGCCGCGATCATCAACGGTCGTGCCGGTATCGTCGAAGCCTATCGCACCGGTCGTGGGCGCATTTACATGCGTGCCCGCTCGATGGTCGAAGACATCGACAAGGTCGGTGGTCGTCAGCAGATCGTCATCACCGAACTCCCGTACCAGCTGAACAAAGCACGTCTGATCGAGAAGATCGCCGAGCTGGTCAAAGAGAAAAAGCTCGAAGGCATCACTGAGCTGCGCGACGAGTCCGACAAAGACGGCATGCGCGTAGTGATCGAACTGCGTCGTGGCGAAGTGCCTGAGGTGATCCTCAACAACCTCTACGCCCAGACCCAGCTGCAAAGCGTTTTCGGTATCAACATCGTAGCGCTGATCGATGGCCGTCCGCGGATCCTCAACCTTAAGGATCTGCTGGAAGCATTCGTTCGCCACCGTCGCGAAGTCGTCACCCGCCGTACCGTTTTCGAACTGCGTAAAGCCCGTGAACGTGGTCACCTGCTCGAAGGTCAAGCGGTCGCCCTGTCGAACATCGACCCGGTTATCGCGTTGATCAAAGCCTCGCCGACACCGGCTGAAGCCAAGGCAGCGCTGATCGAAACACCGTGGGAATCCAGTGCTGTTGTGGAAATGGTTGAGCGTGCTGGCGCAGATTCCTGCCGTCCGGACAACCTTGACCCACAATATGGCCTGCGTGACGGCAAGTATTTCCTGTCGCCGGAACAGGCTCAGGCGATTCTGGAACTGCGTCTGCACCGTCTGACCGGTCTCGAACACGAAAAACTGCTGACCGAATACCAGGAAATCCTCACCCAGATCGGCGAACTGCTGCGTATTCTCAACAGCGCCGAACGTCTGATGGAAGTCATCCGCGAAGAGCTGGAGCTGATCCGCGCTGAATACGGCGATGTGCGCCGCACCGAGATTCTCGATGCGCGTCTGGACCTGACCCTCGGCGACCTGATCACCGAAGAAGAGCGTGTCGTTACTATCTCTCACGGTGGTTATGCCAAGACTCAGCCGTTGGCCGTCTACCAGGCTCAACGCCGTGGCGGTAAAGGCAAATCGGCTACCGGCGTCAAGGATGAGGACTACATTGCTCACCTGCTGGTCGCCAACAGTCACACCACGCTGTTGATGTTCTCCAGCAAAGGCAAGGTGTACTGGCTCAAGACATACGAAATTCCGGAAGCGTCGCGTGCTGCCCGTGGTCGTCCGTTGGTCAACCTGTTGCCGCTGAGTGAGGGTGAATACATCACCACCATGCTGCCGGTAGACATGGAAGCCATGCGCAAGAAGTCCGAAGAAGAAGGCGGTGACGATGTCATCACTCCAGAACTGGACGACGTAGCAAGCGACGAGAGCGAAGAAGACAGAAAGGCCCGCATCAAGGCGGAAGACCGGAAGAAAGCTCCGTTCATCTTCATGTCGACTGCCAACGGCACCGTGAAGAAAACCCCGCTGGTGCAATTCAGCCGTCAACGCAGTGTTGGCCTGATCGCGCTGGAGCTGGACGAAGGCGACATCCTGATTTCCGCCGCCATCACTGACGGCGAACGCGAAGTCATGCTGTTCTCCGACGGCGGCAAAGTGACACGCTTTAAAGAGTCCGACGTTCGTGCCATGGGCCGTACCGCTCGCGGTGTGCGCGGCATGCGTCTGCCAGAAGGTCAGAAGCTGATTTCCATGCTGATCCCGGAAGAAGGCAGCCAGATTCTCACCGCCTCCGAGCGTGGTTTCGGCAAGCGCACTGCGATTACCGAGTTCCCTGAGTACAAACGTGGCGGTCAGGGCGTTATCGCCATGGTCAGCAACGACCGTAATGGCCGTTTGGTCGGTGCGGTACAAGTGCTCGACGGCGAAGAAATCATGTTGATTTCCGACCAGGGCACCTTGGTTCGTACCCGTGTTGATGAAGTGTCCAGTTTGGGTCGTAATACCCAGGGTGTAACCTTGATCAAACTCGCCAGCGACGAAAAACTGGTCGGCCTGGAGCGTGTTCAGGAGCCATCGGAAGTCGAAGGCGAAGAGTTCGAAGAGGGTGAGGTGTTGGAAGGCGAAGTGCTTGAAGGCGAAGTGCTGGATGTCAGCGACATCGACGAATCCCAGCAAGTCGACGCCCCGGAAGAAGAGTAATGCGATACCTGTAGGAGCAGACTTGTCTGCGAATGGTTTGACGCGGTGTATCTATCAGGTATGCCCCTATCGCAGACAAGTCAGCTCCTACGGCCTTCGGCCAGAAACAGATGCCCGGCCGAACACGAATTCCTGTAGGAGCTGACTTGTCTGCGATCTAGTGCGAAGCGCTAGCAAAAATAGTGAATTCACTACCGTCGGAAGGTCGTACCGAGTCGAGCGCGACCCCGGCTTATCGCAGACAAGTCAGCTCCTACAGATTTGATACACGTGCAACGCGTACAGACCCAAGCATTGACGAGAGTGGATATGAGCAAGCGAGCTTTTAACTTCTGCGCAGGTCCTGCTGCGCTCCCTGAAGCTGTTCTGCTGCGTGCCCAGGCAGAACTCCTGGACTGGCATGGCAAAGGCCTGTCCGTCATGGAAATGAGTCATCGCAGTGATGAGTTCGTCTCCATTGCCAACAAGGCCGAGCAAGATCTGCGCGACCTGATGAGCATCCCCTCAAACTATAAAGTGCTGTTTCTGCAAGGCGGCGCAAGCCAGCAATTTGCCCAGATTCCGCTCAATCTTTTGCCGGAAAACGCCAGTGCCGATTACATCGACACCGGTATCTGGTCGCAGAAAGCCATTGAAGAAGCATCGCGCTTCGGCAACGTCAACATCGCTGCCAGCGCCAAGCCTTACGATTATTTCGCCATTCCTGGCCAGAACGAGTGGAAGCTGTCCAAAGACGCTGCCTACGTTCACTACGCACCCAATGAAACCATTGGCGGCCTGGAATTCAGCTGGATTCCTGAAACCGGCGATATCCCGCTGGTGGCTGACATGTCCTCGGACATCCTGTCGCGCCCCGTGGACGTTTCCAGGTTCGGCATGATCTACGCGGGCGCCCAGAAAAATATCGGCCCGAGCGGTATTGTCGTCGTGATCATTCGCGAAGACCTGCTCGGTCGTGCCCGTACAATCTGTCCGACCATGCTCAACTACAAAGTCGCCGCCGACAACGCGTCGATGTACAACACCCCGCCGACTCTATCCTGGTACCTGTCCGGACTGGTGTTCGAATGGCTCAAAGAGCAGGGTGGCGTCGAAGCCATCGGCAAGCTCAATGACATCAAACAGCGCACGCTGTACGACTTCATCGACGCCAGCGGCCTGTACAGCAACCCGATCAACAAAACCGATCGCTCGTGGATGAACGTGCCGTTCCGTCTGGCCGATGATCGTCTGGACAAGCCGTTCCTGGTCGGCGCCGAAGCACGTGGTCTGCTCAACCTCAAGGGCCATCGTTCGGTTGGCGGCATGCGTGCCTCCATCTACAACGCCGTCGACATCCATGGGGTCAACGCCCTGGTGGCGTACATGGCAGAGTTCGAGAAGGAACACGGCTAATGTCTGAGCAAGAACTCAAGGCGCTGCGCATCCGCATTGACAGCCTGGACGAGAAAGTCCTGGAATTGATCAGTGAGCGTGCGCGCTGTGCGCAAGAAGTTGCGCGGGTGAAAATGGCCACGCTCACTGAAGGCGAAGTGCCAGTGTTCTACCGTCCAGAACGCGAAGCCCAAGTGCTCAAGCGTGTCATGGATCGCAACAAGGGGCCGTTGGGCAACGAGGAAATGGCGCGCTTGTTCCGCGAAATCATGTCCTCGTGCCTGGCGCTGGAGCAGCCGCTGAAAGTGGCTTACCTCGGTCCTGAAGGCACCTTCACCCAAGCTGCAGCCATGAAGCACTTTGGTCACGCTGTCATCAGCTTGCCGATGGGTGCCATTGATGAAGTGTTCCGTGAAGTCGCAGCCGGCGCGGTGAATTTTGGCGTGGTCCCGGTGGAAAATTCCACCGAAGGCGCGGTCAACCACACCCTCGACAGCTTTCTCGAACACGACATGGTCATCTGTGGCGAAGTCGAATTGCGTATTCACCACCATTTATTGGTCGGTGAAAATACCAAGACCGACAGCATCAGCCGCATCTACTCCCACGCCCAGTCGCTGGCCCAGTGCCGCAAGTGGCTGGACGCGCATTACCCGAATGTCGAGCGCATCGCCGTTGCCAGCAACGCCGAAGCGGCCAAGCGGGTCAAGGGTGAGTGGAACTCGGCGGCCATCGCCGGCGATATGGCGGCAGGGCTGTACGGCCTGACCCGTATCGCAGAAAAAATCGAAGATCGCCCGGATAACGCCACGCGTTTCCTGATCATCGGCAGTCAAGAAGTCCCGCCGACTGGCGACGACAAGACCTCGATCATCGTGTCGATGAGCAACAAACCAGGCGCGCTGCATGAATTGCTGGTGCCCTTCCATGAGAACGGAATCGACCTGACCCGTATCGAAACCCGACCTTCACGCAGCGGTAAATGGACCTACGTGTTCTTTATCGACTTCGTCGGCCATCACCGTGATCCATTGATCAAGGCCGTGTTGGAACAGATCAGTCAGGAAGCGGTGGCACTCAAGGTGCTGGGTTCCTACCCGAAAGCGGTTCTCTAAAGGGGTTAGCACTACATGAGCGTCGACTTCCTCGCCCTGGCACAGCCGGGCGTGCAAAAACTTTCGCCTTACGTCCCGGGCAAACCCGTGGACGAACTGGCGCGCGAACTGGACATCGATCCGGCCCGGATCATCAAGCTGGCCAGTAACGAAAACCCGCTGGGTGCCAGCCCTAAGGCCTTGGCCGCGATTCGCGACGAACTCGCCGAGTTGACCCGCTACCCGGACGGTAATGGTTTCAATCTCAAGGCGCGTCTTGCAGAGCGCTGCGGTGTGCAAGCCAATCAAGTCACCTTGGGTAATGGCTCCAACGACATTCTGGAGTTGGTCGCTCGTGCGTATCTGGCGCCGGGCCTGAATGCGGTGTTCAGTGAGCATGCGTTCGCCATCTATCCTATTGTCACTCAGGCTGTTGGCGCCGACGCTCGCGTTGCGCCCGCCAAAGACTGGGGTCATGACCTGCCGGCAATGCTCGCGGCTATCGATAGCAACACCCGCGTCGTGTTTATCGCCAACCCGAACAACCCGACCGGGACCTGGTTCGGTCCGAGTGCCTTGGCTGACTTCCTCGCCGCCGTGCCGGAAAACGTGTTGGTGGTGCTGGACGAGGCTTACATCGAATACGCCGAAGGCGCGGAACTGCCAAATGGCCTGAACTACCTGGCGGATTACCCAAACCTGCTGGTATCGCGCACCTTCTCCAAGGCCTATGGCCTGGCATCGCTGCGCGTCGGTTATGGCGTGTCTTCGCCGGTTGTTGCTGATGTGCTGAACCGTGTACGTCAGCCGTTCAACGTCAACAGTCTTGCGCTGACGGCGGCTTGTGCTGCGCTGGATGACGTCGAGTACGTGGCCCAAAGTCGCCGCGCGAACGAAGCCGGGATGCAACAGCTTGAACAAGGTCTGCGTCTGTTGGGCCTGAGCTGGATTCCGTCCAAGGCCAACTTCCTTGCCATTGATCTCGGTCGCGAAGGCGCGTCGGTCTATCAAGACCTGCTCCGTGAAGGCGTGATCGTGCGCCCGGTCGGGGGGTATGGGATGCCAAACCACCTGCGGGTCAGCATCGGTCTGCCGGGCGAAAACGCGCGCTTCCTTGAGGCTTTGGCCAAGGTTCTGGCACGTGGTTGATGTCATGCCCGTGCAATCAACTCAACCTATGATCGGGCGCCTGGTGGTGATCGGCCTCGGCTTGATCGGTGGTTCGTTCGCCAAAGGCCTGCGTGAAAGTGGCCTGTGCCGGGAAGTGGTGGGTGTCGATCTGAATTCGCGCTCGCGCCAGCTGGCGGTAGAGCAGGGCGTGGTCGACCGGTGCGAGGAAGATATCGCTGCCGCCTGTCGCGGCGCTGACGTTATCCAGCTCGCTGTGCCTATTCTGGCAATGGAAAAGTTACTGACGTTGTTGGCGACCCTTGATCTTGGCAATGCTGTGCTGACCGATGTCGGCAGTGCCAAGGGCAACGTGGTGCGCGCTGCGCGTCTGGCGTTTGGCGGTTTGCCCGCGCGTTTCGTGCCGGGACATCCAATTGCCGGGTCCGAGCAGAGCGGGGTGGAAGCCTCTAACGCCCAGCTGTTCCGTCGGCATAAAGTGATTTTGACACCGCTGGCCGAAACCGATCCGGCAGCGTTGGCCCTGATTGACCGTTTATGGTCTGAGCTGGGCGCGGATGTCGAGCACATGCAGGTCGAGCGCCACGATGAAGTGTTGGCGGCGACCAGTCATTTGCCGCATCTGCTGGCGTTTGCCCTGGTGGACTCACTGGCCAAGCGCAACGAGAATCTGGACATCTTTAGATATGCAGCGGGCGGTTTCCGCGATTTCACAAGGATCGCGGGCAGTGACCCGGTGATGTGGCACGACATTTTTCTCGCTAATCGCGAGGCGGTGTTACGCACATTGGATACATTTCGCACAGACCTCGACGCCTTGCGCGACGCGGTCGATGCAGGGGATGGGCTTCAATTACTGGGCGTATTCACTCGCGCCCGTGTTGCTCGCGAGCATTTCAGTAAAATCCTTGCCCGCCGGGCTTATGTGGACGCTATGAACACCAACGACCTGATTTTCCTGGCTAATCCTGGTGGACGCGTTTGCGGACGTATCCGCGTTCCAGGCGACAAATCGATTTCCCACCGCTCGATCATGCTCGGCTCGCTGGCCGAAGGCACGACCGAAGTCGAGGGCTTCCTCGAAGGTGAAGACGCGCTGGCAACCTTGCAGGCGTTCCGTGACATGGGTGTTGTGATCGAAGGCCCACAAAATGGCCGCGTGACCATCCACGGTGTTGGCCTGCATGGCTTGAAAGCCGCGCCGGGCCCAATCTATCTGGGTAACTCCGGCACCTCGATGCGCCTGCTTTCCGGTTTGTTGGCCGCGCAGAGTTTCGACAGCACCTTGACCGGCGATGCCTCGCTGTCCAAGCGGCCGATGAACCGCGTCGCCAATCCATTGCGTGAAATGGGCGCCGTGATCGAGACCGCCGCTGAAGGTCGTCCACCGATGATCATTCGCGGCGGCCATCGTCTGACCGGCCTGACCTACACCTTGCCAATGGCCAGCGCACAGGTGAAATCCTGCCTGCTGCTGGCTGGCCTGTATGCCGATGGCAAGACCAGCATCACCGAACCTGCACCGACGCGTGACCATACCGAACGCATGCTGCGCGGCTTTGGCTACCCGGTCAGCGTTCAGAACAGCACCGCTTCCGTAGAGTCGGGTCACAAGCTCACCGCGACCCACATTGAAGTGCCTGCTGATATCTCCTCGGCAGCCTTCTTCCTAGTCGCGGCTTCTATTGCTGAAGGCTCTGACCTGTTGCTTGAGCACGTCGGCATCAACCCGACGCGTACCGGCGTCATCGATATTCTGCGTCTGATGGGCGCCGACATCACCCTGGAAAACCAGCGCGAAGTCGGCGGCGAACCCGTGGCGGACCTGCGTGTACGCGCCGCCAAACTCAAGGGTATCGAAATCCCTGAAGAGCTGGTCCCGCTGGCAATCGACGAATTTCCGGTATTGTTCGTGGCGGCAGCCTGTGCAGAAGGGCGCACCGTCCTGCGCGGCGCCGAAGAGCTGCGGGTCAAGGAATCCGACCGTATCCAGGTCATGGCTGACGGCTTGCTGGCGCTGGGCGTCAAAGTCGAGCCGACCCCGGACGGCATCATTATCGATGGCGGCCTGATCGGCGGCGGCGAAGTTCACGGTCACGGCGACCACCGGATTGCCATGGCTTTCAGCGTGGCCTCCCTGCGCGCATCGGCACCGATCCGCATCCATGATTGCGCCAACGTCGCGACCTCATTCCCCAACTTCCTCGCGCTTTGCGCTCAAGTCGGCATGCGTGTATCAGAAGAGGCGCAGTCATGAGAGTTCGAGCGCCAGTCATCACCATCGATGGACCTAGCGGTTCAGGCAAGGGCACCGTTGCTGGCCGGTTGGCCAAGCATCTGGGTTGGTGTCTGCTGGATTCCGGAGCGCTCTATCGTTTGCTGGCGTTCTCCGCGCGCAACCACGGCGTCGACCTGACGAATGAAGAGGCCCTGAAGCTGCTGGCCGCTCATCTGGATGTGCAGTTCAACGTCGGCACCGATGATCACGGGCAGCGGATTACTCTGGAAGGCGAAGATGTCACCCACGCCATCCGCAACGAACAGATCGGCAATGGCGCCTCGCAAGTGGCTTCACTGCCCGCGGTGCGCGATGCCTTGCTCCAGCGCCAGCGCGCATTTCAGGAGCCGCCGGGCCTGGTAGCCGATGGTCGCGACATGGGCACTGTGGTGTTCCCGGATGCGCCGCTGAAGATTTTTCTGACCGCCAGCGCCGAGGAACGTGCACGTCGCCGTTACTTGCAGTTGAAGGCCAAAGGCGATGATGTTAGTCTGTCGAGTCTGCTAGATGAGATATGTGCACGCGATGAGCGTGACACCCAGCGAGCGGTAGCCCCGCTCAAGCCGGCGCATGACGCCATACAGCTGGATTCCACTGAATTATCCATCGAGCAGGTGCTGGAACGCATTTTGAGTGAAATCGCACTTCGCGATCTCGCCGGATGACAAGGAAGCGTGTGGGAGACCAGGCATAGTCCCACAGGCCTTCTTTTATTTGAACGAAACCCACGTTGTCTGGAACGTGGCAGATGGGCGTATTCTTCGCCCTTGATCAACAGGAATTAAAATGAGCGAAAGCTTTGCAGAACTTTTTGAAGAAAGCCTAAAGACCCTCAACCTTCAGGCCGGTTCGATCATCACCGCGATCATCGTTGATATCGATTACCAGGCTGGATGGGTTACGGTTCACGCCGGTCTGAAATCTGAAGGCCTCATCCCGCTGGAGCAGTTCCACAACGACGCTGGCGAGCTGACCATCAAGATCGGCGACGAAGTGCACGTTGCACTGGACGCGGTCGAAGATGGCTTTGGCGAAACCAAGCTGTCCCGCGAAAAAGCCAAGCGTGCTGAGTGCTGGATTGTTCTGGAAGCGGCTTTCGCAGCTGAAGAAGTGGTCAAGGGCGTTATCAACGGTAAGGTTAAAGGCGGCTTCACTGTCGACGTTAACGGCATCCGTGCGTTCCTGCCTGGTTCTCTGGTTGATGTCCGCCCAGTGCGTGACACGACTCACCTGGAAGGCAAAGAGCTCGAATTCAAGGTCATCAAACTCGACCAGAAACGCAACAACGTTGTCGTTTCCCGCCGTAGCGTCCTTGAAGCCGAGAACAGCGCTGAGCGCGAAGCTCTGCTGGAATCCTTGCAAGAAGGTCAGCAAGTCAAAGGTATCGTCAAAAACCTCACCGATTACGGCGCATTCGTCGATCTGGGTGGCGTCGATGGCCTGCTGCACATTACCGACATGGCTTGGAAACGCATCAAGCATCCATCGGAAATCGTCAACGTTGGCGATGAGATCGATGTAAAAGTCCTGAAGTACGATCGCGAACGCAATCGTGTTTCCTTGGGTCTGAAGCAGTTGGGCGAAGATCCATGGGTCGCTATCAAAGCTCGCTACCCAGAAGGCACTCGCGTAACAGCCCGTGTTACCAACCTGACCGACTACGGCTGCTTCGCTGAGCTGGAAGAAGGCGTTGAAGGCTTGGTACACGTTTCCGAAATGGACTGGACCAACAAAAACATCCACCCTTCGAAAGTCGTACAAGTTGGCGACGAAGTGGAAGTTATGGTTCTGGACATCGACGAAGAGCGTCGTCGTATCTCCCTCGGCATCAAACAGTGCAAATCTAACCCATGGGAAGATTTCTCTGGCCAGTTCAACAAGGGCGATAAAATCTCCGGCACCATCAAGTCGATCACCGATTTCGGTATCTTCATTGGTCTGGACGGCGGCATCGACGGCCTGGTTCACCTGTCCGACATCTCCTGGAACGAAGTGGGCGAAGAAGCCGTACGTCGCTTCAAGAAGGGCGATGAGCTCGACACCGTGATCCTGTCTGTTGATCCAGAGCGTGAACGCATCTCCCTGGGCATCAAACAGCTGGAAAGCGATCCGTTCTCCGAGTACGTGATGGTCAACGACAAAGGCGCTATCGTTCGCGGTATCGTTAAAGAAGTTGACGCCAAAGGCGCCATCATCACTCTGGGCGACGACATCGAAGCTACTCTGAAAGCCTCCGAAATCAGCCGTGACCGCGTTGAAGACGCGCGTAACGTTCTGAAAGAAGGCGAAGAAGTTGAAGCCAAGATCATCAGCGTTGATCGCAAGAGCCGCGTAATCCAATTGTCCATCAAGTCGAAAGACGTTGAAGACGAGAAAGAAGCTATCCAAAGCCTGCGCGCCAAGCCAGAAACTGCGGAAAGCACAGGTCCTACCACCATCGGTGACCTGCTTCGCGCACAAATGGAAAAACAGAACTAAGTTCTGATTGACCATAGAAAAAGGGCGACTTCGGTCGCCCTTTTTTGTGCTTGCGAAAAGCCCATCACGATCCCCCTGACACCCCTCGCCAAACATACCTCCCTGCACACCACCCCACACTTGGCTAATCTGGGACATACACCTGATTAACCCAACGGGAGGGGCAACGGAATGCCCAAACACGCGCACAGCCACAGCCTACGCCATGGCCGACTCTCTGAAATCAGCCAAATTTACCTGTTAACCACCGTCACCCAAAACCGCCACCCCCTCTTCAAAGTCTGGCGCCTGGGACGGTTGGTCGTCTCCGAACTAAAACGCGCCGAAGAGCAAAGCCTGGTTCAGTCATTAGCCTGGGTAGTGATGCCCGATCACCTGCACTGGCTCATCGAGCTAAAGCAAAACTCCCTTTCCCGCGTCATGCAACAAATCAAAGCCCGAAGCGCTATCGCAATCAACAAAGCCACCCAAAGCCAAAACCGTGTATGGCAACGCGGATACCACGATACAACCCTCCGCACCGAAAACGACCTGAAAAAACTCGCCCGCTACATCGTCGCAAACCCCCTGCGAGCCGGGCTGGTCAAGCGAATAGGTGACTACCCACTGTGGGACGCCATATGGCTTTAACATCACACTATCCCAGCCGCTGAGCTGACTCGTAACTACGCGTCCCGGTCAGCTCCCACCTATCAAAATCATTGCCCATACGGTCTCCGCTTCTGGCCGCTAGGCCGTAGGAGCAGACTTGTCTGCGAAGACCATGCGGCGCGGTCTGCCTGCTGCCCCTCGATCCAGATCGAGGGGCAGGGTCAAACCCAAACCCGCCGGAAGCCCGTGCCGTGCTTATTCGCAGACGAGTCAGCTCCCACCTATCAAAATCATTGCCCATACGGTCTCCGCTTCTGGCCGCAAGGCCGTAGGAGCAGACTTGTCTGCGAAGACCATGCGGCGCGGTCTACCTGCTGCCCCTCGATCCCGATCAACCTCCTGCCATAGGTGATTTTCGCCGTGAAATGCACCATGTCTTTCGCGTCTGTCATTGCCCCACACGGTCATACCACCAACACATCACCCCCTCCTGTCTTTTCAACAAGACAAGCCCTTCAAGCCGAGACTAGACTGAATCGTCTACGAGCTGTCGCAGGGCACGCGCCCCGCATAAGGAAATACATGCGCCGCATCATCATTGTTGTCGCCATGCTGGCCCTCACAGGCTGTGCCACCTCCCATAAAACCAAAGTAATACGTGGTCAAAGCGGATTGATGGTCGAATGCTCCGGCATGAACTCCAGTTGGGACAGTTGCTACGCCCGCGCTACCCGTGAATGCAAACCGGGCGGCTTTAAAGTCCTCGGCAAATCCAGCGACGTCAAAGAAGATCCAGAGGACTATCCATTCGGGTGGAATCCAGCCGGCTATTTCACCAGGAGCATGCTCGTGGTCTGTAATTGAGCGTTTTAATCCTGGATATGCACCAGAAAATGTCATAAATGAAGGGAACTTCACGGGCCGCCAATCATCCTTCACATAAGTCAATACTCGGACTGTTCAAATCCTTCCAGTCATGCTAAAACCTTCGGAGCGCTTATCTAGCTGCTTGAAAAAGAAGGGAAAAATATGACGAAGTCGGAGTTGATCGATCGAATTGTTACCCATCAAGGGCTGCTCTCATCCAAGGATGTCGAGCTGGCTATCAAGACCATGCTTGAGCAAATGTCTCAATGCCTCGCCACCGGTGATCGCATCGAGATTCGGGGCTTTGGCAGCTTTTCTCTGCACTACCGCTCACCGCGCGTAGGGCGCAACCCAAAAACCGGCCAATCCGTGAGCCTTGACGGCAAATTCGTCCCTCACTTCAAACCGGGCAAAGAATTGCGTGATCGAGTCAACGAAGACGAAGAAGAGGGCGTCTAACGCCCCCAACAAAAGGAGCGGCAGATGCGGAACTTCAAGCGCGTAATGTTGGTCGTAATCATCCTGCTGATCGTTTTGGCGACGGTAGTGTTCGTGCTGGAAAATCAGCAACCTGTTTCCCTGGTCTTTCTCGGCTGGTCAGCGCCAGAGCTGTCAGTGGCTGTCCCTGTGATTTTAGCCTTGCTGATCGGGATGATGATCGGCCCGCTGCTTGGCTGGATTGTGAGCTTCCGGAGAAAACAAAAACCGCCTCGATTGGTTTGAGTTCAGTCCGGATTCTGGATGATCAGCGAGCGGAAAGAGAAAGAGGGCGCGGAGTGCGCACTTTTTCCGGGTTCTCTTCAAGAGATCTCAATTGTTTACACCTTCGACACTCAGAACATCAAAGTATTGTCTAACCTCAAATAGTCATGCTTGGCAAGGACGCTCAAGATATTCAGCGCGTCGACCAACCCACTATAAAAATTGAAAAGGTTAGACCTGATATGGCGAACACCCCGGCAACGACGCAGGACGCGGATGAGATCGACCTGTTTGAATTGGTTGTGGCGTTATGGGCTCAGAAGCTTCTGATAATCAGTGTCGCTTTGGTCGCAACCCTGGCAGCGGCGACGTATGCTTTTCTCAGTAAGCCTATTTATGAAGCGCGTGTTTATTTGCAGCCGCCAACCTTGAACGGCATCGCTGATTTCAACTACGGCCGAACCAGAGATGCAGAGCTCACGCCCTTTACGACCAAAGATGTGTACGAGGTATTCACCCGTAACTTACAGAGTGAATCATTGCGACGAGCCTTCTTCAATGAAGTTTATTTGCCTTCGCTACCAGCGTCCGAGCGTAACGGGTCGCAAGATGTGTTGTACGCCAATTTTCTAAGAACATTGACTATAGGTCTTCCGAGCAAAGAGCAACCAGATCGTTATTCCGTTATCGTTGAAGGCGAGGATCCTGCCCAAGCCGCCGATTGGGTGAAGGCTTTTGCAGCCAGAGCGGGTGCCGCAGCGGAAAAAGAAATGATCAGCAACGTTACCCGTGAAGCCGAAGTGCGGGCGCGTAACCTTAGCCAGCAGATCACTACCTTACAAGAAACACAAAGCCGAATTCGTCAGGACTCCATCACCCAGCTGCGTGAGGCGTTGGCGGTGGCTGAGGCCATTGGCCTGCAAAATCCACCCATCGTTTCTGGCAATATTTCAGCGGAAGTCTCTGCCAGCATGGACGGGCAGTTGACATATATGCGTGGCAGCAAAGCGCTGAAAGCAGAAATTCAGAACCTCGAAAGTCGTAAATCTGACGATCCTTTCACGGGGAACTTAAGAGCACTGCAAATCAAGCAAAGTTTTTACACAGATTTACAGGTAAGCCCAGACGCCGTCTCTGTCTATCGCCAGGATGGTCCCATTGAGCAGCCTGATCGTCCCATCAAACCCAAAAAAGGCCTCATCATACTGCTAGGGCTGGTCGTGGGTGGCATGGTGGGTTTCATGATCGCGCTGGTTCGCCATTTCGTACTGACCAGGAAAGGTAGGGTTTGAAGCATCTAGACTCAAATCCTCATGCCGATTCGTTTTGTAGGAACTATCCTACAAATTGTCAAGACTTGTAATGAGCTAGGTTAGTGGCAGAATGCCGCAAGTTCTCGATTACCAGTCAGTCTTTTGTGCGTCATTGACGCGAGCATGAAGCTCGCGTCAATGACCAGAATTAATAATAACTACTAGCACTTAGCTATCTGTCTGCATAACGAGCCCGCAGTTTCTCTTTTGAAGGCAGGCCTTGGTTGTGAGTAGCATTACCCGTATTCCCTCGACTACCCCTAACGATGAAATCGATCTATTTGCGTTAGTTCATGCCATCTGGCGTCAGAAAGCGCTGATCGTCTCAGTGGCTATCGTCGCCGGTCTGATCGCCGCAGCCTACGCGTTCCTTACTACCCCGGAATATCAAGTCAGCAGCGTTCTGCGCCCGGCGGCGATCAACGAACTCGATGCCCTGAACCGCTCGGATATCTACAAGCTTCCTCCTAAAGATGCCCTTCTCAAAGTGGGGGCTTCGTTGGAATCTTATGACACACGTTTAGGCTTTTTCCGCGCAAATCAAGGATTATTCAAAGAATTCAAGCGCCCAGGTCAAACCCTTGAGCAAAGCTTTGAGGAGTTCAACCGCGACTCAATCAGGCTGGTTTTGCCAGACCCCAAGAGAGTGGATGTCCTCAGCGCTTCTATTGGCCTGGAGTTGAACTATCCGAAAGGTGTAGATGGTGTTGCAATCCTGAACGGCTTTATTGACTACGGGATTCAGGCTGAGCGTGAGCAGATTTCGGCGGACATGGATGTGATCGTCAATAACCGTCTGAATGAGTTGAAAGGCAAAATTGATGCCGCGCGTGCCAGCTACGATACCGACAAAGAATCGAAAATCGCGGTGCTGCTTGAGGCGGATAACCTAAAGCGTGCGCAACTGCAGGACGAGCTAAAAGCCCTACGCTTGCAGTTAAAAACCCAGCGCGGTGATCGAATGGCTCAGTTGAGTGAAGCCATAGGTATTGCCAAATCATTGGGTATCAAGCGACCTACCACTCCGTCCTCGTTGGGTGACACTGAGCGCACAGGCCCTAACAGTGTTATGCGTACGGAAGTCAATAATCAGCAAATCCCCCTGTACTTCATGGGCACAGAAGCCTTGGAGGCGGAGCGTAATGCCTTGCAGCAGCGTAAATCTGACGATTTCACCGAACACCGAATTGCCGAGATCGCCAAGGAACTGCTACTGCTGCAGAACAACCGCCAGGTTGAAGTGCTGAGCAAGCGTGAAAACGAAGACATTTTCTTGACCGGCATCGAGCCTCTACGTGAAGAGCGTGCACGACTGCGTAACTTGAACATCGATCTGCAGAACCTAAAATTGGTCACTATCGACCGTAAGGCTCTGGAGCCTCAACGGCCCGTCAAACCTAAAAAGGTATTGATTGTCATTCTTGGCCTGATAATGGGCGCGATGCTGGGTGTACTGTTGGCATTGATCCGCCATTTCGTCAGCGCACGGCGCCTATCGGTTGTTCATCATCAGGCGTTAGCACCTGCATTGAATGGCACCCTGCAAGGCAGCAACGGACAAGGTTTGCAAAACGTTAAAGACTGATCAACGCCCAAGGTCCGGCTAAGCTGGACCGTTTTTTTATGGGCGAACATCGTCTTTCATGTAGCAAGACCGAGAGGGACTCTCATGCTTTACCCGGAAATCATCCACCACGGCGCCATTGAGGGTGTCACAGGCTCTTGCCATCAACTGCAACTGGATGCAACAAGCAGCCTGCTGATCGACTGCGGCTTATTTCAGGGATTGGAAACCAGCAAGCAGGGTATCGTCGGGGCCGATTCATCGGCCATCGACTTTTCCATCGAAACCATCAAAGCCCTGATCGTTACGCACGTGCACGCTGACCATGTCGGGCGTATCCCTAATCTCCTGACCGCTGGCTTTAAAGGTCCGATTCTCTGCAGCGAGCCGTCGGCTAAATTGTTGCCGCTGGTGCTGGAAGACGCCTACAAGCTCGAATACGGGCGAGACGAACAACACGTCGAGCGCTATCTCAAGCTAATCGAGTCGAGGATCATTGCGCTGCCCTTCGACACCTGGTTTAGCCTGGCAAAAACCCCTGAGCTTTCTTGC
This sequence comes from Pseudomonas sp. 5C2, assembly GCF_034314155.1. Lineage (NCBI taxonomy): Bacteria > Pseudomonadati > Pseudomonadota > Gammaproteobacteria > Pseudomonadales > Pseudomonadaceae > Pseudomonas > Pseudomonas sp. 5C2. Next base: position 2,703,158 of record NZ_JAVIWH010000002.1, on the reverse strand, counting down.
AGAGTTCGTCTGCAGCGTGCTGGGCATATTCTTGGTTCGGCTTATGTCGAATGCGATATCGACTACCCCGTCGAAAGCCGCAATAAGCGTATCGTTTTCTCGGGTGATCTGGGCGCCTCGCACACGCCACTGTTATCTCGTCCAAAATCCCCAGAACGCGGACGTACTGGTGCTGGAAAGCACCTATGGTGATCGCCTGCATGAAGACCGAGCTACACGCCTGTCGCGACTGGAAGAGGTCATTGACAGGGCTTTGGCAGATCATGGCACGGTACTGATTCCCGCATTCAGCATCGGGCGCACTCAGGAATTGCTCTACGAAATCGAAAATATTCTCCATCGCAAAGCGCTGCGGAACCCAAACACCGCCAATGAGGGGGTGGCGTTTGAAAGCCCCGCATCCGAGCAAGATCCAGGCAGCTCCCTACCCATCGATTGGCCTCAGCTACCGATCATCCTGGATTCACCCTTGGCCAGCCGTTTTACCAAGGTCTATCAGGAACTTGATGACTTCTGGGATGCCGAAGCTAAACAGCGACTAGACAACGGGCGCAAGCCGCTACGATTCGACCAACTGATTACCATCGACACCCATGCAAAGCATATGCAAACGGTCAACTACCTTGCCAGCACCGGCCGACCCGCTATCGTCATCGCGGGCAGCGGCATGTGCTCCGGTGGTCGAATCGTCAACTACCTGAAAGCCATGCTCGGTGACAGCAGGCATAATGTGCTTTTTGTGGGCTATCAAGCCAAAGGCACGCCGGGCGCGGCTATTCAGCAGCGTGGTCAGAAGGGTGGTTATGTCGAACTGGACCGTGAACGCTATCCCATTGTTGCGGGCGTGAGCACGATTAGCGGCTATTCCGCTCATGCGGATCAGAAAGGTTTGGTAGAATTTGTAACCGACATGGCAGATTGGCCGTCAGAGGTAAGGCTGGTACATGGTGACGCGCAGGCCAAAAAAGCGCTTCAGGCTGTCTTGCTTAGAAAACTTCAGCTCGAAAATAGCAAAACTACGGTGGTCTTGGGTTCGTTGTTGTAACGTATTGCAGATGAGAATTATTCAATAGTCTGCGTAGATAGCTGGCTCAACGTCCGCATTGATTGCATTGATTTTCGAAAGTAGGGGTCGTTAGGTTAACAACCGATCCCTGTGTAACTATTGCGCCGGGACCATTTCAGGGACCGCAGCATTGAAGGGAATAGCATGAAAGGCATAATTCTGGCAGGTGGTTCTGGAACCCGCTTGTACCCCATTACAAAGGGTGTTTCGAAGCAACTGCTGCCCATTTATGACAAACCAATGGTTTTTTACCCGCTGTCGGTACTCATGCTGGCCGGAATCCGGGAGATATTAGTCATCACCACGGCTGAAGATATTGACGGATTCAAACGCCTACTGGGTGACGGATCTCAGTTTGGTGTGTCTTTAAGCTATGCCATTCAGGCCCGGCCCGATGGTCTGGCTCAAGCCTTCATTATTGGTGAGGAGTTCATCGGTAAGGATCCGGTTTGTTTAGTGCTAGGCGACAATATTTTCTATGGTCAAGGTTTTACGCCGATGCTGCATGCTGCGGTAACTCGTGGGAAAGGGGCCACCGTTTTTGGATATCAGGTCAAGGACCCTGAGCGGTTCGGAGTGGTTGAGTTCGACCAAAATCTACGCGCAGTTTCTATTGAAGAAAAACCAAATAAGCCAAAATCAAATTATGCCGTTACAGGTTTGTATTTCTACGATAACGACGTTATTGAAATTGCCAAACAGGTCGAACCTTCTGAACGTGGTGAGCTAGAAATCACAAGTATTAACCAAGTCTACATGGAGCGTGGTGATTTGCACGTTCAGTTGTTAAGAAGAGGCTTTGCCTGGCTGGATACAGGAACTCATGAAAGCTTGCTTGAAGCTGCTCATTTCGTGGAAACGATTGAAAAGCGCCAAGGGTATAAAGTTGCTTGCTTGGAAGAAATTGCTTTTAATAACGGTTGGTTAACAACTTCTGAATTGATGCAGATTGGCACCGATCTGAGCAAAAATAGTTATGGACAATACTTGCTCAGTATAGTGAGAGAAAATGCTTGAGCGGAACGGTATTACTTTCATGATTGCGAAAAAAATAGGTCGCTTATTTATTAATATTGTCAGGTGTGATGATTAATGGCTTATCTCACAGACGTTCAACTACAAGAAGCAGGTTTTAAGGCGCTAGGCAAGCATGTAAAAATAAGCGATAAGGCAAGCATATATAATGCCGACCAGATTGAGATAGGTGACTTCTCTCGAATCGATGATTTTTGTGTGATTTCCGGGCGTGTTTCTCTCGGAAAATATAATCACATCACTCCCATGTGTTTGGTTGCTGGAGGCATTCCAGGTATCGTATTGGAAGATTTCTGTACGTTAGCTTATGGCGTAAAGGTATTTTCACAATCGGATGACTACAGCGGAGAGACCTTAACCAATTCCTTAGTACCAAAAAAGTTTAAAAATGAAAAGCTTGCTTCCGTCCATTTACAGAGACACGTAATTGTCGGAGCCGGAGCGATAATTTTCCCCGGTGTAACCGTTGCCGAGGGGTGTTCAATAGGCGCCATGGCGCTAGTAACTAAAAGCACTTCTCCTTGGGGCATATACACCGGTATACCTGCTCAGCGGGTTAAAAATAGAAAGAAAGATTTGCTAAAATTAGAACTTGAATTTCTCGACGAGCAGAAAAATGATTCCATTTAATAAGCCTCCTTATACCGGAAACGAAGACCAATATGTAATGGCCGCTATGCGAAGCGGAAAAATGTCAGGCGATGGCGACTTCACAATACGCTGTCAAAGTTGGTTTGAAGAAGCGCTGGGTTGTGAAAAAGCACTGTTAACGCCTTCATGTACACAAGCGTTAGAGATGGCTGCTATTCTTATAGATATTCAGCCCGGCGATGAAGTCATTATGCCGAGCTATACATTTGTAAGTACGGCTAACGCCTTTGTACTACGTGGCGCAAAAATAGTCTTTGTCGATATTCGCCCTGACACCATGAATATCGACGAAACATTGATAGAAGTTGCAATTACAAATAAGACGAAAGCTATAGTGCCAGTCCATTATGCTGGAATAGCCTGCGAAATGGACGTGATTATGGACATAGCGTCACGACATAATCTGTACGTCATCGAAGATGCGGCACAAGGGATGATGTCTACCTATAGAGGTCGGCCTTTAGGATCCATTGGGCACATGGCTGCGTATAGTTTTCATGAGACAAAAAACTATACCAGCGGTGGAGAAGGAGGATTGCTCATCATTAATGATAAGCAATTTGTATCGCGGGCTGAAATTATTAGAGAGAAAGGGACAAACCGCAGCCAGTTTTTTCGAGGCATGATCGATAAGTATACTTGGGTTGACGTCGGTAGCAGTTACTTACCTGGTGAACTTCAGGCGGCCTACCTGTATGGCCAACTTGAGAAGGCGGAATATATTAACGCTTCGCGCCTCTCGATTTGGAATGCATATGATGAGTTTTTTAGAGAATTAAAAAAAGAGGGGTTAGTTGATTTGCCAAACATACCCTTAGATTGCGTCAACAATGGACATATGTATTATTTGAAAGTGAAAGATATTGCGTGCAGAACGCGGGTTCTTGATATGCTGAAAGAAGCGAAAATAGGCGCTGTTTTTCACTATATCCCGTTACATTCTGCACCCGCAGGAAAAAAACTTGGACGTCTTAATGGTATCGACAATTTTACTACGAAAGAAAGTGAACGGTTATTACGTTTGCCTATCTGGCATGGAATGACATCTGCTGAAGTAAACGCTGTAACTGAAGCTGTCTCGGGTGCTATCCATGCCGCATGCTGCTGAGACGGGCGTAGTGCCTTCAAATCCAAGCCGTAGGATAGCAATTTACAGTGCATTACTCACCAGCGCAGCTCAAGGCTCGAAAATCCTTGTTGGTTTTTGTGTACTAAAGCTAGTGGCCATGTACTTAGGCCCCGATGGGCTTGGAAAACTTGGGCACTTCATGAGTGTCGTTTCAATTTTGGTCCTTCTTGCAGGTGGAGGATTAAGTCATGGAGTTATAAAATACTCGTCTGAATATAAGGCTAACTACTTTAAGTTTTACAAGGTGTTGTCTACATCTATTATTTATGCAGGTGTGTTTTCACTTGTATTTTTTGTAGCTGGAATAATTTTTTCGAATGCTATTTCTAAACTTGTATTCGGAGATGTTCACTTATATTGGGTAATTTTACTGCTGGCTGCTAGCCAAATTGTATTTGCGTTTAATGTTCTTTTTTCTAGTTTTGCTAATGGCTTGGGGGACGTAAAGTTATTTGCCAAAACGCAGATCATAGGTAATTTGATGGCTCTACCTGTGGCCTGGTTGATGATTTCAAATTACGGGGTTCCCGGTGCGGCTATAGCAATCGTTGCCGTCTTCTTCATGGCGTTTTTCCCCGGATTAAGTAGTTATATTAAATCGCCGCTTTTTTTGCGAATTAGCTGGAAAAAAATAGATACTGGGATATGTAAAAAGTTAGGCCGGTTTGGTCTAATGCTAGTCGTAAGCGCAATTGCTTTTCCATTAGTTGAAATACTTATTCGAGAGTCCCTAATAAAAAATGTAGGCTACAAAGAAGCAGGAATTTGGCAAGGGAGTATTAAACTCTCAAGTGCTTATCTTGGGTTTTTTAGTGTGTTTTTAGCGTCTTATTTTTTACCTATTATTTCTCCGATGATAAGTAAGAAGGAAATAGGTAAGCATGTATTTAAGTTTTTACTAGTCGTAATGTTTGTTTTTTCTTTAGGTGGCGGTGTTCTTTACATTGGACGCTCTTTTTTTATTCCTTTGCTTCTTTCTCGAGATTTCGTCGAGCTGGAAAGCTACCTCATATATCAACTGGTTGGTGATTTCTTTAAAGTATCAGCCTATGTGATTGGTTTTGTTTCAGTCGCTAAAGCTGCTACTAAAATATATATTGGATCAGAGTTTATCCAAGCTGGTATTTTTCTGGGACTTAACTTTACATTAGGACATTCTATTGGTGGCGTTGCGGGTGTCATGGTTGCTTACATGTATGCGTATATCATTTTTTTTGCTGTTAGCTTGGCGGCGTTTATGTACTGGATGCGCTCATAATGTCATTTAGGTTTGTGTGGCCGCTCTATGCGGTATTTGGGCTCATCTTTTTTTTAGGTGGACTTGAAATGGCATTAAAGCAGCGCCTATATAGATCAATTATGGTCTCGGCGTGTGCACTTGCACTGATCACGCTCGCGACGTTTCGAAGTGTCGGGGTAGGTAGTGATGACGCTGCCTACGAGTTAATGTTTATTCAAATACCATCTTTTTTTGATTGTGATACATTTTTATGCAATTACAGCTATTCTCAGTTTAATATTGAAGTGGGTTTTTTTACGCTACTTTCGTTGTTGTCTAGCATAAGCACAAGCCACTATTTGTTGTTTGGATTTATTTCATCTGTCGCCATTCTTTATAATATTAGAAGTATTAAGTACTTTACGCCCCATGTAGGGGCTGCGACTCTAGTCTATTTTAGCCACTTTTATCTAAATAAAGAGCTAAATGCAATACGGCTTGGTCTGGCTTCCGCGATACTTTTTTGGGCAGCGACATATGCAGGAAGAAAAAGATATTTAGCAATGTGGGTGCTGGTGGTGGGGGCAATATGTATACATGTGTCCTCAGTACTATTTATTGTTCCATTTTTATTATATTCTCGAATCTCGAACAGAGCAGTTTATGCTGTGGGAGGCTTGGCATTACTAGTCTTTGCTGCCCTAATTGATTTGAAGCTATTGTTTTCTTATGCGACAAATTTTGGTTTTATTGGGGAGAAAATTGAGCTTTATCTAAATGCTGATATGTACAGTTATGCACTCCCACTCCTGAGTGTAGTTAATTTAAAAAATATTTTCATCGTGATTTTATCTTTAATCTGGTGGAAAAAACTGTCAGAAAAATATGAGCATTTTGAGTTGATATTTTGTTTTTTCTACTGTGCAACGTTTCTTCGGATAGTGCTCGGGGATTTTGCAATTTTCGCAGGAAGAAGTTATGCCGCGATATCAATGTTCGAATATGTTCTCTTACCTGCGGTAGCGTTTGTCATATTTGGTCGCTGGGTTGGATATTTGATGATAGGCATCTATTCGCTTTTGACGTTATATCTGAACTTGACAACTAATTCAGGTTGGGCTGGAGAGGCTGAGGTTTTTTTTGATTTTTTTAATCTTTGACTTCACCGCTATGGGAGTGAGAATGTGAAAAATATACTATTTGTTTTAGGCGGCCTATCTATCGGCGGGGTAGAAACCTATGTTGTAAGGTTGGCTAAAGAGTTGAAAGAACAAGGGAACAGTATTGATATTTTGTTGTTATCCGGCAAATATGATGTAGGTCTTTTTTCACAGCTTAGCAAATTTGCCAGCGTTACAATTATCGAGAAAGTTAGCTTTTTAGGTGCTTCGAGTTGGATTAATTCTTTATTACCAAATTCCAATCGATCTGATATCCATTATGATGTAGTACATGTCGTTGATTTGCTGACACTTGCTTATGTGTACTTTAATAGAAAACATTACTCTTTCACCGGTTTGAGTATTGGTATTTATCACTCAAAAGAAATTTGTTGGTGGCGAGAGCGTAATATCTACTTTAGAAAAAAAATGCTTGAGCTCTATGATAAGAATGTGAAGCTCACATTGTTTCCTAATGAAAGTACTGCGGAAATGGCTTCTAATTTTTGTGGCATAGAATCGTCTAGTCTCCATGTCCTGCCTTTAGGGATTTCAATCAAAAATTATCAAAATAAAAAACCAAATAAAAAGTCTCTGAAAATAGTTTCCGTTGGACGGCTCGTTGATTTCAAAATTTACAATGCTCATGTGATTTCACAAATGCCTAGGCTTCGTGAGATCGATAATTTTGAGTATTTTATATATGGATCCGGTCCAGAGCTAGCCAGCTTGCAGCTATTAGCAAAGAAGTGTGGCGTTGGTAAGTATGTGCATTTTATGGGTGAAATCGAATATTCAGAGCTTCCAGCTGTACTGGATGGATCGTTTTGCTTTGTCGGATCAGGAACAACGATTATTGAGGCGTCCGCTGCAGGTATCCCATCTGTAGTGGGTATAGAGTCAATTGTTCTCCCGTTGACCTGCGGGCTATTTTCCGATGTTGTTGGCTACTCCTATAATGAGGAGTCAGCTACGACTATAAGACTGGGTATCTTTGAAACGATTCAGTCGTTACATGAATTGAATGATGCTCAATATTATCTCGTATCAGAGTCTCATCGATATAAAGCTAATGATTTTGATATAGAAAAAACGTCCATATTATTTTTAGAACAATCGAATCAACAACCAACATTCGATTTTTCTTTTAATAGGTGGCGAGCGCTGCTTTCTTTCGGTGCTTCAATTCTGAGCCTTGGGCCAAAGGCGTTGAAATCAAGATTTGATAGTGTGAACTAATATGAATTTAAAAATTGCCATCGTAACCCAGTATTTTTATCCAGAGCATTTCATAATAAACGATATTGTTCGTGAGTTGGTGCGCCAAGGGCACACAGTAGAGATATTTACGGGTAAGCCGAATTATCCCGATGGAATTATTTATGATGGCTATAGCGCTAAAGGGTGCACAAATGAAATATGGGAAGATGGTGTAAAGTTACATCGTGTCCCCATGAGGCCACGCTTAACAGGTGGAGCTAAGAATCTAGCTTTAAATTATTTGTCTTTTTTATTCAACGGACTATTTTTTTTTCCTGGGTCGTTAAAGAAGCAATCGTTCGATGCAATAATCGTATATGGGGTTTCGCCGATAACGGCTGCAGTGCCAGCGATTTTAATGAAGTTTTTAACGAGGGCACATTTGTTTGTGTGGGTCCAGGATCTGTGGCCTGAAAGTCTAAAAGCGACTGGTTTTATTAAGAACTCAATGACGCTTCGTCTTGTAGGGCTCTTGGTTAAAGGGATATATGCTTTTGCTGATACCATCTTGGTGCAATCCAAAGCCTTTGTGACGCCTGTAATGAAATACGCAAAAGCGAATAAAATTTTCTATTATCCTAATTCATACCGTAAACCCACCACTGTCGAAGTGTCTGAATCCGGCCTGCCTAGTGATTTTATTGACCTGTTAGAGCGTAATTTTTGCGTGGTATTTGCCGGAAACCTAGGGCACGCCCAGTCGTTGGATACCTTAATAGATGCGGCTATTAGATTAAAGCATTTAAGTGAACTCAAAATTGTCATAGTTGGCAGTGGTAGTAGGTTGCGTTGGCTTCAAGACCAAAAAAAGCAACTTAACCTAGATAATGTAATCTTGCCTGGTCGTTTTCCTGCTTCTGCGATGGATGAAATTTTCGAGAAGAGCAAAGGACTCTTAGTGACGTTGACGCGAGATGAGATTTTCTCTTATACCGTTCCTAGCAAAGTGCAGGCATATATGGCAGCTGGCAGACCACTCCTAGCCGCCTTAGATGGCGAGGGGGCCCGTGTTATTGAGGAGTCTGGCGCAGGGCTCTGTTCCCGTGCGGAAGATGCGGCCTCGCTCGCTCAAAATATTGAAGTCCTTTACAATAGATCGCCGGAGGAGCGGGATATCATGGGTGAAGCCGGTTTCCGTTATTTTAGCGAGCATTTTGAAATGCAAGGTCAGTGCCAACGCTTGGTAGAAATTATCAAAAAACGAATTGCAGACCAAGAGACTCATTAGATGAATATTTTAATTTTGGGCGTTACAGGGATGTTAGGCAGTACGATGTTTAAATACATCTCGGAAAATACGAGTCATTCAGTACGCGGTACAATGAGAAACCGCTCAGGCTTAAAAAACTTTAAAAGTGAACTCAAAGATAGTTTTTATGTTGATGTTGATGTCTTGGATCATGATTCTATCATCAGTGTTTTTGACGCGGCGCGACCTGATTTGGTCATAAACTGTGTTGGGCTGATAAAGCAGTTGGCTGATGCTAAGAACCCTTTGTCTGCGCTGCCTATTAACGCGATGCTTCCTCACCGGTTGTCAAAACTATGTGGGTTGGTTAATTCGAAACTTATTCACATAAGTACTGATTGTATATTCAGCGGCCGCAAAGGTATGTACACCGAGAACGACATCTCTGACGCCGAAGACTTGTATGGAAAGTCGAAATATATCGGTGAAATTTCAGATCAACCCCACGTGTTAACACTTCGCACATCTATCATAGGTCATGAACTGGGTAGTAGTTCGTCGCTGATCGACTGGTTTCTTTCCCAGACGGGTACGGTGAAGGGGTACTCAAAAGCTATTTTCTCGGGGCTGCCCACGGTAGAAGTTGCGAGAGTTATAGTGGATTTTGTTATTCCAAATCCCGAGCTATGTGGTTTATATCATCTATCTGTTGAACCGATAGATAAGTATTCATTGCTGCGCGAAGTTGCCAAAGTCTATGAGAAAAATGTGGAAATCATTCCAGATGATGAACTATTAATAGATAGATCTCTAGATTCTTCTCGGTTTAGATCTGCTGTAGGTTACATGCCACCCTCATGGCCAGATCTTATAAAAACCATGTATCTACATCGCTAATTACACTCTTGGTGGAAAAAATGTTTGACAATAAAATTCTGATGATTACAGGTGGAACTGGTTCTTTCGGGAATACGGTCCTTAAGCGTTTTCTTGACACTAATGTCAAAGAAATACGCATTTTTAGTCGAGATGAGAAAAAACAAGAGGACATGCGTATTGCCTTGAGTAATGACAAGGTAAAGTTTTACATAGGTGACGTACGAGACTATGCCAGCATTTCTCAGGCCATGGTCGGAGTTGATTACATTTTTCACGCGGCGGCCCTAAAACAGGTGCCTTCTTGTGAGTTCTACCCAATGGAAGCGGTTAAGACGAATGTTATGGGTACAGAAAACGTACTCAATGCTGCCATTGCGAATAACGTCAGCCGGGTAGTGGTACTCAGCACAGACAAGGCTGTATACCCCATTAACGCAATGGGGATATCCAAAGCCATGGCTGAAAAACTTGTAGTGGCTAAATCCAGGATTATCCCTGATACAGGCCCAGTGATTTGTTCCACTCGTTACGGGAACGTGATGGCCTCTCGTGGTTCGGTAATACCTCTTTTTATAAATCAGCTTAAAGATGGTCATGAGCTTACTGTTACAGATCCTAATATGACACGCTTTTTGATGTCGCTTGAGGACTCGGTAGATCTGGTTCTCCACGCATTTGAACATGCACAGCAGGGCGACATTTTTGTCCAAAAAGCGCCTGCATCTACAGTTGCAGACTTGGCTCAAGCGCTGAAGGAACTTTTTGCTTGTGATAATGCGATCAAGGTTATTGGGACGCGTCACGGTGAAAAATTGTACGAGTCTCTCATCTCACGTGAGGAAATGGCAAAAGCTGAAGACATGGGGCGTTACTACCGTATTCCGGCAGATAATAGGGATCTCAACTATAAAAAATATTTTGTCGAGGGTGAACAGCATATTTCGGAGTTGGATGACTACACTTCCCACAATACTGAACGTTTGGATATTCAGGGCATTAAAGAGCTTCTTCTGAAGCTGGATTTCATTCAGGAGCAACTTAATGCTTAAGGTAATGACGCTGGTGGGCACTCGACCTGAACTTATTAAAATGAGTCGAGTTATTGCCGAGCTGGATGAGCAAACCAATCACATTTTAGTCCACTCGGGGCAAAATTATGATTATGAGCTCAATCAAGTTTTTTTTGATGATCTCGGAATTCGTAAACCTGATCATTTTTTAGGTGCTGTCGGCGATACTGCGGCTAAAACCATTGCGGAAGTCATTTCGAAAGCGGACGATATTTTTGAGCTTGAGAAACCGGACGCGCTGATGCTTTATGGCGACACTAACACCTGCTTGGCTGTTATCGCGGCGAAACGTAGAAAAATTCCGGTTTTTCATATGGAAGCCGGAAATCGTTGTTTTGATCAACGCGTACCTGAAGAGCTTAATCGTAAAGTACTGGATCACTTGAGCGATATAAATCTGGTACTGACGGAGCACGCTCGTCGCTATCTTTTGGCTGAAGGCATTCGTCCTGAGACCATTATAAAAACCGGGTCTCACATGGAGGAGGTCCTAGACTATTATATGCCTCGCATACTAGAGTCCGACGTTCTTGCTCGTGAAGGGCTTGAAGATGGAAAGTTTTTCATCGTCAGCGCTCACCGTGAAGAAAATGTGGATACACCCGATAATCTTCTTGACCTTCTAGCCTCACTTCGTGCTTTGGCTGAGATTTACAAATACCCGATTATCGTCTCCACTCATCCCCGTACTCGCAAACGGCTGGAGTTACTCGGTGAGTCGCTTGATCATCCGTTAATTCGTTTCGTTAAACCTTTTGGGTTGCTGGATTATATAAAACTGCAGATGGGATCATTTTGTGTGCTTTCTGACAGTGGCACCATTACTGAAGAGGCTTCGTTGTTGAACTTGCCTGCGGTGACTATTCGAAACGCCCATGAGCGACCAGAAGGCATGGACGAGGGAACATTGATTATGTGCGGTCTTAAGTCAGAGCGGGTGCTAGACGCGGTCCGTGTCGTGACAAGTCAGCATAATCGAGAGGCTCGAGTTATTCCAGTGGTTAAGGACTATCTCGGCGGACCTGTATCCAAGCAGGTTGTTAGAGTGGTTCATAGCTACACTGACTATATTAATCGGACTGTTTGGTCTAAACCCTAAGAGGCTCGTTAGTATGCGCGTTCTGATAACAGGTGCCTCTGGCTTTGTCGGCAGTAGGTTGCTTACTGTCCTTTGTACAAAAGACAGCTATGAAATAGGCGCAGCTACACGCCGCGATTTCTTTGAATGCCCTGCCTCGGTGCGCGTATCTAGGGTCACTGGGCTTTCGCCTGATACCGACTGGACCGAGGCTACCAGAGGCGTCGAAGTTGTTGTGCATACCGCCGCTCGGGTGCACGTGATGAATGACACTTTTGCGGATCCTCTAGCAGAATTTCGCAAGATTAACGTTGAAGGGACGCTTAATCTGGCCCGCCAAGCAGTAGCGGCCGGAGTAAAGCGGTTTGTATTTGTTAGCTCCATTAAGGTACAGGGAGAGTTAACATTACCGGGCCGCGCGTTTTCAGCAGATGATTCGCCTGCCCCTGTTGACCCATACGGGGTATCCAAGCAAGAGGCTGAGGTGGGCCTTCGCAGGCTTGCAGCTGAAACCGGTATTGAAGTGGTGATTATCCGCCCTGTGTTGGTCTATGGGCCTGGGGTAAAAGCAAACTTTTTGAGCATGATGCGTTGGCTCGACAAGGGTATTCCGCTTCCTTTTGGAGCTATCAATAACCATCGCAGCTTGGTGGCACTGGACAACCTTGTTGACCTTATCGTGACGTGTATTGAGCATCCCAACGCCGCGAATCAGACCTTTTTGGTGAGCGACGGTGAAGACCTTTCTACCACAGAGCTTTTGCTCAGGATGTCACAGGCACTGGGTAAGTCACCAAGGCTGCTACCCATACCCAGTTGGGTTTTAAAAAACGCTGCCAATTGGTTGGGCAAAACGGAACTGTCACAACGGCTCTGTGGTTCGTTGCAGGTAGATATAAGTAAGACCCGATCAGTATTGGGATGGACGCCTCCAGTCAGTATTAATGAGGCTCTCAAGAAGACAGCTGTGCATTTTCAGGAATGTCGAGAATAATGATTTATTGGTGGCTGATTCCCGTTGTTGGTGTTTTTTCGTTGGCGTTGACGGCGGTCCTACGTCGATACGCCCTGTCTCGAAGCCTGATGGATATTCCTAATTCACGTAGTTCACATTCAATACCGACCCCGCGAGGTGGGGGGGTTGCGATCGTCGTGGCCTTTTTGATGGTATTGCCTGTTCTAGGGTGGGCCCTGCTGACTTCTTGGTCTACGGTTATCGCCATCGGTGGGGCCGGCGCATTAGTCGCAGTAATTGGCTTTATGGATGATCATGGTCATATCGCAGCTAGATGGCGTTTACTAGGCCATTTCAGTGCTGCCACATGGGCTCTGTTCTGGCTGGGCGGATTACCCGTAATCGTATTGTTCGGGGTCGAGGTTGATTTTAGTTGGTTTGGGCATATTTTGGCTGCGGTTTATCTGGTCTGGATGCTCAATCTGTATAACTTCATGGACGGGATCGACGGCATTGCCAGCGTAGAGGCTATTTGTGCCTGCCTTGGGGCTTGCCTTTTGTATCTGGTCGGTGGCTTTCCAGAGTTGATTTGGGTACCGCTGTCGTTGGCGATGGCAGTTTTTGGTTTTCTCTACTGGAATTTCCCCCCTGCGCGTATTTTTATGGGCGATGCCGGTAGTGGGTTTCTTGGAATCACCCTAGGTGTTATATCTCTGCAAGCGGCTTGGCTGTCATCACCGCTTTTGTGGAGCTGGTTGATTTTATTGGGCGTGTTTGTGGTCGATGCGACGTTTACACTGATCCGGCGCTTGGTGCGAGGTGACAAGGTTTATGAAGCGCACCGCAGTCATGCTTATCAGTTTGCTTCGCGCAAGGTCGGAATGCATCTACCGGTCACGTTGGCGGTGGCGGCAATCAACCTATTATGGTTAATGCCAATTGCGTTATGCGTGGCGATTTTTGAGCTGGACGGGGTACTTGGGCTTGTCATTGCTTACGTCCCTCTGATTGCCCTGGCCATAAAGTTTCACGCAGGCGAGCTTGAACCTATTGAATTCCCCCCGTCCTAAAATGAGGGCGTCTTCTGTTTTTGGTGTGTGTTCAAATACGTACAATGAAGCGGGTACTAGTCATGGGAGCGGCACGAGGTGAGTGAAGGTGTTATGGACAAGCTACGATCGGGTTTGCTAGGGCTGCCACGTCGGCAGAAACGATTGATACAGGTCGTTACGGACGTTATTTTGGTCTGGGCTGCGCTTTGGCTGGCTTTTGTGGTCCGTTTAGGCATTGATGAGTTGATACGTCCTACTGATTACCTTTGGCTGTTCCTCAGCGCACCTGTCATAGCAATCCCATTATTCATTCGCTTCGGTATGTACCGTGCGGTGATGCGCTATTTTGGCAATGATGCACTCATTGCCATTATCAAAGCTGTCAGCTTGTCCTCTCTGATACTTGGGGTTGTCGTCTACTGGTACGGCAATCATCAGAACGTAGTACCCAGGTCTATCATTTTCAACTACTGGTGGTTGAGCATGATCATGATTGGTGGCCTGCGTTTAGCGATGCGTCAATATTTCTTGGGAGACTGGTTTGCTGCCGCGCAGCACGTCCCATTCACTAATCGAGACGACGGTCTTCCTAAGGTTGCGATTTATGGTGCGGGCGCAGCAGGTAATCAGTTGGTAGCTGCGTTGCGCATGGGGCGATTAATGCGTCCCGTCGCGTTCATTGATGACGACGACAGCATTTCGAATCGGGTCATCTCGGGTCTTCAGGTCTTTAAGCCGCGCCACATTCAGCGAATGATCGACGTTACAGGTGCACAGGAAATTCTCTTGGCTGTGCCCTCGTGTTCTCGTGGGCGCCGTCGGGAAATATTAGGTTATCTTGAGGGCTTCCCCCTTCACGTGCGGAGCGTACCAGGGTTCATGGATTTGGCCAGCGGTCGGGTCAAAGTTGATGATATTCAGGAGGTCGACATTGCCGATTTATTGGGGCGGGATGCCGTACCCGCGCAGGAAGACTTGCTTGAACATTGCATTACGGACCAAGTTGTTCTTGTAACTGGGGCAGGGGGGTCCATTGGCTCTGAGCTTTGCCGACAGATTCTGGCATTGCGACCCGCCACGCTTTTGTTATTCGAGCACAGTGAGTTTAACCTCTACAGTATTCTTTCTGAGCTAGAGCAGAGCGTTAGTCGGGCGTCTCTGCCGGTCAAAATCTTGCCAATTCTTGGATCGGTTCGTAATCAGGATAAGATTCTGGATGTCATGAAGACCTGGCGTGTAGATACGGTTTATCACGCCGCCGCTTACAAACATGTCCCCATGGTCGAGCACAACATTGCTGAGGGCGTGCTGAATAATGTCATTGGTACACTTAATACCGCTCAGGCTGCGCTACAGGCTGGAGTTTCTAACTTTGTTCTGATTTCTACAGATAAGGCTGTTCGCCCGACAAATGTGATGGGTAGCACGAAGCGCCTTGCGGAACTCACGCTGCAAGCCTTGAGCCGTGAGCTAGCCCCCGTAATGTTTGGAGATAAGGCGAAAGTCTCGCGGGTAAATAAGACCCGTTTCACAATGGTTCGATTTGGCAACGTACTGGGATCTTCTGGCTCAGTCATTCCGCTATTCCATAAACAGATCAAATCGGGTGGGCCTCTAACGGTTACTCACCCGAAAATTACGCGCTACTTCATGACCATCCCTGAGGCTGCTCAGCTAGTGATTCAGGCAGGATCAATGGGGCTTGGCGGGGACGTATTTGTTTTAGATATGGGCGACCCCGTAAGGATTGTCGAGCTGGCCGAAAAAATGGTTCACCTTTCTGGTTTAAGCGTTCGCTCCGAGAAGAATCCCCAAGGCGACATTGCTATAGAATTTACCGGTCTTCGTCCGGGCGAAAAGCTTTATGAGGAATTGTTGATTGGCGATAATGTGGTGGCCACAGGGCATCCGATGATTATGAGTGCAAACGAAGATTCGTTTACATGGGAGGTTTTAAAGGAAAAAATATCTGACTTACTCTCTGCCGTCGAGGAGGATGATTATAATAAAGTTCGTCAGTTGCTACGGGAAACAGTCAGTGGATACGCACCAGACGGTGAAATCGTCGATTGGATATATCAGCAGCGTCGTTTGGAACCGTAAGCTCAAAACAAAATAAGATGGTTGTGGTGTATTGGCAAAGACGTTTGTGCAGGGGTCATTAAGCTGGCAGGTATCGGTTCGTTTTAATTCGAAAGCAGTTCAGGCAGCTGCTTCTGAATTAAACGCCGTTTCGAATAATTATTTATTTACTCTTGCATCCTTGCCATCTGCTTCGTATACCCTCACTTTTGCCCGCTCTCGAACCTGTAACTTATAGGTGTATGAAAACGTACTCCTGAAAAGGAAGGACAGCGATGTGGTTTGATATGGGCGCTGGAAAAGTTGTTTATTACCCATCCGTGATGACTCACCAATGCACTCTTAGCGCGGGTCTTCAGGTGTGTAGGACTCTGCTGGGTTTTGGGTGTTGTTGAGTTTTAATACAGTATCTTTATTTAAGGTCTTTTTAGTAAAATTTGTGAAGGGTTTTTCGATAAATGTGTAGCTTAGGTATGAGGTGATAAGTATGGTTAAGCATATAATTGCCAAGGTTGCGGCGTTTTGCAAGGTAGTTGTCGCGTCAGCTGTGTTTTATGCGGCTATTTTCAGTGTCGGTAACTCCCTTTCCGGATTGAGTGTGACCGCGCCGATGGGCTGCCAATTGCGTGTCGCACCTGACCAGCGATGTGGATGTTGATTACGAGCTTGCTGATACAGGGCATGACGCTTGGCCAAGATCTCTTGATCATCTCCTCGATGACGCTGCGCCGGGGTCACGAAGCGGATGCGGCTGTGGCGGTGTTGGTGGTTGTACCAGCGGATAAAATCGCGCACCCAGCTGCGTGCCGCGTCCAAATCTGCAAAACCACCAGGAGGCCATTGCGGGCAATATTTCAGGGTTCTAAACAGCGATTCTGAGTAGGGATTATCGTTACTCACCCGTGGTCGTCCGCGTGACGGGGTGATGCCGAGTTCGTACAGTTTGCTCAGCAACGTCACCGATTTCATCGGTGCACCGTTGTCCGAGTGCAGCACTAGGGGCCGTCCGGCGCAGCGTTCGGTGAGCACGGTGCGCTGCATCAGTTCGGCCGCCAGCTCGCCACTTTCTTGCTCGTAAACTTCCCAGCCCACGGCCTTTCGGCTGTAGATGTCCTCGATCAAATACAGATAGTAGTACTTCCCACGCACTGGCGATGGCAAGTAGGTGATGTCCCAAGACCAGACCTTATTGGCTGTGGTTGCGCTGTGAGTTGTCGGCGCAGCATGCTTGTGCGGTGCATGGCTGCGGCCACGTCGGTGCTGCTGATCAGCTTCCTTCAGGACGCGGTAAAAGGTTGCCTCTGAGGCCAGATAACGACCTTGATCGGCCAGTATCGGGACGATCTGGCTGGGCGGCAGGCTGACGAATGGCGGACTGTTGCAGACCTCTAAAATAGCGCAACGCTCCTGTTCACTCAGGGCATTAAGTGGTCGCGGACGTGACGTGGTGGTGCGCACGTCGGCCTGCATCACAGGCGTCAGCGCCCAGCGTTGCAGGCTGCGCAGCGACAGCCCGATCTCCGCGCTGGCAATAGTTTTGCGTGCACCAGAAGCAACGGCTTGGTTAAAACGTTCAACGAGTTGTTGCCGTTCTGGCAGCGAGGTCAGACGTCCTCGCTGTCGTTTCCCCAGAAGGCATTCATCTTTTTTCGCAGCACCAGAATCGCGGCGGTTTCTGCGAGCGCCTTGTCCTTGCGCCGCAGTTCACGCTCCAACTCGGCGATGCGTTTTTTGTCGGCGCGCGCCTGTTCTCGCTCGGCCTGGCGCTGTGCCTGGGCTGTTAGCTGGCCACTGATGCAGGCCTGTCGCCAAGCGCCGATTTGCTCGGGGTACAAACCCTTGCTGCGACAGTATTCGCTAAGCTCGATCTCGCTCAACGTGGCCGTGTGCAACACCGCTGCGAACTTGGCTTCAGCCGACCAGTTATCGGCACTGCTTTTATCTCCGGGCACCACTGCGCCTCCTGCTTTGAGCTTGGTTCGCCAAGCATACAGGGTGGCTTGAGAGATGCCTTCTTGACGCGACAACTCGGCCACGGACATGTTTTGAGGCGGCAGCAATTTGTTGATAAGGGCCGCTTTACGCTCAGGTGAATAGCTCGACATTACAGCTCTCTTTGGCGCCCCCGATCTATCGTTTTGATAAATCAGCTCAGGCGACAACTAGCCTGACACCGGGGGGTTGTAAGCAGTGAAAGGTTAAAGGTGTTCTGTGCTTTATACATATAGCAAATAACGAGGACGTGACTTAAATAAGTTGAGTACGACCAATCACCAAGCGTTGCGATGAAAGCGTTTTTTGGGAAGCGTTTCTCTTGGGATAAACTTGCAATGACGAGTAAAGAACACGGCACGCCGAATCGGATTGGTTCGTGGTTTACACCCGCTGTTGTAACAACGGTATAAATAGAGCCAGCAGCTAAGGTAAGGGCGACAGGGAGATTTATGAATTGGAACCAGTCCTTTTTATACATTAAGGCTATCAATATCCCCATTAAAAATTCAAAAACTATTTTGTTGGTGTAAAAAGAAAAGCTTCCATTAAGTTTTGGTACAATGTACGCGAGTATATAGATGCCTAAGAAAATTGTAGGCAGTCTGAGCTTTTTTGGCGCATACAGTGCAAGAAAAAAAATCGCATAAAATGCCATCTCATAATTTAGCGTCTAGCCTACAGTTAGTAGGGGAAATAGACCGACTCCTGATGGGTTTTCGGCTGGTAAAAATGCCAAACTTTTTAATAAAAAAAATGGTTCGAATTCAGTAAAAGCGACTAAGCCTTTGAAGTTGATAAGGCTCACTGCAACTAAACATGTAAATAGCCAGTATGCAGGTACAATCCGGGCCAAGCGATGGGCCAGAAAATGTAGAGGGGGAGTGTGTCTGTTGATGGTTGAGCTATAAATTACAAAACCACTGATAACAAAAAATAGATCAACACCTATCGCTCCATATTGTGATATCGCGACCGACAGAGGATCAGTAAGTTTGAAATTATAGAAGAACTGCAGGTAATGGTGGAAGACAACGAGCCATGCCGCAAGCGCTCTTAATGTTTGAATTGAGTTAAGCATGCTTAAAGCCGTCAAAAAAGGAGAATTATACCCACTGCTTGCTAAAGTCGGCCAGTAAATGCACTCATCTGGAATGAGGCCTCACATGGATATCACGTAATCGTGCCATAAAGCCTACCTATCGCGACGTAGCTTTCTCGTTTGCCTTGGCATATCTGGCGATCAGTTCCACGGCAGCAAGGCTTTGAAGTCAGCCACCGAAGCGGCCTGTGGCAAACGCTCCAGTACAGGCGTCGCCATGTGCAGGGTACCTGGCCATTGACCTTAGCGGTCTTGAGTAGACTGTAGATCCGAGCGTTCGCGGTGGGGTCTTTAAGGTGTGTCGCTGAACAGTCATGTCTTACGGCCGATCACAAACGGATTTTCAACTTTGGCGTCGGTACGCACCATGACGGTGCTGGCTCCAGAACAAGATCAGGGACTCAGCACTTGGTATCAACTGATAGCTTATTGTTCAATGAGCCAGCGATGACGTTGCGGTAGCTGAAAGCTAGATGATGTTCAAGCTCGCAACGTTCTTGGCGCCACCGCCGAATTCTGGGCGGTACGGGATGATAGTTCGCTGCTTTCTTGACTGGTGCGTTTCCCGCTCCAGATAAGGCTTAGTGCGATTAAAGTGCCGACTACCGAAGCAGCGCCCCAGCACAGAAAAAAAGTTAACATTTTGCTGCTCCTGATTCGGTATTTCTTTGTCCGAACAAACGCGGATTTGAGCCTTTTTTGCTGAGCGTCAAAAAACTCCTGAACTAAATTTACCTCTAAAATTAAGTTGTTCAAGCTGAAAGCCATTATTTTTGTCGTCAAAAAACGGCTTCCGTTTGTTTTTTTTTGGGTTGATGTTGTGTGATTGCCGGCAAGTTGACGCTTTTCTGTTTTGGCGGTTTTTTGGCATTTATTTAAATGAATCATTTCATGGTGCTAGCACGGAAAAATGTTGGGTTGTCGTGCTTCGACATAATTACGTCGCTCAAGCAGAAGAAAGCGTTGGTTCGAGAAATAATTGTTTCAAATGACCTCGAAGGGCGTTTTTGGGCGGGGCTGACGTTCGCTATGGCTTTGCATGCGCGATCAAATATTCGGTAACGCTTCGGTTTTTGACGGGGGGCGGGGCTCGGCTACCTTTGAGAGGCAGCTTCGGAAAGCTGCCCTCACCCTGGATAACATGGAGCGTCACTTATGCGTAATTCTGTCCTCTCGTCCTTCTTGTTTGCCTTGTTCACCACTGCTTCGGTCGCTGTGAGTGCCGCGCCTGTTGCCGAGGTTTCCTCGCCGGTCCCTGCCAGCGCTCCAGCCATGATGCAGGCCGAGCAGGGTGAAAGAATCAATCTCAACACTGCGGATGCCGAGATGCTTCAGCGTGAATTGGCTGGAGTGGGTGAAGCCAAGGCCAAAGCCATCGTGGCTTACCGTGAAGCCAACGGCGAGTTTGCGTCGATTGATGAGCTGCTTGAGGTGAAAGGCATCGGCAAAGCGATCCTTGAAAAAAATCGCGACAAGGTCAGCATTAACTAAACAGGCGTCGGTGGATGAAAGGCTGGTCTTTTGACTGGCCTTTTTTAATGGGTGTGTGAAATGGGGTTGTTGCATGGTTTTATCAAAAAAAGTCAGAGGACACCTCGCGTCCGACCGTAGCAGTCGCAATATGGTTGGGTTCACCACCGGATGAAGGTCGTGCCGCCCTTATTCGCAGACAAGTCAGCTCCTACGCCCGCGGGGCAGAATCGAGGTTGTGTTTGCTGTGCGACAACACGAGGCCTCCTATCAAACAATCGATAACTATTTTAAATATAAGATTATTTGTAGGAGCTGACTTGTCTGCGAATCGACCCGGGGTCGCGTCCGACTGTATAGCAGTCGCAAAATGGTTGGGTTCACCACCGGATGAAGGTCGTGCCGCCCTTATTCGCAGACAAGTCAGCTCCTACGCCCGCCGGGCAGAATCGAGGTTGTGTTTGCTGTGCGACAACACGAGGCCTCCTATCAAACAATCGATAACCATTTGAAATAGAGAATTATCTGTAGGAGCTGACTTGTCTGCGAATCGACCCGGGGTCGCGTCCGACTGTAGCAGTCGCAGAATGGTTGGGTTCACCACCGCATGAAGGTCGTTCCGACCTTATTCGCAGACAAGTCAGCTCCTACGCCCGCCGGGTAGAATCGAGGTTGTGTTTGCTGTGCGACAACACGAGGCCTCCTATCAAACAATCGATAACCATATGAAATATAAGATTATTCGTAGGAGCTGACTTGTCTGCGAATCGACCCGGGGTCGCGTCCGACTGTATAGCAGTCGCAGAATGGCTGGGTTCACCACCGCATGAAGGTCGTGCCGCCCTTATCGCAGACAAGTCAGCTCCTACGCCCGCGGGGCAGAATCGAGGTTGTGTTTGCTGTGCGACAAGGCGCGGCCTCCTATTAAACAATCGCAGAATGGCTGGATTCACCATCGGATGAAGGTCGTCCGAGTTGAGCGCGCCCCGGTTGGCTGTGCGACAGTCCTATTAAACAATCGACACTTATGCCGACCGTTTCGCCAAACGCGGCTACGATTTGTTGTTAGTTGCGCGCGATTTGGATCGTATGATTCAGCTCAATGCTGCGGCTCGTTACGAAGCTCCGGTTGCTTGAGCTTCTATTTCAACGTTGAGGGTTATTGCATGAGCGAACGCCGAGTTGTAGTGACGGGCATGGGCCTGGTGTCACCTTTGGGCTGTGGCGTGGAGGTGGTGTGGCAACGCTTGTTGGCGGGCCGCTCCGGGGTGATTCGGTTACCGGAAGAGGTGGTGGCCGATTTGCCGGGCAAGGTCGGTGGGGTTGTGCCGTTAATTGCCGATGACGCCGAGGCTGGGTTCGATGTGGACGCTGCTGCGCCTCCTAAAGAGCAGAAGAAGATGGACCGCTTCATTCTGTACGCGCTGGCGGCGGCCAAGGAGGCGGTGGCTCAGGCGGGTTGGGTTGCTGACAGCGAAGAAGCTCAGGAGCGCACGGCCACCATCATTGGTTCTGGCGTGGGGGGGTTCAGTGCAATTGCAGAGGCGGTGAGGATCACGGACAGCCGTGGCCCGCGCCGTTTGTCGCCGTTCACGATCCCTTCGTTTCTGGTCAATCTCGCGGCGGGCAATGTTTCGATCCAGCATGGTTTCAAGGGGCCGTTGGGCGCACCCGTGACTGCGTGCGCGGCGGGTGTTCAGGCGATTGGCGATGCAGCGCGGATGATTCGTTGCGGTGAGGCGGATATAGCGGTCTGTGGCGGTGCTGAGGCGGCGATTGATCGCGTGAGCCTTGGCGGATTTGCAGCGGCACGGGCGCTGTCCAGTGCGTTCAATGACACGCCGGAGCGTGCGTCGCGTCCGTTTGATCGTGATCGCGATGGGTTTGTGATGGGTGAGGGCGCAGGGATTTTGGTGATTGAGTCGCTGGAACATGCGTTGGCGCGGGGGGCCAAGCCGATTGTCGAGTTGGTGGGGTATGGCACCACGGCTGATGCCTATCACCTGACCGCCGGGCCGGAAGATGGCAGCGGGGCTCGGCGCTCGATGCAGGCGGCGATTCGTCAGGCGGGGATTCAACCTTCTGAGATCCAGCATCTCAATGCGCACGCCACGTCCACGCCGGTGGGTGACATGGGTGAGATGGCGGCGATCAAGGCGGTGTTTGGTGATCAGGCGTCGATTGCAGTGACGTCGACCAAGTCAGCCACCGGGCATTTACTCGGCGCGGCAGGCGGGATCGAGGCGATTTTTACGGCATTGGCGATTCGCGATCAAATTGCGCCAGCCACCCTTAATTTCGACAATCCCGATGAAGCGGCGCAGGGCCTGGATATTGTCCATGGCGCGGCACGACCGATGGCCATTGAATATGCCTTGTCCAACGGTTTTGGGTTTGGCGGGGTCAATGCGAGCGTACTGTTTCGGCGTTGGCATGATTGAGTGGGTGTAAGTGAATAGTCATGCGGTGGCTTGCTGCTTAAGCCACTCACGCGTGGTGTCGAGGATTCGATCGGATAGCGCGGGGTCATTTGCGCTACGCGACAGTAGCAATGCACCGACCAAGGTCGAGAGCATGACGATGCTTTGTTCGCTGGCATTGGTTTGATCGGGAAGGGTGTTTTCGATGGATTTGAGCCGGGACTGGATACATTCATCGGTCGTCGGACTGGCCTGTCCGCGTTGGCCCAGCTCGGCGGACATGGTCGGCAGCGGGCAGCCTGTATCTGGCGATGCGCGATGCTCAGACGACAGATAACTGTCTATAAAAGCTGCCAGCGGGTTTTCCTCTGCGAACAGGCCGTTGCAACGAACAGTCACATCGTCGGCAGCTTTGCGCAGTGATTGTTCAACCAGGTCATCTTTGGATTTGAAGTGAGCATAAAAGCCGCCATGGGTCATGCCCAGGGCTTTCATCAGCGGTTGCAGGCCTGTTGCGCCGATGCCATCACGCCGAAAGCGCGCAGACGCTTCGTTGACGATCCGTTGATGAGTTTGGGCTTTATGGTCTTCCGAGTAGCGCATTGCTGGAGCCTCCCGATTAGGGCTCGTGAGATGGTGTATGTCATTTTCACATGGATGCGTAACATGCCGCATCAAACATTCACTGGACAGTTGCCCGGCTATCAGTTGATTGCAGAGAGTGTTCGGTGATCGGACAGTCGTCTGTTGTTTGCCCGCTATCTCCAGTACCCTCTTGATAGTGCCAATGCCCGGGTCTTCCGGGCATTGTGAGCAACTATAAAAACAAGATGGGTGTGCGGTGTATGCAAAGCCTTCTGCTTAACGAAAAGAGCATGGTGTTTGAGCGCGCCGACCCTTACGCGGTGTCGGAATACGTCAATCAGCATGTCGGTTCCCACTGCATCCGGCTGCCTGCAACATCAAGACCGCAGGCCAGTCTGAATCACACTAAGTTCGCCAGTCTCGACCTGTGCCGTATCAGTTATGGCGCCAGTGTTCACGTGACGTCTCCCGCGCTTGAAACTATCTATCACTTGCAAATTCTACTGCGGGGTCAGTGCCTGTCCAAATCCTATGGGCAGGAGCATTACTTCGCGCCGGGCGAGTTACTGTTGATTAACCCGGACGATCCGGTGGACCTGATGTATTCCGCCGATTGCGAAAAATTCATTCTCAAGTTGCCGCTGCCTTTGCTCGACCTGACCTGCGCCGAGTTACGCTGGCATAAGCCCAGCGAAGGCATTCGTTTTGCCTCCAATCGCCATAAGCTGGCCGAACTCGATGGTTTTATGAGCCTGTTGGGATTGGTCTGTCAGGAAGCGGAAACGGACTTGGTGTTGCCTCGGGTTCGTGAGCATTACACCCAGATCATTGCGAGCAAACTGCTCTCGCTGCTGGGCACCAACGTCAACCGTGAGACGCTTGACGTGCAGTCCGCGCCATTCGAACGACTGGCCCAGTACATTGCGCAGAACCTCAAGCAAGACATCACCGTCGAGTCACTCGCGCAGTTGAGCCACATGAGCATTCGTTCGCTGTATGCGCTGTTCGAACGCCATGCCGGCACCACCCCGATGAACTACATCCGCAGCAAAAAGCTCGAACGCATTCAGGCCAGTTTGTCTGACCCGAGCCAGGGCGTGCGCAACCTGACCGAAATCGCTCTGGATTACGGCTTCCTCCATCTGGGCCGCTTCGCCGAGTACTACAAGAATCAATTTGGTGAATTGCCGTCGGTGACGTTGAAACGCCGCTGACCTCTGTGGAAAATCCCGCGCTGCCGTGCTAGCTGGAAGCCCGTGCCGGGCTTATTCGCAGACAAAACTACGCGTCCCGGTCAGCTCCTACCTATCAAAAGCATTGCCCACACTGTCTCAGCCTCTGGCCGCTAGGCCGTAGGAGCAGACTTGTCTGCGAATCGGCTGCGGAGCCGTCGCAAAATAGCTGGGTTCACCATCGCATGAAGGTGCTCCTGGTCGGACGCGACCCCGGCTTTTTCGCAGGCAAGTCAGTTCTATATCCTGCCAGGTTTATTTGGGGCCCATTATTTTGTTCAAGGTCTCGGGCGATGGTGCGCCTTGTTGCTGTTGCAGGTGGCCTTGGTCGTCGAGGTAGAAGATGGCCGGGGTGGCGGACAGGCCCAGATCGGTCATTAATTGCAGGTTGGCGTCGAGCTTGGTCTGGATATCTTTCGGGATGGTTGCCAGGGGTTTGAGCGGGCTGCCTTTGCCAGCGCTTTCGTGAGCGTTCAGCGCGACTTCGGGGGATTTGTCGGCCAGGAGCGTGGCGGATTTGGCGGCGCTGTCTTCGCGGATGATACCGACCATGATGTGCCGCAACTGCACTTTGCCGGCCTTGACCCACGGCCGTGCCTGTTCCCAGAACATGTTGCAGTAGGGGCAATTCGGGTCGCTGAATAGGTAGACCACTCGGGGTGCGGTCTTGCTGCCGTCGGCGATCCAGGTGCTGTTCTCCATCTTGTTCCAGACTTCTTTCGCCATCGGCGCATACACCAGCTTGTCCAGCGGCGCCTTGCTCAAGTCCTTGCCTTTTTCGTCATACAGATTGCCGGCCAGCACATGTTTGCCATCCGCTGTCAGGTAGAACGCCATGCCTTGATTCTGATACTCGGCGGCATACCCGCGCAGGCCATCCGGGGCATCGAAACTGCCGACGATGCGCGCGCCCTTGGCTTCCATCGCCCGGATCGGTTCGGGCCATGTTTCGGCATGCAGCAGCGAGCTTTGCAGGGCGAGCAGACTGATGGAGACGGCTAAAAAGTGACGGGGTAGTGTCATGGGGTAGTCCTTGAATGTGAAGGGGATGCATCGCTGTCGACGTTATCGAGGTAACGCGCCAGGCTGGCGTTGGACAATTCACCGAGGTGGCTGCCGCGTAAGCGGCCATCGGCGGTGTAGAAAATGGTGGTGGGCAGGGCCATAGAGCCGACGCTTTGCGCCAGTTTGCCGCTGCCATCGAACAACACGTTACGCAGACGCAGGCCTTGGTCGGCGATAAAACCGGTGACGGTCTGCTGGCTTTCGGCTTGGTTAACGAACAGGAAGACCACGTCCTCACGTTCTGCCTGCGCCTTTTGCAGCACCGGCATTTCCCGGCGACACGGGGGGCACCACGTTGCCCACAGGTTGATTACCAACGGTTTGCCTGTGTAATCGGCCAACTGCACCGATTCTCCGGCGGCATTGCGCAAGGTCATCTGAGGCAGGCGCGCGCTTTCCTGGTAGATGTTCAGGCCCATGGTTGCCAGCAACCAGAACAGCAAGCCGCTGCTCAAGCCCAACCCCAGCGGTCGGCGCAACGCGTGCTGACGCCAGCCGCGCCAAAGGCCGCCCAGTATCACTGCGAGCACGCCGGGCCAGATCAGAAAACCACCGTCGCGAATGTCGACGATCTGCCAGAGTTCTTCGCGGAACTGTGGCCAGTAAGCGATTACAAACCCCAGCCGAGCGACGAGTAGACCGAGCACGAACAGGCTGAATAGCGCCGACTCGGGATTGACCCCGCCACGCTTGGCGACACGCCAGCCGACCAGGGTTGCCAACCCTAGAGCGGCGATCAGCAGCACGTGGTTCATCGCGAGGGCGAAGGGGCCAATCGAGAAACTCAACATCAGCCACGCTCCCGGGTTGCTTGCCAGTGTTGCAGAAAGGGCTGAGCGTCGACCTCGCCGGTGATGCGTCGGTCACGCCGTTCTTCGCCCGTAGGACTTATCCACAGCAGGCTCGGCGGCCCCGGTACTTGATAGCGACTGAGAAGTTCGCGGCTGGCGGCATTGTCGGCAGTGACGTCCAGGCGTAGCAGGCGGACCTCTTTCAATGCGGCCAGCACCTCGGCTTTTGCGAACACCTGTTTCTCCATGACCTTGCAGGACACGCACCAGTCGGCATAGTAGTCGAGGAACACCCATTGACCTTGCGCCTTTGCAGCGTTGAGTTCGCGCTGAAGGGCTTCGGGTTCATTGACTGTGGTGAACGCGTTATGTTCAACGGCGTTCTGCACCGTAGCCCCCGGCGTGGCGTTGTACACCTGTAATGGGCGCAACGGATCTTCGGCGCCGCCTGCCGCGCCGATCAGCATCAAGGCTCCCCAGAGTCCGATCACCAGTCCGCCGGGGCCGAACAGGATCGCGGCGCGCTTGAGTTGCCGGGCCTGCATCACGGCGGCATAGGCTGCGACCAATAGCAGAACACCGCACATACCGACCCACAGCGACTCATCCAGTAGCGGTCGTACCATGATTAATGCGGTACCGAGGAACAGAAAGCCAAACACGCCTTTGAGCAGGTTCATCCAGGCGCCCGGTTTCGGCAGGAAGCGATTGCCCATCGTGACCAGCAGCAAGAGTGGCACACCGATGCCCAAGCCCATGGCAAACAACACCAGGCCGCCGTGCAGCGCATTGCCGCTTTGCGCGATGTAGAGCAACGCGCCGGCCAACGGTGCGGTCATGCAAGGGCCGACCATCAGCCCGGACAAGGCACCCAACACCCCGGCACCCACCAGACTCCCGCCTTGACGCTGGCGCCCGGCACTTTCCAGCCGATCACGCAGGACGGCGGGCAGTTGCAGTTCGAAAAGGCCGAACATCGGCAGCGCCAGTATCACAAACAGCGCGGCGAAACTGCCGAGTAGCCAGGGTTGTTGCAACAGCGCTTGCAGGTTGGCGCCCAGTAGCGCAGCCAGTACACCGAGACCTGCGTAGATCAGCGCCATGCTCAGCACATAACTGCTGGCCAGGGCGAGCCCGCGTTTGGGGCTCGCACCACTGCCGACCACCACACCGGCCAAAATCGGCAGCATCGGTAACGAGCAGGGGGTAAAGGCCAGTAGCAAGCCCAGGCCAAAGAAAATCAACAGGCTCCAGCCGAGTGCGCGTTGCTGCAGGCTACTTGCCAGTGCTTGGTCCGGCGCCTGAGAAATGCCTGAATTGATGTTGTTGTTGCCGCCCAGATCGAGCACTTTGTTTTGCGGTGGATAACACAGCCCGGCGTCGGCACACCCTTGCCAGCTCAGCTTCACTTGCCCGCTGGCAGCGACGGGGATCATCAAGTCCAAGGTGTTGCGATACACGGCCTGCGCGCCGAAATACTCATCGCTGTGCGGCTCGCCTTCAGGCAGTACGGGCCTGTTGTCTGGCGACAGGCCCTCGAATTTCAGACGCTGCTGATACAGGTAATACCCTTCACTGATGCGCCAGTGCAGGCGCGTCTCGCCCGAGGCCATGCGCTCGGAGCTGAACGTAAACGCCTTGTCCGCTGGCAGAAAGTCCGCCTGAGCGAAAGGGTCGGTGCTCGGGAGTGCCTGGGCCAGGGCGGGTATCAGATAAAAGATAAACAGCCAAAAAATCCGCATGAACAAAAAAGCCTTGAAGTGACAGGTGGGGTAAGGATGCGGCATGTCGATTAAGCGAGCGTTAATGGCGGAGCGTGGGCACCGTCTTCGACGCCGCGGAGTCTCCTGCAGGGGTGGGTGGACACGGGATCATTAATCGCGGGTTAATCGTGTTCTGCTTTAATAGCTTTTTTTCCCGAGTCCACCATGCACGTATTGCTTTGCGAAGACGATGACTTGATCGCCAGCGGCATTGTCGCGGGCCTTAATGCCCAAGGGCTGACGGTGGACCATGTCGCCACGGCGGCGGCTGCGCGGGCGATGGTGCTGGCGGCGCAGTTCGATGTGTTGATTCTCGATCTCGGCTTGCCCGATGAAGACGGCCTGACGCTGTTGCGCCAACTGCGCCAGAACGGTCTTGAATTGCCCGTGCTGATTCTCACGGCGCGGGACACGGTGACTGATCGGGTCGCCGGTTTGCAGGCGGGGGCTGACGATTACCTGCTCAAACCCTTCGATCTGCGCGAGTTAAGCGCTCGCTTGCACACCCTGATCCGTCGGGTGGCGGGGCGTTCGGTGAACCTGATCGAACACGGCTGCCTGACCTACGACCCCAGCAGCCGCGAAACCGTGCTGGCCGGGCAGCCGGTGGACCTCTCCCGTCGCGAGCAGGCGCTGTTGCATGCCTTGTTGCATAACCGCGGTCGGGTGTTGTCCAGCGAGCAACTGAAGGACAGCGTCTATGGTTTCGGCGATGACGTGGAGAGCAATGCGCTCAACGTGCACATTCACCACCTGCGTCGAAAACTGGGCCACACGATTGTCGAAACCGTGCGTGGCTTGGGTTATCGACTCGGTCCTGCGGATGCCAAGAGCGCCGGGCCGGAGGCGCCATGATGAGTTTAAGGGTGCGCCTGAGCCTGATTCTCGGGTCGGTATTCGTGTTGATCTGGGCCCTGGCAGCGGCCTGGATGCTCTGCGATTTGCGCAGCCAGATGATGCTGTCCCTCGACCAGCGTCTGGGCGCGTCGGCGCACATGGTTGCCGGTCTGCTCGAGCAGTTGCCGACCCCCGGCAAAAGTGACGGCACGCCGCTGAGTGCCGAGCAATTGGGTATTCCCGGCGGGCTCGCGTGCCAGGTCAGTTCGCTGCGGGGGGAGGTGCTGGTGCGCAGTCATGCCGACCCCGATCAGGCCCTCGACGCCCAGCAGTCCGGCTTTCACGATCAATTGATCAATGACGAACACTGGCGCAGTTTCACCCTGACCCAGGGGGATCTGCGCATTACCACGGCGGATCGACAGGCTGAACGCGACACCCTCCAGCATTCCATCTTGCTCGCGGCGTCGGTGCCGGTGGCGGTGGCCTTGTTCGGTAGCCTGGCGTTGCTGTGGCTGGGCATTGGTCAGGGTTTGGCGCCGCTCAATCGAATGCGCGATGCCTTGAAGCGGCGCAGTGCGGATTCCGTCGAGCCGTTGCACGTCCCCGATCTGCCCAGCGAGCTGCAGCCGTTACTGGACACCCAGAATCAATTGTTCCAGCGCATCGCCCAGACCCTTGAGCGCGAGCGCCGCCTGACCGGCGATGCCGCCCATGAACTGCGCAGTCCGCTGACCGCTATCAAAACCCACCTGCAAGTGGCGCGCATGACCGAAGGTCCGGTGCGGGATCGCTCATTGGCCCACGCGGAAGAGGGGGCCGACCGTCTGCACCGAACCCTGGAGCAATTGCTGTTACTGGCCAGGGTGGAGGGCAGTCTGTCGTTTGATGATGGGGTGCAGTGCAGTGCTGAAGAGGTTGCGCGGTTGGCCATCCACGACGCTAGCCCGGGCGATAGTTCGCGCATCGAACTGCACATGCCGAAAAATCTCTCCCTCGCGGCGGTGGAGATGCCCGCGGTATTGGCCGTTGCCGCGTTGCGCAATCTGCTGGATAACGCGTTGCGCCACACGCCTGCCGATGCGCATGTCGAGCTGAGCCTTGAGGCCGATGTGCATACCGCCTGCTTCCATGTGCGCGACCACGGCCCTGGCATTGCGAGCGAGGACCTGCAGCACCTCACCGAACGTTTCTGGCGCAACGGTAAAAGCCCTGGAAGCGGCCTGGGCCTGGCCATCGTCCAGGCCATTGTTCAGCGCTGCGCCTGCTCCCTGACATTCGACAGTCAGCCGGATGGTTTGCGCGTCGAGCTGCGGGTGCCACTGCGGAGCAATCAGGCGGAGTAGCCCCCTGCATTGATGGATCAGGGCTCAGGTCCGGGCCCGTTGACTCGGGTCAAGGCCTGTCGGCGGCTGTGCTGCTATTCTGCGCGCGGTAGCTGGATGCTCGCGGTGTTGCGGATGTCTGTCTGAGTCAGGTCATGAAGGATCAGGGGGATGGACATGAACGCACCCGAGACCGTGCCGGCGCAGCCTGCGGCCCGCATCAAATTTCCTGTGGGGTTGGTGGTCGCCGCGCTGGTAATGGTGGGCGTGCTGCTCTTGCCGTTGCCGACCGACTTGCCCGTCGCAGGCCATCGGATGCTGGCGATTCTGGCGTTCGCCGTGGTTGTCTGGATTACCGAGGCCGTGTCGTACGAAGCCAGTGCGATCATGATTACCTCGCTCATGGCGTTTTTGCTGGGGACGGCGCCGACGCTTCAGGACCCTTCGGTGATTTACGGCTCTTCTGCCGCGATTACCATGGCCTTGACCGGGTTTTCCAACTCTGCGCTGGCGCTGGTCGTGGGCGCGCTGTTCATCGCGGCGGCCATGACCCATACCGGGCTGGATCGGCGCATTGCTCTGGTCACGCTGTCGCGGATCGGCACCAGCACCCGACGCATCATGCTCGGTGCCATCGTGGTGACGATTTTACTGAGCCTTGTGGTCCCGAGTGCGACGGCGCGCAGTGCCTGTGTCGTACCCATCATGATGGGGGTCATCGCGGCATTCGGTGTGGATAAACGCTCGAATATCGCCGCCGCGATCATGATCATCGTGGCGCAGGGCACCAGCATCTGGAACGTCGGGATTCAGACCGCCGCCGCGCAGAACCTGCTGACAGCCGGGTTCATGGACAAGATGCTCGGCCAACGCGTGGCCTGGATCGACTGGCTGATTGCCGGCGCTCCGTGGGCAATCATCATGTCTGGCGTACTGATGTTTCTGGTGCTGAAGATGCTCCCGCCTGAAAGCGACAGCATTCCCGGTGGCAAGGAGGCGGTTGCCAAGTCGTTGGCCGATATCGGGCCCATGACCGGCGCGCAGAAACGTCTGTTGACCGTCTCGATACTGCTGCTCCTGGTTTGGTCCACCGAGGGCAAACTGCACAGCTTCGACACCACCTCGACGACCTATGCAGGGTTGGTAATTTTGCTCCTGCCGCGCTGGGGGATCATGACTTGGAAGGACGTGCAGTCGCGGATTCCATGGGGCACGGTGATTGTGTTCGGGGTGGGGATCAGCCTCGGTACGGCGCTCCTGAACACCCACGCGGGTCAATGGCTCGGCACTCAGGTGGTCAGCCATACCGGCCTGGACCAAGTAGGCCCGCTGGGCGTCTTCGCAATCCTCGGGGCGTTTCTGATTTTGATTCACCTGGGGTTCGCCAGTGCGACCGCGCTGACCTCGGCCATGTTGCCGATCCTGATTGCCGTGCTGCAAACCTTGCCCGGCGATTTCAATCGACTGGGCATGACCATGCTGCTGGGCTTTGCGGTCAGCTATGGCTTCATCCTGCCGGTCAATGCACCGCAGAACATGGTGTGCCTGGGCACGGAAACCTTCACCGCCAAACAATTTGCCCGTGTCGGCCTGGTCGTGACGCTGATTGGGTACCTGCTGATGCTGGTGTTCGGCGCGACCTACTGGAAGTGGTTGGGCTGGATGTAAGGGGTTTTCGCGAATCGTTGAGCACTGTTGTACTGACGCGCTGAAGACCGTTCCTCAGGCAGGGCTTTGATTCTTAAGCCTAATCCCGGACAATCGCGCCCCTCTTAAGGTTGGGGGCGCTGACTGTACAGTGTTGTGATCCGCCCCGGCCTTGCAGTAATGACTGGCTAGCGGAGATGTCGAACGGATGAATGACCAGGCCACCAGCGTCGATGAACGCGTTGAATCGGTGCCAGCGGGCGTTGCCTCTTGGAGCCACCATGACACCACTTGGATGCTGGGCCTGTTTGGCACCGCAATCGGTGCGGGCACGTTGTTTCTGCCGATCAACGCCGGTATCGGGGGCTTCTGGCCACTGTTGATTCTGGCGGTGCTGGCGTTCCCCATGACGTTCTACGCCCACCGTGGCTTGACCCGGTTTGTGTTGTCCGGACGCGAAGGTGCCGATATCACCGAGGTCGTCGAGCAGCATTTCGGCAAGACCGCTGGCGCGCTGATTACCTTGCTGTATTTCTTTGCGGTGTTCCCGATCCTGCTGATTTACAGCGTGGCGTTGACCAATACCGTGGGCAGTTTTCTCGAGCATCAACTGCATGTGCAGCCGCCACCCAGAGCGCTGCTGGCGTTTTTGCTGATCGTCGGGCTGCTCGCGGTGGTGCGCTGTGGCGAGAAGGCAATCGTCAAGGCAATGAGTCTGATGGTTTACCCCTTCATCGTTGCGTTGCTGTTCCTGGCGGTGTTTCTGATCCCGCACTGGAACGGCGGAATTCTGGCCACCGCGACCACGCTGCCTGAACCGTCGGCGCTGCTGCACACCCTGTGGCTGGCGATTCCGGTGATGGTCTTCTCGTTCAACCATTCGCCGATCATCTCGGCCTTCGCCGTGGACCAGAAACGCCAGTACGGCCGCCACGCCGAAGTGCGCAGTTCGCAGATTCTCGCGCGCGCCCACGGGCTGATGGTGGTGATGGTGCTGTTCTTTGTGTTCAGTTGCGTGCTGACCTTGTCGCCGCTGCAGCTGGCCGAAGCCAAGGCGCAGAACCTGTCGATCCTGTCCTACCTGGCCAATCACTTCAGCAACCCGACGATTGCTTTTGTCGCGCCGCTGATTGCCTTTGTCGCCATCACCAAGTCGTTTCTGGGTCACTACATCGGCGCCAGCGAAGGCCTTAAAGGCCTGGTCGTCAAAACCGGGCATCGTCCGGCGCCACGCACCCTGGATCGGCTGACAGCGGCGTTCATGTTGCTGGTCTGCTGGCTGGTGGCGACCTTGAATCCGAGCATCCTCGGCATGATCGAAACCCTGGGCGGGCCGGTCATTGCTGCGCTGTTGTTCCTGATGCCGATGTACGCCATCCACAAAATCCCGGCGATGCGTCGTTACGCTGGCAAGGCGTCCAACGTTTTTGTGACCGTGGTCGGTCTGGTAGCGATTTCGGCGTTGGTTTATTCGTTGATCGACTGATCGGTATCAGGGGGGATCGCGCTCATATGGGCGTTTTGGCGCGACCAGCCCCGAGTCGATCACCGCGGTGCTGCGGACGCGCGTGTCGTTTTCGATATGCGGGCCAGACCTGCCTTGCCGACAAGTCGAGCAGGGCTTAAGGTCGGCCGAGCCTGCCAATAGGTTCCTGCCGTAAACCGTTAGGGGAATAGCGATGAAACTCGCCCTTTTGAAAGAATTTTTCGCAGGCTTTCTGCGGACTCGACATTTCTCCCGGCACTTCCGTCGATTGGCACTGCTGGACAGCCTGACCGATGCCCCGGTCAGCCGCGAGGTGCCGCCGACCCTGGCACAAACCCTGGTGGCGGGGGCCAACAGTGATGTGGGTGCTTTGCTGGAAAAGCTCGGCAGCCACAACGAAGGTCTGAGCGACAGCGAAGCTGAAGTACTGCGCGAGCAATACGGCCTCAACGAAGTCGAGCACGAGCAACCGCTGCCATGGTGGGTTCACCTGTGGCACTGCTATAAAAACCCGTTCAACCTGCTGCTGACCTTGCTGGCGGTCATCTCCTGGCTGACCGATGACATGAAAGCTGCCACCGTGATTCTCTCGATGGTGGTGCTCTCGACGTTGCTGCGTTTCTGGCAGGAAGCCAAGTCGAACAAGGCCGCCGATGCCCTCAAGGCGATGGTGAGCAACACCGCGACCGTCATGCGTCGGGGGACCAGCAAAGAGGCGACGCCGATGTTCGCCAGGTTCTATGGTGCGGCAGCAGCGGTCCAGGGAGCATCGCGGATCGAATTGCCAATCAAGCAACTGGTACCCGGTGACCTGATTGTGTTGTCGGCGGGTGACATGATCCCTGCCGATTGCCGGGTGCTCAGCGCCAAGGACCTGTTCGTCAGCCAAGCGGCGATGACGGGTGAATCCATGCCGGTCGAGAAGTACGCCCGTCAGCAGGATGCAGGCACCCACAACCCGCTGGACCTGGAAAATATTCTGTTCATGGGCACCAACGTGGTGTCCGGTGCCGCCACTGCGGTGATTCTGACCACCGGTAATAACACCTATTTTGGCGCGCTGGCTCAACGGGTCAGCGCTACCGACCGTGCTCCGACCTCGTTTCAGACCGGGGTTAACAAAGTCAGCTGGCTGCTTATTCGCTTCATGTTTGTGATGGCGCCACTGGTGCTGTTCATCAACGGTTTCACCAAGGGCGACTGGACCCAGGCGCTGCTCTTCACGCTGTCCGTCGCCGTCGGGCTGACCCCGGAAATGTTGCCGATGATCGTCACCTCGACCCTGGCCAAAGGTGCGGTGTTCCTGTCGCGCAAGAAGGTCATCGTCAAACGCCTCGACGCGATCCAGAATTTCGGCGCCATGGACGTGCTGTGCACGGACAAAACCGGCACGCTGACGCAGGACAAGATTTTCCTGGCTCGCCACGTTGATGTCTGGGGCGATGAGTCGGACGACGTTCTGGAAATGGCGTATCTGAATAGCTATTACCAGACGG
Source organism: Pseudomonas sp. 5C2 (assembly GCF_034314155.1). NCBI lineage: Bacteria > Pseudomonadati > Pseudomonadota > Gammaproteobacteria > Pseudomonadales > Pseudomonadaceae > Pseudomonas > Pseudomonas sp. 5C2. The sequence continues at coordinate 2,668,122 of NZ_JAVIWH010000002.1, read as the reverse complement.
GCCTGAAAAACCTGCTCGACGTGGCGGTGCTGGAGCACGTTGAAGTGCACCGCGAGCTGAAAGTCGCCACCGCGTTTCAGAAGGTCGATGAAATCCCCTTCGACTTCACCCGCCGGCGCATGTCGGTGGTGGTGGCCGAGCAGGATCAGGCGCATGTGTTGATTTGCAAAGGCGCGGTGGAGGAAGTGCTGGCGGTGTGCAAGCGCGTTCGCCATGGCGATGAGGATGAAGCGCTGAGCGCTGAACTGCTGGCGCGTATTCGTCAGGTGACTGCGGCGTTCAACGAAGAGGGGCTGCGGGTTGTGGCGGTGGCTGCTCGCTCGATGGCGCCGGGTCGAGACACGTACAGTCTGGCGGATGAACAAGAGCTGACATTGATCGGTTATGTGGCATTCCTCGATCCACCCAAAGAAAGCACCGCTCCGGCGCTCAAGGCGTTGGCCGCCCATGGCGTAGCAGTAAAAGTATTGACCGGCGATAACGAGCTGGTGACCGCGAAAATCTGCCGTGAGGTGGGCCTCGAGCAACAAGGGCTGCTGCTCGGAGGGGATGTCGAGGGCATGAGCGATGCTGAATTGGCCGTCGCGGTGGAGACCACCAATGTCTTCGCCAAGCTCACGCCTGCGCACAAGGAACGCATTGTGCGCATGCTCAAAGCCAACGGGCACGTGGTCGGTTTTATGGGCGACGGCATCAATGACGCCCCGGCGTTGCGCACGGCTGATATCGGTATTTCAGTCGACAGCGCGGTGGACATCGCCAAGGAAGCGGCGGATATCATCCTCCTGGAAAAAAGCCTGATGGTCCTGGAGGAGGGCGTACTGGAAGGCCGTCGGACCTTCGCCAACATGCTCAAGTACATCAAAATGACCGCCAGCTCCAACTTCGGTAACGTGTTCTCGGTGCTGGTGGCCAGCGCGTTTATCCCGTTCCTGCCGATGTTGCCCATGCATCTGCTGGTGCAAAACCTGCTGTACGACATTTCGCAGATTGCCATCCCCTTCGATAACGTCGATGAGGAAATGCTCAAACAGCCGCAGCGGTGGCAGCCTGCGGATGTCGGGCGCTTTATGCTGTTCTTCGGCCCGATCAGCTCGATCTTCGACATCACCACCTTTGCCTTGATGTGGTACGTGTTCGACGCCAACACCCCAGACCATCAAACCCTGTTCCAGTCGGGCTGGTTTGTCGTCGGGCTGCTGACCCAGACCTTGATCGTGCACATGATCCGCACGCCGAAGATCCCGTTCCTGCAAAGCCGCGCGGCCATGCCGCTGATGGTGATGACCTTCGTCATCATGGCTGTGGGGATCTTCCTGCCGATGGGACCGTTGGCGCATTACTTCAAACTGCAAGCGTTGCCGTCGCTGTACTTCGTCTTCCTGCCGGTGATTCTGCTGGCTTACATGGGCCTGACCCAAGCGGTGAAAGGCTTCTACATCCGACGCTTCGGCTGGCAGTGACAGGCCTCGTTGAAGGTCTTCGCAGACAAGTTGCAATGCTTTTGACAGGTAGGAGCTGACTTGTCTGCGATCGGCTGCGCAGCAGTCGCAAAATGGCTGGATTCTCTGGGCGGAATCCAGCCCGATTTTGCTGCGCAATAGTGCGCTACACAGGGTCCACTTTCTTTTTGACGAAGTGCCCGTGCATTTCCACGGTCAGGGTCTCGACTCGCTCGGTCAGGGCTTTGGTCATTTCGGTCAGGCGGGTGTTCTGCTCAAGCAGTTGGAGCATTTGCGCAGAGCTCTGTGCGGCCATTGCCATGCGTTGCTCATTGGCTAACGCCAGTGCTTCCCGGTGCTGCGCATCGGCATCGGCGTGGGCTTTGTCCCGTGCGGCCTGACGGGTCTGGGCGAGCAGGATCAAGGGGGCGGCGTAGGCCGCTTGCAGGCTGAATGCCAGGTTGAGCAGGATGAACGGATAGACGTCGAATTGGGTGAAGCCACTCAGGTTGACCCCGATCCACAACACAACGATCAACGTTTGCCCGCCAAGAAACATTGGCGTGCCGAAGAAGCGTGCGAATGCTTCAGCCTTGAGGGCAAAGCTGTCGTTGCCGAAGGTTGTCGACAGGTGCGCATGCTGCTTGTGGAAGCGCAGATGATCGACCTGCGCTTTCTTCGGCGCAATCGGTGCGACGGGATCGGAAACGGGGGCGTCGGGCGTGGCGGCAGTCATGAAAAATTCCTGATGCTCAAGTAAACGGACGGGCAATAACGCCCTTGCCGCCACTATAGCCGCACGCCAGTCGCCTCGATATGTCCGGCGAGCCGATACCGCCGGTCGGCCTTAATCAGGGTGCAGGGGCTTGGACACCTGCATGATGTGCGCATAGTCGTACACATATTGCCGACCCGCATGGCTGGTCAGTCGCAGCTCCTCGATCAGTAGGCGCTCTTTCTTACTCAGATATAACAACCCAGGATGGTCATCGGACTTGAGGCGATCACGTTCATGGGCGTCAGGGAAAGTGATGACGTTCGTCATGAAAAATCTCCTTGCGTATTGAGTCCTTGTTCCCGGATGTCTGTCCAGGCCACTGGTGATGTAGCGACAGTGCACCTTACCCAGAAAAAGTTGGGGGGATCAACCCTGCAAACGGATAGGTCTCACATCACTTGAGTGACTTCGAACGATTGGCGCGCGCCGTTGATGGTGATTTCTACAACATCCCCCTCCGCTTTGCCGAGCAGGTTTTGCCCCAGCGGTGCGCGGGTCGTGATGACGGTGATCAATACGTCGCCCAGGTAGATCTTCAAGCCGGCGGCATCGGGCCCGAGGAACAATTGCTGCTGGCTGCCGTTGCCGGCCTCCAGGCTGAGCAGGTCGCCGATTTGAATCCCGCGTTGCTCGTCGAAAGGTCGCAGGCTCAGGTTCTGGAACAGCACCAGTGATTGACGGATTTCCTCGACGCGCCGTGCTTGACCCGCTGCCAGGTACGACGCCTCCAGGCCAAGGGTGTCGTACTTGTTCTCGGCGATATTTTCTTCGTGGGTCGCGGTTTCGTAGGCGGTCTGGGCTGCACGTTGCGCAACGTCCAGATCAATGACGAGTCTGGCGATGATCAGTTCGAGTACAGACTGCTTATTCAGGATTGATTGCATCAGGCCTAACCACAAAACTGACTGACATTGGCCCGGGTTTTTTCACTGGGCGCAGTTTGATCCTGCTGTAACCAGAATTGGCATTTCGGCGCGCTGAGGCGTTTTTCCTGAGCGGCCTGATTCTGTTCCTGGGCTTGCTGGGCCTGGCTGTCCTGCAGGTTTTGTTTGTACTTGTCGAACATCGGGTTTTCCGACGCCGGTTGCGCCGGAGGACGTGAGCTGAGGATAGAAGCCTTGAACTGGCTGACAACGCTGTTCAATGCGCTGACCTGGCTGGCGAGCGTCGTGGTGTAAGCCAGTCCCACCGTCACCGCGATAGCAATGAAACCGAGCCAGACGCCCACGGCAATGCAAATAATCAATTTCAGGGGGTGAGAGAGCATTGAAAATTCCTGGTGTGACCATCGATGCCAACGATTGTCGCACGACAGACGGCCGAAGCTGGAGCTTGCAGGCCGTTATGACAGACAATCAGCAGCTTTAGCGTTTCTTCTTTAGGGAACCAGGCATGAAAGTCTCCTGGGATATTTTTTGCAACGTTGTCGATAACTACGGCGATATCGGGGTTACGTGGCGTCTGGCCCGGCAATTGGCGGCAGAGTACCCCTTCGCGGTACGTTTGTGGGTGGATGATTTGCAGCCCTTTGTGCGGTTGTGTCCGGGGGCTCAGGTGGATGCCGCGCAGCAGTGGCAGGAGGGGGTCAGCGTCTGCCATTGGACCAAAGACTGGCAGCCGACCGAACCGGCGGACGTGGTGATCGAGTCGTTTGCCTGCCGTTTGCCACAGGCTTATCGGGACGCCATGCCTCAGCGCATGCGCCCGCCGCTGTGGCTGAATCTGGACTACCTCAGCGCCGAGGAGTGGGTGTCCGGTTGCCATGCGTTGCCATCACCGCAATCCAACGGCTTGCGCAAGATTTTCTTCTTTCCCGGGTTTCGTCAGGCGACCGGGGGCTTGTTACGCGAAGCCGGCTTGCTCGATCAGCGCCACGCTTTCCAGCAGGACCAAGCCCTGCAGCGAAACTTTTTACGAGGCTTGGGCGTGGTTCCGGACGAAGGCGCGCGCCTGATGTCGCTGTTCGCCTATGAAAACGCCGGGCTCGCCAGTTGGCTGGATGCATTGGCCGCCGATAGCCGACCGACCCACTTGTTGGTGCCGGAAGGGCGAATTATGGGCGACCTGCAGCGTTGGCTGGGCGTCGAGGATTTGCGGCCGGGAGCCTTGGAAGTCCGTGATTCGCTGACGGTCCACGTGCTGCCATTCGTCCGACAGGAGGACTATGACCGCCTCCTGTGGTGCTGCGATTTCAACGCCGTGCGCGGGGAAGACTCGTTTGTTCGTGCGCAATGGGCCGGTCGACCGTTCCTCTGGCACATCTATGAACAAGATGACGATGCACACTGGGTCAAGCTCGACGCGTTCCTCGATCTCTATCTCCAGGGCCTCTCGCCTGCGGCTGCCCAGGCACTGAGGGATGTTTGGCGAGCCTGGAATGCCGGACAGGACATGGGTCAAAGCTGGTCTGATGTGCTGCAACACTGGTCGGAAGTCACCCTGCACGCCGAATATTGGTGTCAGGAACAGGCTTCGCAGGTAGATCTTGCAGCGGCTCTAGTACAGTTTTACCGAAATTGGATATGATGCGCGGCCTAGATATTTGTAAATCCATCCAAATTCGGATATTCGTAATGAAAACTGGTAAAGAACTGAAACCCGGCACCGTGATTCGGCTCGAGAATGACCCTTGGTTGGTTCAGAAAGCTGAATTCACCAAGTCCGGTCGCAACAGCGCGATCATGAAAACCAAGTTGAAGAACCTGTTGACCGGTTACAAGACCGAGATCGTTTACAGCGCCGACGACAAACTGGACGACGTGATCCTTGATCGCAAGGCCGCCACGCTGTCTTTCATCAGCGGCGATACCTACACGTTCATGGACACCACCGACTACACCATGTACGAGCTGAACGCTGAAGACCTGGAAGCCGTTCTGCCGTTCATCGAAGAAGGCATGACTGACGTTTGCGAAGCGATTTTCTTCGAAGACCGTCTGGTTTCCGTTGAGCTGCCGACCACCATCGTTCGTGAAGTTGACTATACCGAAGGCTCCGCACGTGGCGACACGTCGGGCAAGGTGATGAAGCCAGCCAAATTGAAAAACGGTACCGAGCTGAGCGTTGCTGACTTCGTCAACATCGGCGACAGGATCGAGATCGACACACGTGATGGCGGTTCTTACAAAGGCCGCGCTAAATAAGCGTTGTCTTGTTCCGCAACACACGAAAGCCCGACCATCGAGTCGGGCTTTTTTGCATGCGTTGATCGGTGAAGTCTGGTCTTCGCAGACAAGTCAGCGCCTGCAGATTTATCAAAGGTTGTCGTGCAAATTCCCGCGCAGGGCGAGCAGTTCGCGTTGCAGGTTTTTCAGTGTGTCTAGTGTTGTGCCTGTGGCGGCGAAGATGCAGGAGGGCACGCTTTTGGCTTTTTCGCGCAGCGTACGGCCTTGTTCGGTGAGGTGCAGGTGGACAACACGCTCGTCTTCCTTGCTCCGGGTGCGGCTCAGCAGGCCTTCGCCTTCAAGGCGTTTGAGCAAGGGGGTCAGGGACCCCGGGTCGGTCAGCAGTCGCGTGCTGACTTCACCCACCGTCATGCCGTCGTGTTCCCAGAGCACCATCATCGCCAGGTACTGTGGATAAGTCAGGCCCAGCGCTTGCAGCAAAGGTTTGTAGACCTTGGTCATCATCAGCGATGTCGAGTACAGGGTGAAGCACAGCTGACTGTCGAGCAGCAGATGGTTGCCATTGTCTGCGTTGGGGGTGGAGCTGTCGTCAGCGCTCATGTGAGAGTCCTGTGTGCGGTAATGCGCTCTAATTTAGTGCCGCGATCTTTAATGCACCAGATAAATTCTACGGCTCAGCGTCAGTCGCCGTCGCATTCATGAAAGGCGAAGCCTCTGTGCATGGAATGTGAAGGCGCTGCGGCTGCCTTTGCGTTTCCCTACGTCATCGGACTGCGTAGCATGCGCCCATGGATTGACTGGGGACGCGGTGTGATTGAAATCGGGATGTATGTTTTGTTGGGCACCGTCATGGGGACGTTGGGTGGGTTGTTTGGCATCGGCGGCGGTCTGGTCGCGATTCCTGCGCTGGGGGTGTTGTTTGGTCTGAATCAGCAAATGGCACAAGGCACGGCGTTGCTCATGGTCTTGCCTAACGTGTTATTGGCATTGTTGCGTTATCACCAGCGCAACCGGATTTCCCTGCGCAATGCCCTGATGCTGATCATTCCCGGTTTTTGCTTCGCCTGGCTGACGTCGTTGTGGGCGGTGCGCCTGGATGCGCACACTATGCGTTTGGGCTTCGTCGCGTTCTTGATTGTGCTGACGCTGTTTAACCTGATTCAAATGTATTGGCACAAGGGCCAGGCCAGCAGCGAATTGCGTCATGTTAAATGGCTATGGCTGCTGGGTGTCGGCTCGGGGATGACAGGCGGCCTGTTCGGCGTCGGTAGCGGGGTGGTGGCGACCCCGATTCTGACCGGCGTGTTCGGCGCGACACAGGTGGCGGCTCAAGGGTTGGCGCTGGCGTTGGCAGCGCCCAGTACCGCCATTACGTTGGTCACTTACGCGGTGCATGACCACGTCAACTGGCAGATGGGCATTCCCTTGGCAGTGGGTGGCCTGCTGAGCATCAGTTGGGGCGTGAGGCTCGCCCATTCGCTGCCGGAAAAACGCCTGCGTTCGTTGTTCTGCGGCTTTCTGGTGATCTGCGCCGTGGTGCTCGCGTTTAAAGTTTGAAGCCGTCAGCGATGTGTTCGGCCAGGCATTCGGTGACCGGCGAGGTGTTTTTCGGATTGCGCAGCAGCACGATGCTGGCGGACGGCAACTGCGGCATTCCTTCGGCCTCGCCGATGATGCGCAGGTCCGGGGTGAGCAAGCTCTCGAGTTGCGCAGTCACCGCCAGGCCTGCGGTGACCACGGCACTGATCGCCGACAGGCTGGCGCTGGTGTAAGCGATACGGTACTCGCGCTGCATCGCGTCCAGCGCATTGCAGGCCCATATCCGGCAAAAACAGTCGGTATTGAACATCGCCAGCGGCAGCGGCGTTTGCTCGTGAGGGCAAAAACCTCGCGCCTCCATCCAGACGAAGCGCTCCTGACGCAAAATCTGGCCAATTTCGGTGCCCGGTTCTCGGGTGACGATGCTCAAGTCCAAGTCCTGGCGCTGTAGCAGTTGCTTGGAGGGTTCACAGTGAACTTCCACCTGCACCAGTGGATAGGCCTGAGCGAAGCGCGACAGAATCCCCGGTAGAAACCGCATCACGTAATCGTCCGGTGAACCGATTTTCACCACGCCGACCATGTGCGGTTCGCGCAAGGTGTTGAACACTTCGCTGTGCAGTTTGAGGATGCGTCGGGCATAACCGAGCAGCACCTGACCCTCGACGGTGAGGCTGACGGTGCGACCGTCCTTTTGAAAGAGCGAGCGCTGAAGAATGTCTTCTTCCAGGCGTTTCATCTGCATGCTGACCGCCGATTGCGTGCGGTTGACCACCTCTCCGGCACGGGTGAACCCACCCTCATCGGCAATCGCGACAAAGGTGCGCAACAGCTCGCTGTCGATGCTCGGGTAGGTGGCCATTCATCAATCTCCCAGATGCAGCGCATAAGAAACATTCGTTGGATTGATCTTAGCGCTGACGCGAGACTTAAGTCATCCCCACTTGGAGGGCAAGATGATGAAAGGTCAAAAAGGTTATGTGTGGGTGCGGGGCAGCGTGAATCGCAGTTCATCGGGTACACGCCTGATCAGCATGATCAAGCGTCAGTTGTTGCGCTGGTATGAACTGCATCGTCAACGTCAGCAGCTGACGAGCCTGAGCGATGCTGCTTTGAAGGACTTGGGTTTGAGTCGTGCCGATATCCAGCAGGAGGCAGAGCTGCCGTTCTGGAATGACCCAATGAAACGCTGACAGCACGGCGGTCGATCAGGTAGCGTTGTGGACTGAACAGGAGGTTCTGTATGTCCGCAGGTCTATCGCTCACAGGCACGGCGCATGGCGCTGGCCGCCCAGGGATTCAACGGGCGCCAGCCGCCAGCGTCGATCCCAGCCTTGGGCAGCGCCTACATTAGAAACGGATCAATCAGCGCCGAACCTGCTTCAATGTCTCGGCAATCAAAAACGCCAATTCCAGCGACTGGTCGGCGTTCATCCGTGGGTCGCAGTGGGTGTGGTAGCGATCCGACAGGCTGTCTTCGGTGATTGGGCGTGCGCCGCCGATGCATTCGGTGACGTTCTGCCCGGTCATCTCGATATGGATGCCCCCAGCGTAAGTACCTTCGGCCTGATGCACCTGAAAGAACTGTTTGACCTCGGTGAGAATCTGCGCGAAGTCACGGGTCTTGTAGCCGCTGCTGGCCTTGATCGTATTGCCGTGCATCGGGTCGGAACTCCACAGCACCTTGCGACCTTCGCGTTCGACCGCCCGAATCAGTTGCGGCAGGTGATCGCCAACCTTATTCGCACCCATGCGGGCGATCAGGTTCAGGCGACCTGGATCATTGTCCGGGTTGAGCGTGTCGATCAGGCGGATCAGGTCTTCCGGGTCCATGCTCGGGCCGACTTTGACCCCAATAGGGTTTTTGACCCCACGCAGGAACTCGACATGCGCACCGTCCAGTTGCCGCGTGCGGTCGCCGATCCACAGCATGTGTGCCGAGCAGTCGTAGTAATCATTGGTCAGGCTGTCGCGGCGCACGAACGCTTCTTCGTAATTCAGCAGCAAGGCTTCGTGGGCGGTGAAAAAGCTGGTTTCACGCAATTGCGGCGAGGTGTCCATGCCGCACGCACGCATGAAGGCCAGGGTTTCGTCGATGCGGCCGGCCAGCTGGCTGTACTTTTCGGCCAGCGCTGAATTAGCGATGAAGTCGAGGTTCCACTGGTGCACCTGATGCAGGTCGGCAAAACCGCCCTGAGCGAATGCGCGCAGGAGGTTCAAGGTGGCGGTGGACTGGTGATAAGCCTGCAAAAGACGGTCTGGGTCGGGCACGCGGCTTTTTTCATCGAAGCTGATGCCGTTGACGATATCGCCCCGGTAGGCCGGGAGCGTCACGCCGCCAATGGTTTCGTCGTTGGAGGAACGAGGCTTGGCGAATTGGCCGGCCATACGTCCGACTTTGACCACCGGGCCGCCGGCAGCGAAGGTCATGACGATGGCCATTTGCAGCAACACTTTGAAGGTGTCGCGAATCTTCGCTGCAGAGAACTCGACAAAGCTTTCTGCGCAGTCGCCACCTTGCAGCAGGAACGCACGACCCTGGGTCACCTCGGAAAACTGACGCCGCAACTCTCGGGCTTCCCCGGCGAACACCAGCGGCGGATAACCGGCCAGGCTCTGCTCGACACGCAACACGTGCGCGGCGTCGGGGTATTGAGGTTGCTGCTGAATAGGCATTGCCCGCCAGCTGTCGGGGCTCCAGGGTTGGCTCATGGTGAACTCTAAGTCAGTACGGTCGGACGGCCATGTTAGCAGTTCAGTGCCTGGGTGCCAGCGGAGGGGCCGTAGGATCAATCAATAATTAACGTGACCTCTCGGGCCTTGTTCGCGGACAATCCGCGCTTTCGTACAGCAAGCCCGGTCTCGATTCTGCCCGGAGGGCGTAGGAGCGACCGGGACGCGCAGTCTTGTCTGCGAAAAGGTCGGAACGACCTTCCGACGGCAGTGAATTCACTATTTTTGCTAGCGCTTCGGTCGGACGCGACCCCGGCTAGATCGCAGACAAGACTACGTCTCGGTCGCTCCTACAGGGGGCAGCGTTTTGCTGGGAATTTGATGGCACTTATTCTTTATTTTTCAATTGGTTACTTGTTTTTTGATAGGAGCGGCAATGACTGAGGAGAGGGTGGAGCGTGTACTGGCTGAAGTACACGATGATTTCGGCATGATTCGCGTGCTGGAAGTGGACGAGTATCGCTTCCTTGAATTCGGCGACGCCATCGAGCAAAGCTGCACGTTCACCGCCGACCCTAGCTGGCTGGAGTACGACTACACCCGCGCCATGCTGATTGGCGCGTTGTGCCACGAAGCGCCGGAAACCGCGCTGTTTCTGGGCCTTGGCGCGGGGACATTGACCCAGGCTTGCCTCAAGTTTTTGCCGCTCGAAGACGTCGAAGCCATCGAGTTGCGCCCTGACGTACCGCGGCTGGCCATCGAGTTTCTCGGTCTGGATGATGACCCGCGCCTGTACATACGCATTGGCGATGCCCTTGAATTGCTCGGCACTGCCGAAACCGCCGACCTGATCTTCGTGGATCTGTACACCGATCTGGGCCCGGGTGTCGGCCATCTGGCCTGGCAATTTCTGGAAAACTGTCAGAAGCACCTCAATCCGGGTGGCTGGCTGGTGATCAATCAATGGGCGACCGATGACGGTAAACCCTTGGGCGCTGCGCTGTTGCGCGGTCTTTATCACCGCCACTATTGGGAACTGCCGGTGAAGGAGGGCAACGTGATTCTGATGGTGCCGGCGAATCTGGAGCAGACGCTGGACTTGCAGCATCTGACCGAACGCGCCGAAGCCCTCGCGCCGCGCCTCGGTTATTCGCTGCTGCCGTTGATCAAAGCCATCCGCCCGGCGACGTGATTGTCCGGGGCTGCTAGTTGCCTTTGAAGTCGCCGGGCCTGCGTTCCAGCATCGCCCGTACGCCTTCTTTGGCGTCTTCGCTGTCCATCACGCTACGAATGAGCTCTGGCAAGCTTTTCGCCGCTGCGGTTTCCCCCTCCAGCAATGCCTGACGGGCCGAAGCCAGGGTAATCCTGACCCCTAGCGGTGCTTGCTCGGCGATGCGTCCGGCCAGTTTGATCGCGCGAGGTAGCAAATCCTCGCTGGCCATCACTTCCTGGACCAGGCCCATTCGATAAGCCTCATGTGCGTCGAACTCATCGCCAGTCAGCAACCAGCGCATGGCATTGCCCCAGCCCGCCCGTTGATGCAGGCGCAAGGTGGCGCCACCAAACGCAAAGATCCCGCGCTGCACTTCCATTTGCGCAAAGCGGGTGTTGCTGGCGCACAGGTTGATGTCCGAGGCGAGCATCAGCTCAATGCCGATGGTCAGGCAGTAACCCTGAGCGGCGACGATCACCGGCTTGCTGACCCTGGGGCCGATGAACACGCCCCACGGATCGCAGCCGCCCTCGGGCACTTCCCAGCCGCTGGCCAGGGTCGGTCCCGCCGCAGCCAGATCAAGGCCTGCCGTGAAATGATCGCCGTGGGCAAACACCACGGCCACTCGCGCCGCATCGTTGCGTTCGAACTCCCCGTAGGCGAGGCTCAGGTCATTGAGCAGGTCAAGATCAAAGGCGTTGCGTTTGGCGACGCGATCCAGGCCGATCAACATGATATGACCCCGCTGTTCGCGACTGACTCGGCCGGTGGAGGAGGAGGGCATAGGCATAATCCTTGTGCGCTGAGTGGCATTGGACGTGCGGTGAACACCTGGATCAGTGAACCGTTTAAGCAGCGTGGCCCCGCGATACCGGGCCTTTGCAAAATAGACACTGCAATGGATTTGCGCAAAGCCTGCGACGGACGGACGCGCAGCTATTATTTTGTTAAAAAACCCTCACTTTCGTGCGTAATTCCGGTATAGTGCGCGCCGGCCTTTAACAGGGCCCTCGTACAGGTATTGCAATTTCCCGAAGCCAGCTTCGGCTGCTTGTTCGCTCTGCGGACTATCCTTGACGATCCATTCATTCAAACGTTTTCGCAAATCCCCGCCGACAAAGCAGCCAGGGCGACTCTAGGGTCTTACACGGCACGCGCAGCTTTGGAACATGGGTCTTTGCGGATGCACTAGAGGCAGACCCATGACCCAGGAAATCGGCGGCTTCGCCGCTTTTGAACTACACCCTAATATTCTTGCAGCCGTTATCGCGACTGGCTACGAAGAGCCTTCGGCTATTCAGCAGCAATCTATTCCGATCATCATGGCCGGTCACGACATGATTGGTCAGGCGCAAACCGGTACGGGTAAAACCGCCGCGTTCGCCCTGCCGATCCTGCATCGCATCGACCCGGCCAAACGCGAACCACAAGCGCTGATTCTTGCGCCGACTCGCGAACTGGCCCTGCAAGTCGCCACCGCTTTCGAAACCTACGCCAAGCAAATGCCGGGCGTAACGGTTGTGGCTGTCTACGGCGGTGCGCCGATGGGCCCGCAATTGAAAGCTATCCGTAATGGCGCGCAGATCGTTGTCGCCACGCCGGGTCGTCTGTGCGATCACCTTCGCCGTGACGAAAAAGTCCTCTCTACCGTGAACCACCTGGTTCTCGACGAAGCGGACGAAATGTTGAAGCTGGGTTTCATGGACGACCTCGAGGTTATCTTCAAGGCCTTGCCAGCAACCCGCCAGACCGTTCTGTTCTCGGCCACCTTGCCTCAATCGATCCGTGCCATCGCTGAGCGCCATCTGCGCGATCCGAAGCACGTCAAGATTCAGACCAAGACCCAGACCGTTACCGCGATCGAACAGGCTCACCTGTTGGTTCACGCTGACCAGAAGACCTCGGCTGTTCTGAGCCTGCTGGAAGTGGAAGACTTCGACGCACTGATCATGTTCGTGCGGACCAAGCAAGCGACTCTGGATCTGGCCAGCGCCCTGGAAGCCAAAGGCTACAAAGCCGCTGCGCTGAACGGTGACATTGCTCAGAACCAACGTGAACGCGTCATCGAATCGCTCAAGGATGGCCGTCTGGACATCGTGGTCGCGACCGACGTTGCTGCCCGTGGTCTTGACGTTCCGCGTATCACCCACGTATTCAACGTGGACATGCCTTACGATCCAGAGTCCTACGTTCACCGTATCGGCCGTACTGGCCGTGCCGGTCGCGAAGGTCGTGCATTGCTGCTGGTGACTCCACGTGAGCGCCGCATGCTGCAAGTGATCGAGCGTGTTACAGGTCAGAAAGTTGCTGAAGTCCGCCTGCCGGATGCTCAAGCAGTTCTCGATGCTCGCATCAAGAAATTGACTAACAGCCTGGCTCCACTGGTTGCTGATGCTGAATCGACCCACGGTGATCTGCTTGATCGCCTGACCGCCGATATCGGTTGCAGCCCACGTGCCCTGGCCGCCGCTCTGTTGCGCAAAGCTACCAACGGTCAAGCATTGACCCTGGCAGCCATCGAACGTGATCGCCCACTGGTTCCGACCAGCGCGCCACGTGAGCGTAGCGATCGTTCATCTTCGGGTGATCGTCCTGAGCGCAGCGGTGCTGATCGTGAGCGTCGTGCTCCGGTTCCATTGGCTGAAGGCCGTGCTCGTTGCCGTACCGCGCTGGGTGCGCGTGATGGTATCGCTGCTAAAAACCTGTTGGGTGCAATCCTCAACGAAGGCGGCCTGGCCCGCGAAGCAATCGGCCGCATCCAGGTGCGTGATAGCTTCAGTCTGGTAGAACTGCCGGAAGATGGCCTTGAGCGTCTGCTGACCAAGTTGAAAGACACCCGCGTTGCTGGCAAGCAGTTGAAGCTGCGTCGCTATCGCGAAGATTGATCTGCTCTTGAGCTGATCGTCTGAACAAAAAAATCCCCGACTGGTTCGGGGATTTTTTTGTTTGTGGATTGATGAATTCGGCGTGTATATCCAGCATTTGCGGGTACTGGGGTTACGGTTCCGGCCTTACGGAGGGTCACTTTTTACAGGCGCCGGAATGCCGGACCACAAAAAAGTAACCAAAAACGCTTGCCCCTCCATACGGGGCTTCGCTGTGGCTCAGCCTGCACAGGTTCTATCTCAACCAAACCGATAAATGTCCATCCCCAGCGCGCCCATGGTGAAGCCTTGGTGCGCAATGCTGAATTCGCCTCCGGCACCGCGGGCAAAGAAAAGTGGCAGCAGGTGTTCATCGCTGGGGTGGCTACGAACGGCGTGGGGCGCCAGGCGGCGATAGTCGTGCAGAGCGGTTTCGTCGTTGTTCTTCAGCTTGTCGATGATCCAGTCGCGAAACTCTTTGGCCCAGGGCTCGACGCTTTCCGGTCCTGCGTGCCAGTCCAGTTCACGCAGGTTATGGGTGATGCTGCCAGAACCGATCACCAGCACACCTAGCTCACGCAGGTTGGCGAGTGCACGTCCTACCTGGGTTTGCAGGGCAGGCCCTTGGCGGGTGGGTAGCGAAACCTGCACCACTGGAATATCGGCCTGTGGGTACATCAACGACAATGGCACCCAGACGCCATGATCAAGCGGTCGCTGATTGTCGATTTTCGCCGCCAGGCCGCCAGCGGTGAGGAGTTCGACCACCTGTGCTGACAGTTCGGGTAAGCCGGGTGCCGGGTACTGCACGGCAAACAAGGCCGGCGGGAAGCCCCCAAAGTCATGCCAGGTTTCCGGATGCGGGTTGGCGTTGACCAGCAGCTCCTGGCTTTCCCAGTGGGCTGATACGATCACAATGGCTCGCGGCCTGGGCAGCTCGGCGGCCAGGCGAGCAAGTGCAGGGCCGCTTTCGCCGGGTTCGAGTGCAAGCATCGGCGAGCCATGAGAGATAAATAAGCTGGGGAACATAGCGAGAGTCCTGAGCGTTAAGATGGGGTTATCTTCAGGCAGAACATTGATCTAAATCTAATATAAGTTTTCGCGTCTTTTTATCGAATTATCAGGAGTATTTATGCAGCCGGACTTTTGGCACAAGCGCTGGGCACTCAATCAGATCGGTTTTCATCTTGGCGAGGTTAATCCTTATTTACAACGCTTCTGGCCTGACCTTGAACTCAAAAAGCATGCTCGGGTGCTGGTGCCGCTGTGCGGTAAAAGCCTGGATCTGGCCTGGTTGGCCGGCCAGGGATTTCACGTGCTGGGTGTCGAGTTGTCGGAAAAGGCCGTGGAGGACTTCTTTAGCGAACAGCACCTGGATGCGCAGATCAGTCAGCGCGGGCCGTTCAAGGTCTACAGCGTTGAGTCGATTGAGCTGTGGTGCGGCGATTTTTTCGCGCTCACGGCGGACGACGTCGGCGAGTGTGTCGGGCTTTATGACCGTGCGGCCTTGATCGCGCTGCCACCTGAGATGCGCCAACGCTATACGCGACACCTCGCGCAGATTTTGCCTCGCGGGTGCCAAGGGTTATTGATCACCCTGGATTACGATCAGACTCAAATCGACGGACCACCGTTTTCAGTGCCTGATGCTGAAGTACAGCAGTTGCTGGCAGCCGACTGGCAGCTGGATACCCTTGATGAGTGCGATGTGCTGGGCAAGAGCTGGAGATTTTTGCAGGGTGGCGTTACGCGGCTTGAGGAGCGGGCCTATCGCCTACTGCGTCGCACTGCCCTGTAGGTGGCGAACAAACGCATCGGAGTCGTCGATTGAGCGCTGCATGTCTTTGAGCAGTTGGTCGACATTGCCTTGCAGGTTGCTGTGCTCACCCTTGAGCGCGCCAATCGCTTGGGCGTTGAGGTTGTGCTTGAGGAACAGGACGTGATCGCGTAATACGCTCAGTACCGGCTCGATGCGGCTTTCAGCTGTTTTCATTTTCTGTAGCAACTCTCGGTATTCGGTCTGGGTGCGAGCCAGCTCCTTGGCGCTGGCGGCGCGCAGGTCTTTGTTGCTGTATTGATCGAGTTCGTCATTCCATTCGTCGAACAACACATCGGCCACGGTTTCGATGGCGCCGATGCGGTGGTGTACGGCGGCGGCGCTTTTTTCGCTGGCTTGGTAATCATCATTCAGCGCGTTGTAGCGTTTCTCCAGGTCGCCACCATTAAGTTGCACCACACTGCGATAGTTCTGCAACGCGCTGCTGAAATGCTGCTTGGCATCTTGTTGTGCGTCGCGTGCGTCATTAACCCGGCTGACCAGCATTTGCCGTTTTGGGATGCCTGCTTTTTCCATGGCGGCGAAGTACGCGCTTTGGCAGCCGCTCAGGGCGAACACGGTGATGCAGGCGAGGGCGAGGGCGAGCGAGCGCATGACGGTTTATTCTCTGATCCGGATAAAACAAAAAGGGCGACTCGCGTCGCCCTCTCGTAACACTGCCTGAAGCTTATCAGCCGCGACGACGGAGCGCCTCAATGCGGTCTTCCAGTGCCGGGTGGCTCATGAACAGACCCGCCAGACCGTGCTTGAGAACGCCGCCGTTGATGCCGAATGCTGCCAGGCTGTCCGGCATTTGCACCGGCACGCCTTGTTCCGAGCGCAGGCGCTGCAGGGCGCCGATCATGGCGCTGGTGCCTGCCAGGCGTGCACCGGCTTCGTCCGCCCGGTATTCGCGTTTGCGCGAGAACCACATGACGATGGTGCTAGCCAAAAAGCCCAATACCAGTTCGGCAAAGATGGTCGCGATGTAATAGGCCATGCCCTGACCCTGTTCGTTCTTGAAGATCACCTTGTCGACGAAGTTGCCGATGATCCGCGCGAAAAACATGACGAAGGTGTTCACCACGCCTTGTACCAGCGCCAGGGTCACCATGTCGCCGTTGGCAACGTGGCCGATTTCGTGCGCGAGGACTGCTTTTACTTCGTCGGGCGAAAAGCGCTCCAGCAAACCCTGGCTGACGGCGACCAGTGCGTCGTTCTTGTTCCAGCCCGTGGCGAAGGCGTTAGCTTCATAGGCCGGGAAGATGCCGACTTCAGGCATCTTGATCCCCGCTTCGCGTGCCAACTGTTCAACAGTTTGCAACAGCCATTGCTCATGACGAGTGCGTGGCTGGGAAATGATCTGGGTGCTGGTGCTCATCTTCGCCATCCACTTGGAGATGAACAGCGAGAACAGCGAGCCGGCGAAACCGAATACCGCGCAGAAAACCAGCAGCTGAGAGAGGTTCAGATCAACCCCATTGGCCGCCATGAACCCGTTGAAGCCAAAAAGGCTCAGCGTGATGCTGGCAATCAGCACGACCGCCAGGTTAGTGGCCAAGAACAGCAAAATGCGCATCATGGTTGAAACGTTCTCCTCATGAAAGTATGTAACGTGATGCGGGGTATATAAGGGGATGCACGCGGCTATTCAACAGGGGGACTATTTCAAACTGTGTCATTTGTCTGTTCCCTTCGCCCATTCAGCATAGCCCACACCTGGGCGATCCAGGGCTCCGCTAGCGCGAAAAGCCCCGTAGGCTGGCGGCGTGGCCCGTTCAGACCACGCAAGGCAGTGCGTGACTCGTTAGCTTACTGGCGATAGGTCTTGAGGAAGTTGCCGATGCGCCCAATCGCCTGATCCAGGTCATCGACACGCGGCAAGGTCACTACGCGGAAATGGTCCGGCCATGGCCAGTTGAAGGCTGTGCCCTGAACCACCAGGAGCTTTTCCGACAGGAGCAGATCGAGAACGAACTTCTCGTCGTTGTGGATCGGGCAGACTTTCGGATCGATCCTCGGGAAGGCGTACAGCGCGCCCATCGGTTTGACGCAGCTGACACCGGGAATATCGTTGAGCAGTTCCCAGGTCCTGTTGCGCTGCTCCAGCAGGCGACCCTGTGGCAGCACCAGGTCGTTGATGCTCTGGTAGCCGCCCAGCGCGGTCTGGATCGCGTGCTGGCTCGGCACGTTGGCACACAGGCGCATGTTGGCCAGCATGTCGATGCCTTCGATGTAGCTATGGGCGTTGTGCTTGGGCCCGGAAATGGCAACCCAGCCTGAGCGGAAGCCCGCGACGCGGTACGACTTGGACAGACCGTTGAACGTCAGGCAGAGCAGGTCTGGCGCCAGTGAAGCGGTGCAGATGTGCACGGCGTCGTCGTAAAGGATCTTGTCGTAGATCTCGTCGGAAAACACCACCAGATTGTGCTGGCGCGCGAGTTCCAGCATGCCCATCAGCACTTCTTTGGGGTAGACCGCGCCGGTCGGGTTGTTCGGGTTGATGATCACCATGGCTTTGGTGTTCGGTGTGATCTTGGCCTTGATATCTTGCAGGTCAGGCCACCAATAAGTCTGTTCATCGCACAGGTAATGAACCGGACTGCCGCCTGCGAGGCACACGGCGGCGGTCCACAGTGGGTAGTCGGGTGCCGGGATCAGCACTTCATCGCCATTGTTGAGCAGGGCCTGCAGCGACATCACGATCAGTTCGGAGACACCATTGCCCAGGTAGATGTCTTCAATGCCGACACCCTCTACCTGCTTTTGCTGGTAGTACTGCATGACGGCCTTGCGTGCGCTGAACAGGCCTTTGGAGTCGCTGTAGCCCTGTGCGGTCGGCAGATTGCGGATGACGTCCTGGAGGATTTCGTCCGGCGCTTCGAAACCAAATGGCGCGGGATTGCCGATATTCAGCTTGAGGATGCGATGGCCTTCCTCTTCCAGGCGTTTGGCGTGCTTGAGCACTGGGCCGCGAATGTCATAACAGACGTTGGCGAGCTTGTTCGATTTGCTGACCTGCATGGCGATTGATCCCGAAAATGGACGATCCACTGTATTCACATAGCCTGGGTTGCCGAGCATAGCGCCATGAAAATGGATTTGTATGCGCGAAACACGGATGCCAGACTGACGTCTAACGAGGCGCAATGATACGTGCCGCCCGATCAGCGGAAAAGATACAGATCGGGCTTTTTAAGCTGTGGAGGTGTACCCGTGGAAAAGTTGGAAAAAACCCGTGAAGAATGGCAAGCGATGCTCGATCCAGAGCAGTACAACGTGTGTCGCCTGAAAGCGACCGAGCGGCCCTTTTCCGGGAAGTACAACAGCACCAGGACCGCAGGGGTCTATCACTGTGTGTGCTGCAACGAAGCATTGTTCGACTCTTCGACCAAGTTCGACTCGGGTTGCGGCTGGCCAAGTTTCTACGCGCCCCTGGAGGGCAGTGCGGTCGTCGAGATTCGCGACATGACCCACGGCATGATTCGCACCGAAGTGGTTTGCGCCAAATGCGATGCCCATTTGGGGCATGTGTTCCCTGATGGCCCGCCGCCGACTGGCCTGCGTTATTGCATCAACTCGGTGTGCCTGGACCTGGTTCCTCGGGAGTAACGCGCCGCCGGGCTATTTGCCTATGCTGTGATATTGATGAGGTGAATTAGATTGCGCGCAATTAAATTGCGCACTATGTTTCCCCCACACTCCAGCCTTTGAGGGCTTTGCCATGAGCGAAAATTTACTGTCCATTCCGTGCACGACCATCAAGGGCGAGCAAAAGACGTTGGCAGATTTTGCTGGCAAGGCCGTATTGGTGGTCAACACCGCGAGCAAATGCGGTTTCACCCCCCAATACAAAGGCCTGGAACAGCTTTGGCAGCGTTACAAGGACCGAGGTTTGGTGGTGCTGGGCTTCCCCTGCAATCAGTTCGGCCATCAGGAGCCGGGGAACGAAGGGGCTATTTCCGAGTTTTGTGAATTGAATTTCGGGGTCAGTTTTCCGCTGTTCAAGAAAGTCGATGTCAATGGCAGCGACGCTCACCCATTGTTCGTCCAGTTGAAAAAACAGGCGCCGGGCCTGCTGGGCTCGAAACGCATCAAGTGGAATTTCACCAAGTTTCTGATTGGCAAGGACGGCAAGCTGGTCAAACGCTTTGCACCCCTGACCAAGCCAGAGGATCTCTCCAGCGAAATCGAAGCATTGCTGTAGGGCGCAGGCAGGCCGGTGTCTACAGAGGGGCTCCGCCAGGGGCGACGGGCAGCCACTTGTCCAGCAGGCTGATCAGTTCTTCGCGGCGGAAGGGTTTGGCCAGGTAGTCACTCATGCCCGCCGCGCGACAGTGTTCGCGTTCTTCGGGCATGGCGTTGGCCGTCAGGGCAATGATCGGCAGCTGTTGCCAACGCCCGGACTGGCGAATCTGCCGACTGGCTTCGTAGCCATCCATCACCGGCATGTTGCAGTCCATCAGCACCAGATCGAAGGTCTGATGCTCAAGCCGTTCGAGCGCATCGGCACCATGCCCGCTGACAACCACCTCGCAGCCGAGTTTGCTGAGGATGCCCTTGGCCACCAGTTGATTGACCGGATTATCCTCGACCAGCAGGATTCGCGCTCTGCGCGCCGTTGCCTGATTCCCGAGCGACAGTTCGCGGTGGCCGGATTCGTCTGCGTGCAGCACCCGTCGCAAGGTCTGGTACAGCGCATTGCGTGCCAGCGGGCGGGCTTGTTGTTGCAGGGGTTCGAGGGCTATGACTTGGTCGCGGGGCATGAAGTTACCGTATGCCGTGATCAGCAGGATCGGTGCTTTGATCGCGGGACGCAGGCCGAACAGACATTCCGGACAGTCGGTGATCAGCAGGTCGGGTTCAAGGCCATAAAGGCTGTCTCCGATACTATAGCGCCGGTATGCGATGCCCCAGCTGGGCAGCAGGCTGCTCAGCAACTCCGCCAAGCCGCTGCTTGCAGGACTGACGACAATCACTTGCCCTTTGATCGGTGCGAACACCTGTGCCGGGGCGTAGCTGGGCAGGGGTAGCTCGGCGCTGAACTGGCTGCCGAAACCGACTTGAGACTCAATGCTCAGATAGCCCTTCATGGCACCGCATAGATTGTGGGTCAGTGCCAGGCCAAGACCTGTGCCACCAAACTGCCGGGTGATACCCGCTGCAGCCTGCATGAACGGTTGGATGATTTTTGCCTGGGCGTCATGGGCGATGCCGATGCCGGTGTCGCGGACTTCGATCCGTACGCCGTCAGCGTGGGTGCTCAGGCGCACATCGACGCGGCCAAGGCGGGTGAATTTCAATGCGTTGGACAGCAGGTTGCTGACGATTTGTCGAACCCGGGTGGGGTCGCCGAGTACCAATGCCGGGAAGTGCGGATCAATCAGGCAGGTCAGCTCGACGCTGGGTGCTGCGTTTTGCGACAGCAGGTTGGCGGTGTCCTCGATTAAAGCACCCAGGTCGAAGGGGATATGCTCAAGCTCCAGCTGGCCGGCATCAAACTTCGACAGGTCGAGAATATCGTTGAGCAACTCCACCAGTACCTTGCCCGAGTCATGCGCAATGGACAGCTGTTGACGCTGTTCGGCGTTGAGGGGGCTGTCCAGAGACAGCGCGAGCATGCCCAGCAGGCCGTTGAGCGGAGTGCGGATTTCGTGGCTCATGTTGGCCAGGAAGGCTGAGCGCGCCTGGGCCATGTCCAAAGCGGTGCTGCGCGCTATCTGCAGTTCCTCGTTGGACTGGCTGAGCCGGGTATTACTGGCTTTGAGTTCGGTCGTCCGTGCTGAAACGATGTTTTCCAGCTCGCTCAGGTGGTCGGTGAGGCGGTTTTCTGCCGTCCGGCGTTGGGCGAGTTCGCTGGCTATTGTTTCAAGCTGCTCATTGGCGACTTGCACCAAAACGCCAATCTCGTCCTGCTCATGACACGGCGGGCACGGTAACCGGGTTTGCTCGGGGCTGTGCGGGTCGCTACGGCTCAGTGCGCGGATCACTCCCACCAGTGGCTTGGTCAGGGTGAAATAAAACATCGCTAATAAAATGCCGCTCAGCAGCAGGCTGCGGGCAAACCCGTTGATCAGGGTGATTTCGGCCCGTTGCAGGAAGTGGCTGCCAAACGCGAAGGTGTCGACATCCAGGTGCAAGGTGCCGATCGAGTCGTTGGGCATGTGGTTCAGGTGCAGGATATCTTCGAACTGGCGGCTTTCGCCAAAAAGAAAGTCGCTGATCATCCGGTAGCGACTCTCCGCCCGTGGGCGTTCGACGTCGGCAAGCACCACATTATTGTTGTCGCTGAGCTTCGCGCCCATGATGGCGGGGGAGCGCAGCAAGCCCTGGGTCAGTTCCTGAGCAAGTTCGGCGTCAATGTTGTAAGCGATTCGCGAGGCGGGGTTGTGACTGATTTCCAGCAGGGAGCGAATTTCGCGATCGATGGAGGCGTCTTCGCTGGCATAATCGAGGGTGATTTGAATCAGGCTAAGCACGGTTCCCAGCGCGAAACCGACCAGCACTGTCAGGCGCGCTTGCTTGAACGACAGACGGTTGGTGAACGATATATCCATGGGGTAAAGCCATTCCTCGTGTTTCTTCGCCGGGAAATCATAGCCGATCAGGCCTTGCCTTTATTCAGTTTAATTAAGGAGACACCGTGGACTCTCGGTTAAATGCATTTCTCGAACGCGCCGATGCGGTGCTGGCCCGTCTGGAGCCGCTATTGCCGGCACCTCGTCGTCCCGTCGACTGGGCGCACTCCCTGGCCGCGCGTTGGGTGCAGGAAGGTCGCAGTGGTTACTTGATGCCACTCCACGTCAGCCTGGACACACGCTTGTCTGACCTGATCGGTGTCGATAAACAGCGCGATCAACTGGCGCGCAATACCCGGCAGTTCATTGATGGTCTGCCGGCCAACCATGCGTTGCTCTGGGGCTCGCGAGGGACCGGCAAGTCATCGCTGGTCCGTGCATTGTTGGCTGAAAATCATCAGTGCGGTTTGCGTCTGATCGAGATTGAGCGCGATCACCTGGGCGATCTGCCTCGTGTGGTGGAGCAATTGCAGAAATTGCCTCAGCGCTTCGTACTGTTTTGCGATGACCTGTCGTTCGAAGCGGGCGAGAGCGATTACCGCGTGCTCAAGAGCGTGCTGGACGGTTCGCTCGAACAGGCGCCGGACAACGTGCTGTTGTACGCCACGTCCAACCGTCGCCATCTGGTGCCGGAGAAGGAAAGCGATAACGAAAACTGGCAGCGGGTCGACGGCGAGCTGCACCCCAGCGAGGCGGTGGAAGACAAGATTGCCTTGTCTGACCGTTTTGGCCTGTGGCTATCGTTCTATCCCTTCACTCAGGAACACTTTCTGAGCGTGGTCGAACACTGGATTGGTCAATTGGCGTCAGCGTCGGGCCTTGAGTGGCAGCGCGATGAGGCACTGGATATCACGGCGGTCCGTTGGGCGACCGGGCGCGGTAATCGCAACGGTCGTTGTGCTTATCAATTTGCGCGTTATTGGGTAGGGCTAAAATTGTTGGAGCAACAAGCATGATCGATTTACAAAACACCGGCGCTGGCCTGAACGGCTACGGCTTGCTCGCCGCACAGTTGGAGTCGTTGCTGGCGGACGAGCGTGACTTCATTGCCAATGCCGCACAGTTTTCTGCTTTTTTGTTCAGTCAGCTTGATGACCTGAACTGGGCTGGCTTCTATTTGGCGCGCAACGAAGAGTTGGTGTTGGGACCTTTTCAGGGGCAAATCGCCTGCGTGCGAATCCCGTTCGGCCGTGGCGTTTGCGGCGCGGCGGCCGCGACCCGCAAGACTCAGCGGGTCGAAGATGTCCACGCGTTCGACGGGCATATCGCCTGCGACAGCGCATCGAACAGCGAGCTGGTGGTGCCATTGGTCAAGGGCGGGCGATTGATTGGTGTGCTGGATCTGGACAGCCCAAGTGTTGGGCGCTTCTCCGAGCAGGATCAGGCAGGCATGGAACAGTTGGTGGCCATCTTTCTCAGGCTGACCACGTGCGATTGATTGCCTGATGGTGTGGCGGTTGCAGAGTCGGTGAGTTTATCGGCAGACAGGCTTTGCGCCTGTCTGCCTTGTAGTCAGAGCCTCAGTCGTAGACCACTTTCTTTTTCCAGTCGCCGTCTGCTTCGACAGTCTTCAATCCGTCGGTCAATTCGTTTACTTCGCCTTCGGCAGGCGCGGTATTGGTCAATACCATTGAGTTCGCGCGGGCCAGCATGCTTTCCATGTACCGGAGTTGTTCCTGATAAACGGCTGGGTCAGGCTGTTTACGCAGGTACTGCACGCCGCGTTCGAACGCCAGTCGCGCCTGACCGGGCTGCTCGTGGGAGAACGCCTGTTGCCCCAGGTTATTGAAGAACTCGATGTGCAGCAGCACCAGAATATTGCGGATTTCCTTGATCCAGTACTTGGCTTCGTTGGTAGGCAAGAAGCCATCGTGTGCGGCGCGTGTCACCTGGCCGTGTATGGCTTCTAATAGAAAGCGCACGTCCTTGGCCTTGGCTTCGGTCAGGATCGGGCCGGGTGGGTTGCTGATCGGGATCGCGTCGCCCTGATTCACCAGTGTCGCGAGTTCATCTATACGTGCCTTGAGCGCGCTGTTGCCCTTGTTCAGAGCGAGCAGGCGCTGGTTCACGTTCAGTTCCAGACGCGTCAGTAGCAGCTTGAGAGCGGGCGTCATCAACTGGCCGGGAAAAGTTTCGGTGATCTCTCCGCAGCGGCGCAGACGATCATTCAGCTCGACCTTAAGGCGAGCCTTTTCCAGCTTCTTGTTTTCGGATACGTGGTTGAGGAAGCCGATGGCAATCAGAATGACGATGCCAGCGACTATCAGCAGGGTGATCATGAGTGGTGTCACCGTTGAAACCTCATTCGGGTAGTTTGTGTCGAGTGTAGTGGTTAAGCATTTTTGCCGATAGGTGTAACGGTCGTTCGTCAAACTAACGGCGTGGTAATTCAGGCGCCTGTGCGTGTGGGCCAAGATATCAATGCGCGGGGAAGTCGTTGATTTAGATATATTTATAGATGGGGGTTGACGACTTGCCCCAGCATCCATAGAATGCGCGCCACTTACAGCGTAAAGCACACAGCGAAACGCAGATAAGTAGTGAAGTTGTACGTGTGTCCCCTTCGTCTAGTGGCCTAGGACACCGCCCTTTCACGGCGGTAACAGGGGTTCGAGTCCCCTAGGGGACGCCATTGCGGGAATAGCTCAGTTGGTAGAGCACGACCTTGCCAAGGTCGGGGTCGCGAGTTCGAGTCTCGTTTCCCGCTCCATTTTTAAGCAGTCTTGCTTTCGGGCAGGGCTGGTGAAACCAGGGCACGGTCTTCGGATCATGTTTTGGACACTGGAACATACCTAGTATGTTTCGGGCAGCGTCCCCTTCGTCTAGTGGCCTAGGACACCGCCCTTTCACGGCGGTAACAGGGGTTCGAGTCCCCTAGGGGACGCCATTTGCGGGAATAGCTCAGTTGGTAGAGCACGACCTTGCCAAGGTCGGGGTCGCGAGTTCGAGTCTCGTTTCCCGCTCCATATACAAACAAAAACGCCGCTCATTGAGCGGCGTTTTTGTGTGTGCGTTTTTGTGTGTGCGTTTTTTGGTGTGGCCCCGGGAGCTGACGTGTAACTACGCGTCAGCTCATTGCGGGTGGGCGCTCAAAGGTGAAGGCCGATCAATCAGTGCCTGCTGTCTTGTAGCGAGAGCGCCATCAGTTGTTTTTCCTGATTCCAGTCGAACGGTTCTTCATTCTGCTCGGCTTCGTAGCGGCGTTCTTCGAGTGCCTGATACAGGTCGATCTCATCATCGGGCATGAAGTGCAGGCAGTCGCCAGCGAAGAACCACAACAGATCGCGGGGGACCAGGTGGGCAATTTGCGGGTAGCGCTGAATGACCTGGCAGAGCATTTCCTGGCCCAGGTATTGGCTTTCGATGGGGTCTTGCGGCAATAGCGCGACCAGTTCGTCGAAGCGCTCCATGAACAGCTCATGGCTTTCTTCGGGAACTTGTTCGGCCTCGCCAAGGGCGACCAGGATGCTGCGCAGGTGCGCGAGCAGGGCAAGTTGGTGGTCGAGCGTGGCGTCGGCCATGATGGAGTCCTCTAAAGCAAAAACGGGCGCACGAGTATAAAGCCCTGTGCGCCCGCTGTCTTACCTCTGGTCAACTAGCGAGTCTTGCCCTCGGCCAGCGTCAGTTCCTCTTTATCGAAATCATCGACATCGATCACTGTGCGCCGCGCCGCCTCTGCCACGCGTAGCGTTTGTGCTTCGGCCGGTAGCAGCACGCCGACGCTCAGGGCGGCATCGATAACGTGCTCACCTGCCGCCGGTTTCAACTGACCGCTTTTCAGTGCGTGGTGCAGCTTTTGTTGTAGCGGTTGGCTGGCTTTCAGCAAGTCACTGGCGTGTTGCAGGGCGCCGACCGGATCATCTATCGATTGCGGGCGATAGCAGCCAGCAAGCAGTTCTTCCAGGGCCGGATCTCCTTTGGCGCGACCAATCACTTCGGCGACCTCGGCATCCAGTGCATCCGATGGCCCGGTGTGCCGACGACCGAACGGGAACACCACCACACGCAGCAGGCAACCCATTACTCGACTCGGGAAGTTGCTCAGCAGCTCATCCAGTGCGCGCTCGGACTCGCCAAGGCTTTCCTCCATGGCCCAGCGAAACAGGGGGCGCATGTGGTCGGGCGAATCGAGGTCGTGGTAACGCTTGAGCGCGGCGGAGGCCAGGTACAGATGGCTCAGCACATCGCCGAGACGGGCAGACAGCCGTTCCCGCCGTTTGAGCTCGCCGCCCAGGAGCATCATGCTCAAGTCGGCCAGCAGGGCAAAAGCGGCGGCCTGGCGATTCAGTGCGCGGAAGTAACCCTGGCTCAGGCTGTCTCCCGGTACGGTCTCGAAACGTCCAAGGCCAAGGTTGCGAATGAAGGTACTGGCTGCGTTGCCGACCGCAAAACCGATGTGCTTGAGCAGCAGGCCATCGAACTCCACCAGCGCGCGTTCGTGATCCTCGCGGCCGGCCAGGGCCATTTCCTTGAGCACGAACGGATGGCAGCGAATCGCGCCCTGACCGAAGATCATCAGGTTGCGCGAAAGGATGTTGGCGCCTTCTACGGTGATGAAGATTGGCGCCCCCTGCCAGCTGCGGCCCAGATAGTTGTTCGGGCCCATGATGATGCCCTTGCCACCGTGCACATCCATGGCGTGGCTGATGCATTCACGGCCACGTTCGGTCAGGTGATATTTCAGGATCGCCGACAACACCGAGGGTTTTTCCCCCAGGTCCACGGCGTTGGCGGTGAGCATCCGCGCGCTGTCCATCAGCCAGGCGTTGCCGCCGATCCGCGCCAGGGCTTCCTGGATACCTTCGAAAGCCGACAGCGGCACATTGAACTGTTCACGCACCTGCGCATATTGCCCGGTGACCAGGCTGGTGAACTTGGCTGCGCCAGTGCCGACCGCAGGCAGGGAGATTGAACGACCCACCGACAGGCAGTTCATCAGCATCATCCAGCCTTTGCCGAGCATGTCCTGACCACCGATCAGGAGGTCCAGGGGGATGAACACGTCCTTGCCGCTGTTGGGGCCGTTCATGAACGCGGCGCCCAGTGGCAGGTGGCGGCGCCCGATTTCCACGCCGGGGGTATCGGTCGGGATCAGCGCCAGGCTGATGCCCAGGTCTTCCTTGTCGCCGAGCAAGTGCTCAGGGTCGAATGCCTTGAACGCCAGACCCAGCAAGGTGGCGACCGGGCCGAGGGTGATGTAGCGTTTTTCCCAGTTCAGGCGCAGGCCGATGACTTCTTTGCCTTGCCATTGGCCTTTGCAGATCACCCCGGTGTCCGGCATGGCGCCGGCATCAGAGCCCGCCAGCGGGCCGGTCAGGGCGAAACACGGAATGTCGTCGCCGCGTGCCAGGCGTGGCAAGTAGTGATTGCGTTGTTCGTCCGTGCCGTAATGCAGCAGCAATTCGGCAGGGCCGAGGGAGTTGGGCACCATGACCGTGGACGCCAGGTCGCCGCTGCGGGTGGCCAGTTTCATCGCCACTTGGGAGTGAGCGTAGGCCGAGAAACCTTTGCCGCCATATTCTTTGGGGATGATCAGGGCGAAGAAGCCGTGCTGCTTGATGTGTTCCCAGGCTTCAGGCGGCAAGTCCATTGACTGGCCGATCTGCCAGTCACTGACCATCGCGCACAACTCTTCGGTAGGGCCGTCGAGGAACGCCTGTTCTTCTTCTGTGAGCTGGACTTTGGGGTAGGCCAGCAGCGTGTTCCAGGCGGGGCGACCGCTGAACAGTTCACCGTCCCACCAGACGGTGCCCGCGTCGATGGCGTCGCGCTCGGTCTGCGACATAGGTGGCAAGGTTTTCTTGAACCATGAGAACAACCGCGCAGTGAGGTACGTGCGGCGCAGATCTGGCAGGGCCAACGGCACTGCGACTGCCAGCCACAACACCCAGAGCACTACCAGCAGCCAACCCGGCGCGTGGCTGAAGGCGCCCATTGCCAGCAAAAAGACAGCGACCACACCCAAGCAGGGCAGGGGTGCGACGCGTCGGTGGGCCAGATAAGCAACCCCGACCACCAGAACCAGTATCCACAACAACAGCATAGGTAATCCTCCGTGACGACAGCGGCAAAAAATCCGCCATCAAGAGCTTAGTCGGCATCAGGTGAAGATGGCGACAACAGCGAGTGCATCGATAGTGACCACCCGGCCGTGGCGGAGTTCGCCGGGCATGAACTCGGTTTCAGCTCCAGCCCAGAGATGCAGGCGATCAATTTCTATAATAGATCGCTGGATTTAGAGGGGCGTGCTCGGATTAAACTGATGCACGATTGAGTCATCACGGGTTTGACAAGGGGAATGGCATGCTGAAAATCTGGGGTCGGAAAAACTCGTCCAACGTGCGCAAGGCGCTGTGGTGTGCAGAAGAGGTTGCGGTGCCGTATGAAGCCATTGATGCCGGTGGCGCATTTGGCATTGTCGATCAACCCGAATACCGGGCGATGAACCCCAATGGCCGGATCCCGGTCATTGAGGATGATGGTTTCGTACTCTGGGAATCCAACGCCATCGTGCGCTATCTCGCCGCTCGTTATGCGCCGGGCTCGGCCATGTACCCTGACAGCCTGACCGCGCGGGCGTCGGCGGACAAATGGATGGATTGGACCACCTCAACGTTTGCCGAACCCTTCAAGAGCGTGTTCTGGGGCGTGTTGCGCACCCCGGCGGATCAGCAGGACTGGGTGCAGATCAACGGTGCGATCAAAACGTGTCAGGCGTTGCTGGCCGTCGTCGACGACACGTTGGCCAAACAGCCTTACTTGTCTGGAGAGGTGTTGGGGATGGGCGATATTCCCTTGGGCAGCTTTATATATGCCTGGTTCGAGATGCCGATTGAACGCCCCGCGATGCACCATCTTCAAGCCTGGTATGAGCGCTTGAAAGCGCGGCCGGCCTATCGAAAAGCAGTGATGACCGCGTTGAGTTAATACTGACTATCAACACATGTCGCTGTACTTGCGCGGCGTTGCCAAGCACCATTGTCCGGTTGGCCGCAGTTGTTATTGATTGCGCTCGACCTTATTTATTCTTCCTTCCCCCTTCTTGGTGCGTATTTCAGATATGAGTTCCGCTCTGTCCATCCGGCAGCTAACCAAAACCTACGGCAACGGTTTCCAGGCCCTGAGTGGTATCGATCTGGATGTCGCTGAAGGTGATTTCTTCGCATTGCTCGGCCCCAATGGCGCCGGAAAATCCACCACCATCGGCATCATCTCGACCCTGGTCAACAAAACCAGCGGTACAGTGAATATCTTTGGTCATGACCTGGATCGCGAGCCCGCAGCGCTCAAGCGGTGCATCGGTGTGGTGCCGCAGGAATTCAATTTCAACCAGTTCGAAAAGACGTTCGACATTGTGGTAACCCAAGCCGGGTACTACGGTATCCCACCCAAAATCGCCAAAGAGCGGGCCGAGCAATACCTGACTCAACTGGGCTTGTGGGACAAACGCGACGTGCCATCGCGTGCGTTGTCCGGCGGCATGAAGCGCCGTCTGATGATCGCTCGGGCGTTGATCCACGAACCGCGTCTGTTGATTCTTGATGAGCCGACGGCGGGCGTGGACATTGAGCTGCGTCGCTCAATGTGGACCTTCCTCACCGAGCTGAACGAGAAAGGCATCACCATCATCCTCACCACGCACTACCTGGAAGAGGCTGAGCACCTGTGCCGTAATATCGGGATCATCGATCACGGCGTCATCGTCCAGAACATGGGCATGAAGCAACTGCTGAATACGCTGCACGTCGAGACGTTTTTGCTTGATCTGAGGGATGCGTATCAGGTGGCGCCGACCTTGATTGGTTACCCGGCGAAGTTGGTCGACAGCCATACCCTGGAAGTGCAAGTGGACAAGACCGTTGGCATCACCGCGCTGTTCGGTCAGTTGGCCGCGCAGAAAGTCGAAGTGCTGAGCCTGCGCAATAAAACCAATCGCCTTGAGGAGCTGTTCGTTTCTCTGGTGGAAAAAAACCTGGCGAAGGTGGCGGTATGAGTTCCAATCCTGGCTCCGAGCTGCGTCCCAACCTGATTGCCCTACAAACCATCGTCTATCGCGAGATCCGTCGTTTCACCCGTATCTGGCCGCAAACGTTGCTGCCGCCAGCGATCACCATGGTGTTGTACTTCGTGATCTTCGGCAACCTGATCGGCCGGCAGATTGGCGACATGGGTGGCTTCACCTACATGCAGTACATCGTGCCGGGCCTGATCATGATGTCGGTGATCACCAACTCCTATGGCAACGTTGTGTCGAGCTTCTTCGGCGCCAAGTTTCAGCGTTCGATCGAAGAGTTGATGGTCTCGCCGGTCTCGCCGCACACCATCCTGATCGGCTACACCCTTGGGGGCGTACTGCGCGGTTTGATGGTGGGCCTGATCGTGACCCTGTTGTCGATGTTCTTTACTGACCTGCAGGTCCATCACTTGGGGATCACGATAGTGGTGGTCGTGCTGACGGCAACGATTTTCTCGCTGCTGGGCTTCATCAACGCCGTCTTTGCGCGCAACTTCGACGATATCTCGATTATTCCGACCTTCGTCCTGACGCCGTTGACCTACCTGGGCGGGGTGTTTTACTCGATCAACCTGCTGCCGCCGTTCTGGCAGACCGTGTCCATGGCCAACCCGGTGCTGCACATGGTCAACGCCTTCCGTTACGGCATCCTGGGTGTGTCGGACATCCGCATCAGCATCGCCCTGACGTTCATGGTCGTGGCGACCGTTATTTTGTACCTGGGCTGTGCGCGTCTGCTGATCAGCGGGCGCGGGATGCGTCAGTAGTCTTCCTCTGTACAGGCTGTGTACTCAATCCGTGGGAGCGAATTTATTTGCCCCCACGGATTGCGTCAGCCTGACAGCTTCACTTCCTCTTCTCTCTCCGCAAACGCCACTGCCTGCTGACCCACCAGCGCCAATACAGCTGGGTCAGGCCGTATGCCAGTGTGCCAAATACGATGCCTGTCACTACAGAGCCCAGCAAGAAGGGCTGCCACAAGGTTGATAACTGCCCGCTGATCCACTCCCAGGACAGTTCAGGCGGCAGGTGGCGTGGTGGCAATTGCATCAGCCAGGCACCGATCCGGTACGTGCAATAAAACACCGGAGGCATCGTGACTGGATTGGTCAGCCAGACCAGGCTGACGCCAATCGGCATATTGCCGCGCACCGCGATGGCCAGCATGGCCGCCAACAACATCTGCAAGGGAATGGGCATAAATGCTGCGAACAGCCCGATGCCCATCGCACGCGAGACGGAGTGGCGATTGAGGTGCCAGAGGTTCGGATCATGCAGAAGACGACCGAGAAAGCGTAAGGATTTGTGTTCCCTGATGCGGGTCGGGTCAGGCATGTAGCGTTTGAATAGACGACGCGGCATAGGGGGTCTCGTCCCAGGTGTGTGGGTCAGTATGCCTAGATTCTGCCTACATCAAATTCAGACTTTGTGACAATTAATAAAAGCGGGGTCTGGCAGGGTGCGCTAATCCAAGGGATGGACTTCTCAAGGACAGACTTATGCGCACAGGGATGGTGGCGCTCGCGCTGGGTCTTTTGGCTATTCGTTTCATGCCGGCATTGCCACCGTTTTGGCTGTTGCTGTTGACGCCCGTCTTGGCGCTGATGCTGTTGCCGTTTCGAAGTTATCCGCTGGCGTTTTTTCTGTTCGGCTTCAGTTGGGCGTGTGTGTCGGCGCAATGGGCGCTGGATGATCGCCTGCTGCCTCGACTCGACGGCCAAACGCTATGGGTGCAAGGCAAGGTGGTCGGCTTGCCGCAGTCGAGTGACGGCGTGGTGCGCTTTCAACTCGACGGTGCGCAATCACGTCGTGCCCGGTTGCCTGAGCATATGCGTCTGGCGTGGTACGGCGGCTCTGGTGTGCGCAGCGGCGAGCACTGGCGGCTGGCGGTCAAGCTCAAACGTCCGGCGGGCCTGATTAATCCTGATTCATTCGACTACGAAGCCTGGTTGTTGGCGCAGCGCATTGGCGCGACCGGTACCGTGGCGGATGGGCAATTGCTCGCGCCTGCGCGTTCAGCCTGGCGCGATGCGGTGCGTCAGCGGTTGCTGGCAGTCGATGCACAAGGACGTCAAGGCGGGCTGGCGGCGCTGGTGCTGGGCGACGATTCAGGGCTGACGCCGGCTGATTGGCAAGTGCTGCAGGACACCGGCACTGTGCATCTGCTGGTGATCTCGGGCCAGCACATCGGGTTACTGGCCGGGTTGATTTACGCGCTGGTCGCCGGGCTGGCGCGTTGGGGGCTGTGGCCGCGCCGTTTGCCGTGGTTGCCCTGTGCGTGTGGCCTGGCGTTTGCCGCAGCGCTCGGTTACGGCTTGCTGGCTGGTTTTGAAGTGCCGGTGCGCCGAGCCTGCACGATGATCGGTATGGTCCTGCTCTGGCGTCTGCGCTTCCGTCACCTGGGTGTGTGGTGGCCCTTGTTGTTGTCACTCAACGCGGTACTGGTCGTCGAACCGCTGGTCA
Source organism: Pseudomonas sp. 5C2 (assembly GCF_034314155.1). NCBI lineage: Bacteria > Pseudomonadati > Pseudomonadota > Gammaproteobacteria > Pseudomonadales > Pseudomonadaceae > Pseudomonas > Pseudomonas sp. 5C2. The sequence goes on along the minus strand of NZ_JAVIWH010000002.1, from coordinate 2,635,617 downwards.
GTTTGCAACCCGGTTTTTGGTTGTCCTTTGCCGCCGTCGCGATCCTGATTCTGGTATTCAGTGGTCGGCTGGGCGCCTGGAGCTGGCTGCAAAGCTGGACCCGTGCGCAATGGTTGATCGCCATCGGGTTGCTCCCGGTAGTGCTCGCGTTGAACCTGCCGGTCAGTCTCAGCGGGCCATTGGCCAATTTGCTCGCGGTGCCATGGATCAGCGTCGTCGTGTTGCCGCTGGCGCTGCTCGGCACTGTGTTATTGCCGGTGCCCGGTATTGGCGAGGGTTTGCTGTGGCTGGCTGGAGGTCTGCTGGGGTGGCTGTTTCAGGGGTTGGCGTGGGTCGCTGGGTGGGTCCCGGCCTGGATCGGCAGTGCGGTGCCGTGGTGGGCGTGGTGGCTGAGCATGCTTGGCGGCGTCTTGTTGCTGCTGCCCAAGGGCGTGCCATTGCGTCTGTTGGGCTGGCCGCTGTTGCTGCTGTGCGTGTTCCCGCCAGTGAAGAGCGTGCCCTATGGTCAGGTCGAGGTGATGCAGCTGGATGTGGGACAGGGCCTGGCGATTGTGTTGCGGACGCGCCAGCACACGCTGTTGTATGACGCAGGCCCGCGCTTCGGTGATTTCGATATTGGCCAGCGCGTGGTGCTGCCGTCGATACGCAAGACCGGCGTACGCCAGCTCGATTTGATGTTGATCAGTCATGCGCATGCCGACCATGCGGGTGGGGCGCAGGCCGTCTATAAAAGCTTGCCTGTTGCCCGCGTACTGGCTGGCGAGGTAGCCAAGTTGCCGCCACTCTTGCAGGCTCAGTCCTGTCAGAACGGTGAGCAATGGCAGTGGGATGGTGTGCATTTCTCGACCTGGCGCTGGGAACACGCGACAGAGAGTAACGAGGCTTCCTGCGTACTGCGGGTCGAGGCCAATGGTGAGCGTTTGTTGTTGACTGGCGATATTGAAGCCGGAGCCGAACGTGCCGTGCTCGGCAGCGGGTTCGATGTTCGCGCGCATTGGTTGCAGGCGCCGCATCATGGGAGCCGCAGTTCCTCATCCACGGCGTTTCTCAAGGCGGTGGCGCCTGAAAGAGTATTGATCTCCCGTGGGCGCAACAATGCGTTCGGGCACCCGCACCCGCAGGTAATGGCGCGCTATGCAGCCTTGGCCGTGCAGCCTTATGACAGCGCCGAACTGGGCGCGATTCGTCTGCAACTGGGGGTATTCGGTGAGGCGCAAGGAGAGCGTGCCCGACGGCGCTTCTGGCGCGATTGATCAGGGCGGTTATTCATCGCGGGGTTCGGCGTGCGGGCGGCCCTATGGTAGAGTGACGCCACTTTTTTCAAGGGGTCGTCACTGTGTGGGAACTGGTCAAATCAGGCGGTTGGATGATGCTGCCAATCATCCTGAGTTCCATCGCTGCTGTCGCGATCATTATCGAGCGGCTCTGGACGTTGCGTGCCAGCCGCATCACCCCGCCGCATTTGCTCGGTCAGGTGTGGCGCTGGATCAAAGACAAGCAACTTAACAGCGACAAGCTCAAAGAGCTGCGCGCCGACTCACCGCTGGGCGAGATTCTCGCGGCGGGTCTGGCGAACTCCAAACATGGTCGCGAGATCATGAAAGAGTGCATCGAAGAGGCTGCGGCGCGGGTCATTCATGAACTCGAGCGTTACCTGAGTGCGTTGGGCACCATTGCTGCCATGGCGCCGTTGCTCGGTTTGCTGGGGACGGTGCTGGGCATGATCGATATCTTTGGTTCGTTCGTGAACTCAGGCATGACTACCAATGCGGCGATACTGGCTGGCGGTATATCCAAAGCGCTGATCTGTACCGCTTCCGGCCTGATGGTCGGTATTCCTGCCATCTTTTTCCACCGGTTCCTGCAAAGTCGGGTCGATGAACTGGTGGTGGGCATGGAGCAGGAAGCTATCAAGCTGGTCGAAGTGGTGCAGGGCGACCGTGACGTCGATCTGACCGAGGGTAAAGCGTGAAATTCCGCCGCCGTAAACCGCGGGAGATCATCGACATCAACCTCGTGTCGTTGATCGACGTGGTGTTTATCCTGCTGCTGTTCTTCGTTGTCACCACCACGTTTACCCGTGAGACCCAGTTGCGCGTCGAATTGCCGCAAGCGGTCACCGGCACTCCGGAAGCCGATTCAGAACTTAAACACCTGGACATCGCAATCAGTGCCGATGGCGTCTATTCGCTGAATAACCGGTTGCTGCCCAAGAATGATCTGGCAACGCTGATCGATGCGCTGCAGAAGGAGTCGGCTGGTGATACGACACTGCCGCTCTCGATCAGCGCCGACGGAAAAACCCCTCACCAAGCCGTTATCACAGCGATGGATGCAGCGGGCAAGCTGGGTTTCAGCCACCTGCGCATGACCACCGTCGAGGCGCCAACGGCTAACTGATGGCGCTGACCGACCGTTTACTCAATGCCTGGTACACCGGCCATCCTGCGCTTGGCCTGCTACGCCCGCTGGAATGGGTGTACCGGCGAGTGGTGCAGAAAAAACGGGCGCGCTTCCTGGCCGGTGAGGGCGACATCTATAAGGCGTCGGTCCCAGTGCTGGTGGTGGGTAACGTCACGGTGGGCGGTACCGGCAAAACGCCGATGATCCTGTGGTTGATCGAGCACTGTCGCAACCAGGGTCTGCGGGTCGGGGTGGTCAGCCGGGGGTACGGCGCTACACCGCCGAGTTTCCCGTGGCGGGTCCGTGTCGGGCAAAGTGCCAGCGAAACCGGTGACGAACCGTTGTTGATCGTGCAGCGCAGCGGCGTAGCCCTGATGATCGACCCGGACCGCAGTCGCGCCGTGCGTGCCTTGCTCGATGCCGAGCCGCTGGACCTGATCCTGAGCGACGATGGCCTGCAACATTATCGCCTGGCCCGGGATCTGGAACTGGTATTGATCGATGCCGTTCGCGGCCTGGGTAATCGCCGCTGCCTGCCCGCAGGCCCCTTGCGCGAACCGATGGAGCGCCTGAATAGCGTCGATGCGGTGCTTTATAACGGCGCCGTCAGCGACCGCGAGGACGGCTTCGCATTTGTTCTCAAACCCACCGCCCTGGTCAACCTGCGTAGCGGCGAGCGTCTGCCGCTGGATCACTTTCCGGCCGGACAAGCGCTGCATGCGGTGGCCGGAATTGGCAATCCACAACGTTTCTTCAACACCCTCGAAGGGCTACACTGGCAGCCTGTTCCCCACGCGTTCGCCGATCACGCAGTCTACAGTGCGCAGGCGTTGACGTTCACACCGTCGTTGCCGCTGATCATGACCGAGAAGGATGCCGTGAAGTGCCGGACCTTCGCCGCTGACGATTGGTGGTATCTGGCTGTGGATGCGCAGCCTTCAGCCGCCTTCGTCAGTTGGTTCGATTCGCAGTTGTTACGCCTGTTGCCCATTTCGCCACTTTCTCCGTAAATAACAGCAACACCACAGGATTTTTTATGGACACCAAATTGCTCGACATCCTCGCTTGCCCGATCTGCAAAGGGCCGCTCAAGCTCAGCGCCGACAAAACCGAGCTGATCAGCAAAGGCGCGGGCCTGGCCTATCCGATTCGTGATGGCATTCCGGTGATGCTGGAAAGCGAAGCGCGCACCCTGTCCACCGAAGAGCGTCTGGATAAATGACTGCAGCGTTCACGGTTGTTATTCCGGCGCGTTTCGGCTCCAGCCGTTTCCCCGGCAAGCCCCTGAAAATGATCGCTGGCAAGCCGATGATCCAGCACGTCTGGGAACAGGCGCGTAAAAGCAGCGCTGAGCGCGTGGTAGTGGCCACTGATGATGCGCGCATCGTCGAGGCTTGCCGTGCTTTTGGCGCCGAAGTGCTGCTGACCCGTGACGACCACAACTCCGGTACCGACCGCCTGGCCGAAGTCGCCGCTCAACTGGGCCTGGCGCACGACGCCATCGTGGTCAACGTGCAGGGTGATGAGCCGATGATCCCGCCTGCGGTGATCGATCAAGTGGCGGACAACCTGGCGGCACACCCGGAAGCGCGGATGTCGACCCTGGCCGAACCGATCGACGATGTGGCCAGCCTGTTTAATCCGAACGTGGTCAAAGTCGTGGCTGATCTCAATGGCCTGGCCCTGACGTTCAGTCGCGCACCATTGCCGTGGGCGCGTGACGCCCTGGCCAAGGATCGCGATCAGTTGCCGGCCGGCGTCCCGTATCGCCGACATATCGGGATCTACGCCTACCGTGCGGGTTTCCTTCACGACTTCGTCAGTTGGGGCCCGTGCTGGCTGGAAGATACAGAGAGCCTGGAGCAACTGCGTGCCCTGTGGCATGGCGTGCGTATTCACGTCGCCGATGCAGTGGAAGCGCCGCCAGCCGGTGTCGACACCGCTGAAGACCTTGAGCGCGTGCGCCGCTTGCTGGAGGTTTGATGGCCTTGCAGGTGCAGTCCGCGGTTTCCCTCAAGCCGTTCAACACCTTTGGCGTGGACGTGAGCGCCAAAGCGTTCGCCGAAGCCCACAACGACGATGAGGTGCGCCAGGCATTGGCGTTTTCGGCTGAACACGGGCTGCCATTGCTGGTCATTGGCGGCGGCAGCAATCTGTTGCTGACGGCCGATATTCAGGCACTGGTGCTGCGCATGGCCAGTCGCGGCGTTCGTCTACTTGCCGACGATGGCGAGCAGGTCATCGTGGAAGCCGAGGCGGGTGAGGCTTGGCATCCCTTTGTGCTGTGGAGCCTTGAGCAGGGCCTGTCCGGCCTGGAAAACCTCAGCCTGATTCCTGGCACCGTGGGCGCTGCGCCGATGCAGAACATTGGTGCCTATGGTGTCGAAATCAAGGATGTATTCCATAGCCTGACTGCGCTGGACCGCCAGACAGGTGAGCTGCGTGAGTTTTCCCTTGGCGACTGCGCTTTCGCTTACCGCGACAGCGTGTTCAAGCGCGAAACAGGGCGCTGGGTGATTCTGCGCGTGCGCTTTGTACTGAGTCGCGCGGCGCACCTGCATCTGGAATACGGGCCTGTACGTCAGCGTCTGGATGAACAGGGCATCGTTCAGCCGACGCCCAAGGATGTCAGTCTGGCGATCTGTGCGATCCGCAGCGAAAAACTGCCGGACCCGGCCGTCTTGGGCAATGCGGGCAGTTTTTTCAAAAATCCATTGGTACCCGCTTCATTGGCAGCTGAACTGAAGCGCCAATATCCGGGTCTGACTGCTTATCCACAGGCTGATGGTCAAGTGAAGCTGGCTGCGGGCTGGCTGATCGAGCACGCGGGGTGGAAAGGGTATCGCGACGCGGGCAACGGGGCGGGGGTACATCGCCTGCAGTCACTGGTGTTGGTCAATTATGGCAACGCCACCGGGTTGCAGCTGCTGAACCTGGCGCAACGTATTCAAAATGACATTGCCCAGCTCTATAACGTGCAATTGGAAATGGAGCCGAACCTTTACTAAGGTTCGGTTGTTTTTAGGGCTATTCTCTACCCTCGCTTTGCTCCTGTTTCATTAGAACCATCAGAATCCCTGAGGCGGACTCGTTCGCTTAAACGCTTTTTAGTTAGCTTGCTATCGATGTAAGGCGAGCGACTTGTTGATGCATCCGAACCGAGGGGCTGTGCGACACGGTCCTGTATTAGCCTGAGCCGATCTGCCTCAGCCAAAGAGCTGAATCCAGAGAAAGATCGCTCGTCTCGAACCCCTGATAAATAGGCGGCGTGCTCCATGATTACCCTGAATCTCAATGGCAAAGATCACCAATTGGATGCGACTGACGATATGCCACTGCTGTGGGCTATCCGGGACATCGCGGGTTACACCGGGACCAAATTCGGCTGTGGCATGGGCGTGTGCGGTGCCTGCACCATCCACATCAATGGTGAGCCGGCGCGCTCATGTGTCACCCCGATTGGCAGCGTGGTCGGTCAACCGGTCACCACCATCGATAACCTGCACAGCGATCCGGTCGGTCAAGTGGTACAGCAAGCCTGGCTCGATAATGGCGTGGCCCAATGCGGCTTCTGTCAGGGTGGGCAAATCATGTCCGCGACCGCCTTGCTCAAGAGCAATCCGGCACCTAGCGATGCCCAGATTGAAGACTATATGGCTGGCAACATCTGCCGTTGCGGTACCTATAACCGGATCAAAACCGCGATCCATAAGGCCGCGACTCACCTGAAGGAGGCCAAGGCATGAGCCAGTCCCTGAACGATTTCGCCCTGAATAATTTGAGCCGTCGCGGCTTCCTTAAAGGTGTCGGCGCAACCAGCGCGCTGGTACTGGCTGCCAGTTGGGGTTGGCAGGATGCTTTCGCCGATGAGAAGAAGTTCGGCGCCGACGGCATGCCGCACGGCTGGATCGATGACCCGAAGGTCTACGTCAGCATCGACGCCGACGGCACTGTGACGGTGACGTGCAACCGTTCCGAAATGGGTCAGGGTATTCGCAGCAGCCTGAGCATGGTGGTCGCGGACGAACTGGAAGCCGATTGGACGCGGGTCAAGGTCAAGCAGGCACCCGGCGACGAGGTACGCTTCGGCAACCAGGACACCGACGGTTCGCGCAGCATGCGCCACTGGTATGAGCCTATGCGCCGCTGTGGTGCTGCCGCGCGGACCATGCTCGAACAAGCCGCTGCCGATCAATGGAAAGTGCCATTGGCCGAATGCCACGCGCAGCTGCATAAAGTTATCCACAGGCCGACAGGCCGTGAGTTGGGCTATGGCGAGTTGGCCACGGCGGCCGGTGCATTGGCCGTGCCTGCCCGTGACAGCTTGCGCCTCAAGCAGCCTTCCGAGTTCCGTTATATCGGTAAGGAAGCAACGCGCGCCCTTGATGGTGATGACATCGTCAATGGCCGGGCGATTTATGGCGCTGATGTGCATTTTGACGGCATGCTCTACGCCACCATTGCGCGGCCACGGGTGTATGGCGGCAAGGTTAAATCCGTTGACTCCAGCGCTGCCCTGAAAGTGCCCGGTGTGATCAAAGTCATGGAAATCGAGAGCAGCCCGCTGCCCTCCGAGTTCCAGCCGCTGGGCGGTGTGGCGGTGATCGCCAGCAACACCTGGGCTGCGATCAAAGGCCGTGATGCGCTGAAAATCGAGTGGGATGATGGCGTCAACGCCAGTTACGACTCGGTCGCTTACCGCAAGGAAATTGAAGCTGCCGCGCAGAAATCAGGCAAAGTAGTCCGCAGCACGGGTGATATCGACGCCGCCCTGAGCAAGGCTCATAGTACGCTCGACGCTTCGTATTACTTGCCGCATCTGGCGCAATCGCCGATGGAGCCGATGGTTGCCATTGCCCGTTTCCAGGATGGCGTATGCGAAGCCTGGGCGCCGAGCCAGGCGCCGCAAGTGACCCGCACGCGGATCGCGGACCGTCTGGGCATCCACTTCGACAAGGTCACGGTCAATGTCACCCTGCTGGGCGGCGGTTTCGGGCGCAAGTCGAAACCGGACTTCGTGATCGAAGCGGCGATCCTTGCCAAAGCCATGCCCGGTAAAGCGGTGCGGGTCCAATGGACGCGGGAAGACGATGTTCATAACTCTTACTTCCACACGGTGTCGGCGGAATACCTCAAGGCCAGCCTCGATAAGGACGGCATGCCGTCTGGCTGGTTGCACCGCACCGTAGCGCCGAGCATCACCGCGCTGTTTGCGCCGGGGGTCAAGAACGAAGGTGCGTTCGAACTGGGCATGGGCTTCACCAACATGCCGTACGCAATCCCCAATGTCCGCCTGGAAAACCCCGAGGCCGTGGCGCATACCCGTGTGGGCTGGTACCGCTCGGTATCGAACATCCCCCACGGGTTTGCGGTGCAGAGCTTTATCGATGAACTGGCAGCCAAAGCGAAGCAAGACCCCTTGAAGTACCAGCTCAAACTCCTGGGCCCGGATCGGCAGATCGATCCACGTACCCTCAGTGAAGAGTGGAATTACGGTGAATCGCCAGAGCGTTACCCGATTGATACCGCGCGCTTGCGTGCAGTGATCGAGCGGGCCGCCAAGGAAGCCGATTGGGGGCGTAAATTGCCCAAGGGCCGTGGCCTTGGCCTGGCCGCGCATTACAGCTTCGTCACCTATGTGGCGGCAGTGATCGAGGTCGAGGTCAAGGATGACGGGACCTTGATCGTGCACAAAGCCGACATCGCCGTGGATTGCGGGCCGCAGATCAACCCGGAGCGGATTCGCTCGCAGTTCGAAGGTGCTTGCGTGATGGGCCTGGGCAACGCGGTGCTGGGGGAAATCAGCTTTAAGGACGGCAAGGTTCAGCAGGACAACTTCCACATGTACGAAGTTGCGCGCATGTCGCTGGCGCCCAAGCACGTCGCCGTGCATCTGGTGACGCCTGCCGGTGAGGTGCCGTTGGGCGGTGTTGGCGAGCCAGGTGTACCGCCGATTGCGCCGGCCTTGTGCAACGCGATCTTCGCCGCCACAGGCCAACGGATCCGCAGCCTGCCAATTCGCTATCAGCTCAACGGCTGGCAGGCGAAACAGGCCAAAGTCTGATGGACAGCGTTGACCTGAATGTCCTGCGCAGCGTGCTCGAATGGCGCCGCGCGGGGCATCGCGTGCTGTTGTACAGCGTGGTGCAGACCTGGGGCAGCGCGCCTCGGCCACCCGGCGCGATGCTGGCCTTGCGCGAAGACGGCATCGTCATCGGCTCCGTATCGGGTGGCTGCATCGAGGACGACCTGATCGCGCGCTTGCAGGAGGGGCGTGTACACGCCAGTAATGGCGTGCACCTGGTGACCTATGGCGTGACCCGCGAAGAGGCCGCCCGATTTGGTCTGCCGTGCGGCGGTACGCTGCGTTTGGCCGAAGAGTGGGTCGGCGATGTGCAGTGGGTTGCCGACGTATTGCAGCGCTGCGGGGATCACCAGATCGTCGCTCGCGAGCTGAATCTGCAGTCTGGCGCTGTCAGCCTGCACCCGGCCAGTCGTGAAGAGGGGGTGACGTTCGATGGGCAGACCCTGCGCACAATCTATGGGCCGCGCTGGCGTTTGATGTTGATTGGCGCGGGGCAATTGTCGCGGTATGTCGCCGAGATCGCCCGTCTGCTGGATTTCGACGTGCTGATCTGTGATCCGCGCAAAGAATTTGCCTACGGTTGGGAGGATCAGCAAGCGCGCTTCGTGCCCGGAATGCCGGATGATGCCGTGTTGACCATCGAGCCCGACGAGCGCACCGCCATCGTTGCCCTGACCCATGACCCGCGCCTGGATGATATGGCCCTGCTCACGGCATTGAGTTCCAACGCGTTCTACGTGGGCGCGCTTGGGTCGAGGGCCACCAGCCAGAAGCGCCGGGAAAATCTTGCTCAACTGGGCATGGATGCTGAGATTATCGGACGTTTGCATGGGCCTGTCGGTCTGCACATTGGCAGCCATACCCCCGCAGAAATCGCGCTGTCATTGATGGCAGAGATCGTGGCCCTTAAAAACGGCATTCCCTTGAAGCAGAAAAACCCCCTCAGCGCAGAGACGGCGCATTGAGCACAACCCTGTGTGCTGTGGTGCTTGCCGCAGGGCAGGGCAGTCGCTATCGGGCCGTTGCCGGTGCGGATCAAGATAAGTTACTGGCTCCGTGTGTCGGGCGCGACGGAATTGTGCGCCCGGTGCTTGAGCAGGTGTTGCTGAACTTGCAAGCGGCTGTGGATAAAGGGGCTGTGGATAACTGTGTGCTACTGACCCGTCCCGAGCGTCTTGAGGTCATTGAGCTGGGACTGCGTTATGGCTGCCAGGTGGAGTTGCTGGCGTCAGGCGGTATGGGCGACAGCATCGCGGCGGCGGTTACCGCTCAGCCCGATCATCGTGGTTGGCTGGTTGTGTTGGGGGATATGCCATTTATCTTGCCCGACACCCTGGTTCGGGTGATTGGCTCGCTGGAAGAAGGGTCCGTCAGTGTGCCGGTCAGCGCTGGAGAATACGGTCATCCCGTAGCATTCGGCCGTCAGTTTTGCCTGCCGTTGATGGCATTGGCGGGCGAGCGGGGCGCAAGACGCTTGTTTCAGGCTGGGCGGGTGCGGGAAGTGCCGGTCGACGACCCCGGCGTGCTGTGGGACGTCGATACACCTGCATCGTTGGTGTTCACGCCTTGATTGACTGATGTGCCTGGATTACCACCTTCGCGTCCGCTGGGTAAACCCGTTTCGCAGGCATGAAAAAGCCCCCATCTGCTCGCGCAGGTGGGGGCTTTTTCATCAGCCGGGATTAAGCGAGCGGTTTAGGCTCTTTGCTTTCTTCCAGTACTTCAGGGTGCTGCTTCACAACGTCTTCAATCGAACGCAGGTTCTCATCGATGACCGGCACTTGTTCGGTGCTTTCAACGTGCTGGGTCGATTCGATTTCAGCAACGACAGGAGCCGGTTCTACAGCGACAACCTGTGGAGCGTTGGCAGCTGCTTCTTCAGCTTCTTTCAGCAGACGCTCGGCTTCACGCTTGCGACGACGCACTTCGCGAGGATCGTTCGGCGCACGGCCAGTGCTGCTGACTGGAAGAGCCGGGGCTTCTTCAGCGATGGCTTCAACCACTGCTTCAGGTGCTGGTTCGGCTTTGACTTCCGGAGCAGGCGTCACGGGTTCGGCGATGACAGGTTCAGCGACGGCCGGCGCAGCAGGTGCTTCGGTCGGCAGTGCTGACGATTCAGTTGCCTGAACCTCTTCCTGAACAGGCGCTACGGGTGCTTTGTGGTACGACGCTGCGTGCTCGACGACCGGTGCGCTGAACAGTTCAGCCTGAGCGGCTGCTGGTTGTTCAACCGGTGCTGCGGGCTCTTCGCGTGGTACTGCCTGGACTTCAACGTCCGGAGCGGCTTCTGCTGCGCTCGGTGCAACGTCTGCGGCCTGCGCTTCAACCACTGGGGTCTCGACGGCTGGCGCATCGCTTGCTTCTACTGCGGCAGTGGCGCGTTCAGCCTGACGGTGTGCATCGGCTTCGGCCGGTGCGCTGATCACGCTGCTGGCAACGGCGGCAGTGACTGCCAGACCGGCAGCCAGATCGGAGGTGGTTTCTTCGGTGGTGCTTTCTTCAGCGCCTTCCGAACCTTCGATCACATTGCCGTTGGCATCACGTTGACGCTCGCGACGGTTGCTGCGACGACGCTGACCACGTGAACGACGACGAGGGCGATCACCTTCGGTGTCATCCTGATTGTCATCCTGCAACAGCTCTTCGTTAGGCAGCACTTCTTCTTCGCTGACAGCTACGGCCTGTTCGGCACGTGGCTGACGCTCTTCACGCGGTGCGCGCTCAGGACGCTCTTCGCTACGGACTTCAACTGGAGCAACAGCATCCAGAGGCTCGCGCAGTTCGCGGACCGGACGCTCTTCGCGTGGCTTGCGATCTTCACGTGGCGCACGTGGAGCGCGTTCTTCACGAGGCGGGCGAGGTGCGCGCTCTTCGCGAGGGGCTGTAGTCTCTTCGCGCACTTCACGCACTTCACGCACTTCACGTGGCGCACGTTCTTCACGAGGGGCACGCTCTTCGCGCGGTGCGCGTTCTTCGCGTGGTTTGCGTTCTTCATCGCGGCGGCCAGTGCGGCTGCGGCTCTGCTGACGACCGTTACGGCGCTCTTCGGTGCGAGCAGGACGTTCAGCAGCGGCTGGTTTTTCGACCACGACCGGTGCTGCAGGCTCTTCCTTGGTGGCGAACAGGCTGACCAGCGACTTCACCAGACCTTTGAACAGGCTTGGTTCGTGAGCAACGGGAGCAGGTGTCGGTGCAACGGCAACGGCTTCAACCGGCATCGGCGCGTTGGCGCGCGGCGGAGCGGTTTTGACTGCAGCTTCCTGGCGAACCAGGGTGCGGGTCGCGGCCGGGGCTGGCGGCACTTCTTCCACTTCAGCGGCAGCCGCAGCGATTTCGTAGCTGGACTGGTTGGTGTGGGCTTCCGGGCTGTCATCACGCAGACGCTGCACTTCGAAGTGCGGCGTTTCGAGGTGATCGTTCGGCAGGATGACGATGCGAGCACGAGTACGCAGTTCGATCTTGGTGATCGAGTTGCGTTTTTCGTTGAGCAGGAACGCCGCCACCGGGATTGGCACCTGAGCGCGAACTTCTGCAGTGCGATCTTTCAGGGCTTCTTCTTCGATCAGGCGCAGGATTGCCAGCGACAGCGATTCAACATCACGAATGATGCCGGTGCCGTTGCAACGAGGGCAAACGATGCCGCTGCTTTCGCCCAGCGATGGACGCAGGCGCTGACGGGACATTTCCAGCAAGCCGAAACGCGAGATGCGACCCACCTGGACGCGGGCACGGTCTTGTTCCAGGCTTTCGCGGACTTTCTCTTCCACGGCGCGCTGGTTCTTGGCTGGCGTCATGTCGATGAAGTCGATGACGATCAGGCCGCCGATATCACGCAGACGCAACTGGCGGGCGATTTCTTCAGCCGCTTCCAGGTTGGTTTGCAGTGCGGTTTCTTCGATGTCGCTGCCTTTAGTGGCGCGCGCCGAGTTGATGTCGATGGACACCAGAGCTTCGGTCGGATCGATGACGATGGAGCCACCGGAAGGCAATTCGACGACCCGCTGGAAAGCGGTCTCGATCTGGCTTTCGATCTGGAAACGGTTGAACAGCGGTACGCTGTCTTCGTAGAGCTTGATCTTGCTGGCGTACTGCGGCATCACCTGGCGGATAAAGGTCAGGGCTTCTTCCTGAGCTTCAACGCTGTCGATCAGCACTTCGCCGATGTCCTGGCGCAGGTAATCGCGGATGGCGCGGATGATGACGTTGCTTTCCTGATAGATCAGGAACGGCGCGGAACGATCAAGCGACGCTTCTTTGATAGCGGTCCAGAGTTGCAGCAGGTAGTCGAGGTCCCACTGCATTTCTTCGCTGCTGCGGCCAAGGCCGGCAGTGCGCACGATCAAGCCCATGTCGGCCGGAGCGATCAGGCCATTCAGCGCTTCACGCAATTCATTGCGTTCTTCGCCTTCGATGCGGCGCGAAATGCCGCCGGCACGCGGGTTGTTCGGCATCAGCACCAGGTAACGACCGGCCAGGCTGATGAAGGTGGTCAGGGCTGCGCCCTTGTTGCCACGTTCTTCTTTTTCGACCTGAACGATAACTTCCTGGCCTTCGGTCAGGACGTCCTTGATGTTGACGCGGCCTTCAGGTGCTTTCTTGAAGTATTCGCGGGAGATTTCTTTGAGTGGCAGGAAGCCATGGCGCTCAGAGCCAAAATCGACAAAGGCAGCCTCGAGGCTTGGTTCGATGCGAGTAATCCGGCCTTTATAGATGTTGGCCTTCTTCTGCTCGCGCGCACCTGATTCGATGTCCAGGTCGTAGAGGCGTTGGCCATCTACCAGTGCAACACGCAACTCTTCGGGTTGGGTTGCGTTAATCAGCATTCTTTTCATGTAGTACCGTCGGTTTCCGGGCTGCCGGAAACGGCGTTCGGCACACACGACTTCTCACGGTCGGTGTCAGGGCGCGTCAGGAGTGGTTGGCCACTCCGTGTCTAACGAGTTTCGACCAGAGGGGTCGGAGTCGCGACGACGTTTCCTGCTTGCTGTGGTGACAAAAGACACCCTGTCAGCAAAAGCTTTGTCAGGAGGAGGAATCAACCATCGGCAGCGGACGATATGAAGCGTCTTGAATAAAGCCTAGTGCTACACGGTCCGATGGTTGTGCGTCTCCACCCCGCACGTATCCCTGATAATTCGGGTGCTGCCGCGCGCAGAATCCGCAACGGGTTGGCATTTACCGCGGTCTTCGATAGGGAAGATCGCGCATCATTGCTAGAGGCTTTATTTCCGAAGCATTCGCTTGAGTGTCTGCAAACGACTGCACTTTGTGAACTGGCCGTGAATATGGGCTCCGAAGGCGAGTGATAACTCTGCGATCTGGCTTGTTTCAGGCCTCATGTCACCTGCGCTCGTTACGTTTCCAGACCTTCCGTTATCCAGCGAAAGCCCCGTCGGACGGCCTTGCGTCCTTGTAATTGCGATGGTCAGGGCCGGTGGTTATACCGTTTGTCCGCTGGCCAGGCCGCTTTTGGCGACGTTCGCGACTATAACAGTAATCATTAAGTGCTTCAAATCCATAAAAATTGTTATGATTTGCCGCATGACGAATATTGCCCCCCCAACCTCCGGCGTCCAGCTGGTTGAGGTTGCGCCGGAACTTGCCGGTCAACGCATCGATAACTTTCTATTCACCTATCTCAAGGGCGTTCCCAAGACCTTGATTTATCGCATTTTGCGCAAAGGCGAAGTGCGGGTGAACAAAGGTCGGATCAAACCTGAGTACAAGCTGAAAGGTGGCGACATCATTCGCGTCCCGCCTTTGCGCCTGCCTGAGCGTGACGAACCCGTGCCTGTGGCTCAGGGGCTGTTACAGCGCCTGGAGGCGGCCATTGTCTACGAAGACAAGGCGCTGATCGTGCTGAACAAGCCTGCCGGCATCGCTGTGCATGGCGGTAGCGGTCTGAATTACGGGGTGATCGAAGCCTTTCGTCAGATGCGTCCGGACGCCAAGGAGCTGGAGCTGGTCCATCGGCTCGATCGGGACACGTCTGGCCTGCTGATGATTGCAAAAAAACGCAGCATGCTCCGTCATCTGCATGAAGCATTGCGCGGTGATGGTGTTGATAAACGTTATATGGCCTTGGTCCGTGGCCACTGGGAGACGGCTCAGAAGCGCGTAAACGCACCATTGCTCAAGAGTAACCTGCGGTCCGGCGAGCGCATGGTCGAGGTCAACGATGAGGGCAAGGAGGCGCTGACGATTTTCAAGGTGCTGCGTCGCTTCGGTGATTTTGCCACCATGATCGAGGCTAAACCCGTCACCGGGCGTACGCACCAGATTCGTGTCCACACCTTGCACGCCGGACATTGCATCGCAGGCGACACCAAATACGGCGATGAAGACTTCAGTCGTGAAATTCGTGATCTGGGCGGCAAGCGCCTGTTCTTGCACGCCTACATGCTGACCGTGCCGTTGCCCGACGGTGGTGAGCTGAAGCTGCAAGCGCCAGTCGATGACATGTGGGCCAAAACCGTGGAGCGTTTGAGTGCGCCCTGATTATAAATTGCTGATTTTCGATTGGGACGGCACGCTGGCCGATTCCATTGGTCGTATCGTCGAGGCAATGCGTACTGCGGCGCATCTTAGTGATCTGGCCGCGCGCGATGATTTTTCGATCAAGGGCATCATTGGTCTGGGTTTGCCTGAAGCGATTCGCACGTTGTACCCCGAAATTTCTCCGAGCCTGATGACAGCTTTTCGTGATCACTATGCGCAAAGTTATATCGCGCTGGAGGCCGAGCCTTCGCCGTTGTTCGCGGGTGTCGTGCAGTCGCTCGAGGCGTTTCGTGTTCAGGGGTATCAGCTTGCAGTTGCCACGGGGAAGTCGCGCCGTGGCCTGGACCGGGTGCTGAGCGCGCATGGTTGGGAGGATTACTTCGAGATCACGCGTGCCGCCGATGAGACCGCGAGCAAGCCGGACCCTTTGATGCTGCACGAGATCCTTCGGCACTGCGATGTCGCACCCGAGGAAGCGCTGATGATCGGCGATTCATCGTTTGATTTATTGATGGCGCGTAACGCTGGCATGGATTCGGTGGCGGTGGGTTACGGTGCGCAAACACTGGCATCGCTGCGCGAATTCGAGCCGCGTCTGGCTATCGAGAGTTTTCCAGAGTTGCACGCCTGGTTGGGCGCGCGCTGATTTTTTAGGGTGATTGAACATGTCGGACGAATGGAAAGGCAGCAAGGCTGAAGTCGAGGGCGGTAGTTCCGACGACAAAAGCTGGAAACTGCTGGAAAAGACCTTGTTGGCCGGTGTGCAAGAGCAGCGCCGCTCACGACGCTGGGGCATTTTCTTCAAGCTGCTGACATTCGCTTATCTCATTGGTGCGTTGATGTTGTTTACGCCGCTGATGGATGTCGAAAAAGGTGTTTCTCGCGGGAAGAACCATACTGCGTTGATTGAAGTGCGGGGGATGATCGCGGACAAGGAAACGGCCAGCGCCGATAACATCGTTGGCAGTCTGCGTACGGCATTCGAGGATTCGAAGACCAAGGGCGTGATCCTGCGTATCAACAGTCCAGGCGGCAGCCCGGTACAGTCCGGCTACATCTATGACGAAATACGTCGGCTGCGCGCCGAGAAGCCGGATATCAAGGTTTATGCGGTCATCACCGATCTCGGCGCTTCGGGTGCTTATTACATTGCCAGTGCCGCCGACCAGATCTATGCCGACAAGGCGAGTCTCGTGGGTTCCATTGGGGTAACGGCGGCCGGCTTCGGTTTCGTCGGGATCATGGACAAGCTGGGCGTTGATCGTCGTACCTACACGTCGGGCGAGCACAAGGCGTTCCTTGATCCGTTCCAGCCACAGAAGGCTGATGAAACTCAATTCTGGCAAGGCGTGCTGGACACCACTCATCGCCAGTTCATCGCCAGCGTCAAGCAGGGTCGCGGTGATCGCCTGAAGGACAAGGACCATCCCGAGTTGTTCTCCGGGTTGGTGTGGACCGGTGAGCAGGCGCAACAGCTAGGCCTGGTTGATGGTCTCGGCAGTGCCAGCTATGTGGCGCGTGAGATCATCGGTGAGAAGGAAATAGTCGATTACACCATCGAAGAGTCATCGTTTGATCGCTTCTCCAAGAAGCTGGGTGTCAGCATGGCTAACCAGATAGCGATGTGGATGGGCTTCCAGGGGCCGTCGTTGCGTTAACGAAATCAGCGGTACGTGCAAAGAAGCCCGGCCATTGGTCGGGCTTCTTCATTTCAACGATTAAGGAATCGCGATCCCTTCCATCAGTAGCATGTCGATCAGGCGAATCAAGGGCAGGCCGATCAGGCTGGTAGCGTCGCTGCCTTCGGTGCTGCGAAACAGGCTTACACCCAACCCTTCGGCCTTGAAGCTTCCTGCGCAATCGTAGGGCTGCTCGGCGCGCAGATAGCGCTCAAGGCTGGCCTGATCCAGATCGCGCATATGGACGGTGAACGGCACGCAATCGACCTGGCAGTGGCCTGTACGGCTGTTGAGCAGTGCCAGGCCGGTCAGAAACGTCACGCTGGCGCCGCGGGCTGCTGACAGCTGCTCCAGGGCGCGTTCGAACGTGTGGGGTTTGCCTAGAATCTGGCCGTTGAGGACCGCGACCTGATCCGAGCCTATGATCAGGTGGTCTGGGTGGCTGTCGGCAAGCGCCAGCGCCTTTTCTCGAGCCAGGCGCTGAACCAGTTCGATCGCGGGCTCTTCAGGTCGGCGGCTTTCATCGATATCAGGTGAGCAGCAGGTGAACGGCAGGCGCAGGCGAGCCAGTAATTCACGGCGGTAGGGCGAGCTCGATGCGAGTAGCAGGGGTGGCATGCTGTTCTCCGAAAGGTGAAAGGTCATTCTAGTCAGCACTCAATATTGAGCTTTCAGTCTGCTGAAACGTAGCGAGCGAAGGCAAGGCAAGGCGAGAGCAGGCGAGAATGCGGAGTTTACGGGCTGTAAATGAGCATTTCGAGCCTGCTCTCAACGCAGCATTGCCGAGTGCAGTAGTTTCAACAGATTGAAAGGCCTGAATTTCCTTTGACAGAGGGAGGGCTCGTCCCTAGAATGCTGCGCCTATGTTGAATGACCCGATTCCACCTCACGTTGACCCGCGCAAATTAGCTGATCGTGGCACTACTCTTCAGGGAGAAGTACTGCTGGCTGATTTGGAGAGACTCTGCGACCCGCTTTCCGATAACCTCGGTACGGTGCAGGCTAAATTCATTTTTGAGCGAGACGAGCGCAGATCTGTGGTCATCCACAGTTCCATCGACGCCGAGGTCAAAATGGTTTGCCAGCGTTGTCTTGAGCTGGTCACCCTGCCGATCCACAGCGAATGCAGTTACGCTGTGGTGAAAGAGGGTGCGAATACCCAGTCGTTACCGAAAGGTTATGACGTGCTGGAACTGGGCGAAGATCCATTGGATCTGCTGGCATTGATCGAGGAGGAGCTGTTGCTCGCCTTGCCCATTGTGCCTGCTCATCATCCGGAAGAATGCCAGCAGCCGGCGGACCTTAACGAGTCCGAGCCGAGCGTGGACGAGGTAACGCGGTCCAACCCGTTCAGTGTATTGGCGCAGTTAAAGCGTGACCCAAACGTTTAGGAGTTAATCAATTATGGCTGTTCAGCAGAACAAAAAATCCCGCTCTGCCCGTGACATGCGTCGTTCGCACGACGCTCTTGTGGCAAGCACTCTGTCTGTAGAAAAAACCACAGGTGAAATTCACCTGCGTCACCACGTATCGCCGGAAGGTGTTTATCGTGGTCGCAAAGTGATCGACAAGGGCGCTGACGAGTAATTTCTTGTCCGCTCCGATCATCGCGATTGACGCAATGGGTGGGGACTTCGGTCCCCGCAGCATTGTGCAGGCCAGTATCGCTTGTTTGTTCGCTACGCCCTCGCTGCACCTGACCCTCGTCGGTCAAGCCCCCCTTCTTGAAGAATTGATTGCTCGCCATTCCGGTGTGGATCGCTCACGTCTGCGTGTTGTAAACGCCAGCGAAGTGATCGCCATGGATGAGCGGCCTTCGCAGGCTTTGCGCAGTAAGCCTGATTCGTCGATGCGGGTGGCGTTGGGGTTGTTGGCCGAGGGCCAGGTTCAGGCTTGTGTGAGTGCGGGTAATACCGGGGCGCTGATGGCGCTGTCACGCTTTGTGCTCAAGACTTTGCCAGGCATTGATCGACCCGCGATGATCGCAGCCATCCCGACTCAGCGTGGTTATTGCCAGTTGCTGGACCTGGGAGCAAATGTCGATTGCAGTGCCGAAAACCTCTATCAGTTCGCCGTCATGGGTGCTGTCGCGGCTGAGGCCTTGGGCGTTCCCCGGCCTCGGGTGGCGTTGCTCAATATTGGCACCGAAGACATCAAGGGTAATCAGCAGGTCAAATTGGCGGCTACTCTGCTTCAGGCTGCGCCGGGTTTGAACTACATCGGCTTCGTCGAAGGTGATGGGGTGTACCGTGGCGAGGCTGATGTTGTGGTGTGCGACGGTTTTGTCGGTAATATCCTGCTCAAGTCAAGCGAGGGGCTGGCGACAATGATCGGCGCACGGATCGAATCGCTGTTCCAGCAGAATGTATTTACAAGGGTGGTGGGTGCTTTAGCGTTGCCCATGCTCAAGCGTTTGCGGGCCGACCTGGCGCCTGCACGGCATAATGGCGCGAGTTTTTTGGGTTTGCAGGGCATTGTCGTGAAAAGCCACGGCGCCGCAGGCGTGCAAGGCTTCCAGAGCGCGATTCAACGAGCGCTGATCGAAATACAGGAAAACCTCCCGCAACGCTTGGGTGGGCGTCTTGAGGGGCTGCTTTAGGCTGTCTCCGGGCGCGAGTTGCGCAAATGTGACGCTGGTGACTGGTCAGTCATCCAACTGTCCATTCACGGACAGTTAATTTTGAGTTTCGCGCCTGGCCTGGCCGGGCGTCAATTTTCGACGACAAATCATTAGGGGCTTGATCAATGTCTGCATCCCTCGCATTCGTCTTTCCGGGTCAAGGATCGCAGTCCCTCGGCATGCTCGCCGAGCAGGGCGCTCAGCACAAACTGATCCTCGAGACCTTCAGTGAAGCTTCCGAAGCCTTGGGTTACGACCTCTGGGCGCTGACCCAGCAAGGGCCGGAAGAACAACTCAATCAAACCGATAAAACCCAGCCTGCGATCCTGACAGCCTCTGTGGCGCTGTGGCGCCTGTGGTTGTCTGAAAGCGCTTTGCGCCCTGCGTATGTCGCCGGGCACAGTCTGGGTGAATACAGCGCGCTGGTAGCGGCAGGCAGCCTGACCTTGAGCGATGCGGTCAAGTTGGTGGAGCGTCGGGGTCAGTTGATGCAACAGGCTGTGCCTGCGGGCCAGGGCGGTATGGCTGCCATTCTGGGGCTGGACGATGCCGATGTGCTGGCGGCGTGCGCCGAGGCTGCCCAGGGCGATGTCGTCAGCGCGGTGAATTTCAATTCGCCGGGCCAGGTCGTGATCGCCGGTTCTGCCGCCGCTGTCGAACGTGCCATTGAGGCCTGCAAGGCCCGTGGCGCCAAGCGTGCATTGCCACTGCCTGTGAGTGTGCCGTCGCATTGCGAATTGATGCGTCCGGCCGCTGAGCGCTTCGCCGAATCCATCGCGGCGATTGCCTGGCAGACACCGCAGATCAAGCTGGTACAGAATGTCAGCGCGTCATCGGTGGCCGACCTCGATACCCTCAAGCGCGATCTGTTAGAACAATTGTACAAACCTGTGCGTTGGGTCGAATCTATCCAGTTCCTGGCAGCCCATGGCGCGACCCGGTTGGTCGAGTGCGGGCCGGGAAAAGTGTTGGCGGGTTTGAATAAGCGCTGCGCCGAAGGTGTGACAACCTACAACCTCAATACCCCAGACGCCTTCGCCGCCACCCGTGCGGCATTGGCCTGATTAGGAGAAGCTTGCATGAACCTGCAAGGTAAAGTTGCACTGGTCACCGGTGCGAGCCGCGGTATTGGCCAAGCCATTGCTCTTGAGTTGGGACGTAACGGTGCGACCGTGGTCGGGACGGCAACGTCCGAGTCCGGCGCCGAGCGTATCAGTGCGACCTTCAAGGAAAACGGCATTGAAGGCTTCGGGCTGGCGCTCGATGTCTGCAGCGATGCGTCGGTCAGTGCGACACTGGCATTGATTCAGGAGCGCGTTGGCGCCCCGTTGATTCTGGTCAACAACGCCGGTATCACCCGTGACAACCTGATGATGCGAATGAAAGATGACGAATGGCATGACGTTGTCGACACCAACCTGAACAGTCTATTTCGGCTGTCCAAGGGTGTTTTGCGTGGCATGACCAAGGCTCGTTGGGGTCGAATTATCAGTATTGGTTCGGTAGTGGGTGCCATGGGCAACGCAGGCCAAGTAAACTATGCGGCTGCGAAAGCTGGTCTGGAAGGTTTCAGCCGGGCCCTGGCCCGTGAAGTCGGTTCGCGTGCGGTCACCGTGAACGCGGTTGCGCCTGGTTTTATCGATACTGATATGACTCGCGAGCTGCCAGAAGCGCAACGTGACGCATTGATTACCCAGATTCCTTTGGGACGTTTGGGGCAGGCGCAAGAGATCGCACACGTGGTCGCTTTTCTTGCATCTGAAGGTGCGGCCTACGTTACCGGGGCTACAATCCCGGTGAATGGCGGCATGTACATGAGTTGAATGTGACGGATCGCTTCAAAAAAATGTCATACGGGCGGTCTAAAATCCGTTATAAAGCTGCAATCTATTAATAGGCGGAAGGCGGGTGTGGTTACAGAGGATGAGCATTGAGCTTGAAATGCGTAAAACCTCTTCGATACACTTACCCACCGGCCAGCTGCCTGAATTTGTCCACTAGGAGTTAAAACAAGGTATGAGCACCATCGAAGAGCGCGTCAAGAAAATCGTTATGGAGCAACTTGGCGTCAAGGCAGAGGAAGTGACAAATGCTGCTTCTTTCGTTGAAGACCTGGGCGCTGACTCCCTTGATACCGTGGAGCTGGTGATGGCTCTGGAAGAGGAATTCGAGACCGAAATTCCTGACGAAGAAGCCGAAAAAATCACTACCGTTCAAGCAGCTATCGACTACGTTACTGCCCACCAGGCGTAATGGTTTGTAGTCGTCGCTTGCTGTCGGGAAAAACCGCACTGCCATCACGGCGTGCGGTTTTTTCTTTAGAAGTGATGTAAAGAGTCGTCAATAGATTAAAGGAGAGTGCTGTGTCGCGTAGACGCGTCGTAGTCACCGGTATGGGTATGTTGTCGCCATTGGGCACGGACGTTCCGAGTTCCTGGCAGGGCATTCTGGCTGGTCGCAGTGGCATTGGTCTGATCGAACACACGGACCTTTCGGCCTTTACCACCCGTTTTGGCGGCTCGGTAAAAGGCTTCAACGTTGAGGAATATCTGGCGCCCAAAGAGGCACGGCGTCTCGACCTTTTCATTCAGTACGGTTTGGCCGCGAGCTTTCAAGCCGTGCGCAACTCCGGGCTTGAAGTGACCGACGCTAACCGTGAGCGCATTGGCGTTGCCATGGGTGCGGGCATCGGTGGCTTGACCAATATCGAGAACAACAGTCGTTCTTTGCATGAGCAAGGGCCGGGGCGGATTTCTCCGTTTTTTGTACCGGGCTCGATTATCAACATGATCTCTGGCTTCCTGTCGATCCATCTGGGTGCACAGGGGCCTAACTACGCCATCGCAACGGCGTGCACCACCGGCACCCATTGCATTGGTATGGCCGCACGCAACATCGCCTACGGTGAAGCTGACGTGATGATCGCCGGGGGCGCGGAAATGGCTGCCTGTGGTCTGGGCATGGGTGGCTTTGGTGCGTCGCGGGCGCTGTCTACCCGCAATGACGACCCTGCACGGGCAAGCCGTCCGTGGGACAAAGGCCGTGATGGTTTCGTCTTGTCCGATGGCGCTGGAGCCTTGGTGCTTGAAGAGCTGGAACACGCCAAGGCGCGTGGCGCGACCATCTATGCCGAGCTGATCGGCTTTGGCATGAGTGGCGACGCTTATCACATGACCTCGCCACCCGAAGACGGTGCCGGCGCTGCACGTTGCATTGCCAACGCGCTGCGTGACGCCAGGATCAATGTCGATGAAGTGCAGCATATCAACGCTCACGGCACATCGACCCTGGCGGGCGATTTGGCCGAAGCATCGGCGATCAAGACTGTCTTTGGCGACCATGCCTACAAGCTGGCCATCACGTCGACCAAATCGATGACCGGCCACTTGCTCGGTGCCGCAGGGGCGGTCGAAGCGATCTTCAGTATTCTGGCGATCAACGGCCAGGTTGCGCCGCCGACGATCAACCTTGATGAGCCGGGCGAAGGCTGCGATCTGGACTTTGTCCCGCACGAGGCTCGAAGCATGCCTATCGATGTCGTGCTCTCCAACTCCTTCGGGTTTGGCGGCACCAATGGCTCGCTGGTGTTCCGTCGGTACGCTGATTGATGCCGAGCTGGATCAATGGTCGTCCAGCTGAGACCCTGCCCGTGACGGATCGGGGTCTGGCTTACGGCGATGGTTTGTTTGAAACCATTGCCGTCAAGGCCGGGCGACCCTTGCTGTTCGAACGTCACCTGCAGCGCCTGGCGACAGGTTGCAGTCGATTGGCGATTGCTGCGGATCAATCATTGATCCGCAGCGAATTGCTGGCGTTTGCTGCGCAGTTGGGCGAGGGCGTGATGAAGTTGATTCTCACCCGTGGCGACAGCTTGCGTGGCTACGCACCCGCACCCATGGCCGAGCCACGGCGCATCCTTCAGGGCGGCGCGGCGCCAGCCTATCCGGCGGCTCATGCCGAGCAGGGTATCTGCCTGTTTGAATGCCTTACTCGTTTATCTGAACAACCCCTGTTGGCCGGGCTCAAGCATCTGAATCGGCTGGAGCAGGTGCTCGCGCGTAGCGAGTGGCAGGACAGCGCATACGCCGAAGGGCTGATGTGCGATACCTCCGGGCGGATAATCGATGGTGTGTACAGCAATGTCTTTCTGATCAAGGAGGGTGTGCTGCTGACCGCCGACCTGAGCCGTTGCGGCGTGGCCGGTGTGATGCGCGCAGAACTGCTGGCTCAAGCCCGGACGCTGGGCATTGGCACTGAAGAACGCGACATCCAGTGGCTCGATCTGGAGCAGGCGGACGAGGTTTTTCTGAGCAACAGTGTCTACGGTGTGTGGCCCGTGCGAGGGGTTGCACGGCTGAACTGGCCGGTTGGCCCGCTCACCCGTAAACTGCAGGGCATTGCTCGCGCGCTTCTGGATGTTTGATCGGTGATTCGTAAATTATTGGTGTTGTTCGAAGGTTGTCTGGTCCTGGCAGGGTTACTGCTGGGCCTGTCTGTCTGGCAACAGGATGCAGCGCTGAAGCAGCCCTTGAACCTGACTCAGGAACAGTTACTCGACGTCCCCGCAGGCTCCACGCCCACTGGCGTGCTTAATCGTTTGCAGGCCGACGGGGTGATCAAGGACGCCTTCTGGTTGCGTCTTTACTGGCGTTTTAATCTGTCGGATCAATCGTTCCACAGCGGCGAATACCGCATGACACCCGCAATGAATGCCAAGGCGCTACTGGGGTTGTGGCATCGTGGCGAGGTGGTGCAATACAGCCTGACACTGGTTGAAGGCTGGAATTTCCGTCAGGTCCGTGCGGCCTTGGCCAAGCAGCTCAAGCTTGAGCAGAACCTGGCCGGGTTGAGCGACACGGAGTTGATGGCCAGGCTGGGCCACGCCGATGTATTCCCTGAAGGTCGTTTCTTCCCTGACACCTACCGTTACGTACGCGGCATGAGCGACGTCGACTTGCTCAAGCAGGCGTACAACCGCCTGGATGAAGTCCTGGCGGAGGAGTGGACCAAGCGTGCGGCTGACGTGCCTTATGTCGACCCGTATCATGCGTTGATCATGGCCTCGCTGGTCGAAAAAGAAACCGGCGTGCCTCAGGAGCGTGCGCAAATCGCCGGCGTTTTTGTCCGGCGCCTGCAGATTGGGATGTTGTTGCAGACCGATCCTACCGTGATCTACGGCCTCGGTGAGCGTTACAACGGCAAGTTGACCCGTGCTTCCCTGAAAGAGCCAACGCCCTATAACACTTATGTCATCGCTGGTTTGCCGCCGACCCCGATCTCGTTGGTGGGACGCGAAGCCATCCATGCCGCGCTTAATCCAGTGCCTGGCAGCAGCTTGTATTTCGTTGCTCGCGGTGACGGCAGTCATGTGTTTTCTGCTGATCTGGACGCCCATAACAACGCGGTTCGCGAGTTTCAGCTCAAACGACGTGCGGACTATCGTTCCAGTCCGGCGCCTGTTCCCGCTCCGGGCTCCATGCCAACGTCGGAGCCAGAGGTCGTACCGGCTCCGACTCCCGCACCCACTGCCACGCCAGATGACAAAAGCGAGCAGAGCCCGCAATGAATTTGATTAAGGACTGCCTGTGACTGGCTTGTTTATTACCCTGGAAGGTCCGGAAGGCGCTGGTAAAAGCACCAACCGCGAATACCTGGCCGAGCGCCTGCGCGCCCATGGTGTCCATGTTGTGCTGACCCGGGAGCCGGGCGGCACGCCTTTGGCTGAGCGGATTCGCGAGCTGTTGTTAGCGCCGAGCGATGAACCGATGAACGCCGATACCGAGCTGTTGTTGGTATTCGCTGCCAGAGCCCAGCATCTGGCTGAAGTCATTCGTCCGGCACTGGCTCGCGGGGCAGTGGTGCTGTGTGATCGGTTTACAGATGCAACCTACGCTTACCAAGGGGGTGGCCGTGGCTTGTCCCATGAGCGAATCGCCGTCCTGGAGCATTTTGTTCAGGGTGATCTGCGTCCCGATCTGACCCTGGTGTTCGACTTGCCGGTGGAAGTGGGTCTGGCGCGTGCGACGGCCCGTGGGCGGCTCGACCGTTTCGAGCAGGAAGGTCGGACGTTCTTCGATGCCGTGCGCAGTACCTATCTGAAACGTGCGGCCGCCAGTCCTGAGCGCTACCGTCTGGTTAACGCAGCGTTGTCGCTGTCGGAGGTTCAGCAGTCACTTGATGGCTTGCTGCCCGAGTTGCTGGAGCTTCAACGTGGCTGAGGCCTACCCGTGGCAAGAAAGTCTTTGGCAGCAACTGGCCGGGCGTAGCCAGCACGCGCACGCTTACTTGCTTCATGGGCCTGCGGGCATCGGCAAGCGCGCACTGGCGGAGCGCCTCATGGCTCGCTTGTTGTGTCGGCGCCCTGAAGGACTGGACGCGTGTGGTCAGTGCAAGTCCTGCCTGCTACTGGTCGCGGGCAGTCACCCGGATAATTACGTGCTGGAGCCGGAAGAGGCGGA
Organism: Pseudomonas sp. 5C2; assembly: GCF_034314155.1. Lineage (NCBI taxonomy): Bacteria > Pseudomonadati > Pseudomonadota > Gammaproteobacteria > Pseudomonadales > Pseudomonadaceae > Pseudomonas > Pseudomonas sp. 5C2. The sequence goes on along the minus strand of NZ_JAVIWH010000002.1, from coordinate 2,609,874 downwards.
CAAAGCAATCAAGGTCGATCAGGTTCGCGATCTGGTCAGCTTCGTCGTGCAGACCGCGCAAATGGGCGGTCGCAAAGTGGTGTTGATCGAGCCTGCCGAGTCGATGAACGTCAACGCCGCTAACGCATTGCTCAAAAGTCTCGAAGAACCTTCCGGCAATACCGTGCTGTTGCTGGTCAGTCATCAGCCGAGCCGTTTGTTGCCGACGGTCAAAAGCCGTTGCGTGCAACAGGCCTGTCCGCTGCCCAGTGAGGCGATGAGCCTGGACTGGCTGGCCAGCGCGTTGCCCGATTGCGCGGAGGATGAGCGTGTCGAACTGCTGGCGCTGGCCGCCGGTTCGCCCTTGGCGGCAGTCAGCCTGCAGGCTCAGGGCGTACGGGAGCAGCGGGCGCTGGTGGTGGACGGTGTGAAAAAACTGCTTAAACACCAGCAATCACCCACTCAGCTGGCTGAAGGCTGGAAAGATATTCCGCTGTTGTTGCTGTTCGACTGGTTCTGCGACTGGTCGCATCTGATTCTGCGCTATCAGCTGACCCAGGATGAAGCGGGGCTAGGCTTGGGGGATATGCGTAAGGTGCTGCAATACCTGGCGCAGAAATCCACTCAGGGCAAGGTCCTCGGGATTCAGGACTGGGTGCTGGCCCAGCGTCAGAAAGTCATGTCCAAAGCCAATCTTAACCGGGTGTTGTTGCTCGAAGCGTTGTTGGTGCAGTGGGCAGGCTTGCTCGGACAAGGTTAGACTCTAGGGTCTGTTGACGTTTGGTGACGACCGCGACGGAGGCCCATTTGGCGCAGGGCGAGGCGCGAGGAACGCGGTTTGGTTGTTCCAAATAAGTTCCGAGCAACGCAGCCCTGCGCCAAATGGGCCCCGTCCCTTCGGGTTGCGCGCCAACGTGCGCGAGGCTGCGTTGCGGGATTTGCCAAGGGAACAACCATTAGCGGCATCCCGCGCCTTGCCTCGCACACGTTGGCATCGCAACGCGGTTCGCCAACAAACGTCAACAGACCCTATTATTCGGATCATGTCCCCAGGAGTTGCAATGAACTTGCCGCTGAGTCCAGGCCCACGGAACGGCATTTTGTCCCTGACGATCAAGGACAAATCCGTGTTGTACGCCGCTTATATGCCATTCATCAAAAATGGCGGGCTGTTCATCCCTACCAGCAAAAGCTACAAGCTGGGTGACGAGGTGTTCATGCTGCTCAACCTGATGGACGAGCCGGAAAAAATCCCGGTGACGGGCAAGGTTGCCTGGATAACGCCCAAGGGCGCTCAGGGTAATCGGGCGGCGGGAGTTGGCGTCCAGTTCAATGATGGCGACAACACGGCCCGGAACAAGATTGAAACGTACCTGGCCGGAGCCCTGAAATCCGACCGTCCAACCCATACCATGTAGTTGCCATCCTGCCATGCTTGTAGATTCCCATTGCCACCTCGACCGTCTCGATCTCGCTGTGCATGCAGGTTCGCTCGATGCAGCCCTTGACGCTGCACGGGCGCGGGGCGTCGGGCATTTTCTGTGCATCGGTGTCAGCGCCGAGAATGCCGGTGCGGTCAAAGCCTTGGCTGAGCGTTATGACGACGTGGATTGTTCGGTGGGTATTCATCCGCTGGACCTGCAGCCGGGCGAGGCACCGGCACTGGACTGGCTGCTGGATGAGCTGAATCACCCGCGGGTGGTGGCCATTGGCGAGACGGGACTGGATTACCACTATGAGCCTGAGGCTGCCGAGCTTCAGCAACAATCGTTTCGTCTGCACCTGCAGGCGGCCAGCATCACGGGCAAGCCGGTTATTGTGCACACTCGTGGCGCTCGCGCCGACACCTTGAACCTGTTGCGAGAAGCTGCGTTGCCGCACGCTGGCGTACTGCACTGCTTTACCGAGGATTGGGAGATGGCCAGGGCGGCGCTGGACCTGGGGTTTTATATCTCGTTGTCCGGGATCGTCACCTTCCGTAATGCCGATGCTCTGCGAGACGTGGCACGTCAGGTGCCCGTCGATCGATTACTGGTGGAGACCGACTCACCTTACCTGGCACCGATTCCTTATCGAGGCAAACCCAACCTTCCGCAATATGTGCGGGAAGTGGCAGAGTTTCTGGCGATGTTGCGTGGTGAGTCCTACGAGCGTTTTGCCGAGCAGACCACTGAAAACTTTAGGCGGCTGTTCCCTCTGGCGCACGTGAAGCGCTAGGCACTCTTTTCTCGAGCGCTGCCCTGCAGGGTATTTTCATGCAAAAAAAACCCGGGCTCTGGGGGGGGAATCCGGGTTAAGACCATTAGGAGTAAAACAAAGGCGCTCGGTCCATCGGCACCTTCATTGACGCGTCACTTGGGGGAGATGTCGCGTCAACTATCTTAGTATTGGTCATGATTGGCGGGCGTCCAGTCGCAGATGCTCATTTTTTAAACAGATTTGGAATACATCCGCTTCTGTTGAGTTCTCAATGAGCCGCCAGCGTGCGTACGATGGCCAATGTCTCTTCGATCACCCGCGACTCAGTATAAAAGTGTGGGGAAAATCTGACGCCGGGTCCACGTTGAACGCACACCACCTGTTCCCGTTTAAGGTGCTCGAATACGTGGGCGTTCGCTATACCGTCCAGGCTGAAGCTCAGGATTCCCGCGCGTTTCTCAGGGTTTTTTGGAGTGTGCAAGCGGACACCTGGAATGGCGCTCAACCCGTCTTCGAGCCAGAGAATGCGCTCGGCAATGGCCTTCCCCACTGCGTCCATGCCGACGTCTTCGAGCAGCGAAAGGCTGGCCTCTAATGCCATGGTGCCAAGCATGTTCGGGCTGCCGCATTCGAAGCGGCGCGCAGACAGGGCGGGCTCCCATGTCGTGCGGTTGTAGTCACCCATGTGCTCGAGCATGTGCCAGCCGAACTCACTGAGTTTCAGTTGTGGTCGCAATTCGCTGCGGCAATAAAACACGCCCAGGCCTTCCGGGCCCAGCAACCACTTATGGCCGTCTGCCATGGCGAAGTCGCATTGGTTTGCCTGAACATCAAAGGGCAGGGCGCCCAGTTGCTGGATAGCATCAATGCAGAACAGCACGCTGCGTTGTTTGCAGCCCTGGCCCAGACGCTCCAGATCCAGGCGCAGGCCCGAAGCGTATTGCACCGCGCTGATCGACAGCAGGCGTGTGCGAGCACCGCAGGCGGCGAGCAGCGCCGCCTCAGGGTCGTCGTTTTTGAGGCTGACCTGGATGACTTCGACGCCTTGGGGCGCCAGCGCCTCCCAGACGATGCGGTTGGATGGGAACTCTTCATCGCTGATAACGATCTGGTCGCCGGCTTTCCAGTCCAGTCCAAATGCAACGAATGACAGCGCTTCCGAGGTATTTTTGACCAGAGCGATGTCATCGGTCGACGGTGCGTTCAGTAGGCGCATCAGGCGTTCACGCAAGCGTTGCTCTACCACCATCCAGTCTGGATAGTCCCTCGCGCCCAATAAAACGTTCTCCTGGGCAAAGCGGCTGACGGCGGTCGCGGCGCGTTTTGGCCAGGGGGCGACCGCAGCGTGGTTTAAATATCGCAGGCCCGGGGCCTGTGCAAATTCATCAAGAAACGTAGACATGGTCGGATGATCCGTGCAATTTGGCGCAAGTTAGGCATAATACGCGGCTTCGATTTTGACCCCTACAGACCTTTTCTTATGCAAAAAGAACCTCGTAAGGTCCGTGAGTTTCGTCGCCGCGAGCAAGAAATTCTCGATACCGCGCTAAAGCTGTTCCTCGATCAAGGTGAAGACAGTGTCACCGTCGAGATGATCGCTGATGCCGTGGGTATCGGCAAAGGCACCATCTATAAGCACTTCAAGTCCAAGGCGGAAATCTACCTGCGCCTGATGCTCGACTACGAGCGCGATTTGAACGAGTTGCTCCACTCTGCCGACGTCGACAAGGATAAGGAAGCTTTATCCCGCGCCTACTTCGAATTCCGCATGCGCGATCCTCAGCGCTACCGGTTGTTCGATCGACTGGAAGAAAAAGTGGTCAAGGGCAATCAGGTGCCGGAGATGATCGAGGAGTTGCACCGGATTCGCGCGTCGAACTTCGAGCGCCTGACCCTGTTGATCAAGGGGCGGATCAGCGAAGGCAAGCTCGAAGATGTGCCGCCTTATTTTCATTACTGTGCGTCCTGGGCACTGGTGCATGGCGCCGTGGCCCTGTATCACTCGCCGTTCTGGAGCAATGTGCTGGAAGATCAGGAGGGCTTTTTTCAGTTCCTGATGGACATCGGCGTGCGTATGGGTAACAAACGCAAGCGTGATACCGATACCCCGCCAGGCAGCTGATATATTCGGTACCGTTATAGCGTCAGGTAGTGAATGCAGGGATCGTTGGTGCGGGAATATACTGGGCCCCGGGGTTGGTTGAAACGTGATGTCCAGTCATGTTTTACCGGCCTAATTTCTTAGCCGGAGTCGCTCATGATCGTTGACCGTCAAGGCAGGCGTTTCCGCAACTTGCGAATCAGCCTGACTTCAGCCTGCAACTATGCGTGTACCTACTGTGTGCCCAACGGCAAGCGGTTGGTGGCTGCGCAGGATGAATTGTCGGCCGATGCCATGACGCGTGGCGTAGCCTATCTGATCGAAGCCGCGGGCATTGAGCGTTTGCGTATTACTGGCGGCGAGCCACTAGTGAGCCCGAAGCTGGAAGCGTTCATGGGGCGAGTCGGTCAATTGGGGCTGGCTGATATCAGCCTGACCACCAATGGACAATTACTCGCTCGCAAGCTGCCATTGCTGGTCGATGGGGGTATTCGTCGGCTCAATGTGTCCCTCGATACCCTTGATCCTGTGGCCTTCCGCCAGATTGCCCGTGGCGGGGATCTGGCCAGCGTGCTGGACGGCATGGATCAGGCGCGCGCCGCCGGGATCAAAATCAAAGTCAATATGGTGCCGCTGCGCGGGCAAAACCTGGATCAGGTGATGCCGATGCTCGACTACTGCCTTGAGCGCGGATACGAGCTGCGGTTTATCGAGTTGATGCGCATGGGCCATCTGGCCAACGATTCGAATGCCTTCCTGCAGCAGTTTGTCAGTCTGCAACAATTGCTGGCATTGATCGGCGAGCGTTATGAGTACCTGCAAGCCGACGCGCCAGTCGATGCTACAGCTGTCCGCTATCAAATTCCCGACCTTGGTTTTTTCGGCGTGATTGCCAACGAAAGCGTACCGTTTTGCCGTACCTGCTCACGTTTGCGCCTTTCTTCCACGGGCTGGTTGCACGGTTGCCTGTCCTCCAGCAACCGCCATTACGTAGGCGATCTGTTGGATAAGCCACGCCACGAAGCGTTGCCAGCGCTCCAGCGTTTGCTGGTCAGAGCCTTGGGCGACAAGCAAGAAGTCGCGTTTTCCGGCGGCGCCACGATCATGAAAATTATTGGCGGCTAAGCTTCTCGCATCCCGGCGTTCCCACGTAAAACTGTCCATCATCGTCGCTCATACACTGCTTGATGGCGCGGAAGCTGCATCTTGTGCCCATTCGCCGGTTTTCCGTCACCGGCACGAGGGAGTGGATGATGCGTAGTCTGGTTTTGCTACTGACGCTTCTGGCGTTGAGTGGCTGCATGAGTGTCAGTGACATGGGGCAGGGCGCTCACGATCAGTTGAGTGATGCGGGCTTACTCGATCACAGCAACACGAGTCGCGCGAACAATCTGCGTATACAGGCAGACTCCTTTATCTATATTGCCCAGGGCTCATTCGTTCCCCCCGGCAATGCCTATCCGCGGCCTAATGTCGTGGCGGAAGAAGCCTTTCACGGCTTTGTCGAATACTTCCCTATGGTTCGTCGGGCCCGAGCGCCGATTGGTCTGGATGCAGCCTTAAGCGAGGCGCGCGCGGCGGGTGCGCATTATTTGCTGTACACCCGTTTCGCCAAAGCTGACGACAGGATTGGCAACACTGACGAATGGCACGACCAGCAAGCCGTGGATCGGCTGGGCGTCGACAGCGGCGTGATTCAGCTGATGCTGATCGAAACCAGTACCCGCTATTTGATCGATACCGCACGGATTCACACCCGCGGCGGATTGCTGACACTGCGCAACACCAAGCCCGAAGATTTGCTTGGTCCACCCCTGGAGGACTACGCTCGCAGTCTGTTAGGCATGAGTCGCTAAGGAGAAAGGCATGAGTGGTCCCGGCAATGCCAACGATCTATTCGCGCAGATTCCCAAGTCGAAGGGGTTGCCGCCTGTTCATCTGTGGAATCCCGATTTTTGCGGCGATATAGATATGCGTATCGCCCGTGACGGCACGTGGTACTACCTCGGCACGCCCATTGGACGTAAGCCCATGGTGCGCCTGTTCTCCACGATCATGCGCCGTGACGGCGACGACTACTTTCTGATCACTCCCGTGGAGAAGGTCCGGATCAGGGTGGATGACGCACCTTTTGTTGCAGTCAGCCTTGAAGTGGAAGGCCAGGGCGAAGATCAGCGTTTGCGCTTCACCACCAATGTCGAGGATCAGACCGAGGCGGGGCCCGAGCATCCGATACGGGTAGAAATTGACCCGCTCACTCAGGAACCAGCGCCTTATGTCCATGTGCGGGTCAATCTGGAAGCGCTGATGCACCGCAATGTGTTCTATCAATTGGTTGATCTGGCGGTAACGCGAGAAATAGATGGCCAGCGTTGGTTGGGCGTATGGAGTGGTGGCGAATTTTTTCGAATCGGACTCGAACCCTGAAGTGGGTTGTCAGCAGTTCTGGACCTGTCTCTGTTCCTGCGGTTAATTGCCTGTCGGTACCTCGACGGTTAAAGTGCCGCTCCCCGTTTTTGCTTGAGGTTTTTGCATGAAGCAGTCCTTTGATATTGCCGTGATCGGCGCCACCGGCACTGTTGGCGAAACCCTCGTCCAGATTCTTGAAGAGCGCGAGTTTCCGGTGGCCAGTCTGCACTTGTTGGCGAGCATCGAATCGGCGGGCCATTCGGTGCCGTTCAAGGGCAAGAACGTGCGCGTGCGTGAAGTGGATGAATTCGATTTCAGCAAAGTCCAGCTGGTCTTTTTTGCCGCTGGCCCAGCCATTACCCGCAGCTATGCAGCGCGGGCGACAGCGGCGGGTTGCACGGTGATCGATCTGTCGGGCGGTTTGCCGGCTGAGCAGGCGCCCACTATTATTCCAGAAGTCAACGCGGCCCTGCTTGGCGCGCTGAGAAAGCCGTATCAAATTGCCAGTCCCAGCCCGTCGGCGACGGCATTGGCAGTGGTGATCGCGCCGTTGCGTGCGCTGCTCGGCGTCGTCCGGGTCAATGTCACTGCCTGCCTTGCAGTGTCCAGTCAGGGCCGCGAAGGGGTGGCGGAGCTGGCTCGGCAAACCGCTGAGCTGCTCAATGTGCGACCGATGGAACCACGCTTTTTTGATCGGCAGATGGCGTTCAACCTGCTGGCTCAGGTCGGTACGCCCGACACCCAAGGCCATGCGCCGTTGGAAAAGCGTTTGGTCACAGAGTTGCGCGAGTTGCTTGCCATGCCATTGCTTAAGGTGTCCGCTACCTGCGTTCAAGCTCCTGTATTTTTTGGCGATAGCTTTAGCGTTTCGCTGCAGCTATCGGGCGCGGTCGATCTAGCGGCAGTCAATGCTGTGCTGGAGGCTGCACCGGGAATCGAACTGATTGAAGCGGGCGATTACCCCACGGCGGTTGGTGATGCCGTGGGTCAGGATGTCGTCTATGTAGGACGAGTGCGTACAGGGATCGACGACCCGGAGGAACTTAATCTGTGGATCACGTCTGATAATGTGCGCAAGGGTGCGGCGTTGAACGCTGTGCAAGTGGCTGAATTGTTGATAAAAGACCTTGTGTAAAAGATACTTGGCAACAATTCAAGAATCGTTTTAGCTTTCAGACTTTACCTTCTCGGTTGCCGAGGAATATTCAAACAAGGGATGGGCTATGGTTCAGGTTCGCAAACTGGTTTTAGCAATCGCTGCCGCTTCGGCGTTGTCGTCCGGTATGGCGCATGCGTTGGTGCTCGGGGACCTGACATTGAAGTCGACCCTGAACCAGCCTCTGGTTGCCGAGATCGAGTTGCTTGATGCGCGAGACCTGAATGCCGGGCAGGTAGTGCCGAGCTTGGCGCCATCCGCTGATTTCGCCCAGGCTGGCGTTGCTCGGCAGGCATTTCTCGATGATCTGACGTTTACCCCGGTGCTGAATGCCGGCGGTAAAAGCGTTCTGCGGATTACGTCGAGCAAGCCGGTTCGTGACCCCTACATGAAATTCCTCGTGCAAGTGCTCTGGCCTAACGGCCGGTTGCTGCGCGAATACAGCCTGTTACTCGATCCGCCGAAGGCTACGCCGGAAGCGGCCGTTGCTGCGCAACTTCCGGCCACTGCGCCCGCCGAGCCTCAAGCACCGGCCGCAACGCCGCCTGCACCGGTAGAGGCGCCTGCGCCGACCCCGGTCGCGGAGGCTAAACCTGCTCGATACACCACCAGTAAACGCGATACGTTGTGGGAAATCGCCGCCCGCGTGCGCAATGGTGGGTCGGTTCAGCAGACCATGCTGGCCATTCAGGCGCTGAACCCGGATGCGTTTATTGGCGGTAACATCAATCGGCTGAAAACCGGTCAAGTGTTGCGTCTTCCCGATCAGCAGCAAATCACCACGCTCCCTCAGCCGCAGGCCGTCGCTCAGGTGGCGGAGCAAAATGTGGCCTGGCGTCAGCGTCGCAGTTTGCCCGCAGCCGCGCGTCAGGTTGATGCGACCCGTCGCGCTCGTGCCGACGCCGCACCTTCCAAGGTCGACGCGCAGGATAACTTGAGCCTGGTCTCGGGCAGCTCCAAGGCGGGCGGCAAAGGTGCCTCGGGTGATAGCAAGGCGCTCAGCAACAAGCTGGCGGTAGCCAAGGAAAACCTCGACACGACGCGTCGTGATAATGCGGAACTGAAAAGCCGCATGACTGATTTGCAAAGCCAGTTGGACAAGTTGCAGCGCTTGATCCAGTTGAAAAATGATCAGTTGGCGAAGATGCAGGCTGATGGGGCGACCGCACCTGGCGCCACTAATACCGTGCCACCGCTACCTGCTGAACTGGTCGCGGCTGATATGGTTGCGAAGGTCCCGGGCGAGATTGCGCCCGAAGATGCTCTGCCACCGGGTGCTGCGCAAGCCAGCGCAGCGCCGGATGCCGCGCCGATCGCTCCTGCGCCTGCCGCGCCCGCAGCAGAAGAAAATGCAGATAATGCATTGAATCAATTGCTTGCCAGCCCGCTGATGTTGGGGTTGTTGGGTGGCGGCGCGCTGTTGATTGCGCTGCTCTTGCTGCTGCTCCTGGCGCGACGTCGCAATGCTCGGCAAGCGTCTGACAAACATAAACGTATGGCTCGGGCGCTGGCCGAAGAAACCCAGTTTGCGGCTGACATGGATTTGCCTGAAGACAGTTTCGACGGTGTCGATGTTCCGCCGCCAAGCGTCATGCTGGCGCCAGTGCCAGTACCTGCCGTTGAGCCGGTGCGTGAACGATCGGCTGATGTTCTTGGTCAGGCAGAGGTTCATCTTGCCAACGGTCGTCTCAATCAGGCTGCCGAACTTCTGGAAGAGGCCATCAAGGAAGAGCCGCAACGCAGCGACCTGCGCCTGAAACTGATGGAAGTCTATGCAGAGCAAGGTAATCGCAGTGGCTTTACTGGCCAGGAACGCAAGTTGGTGGCCACCGGCAAAAATCACGCTGAAGTCGAACAACTGAAAAGCCGCTATCCGACGATGCTGGTGGCAGCAGTTGCTGGCTTGAGCGCTGCGGCCCTGGCAGCCGAACTAGACGCCAACTACGTCAAGGACCTGATGCTTGACGAGCCTGAAGCGCCTGCTCCGGCAGCAACTCCGGCTCCAGTTCTAACACCAACACCAACACCTGCTCCGGTTCCAGCTCCGGCGCCTGTCGCGGAGTCCGATGATCTCGATGATTTTGACCAGGATTTCGACCTGAGTCTGGATGATCTGGAAGAAGCCTCGCCTGCGATCATCAAAAACCCGGTCGAGTCGACGCTCGATGATGTGCCTGTTTTGGGCGACGATCTGAACCTTGATGCGCCTTTGGTGAACGACGCGTTGCTTGATGATGACCTGGATTTTGACGCGGTGTTGCAACAACAGACGGACGCCAGGAAAGCCCCGTCCGATGATTTGGCAGATTTCGACCTGGATCTCCCGGAAGAGCAGCCATCGTTGAGTGCCGAGGATGACTTCCTGCTCAGCCTCAAAGATGACCTGCGAGATCTTCCCGCTTTTGATGACGCTCCGACCCTGGATCAACCCGTCGTCGATAAGTCGTCTGCGGACGATCTGGAATTGCCGGCTGATTTCGACCTGTCGTTGGCCGATGAAATTGACGCTGAAGCAGCGCCCGATGCTTTCGATTCGGAACTCAACGACGTCAATGCCGAGCTGGATCGTTTGTCCCAGAGCCTTGAGCACCCACCGATCGCCAAGCCGTTCGAAGCCCCGGGCGTTACCGCAGAGGACGCAGCTCTCTCGGACGACGAGCCTGAGTTTGACTTCCTGGCGGGTACGGATGAGGCTGCGACCAAGCTTGATCTGGCCAGGGCTTACATCGAGATGGGCGACAACGATGGCGCCCGCGATATTCTCGACGAAGTGGTCGGCGAAGGTGATGAAACCCAGAAAACCGAAGCACAGGAGATGCTGGCGCGCTTGCTCTGAGTCGATGCTCCTGGTTTTACCGTATGACGACCGCCTTGGCGGTCGTTTGCGTTTATGGCGTTTGGCAGGTTCGTCATGGACGGTGTGGGGCATCCTCCCTGAGGCGTGCCCCCGGTGACTCAGGGTTTAAGTTGAGCTGGCCTTTTTACTCAGCCTTCCGATCAGACAGGTTGCAGAAATGGACGGAGGGGGTACGAAGAGGAAGTTTAATTTGTAGCGTTCAATGAGCGTGAGGGCGAGCAGTGGTACGGTTATGCCAACCAGAGTTCCTACCGCCAAATGAACGGACGCAGCCTGTACTCCGGCGACCTTCACTAGGATTATCCGTGCACCGCTGCCGGCCAGAACATGCATTAGATAGATCGCCATGGAGGACGTCCCTAAAAACATGAACCATTCCAGGCGAACTTTATCCAGGCACATGGACAACGACACAACAAACAGAATCGAGACCGCCGCGAGCATTAATGCCGTAACGCCGACGACGTCGTAGGTCAGTCCCAGTACGAAGTGAAAAATGTATTGCCCCGCCAGAAAAGCAATACCAAGGCCCATCGCCAATGCCTTGCAGCGCCGCTCGAAAAAATCCTTTATATCGTTGAATACAATGCCGAAGACAAAGAAAACGGTATTTCCGGCTATGTAATATACGATGACCCCTGCGTGCAGTTCTTTGCTGACCACAAACAGGACAGCGAAAAACAAGAGCAACAGTGCCGAATAAGCCTTGCTGACCAGCGAATAAATAAGCGCACTTAAAACAAAGATCCAGAAAAGAGCATACAAGAACCAAAACTGCGCCCTTGGATTCCAGGCAAAAGAAAGCACATCGAAATAAGAGGTGCTGTGGGTGGTGTAATTCGACAGTGCAAACTCAATACTGCCTTGCAACAAAGACCAGATAATGAATGGATAGGCGATGGTATCAATTTTGTTGACGATCAGTCCGCCCGCGCCACGCTTCGTGAGCGACTCGTAAAAGAACAGGCCTGACAGGAAGAAAAACAGCGGCATGTGGAAGCTGTAAATAATGCTGTCTACCATTCGAAATGTATAGGCATCGATAGGCAGCCCGGCACTGTAAACGCCTCTGGCGACGTGACCATATACAACTAAAATGATACCTATCGCTTTTGCGTAATCAACCCAATAGCTTCTGTCCCTCATCGTAAAAACGCCTGTGTAGTGTGGATGTTTACTGCTGGCGATCGGCAAACGCAAGCTTAGTCGGGTATCAGGTTTGTGCCAGTTCCCAGGCGCAGATAACCACGCCGCGGTCTCGTTGCCTTTCGTCCGCCAAACCGGGTCTTGTTTGGGCGTGGAAGGGCTCTGGAGATTGCGGCGTGTCCTGCGCATGGCACTGCAGGGTAAAGGGGAGAAACAGCAGAAAAACTACAGTGCTGCACTCAATCCAAGCAAACGTTCTACCCCGACAGGCTCCTCAGCCATCAGCGGGATTACGGCATAGCGGTGAGCATGCTCGTGGATTACATGATCAATTTCCTTGAGCTCATTTGTCGCCCGCTTACGAAGCAGTGGGGATTGGGTCTTGGCTGCCGCGATGCTGTTGTTGATCACCCAGGCCCAAGGCTCAATACCCGCCCGTCGCAGGTCGGCTTGCAGATTGGCAGCCTCTAGCACGGGGGTTGTTTCAGCCAGCGTGACAAGTAAGACCTTGGTTTTCTTGGGGTCTTGAAGCTGCATCATCGGCGTCGTGAAGTGGGTGTTGCTGCCTGCCATCTGCCGGGCGATATCGCGATGATAGGCACCGGTGGCATCAAGCAACAAAAGGGTGTGACCGGTTGGGGCAGTATCCATGATCACGAACTTCTTGCCAGCCTCCCGAATAATGCGCGAGAAGCTCTGGAAGACCGCGATCTCTTCGGTGCAGGGAGAGCGAAGGTCTTCCGCCAAAAGCGCTTTTCCCTGCTCATCCAGATGCGCGCCTTTAGAGGCCATCACTTGATCGCGATACCGCTGGGTTTCAACGTGAGGATCAATGCGACTGAGGGTGAGGTTTGCCATTGAACCGTCCAGGGTTTCTGCTAGATGAGCCGCCGGGTCGGACGTGGTGAGGTGAACGGGCAATCCTCTGTGTGCCAACTCGACGGCCACCGCCGCCGCCAGTGTTGTTTTACCGACGCCGCCTTTACCCATGACCATCACCAGTCCATGGCCATCAGCCGCAATGTCATCCACCAGGTCGCTCAAGCTGGGCGCATGAATCTCGGTAGTTGGAGAGTCAAGCGTTTCAGCCGCGCCGTCGTCTTCGCGTAACAACTGTTTCAGTGCATCAATCCCAACCAGGTTGAAAGCTTTCAGGGGGAGTTGATCAGCGGGCAACGCCTTGAGCGCGTCCGGCATCTGCGCAAGGGCTTCTTGTTCCCGTGCATATACTGCGGCAGCCAAAGGATCTTTATCAGCTTCAGTCCTGGGCAAAATCCCGTTGACCACCAGGTATTGCTGGCGCAGGCCGATACTCGCAAGTTCCTCGTGGGTGTGTGCAGCTTCGCGTAGCGTGGCGTTCTGGGCACGAGCGACCAGGATGAGTCGAGTCAGTGCCGGATCGGACAAGGCTTCAACCGCCTTGTGATATTGATCACGCTGTTTGTCGAGCCCCGCCAATGGCCCTAGACAAGAGGCATCGCCTTGACCTGCTTCAAGGAATCCACTCCAGGCGCCAGGCAGTTGGAGTAGGCGAATGGTGTGCCCGGTAGGCGCTGTATCAAAGATGATGTGATCATAGTCATGGAGCAACGTGGCGCTCACCAATAGCGCTGTGAATTCATCGAAGGCGGCGATTTCTGTTGTGCATGCCCCGGACAACTGTTCTTCCATGCCCTTCACGACATTGGCGTCCAGCACACCGCGTGCAGGCCCGATAATGCGATCTCTGTAGGCTTGGGCTGCCGCCTGCGGGTCGATTTCGAGCGCAGATAAATGAGCAACTGCGGGTACAGGGGTTATGCGGTTGCCAATGCTGATGCCAAATACCTGGCCAACGTTGGATGCAGGATCGGTACTCACCAGAAGTACGCGTTTCCCTCGTGCCGTCAGTTCCAGGGCCGCGGCGCAGGCAATCGACGTTTTACCTACACCCCCCTTGCCAGTAAAAAACAGAAAGCGTGGTGCGTTCTCGAGAAACTGCATGAGCGACTCCGTCAAGGTTCAAGTGGCCATGTGTGTCGCTCAGAACGTACGACACATGAAGGCGGTTGGCGATTTTATCGGGCTTGAACATGATCGCCTACAACGTGTGGTCTTCGCCATTGCGTGCAATACCGTGTACCCGACGTGCTAATCTTTTTAGCCTCTTTCATCCTCCCAGGTCGTGAATAATGAGTAAGTGGCTCGCATTGATGGTTCTGCTGTGCTCGTCTCCGGTTTATGCCGAAGAGGCTGTGCAACGCGACTTGCCGCTTAGCTATCTGGAACAGACCCAGCCAGGTTCGAACAATCAACCTCTGGTCATTTTCCTCCACGGTCATGGTGGTAGCGAGAATGACTTGTTCGGGCTGAGAGAATCGTTACCTGCCCGCTACACTTACCTGTCTGTTCGCGCGCCGATGACCCTGGCCGATGGCGTCTTCCAATGGTTCGACAAGACTAATCGCACCGGTGAATATGACGGCAACACCGCGCAGGTGAAAAACAGTGAGCGGCTGATCGCCGAGTTTGTCGTTGCGGCGATTCAGAAATACCGGACTTCGGCGAAGAAGGTGTATCTGGTAGGTTTTAGCCAGGGCGCAATGGTGAGTTACTACGTTGCGCTGCACCATCCGCAGGCTATCGGCGGAATTGCGGCGCTGAGCGGAACGATGCTGCCCTCTCTGCGCGCTGAAGTGGAACCGGGCAAGCCTCTGGGAATGCCGGCCACGTTCATCGGTCATGGCACTTCCGATGGGACATTGCCCTTCGCTTTGGCTATCGAGGCGGATCGACTCTTGAAGGGTGGTTCGGTCACGGTGCAGTTTCATGCCTATCCCGGCTTGGGGCATTCGATCAATGAAGCTGAGGTGGCCGACCTCAAGCATTGGCTGGAACAGATGGATCGCGGCGCTTGAGCACCTTAATGTTACTTTTTTGCAAAAAATAGGGTGGCGAAAAAAGAGCAACCAGATAGCGCGTGAAGAGGTTGTTGGGTTGCTGGCTGGCAAACCGCTGTTTCTTCGATGGCCACGGAGCGCTCTATAAAGGAAGGCTGGCCTGCGTGGTACTCAGCTTTCAGGTGCGTATAATGGCCGCCACTGCGAAAACGATATTGGCGTAACAAATTGAAAAATATGACCACTGCGGCAGCCGAGATGGCTGCCGCCGGCTTTTCCAGAATCGCATTAGGCGTCGAGTATAAAGGTTCGCGTTATTGCGGATGGCAGCGCCAGGCTTCCGGCGTACTGACCGTTCAGGAAACCCTTGAGAACGCATTGTCCAAAGTTGCTGCGTCCCCCGTCTCATTGTTGTGCGCCGGGCGTACCGATGCGGGTGTTCACGCCTGTGGGCAAGTGGTGCACTTCGATACTCAGGCCGAAAGGTCGCTGAAAGCCTGGGTCATGGGCGCCAATATCAATTTGCCTCACGATGTCAGCGTGACCTGGGCCCAAGTCATGCCGGCGCATTTTCATGCGCGGTTCAAGGCGATTGCCCGTCGTTACCGCTACGTCATCTACAACGATCCGATTCGGCCGGCGCACTTGGGCCAGGAAATCACCTGGAACCACCGCCCGCTGGATGCAGAGCGCATGGCGCTGGCTGCTCAGTACCTGGTCGGCACCCATGATTTCAGTGCGTTTCGTGCCGGGCAATGTCAGGCGAAGTCACCGATCAAGCAGCTGCATCACCTGCGGGTGACGCGTCACGGTCAAATGATCGTCATCGACGTTCGCGCCAACGCCTTTTTGCACCACATGGTGCGTAATATCGCCGGCGTGTTGATGACCATTGGCACCGGTGAGCGGCCAATCGAATGGGCCGGGGAAGTACTGGAGAGCCGGGTCCGTCGGACCGGTGGCGTGACCGCGCACCCGTTCGGGCTTTACCTGGTGAAAGTGGAATACCACGATGAGTTTGCCCTGCCGGAACGTTACGTCGGCCCGCACTTCTTGACCGGCTTCTCTGAACTTGGCGGCTGACGCCCGGAAAAGCATTTGCTAACATCCGGGACTTTCCCGAACAAGGCTTGAGGTTTTCACTGCATGTCAGGCGTTCGCAGCAAGATCTGCGGGATTACCCGTATAGAAGACGCGTTGGCCGCGGTTGATGCCGGGGCCGATGCCATCGGCTTTGTGTTCTACGCCAAAAGCCCTCGTGCCGTCAGCGTCGAGCAGGTGCGTGCAATTATTGCTGCCTTGCCACCGTTTATTACCACCGTCGGCTTGTTCGTCAATATCAGCCGTTGCGAGCTCACCGAGATACTGGAAATCGTACCTCTGGATCTCTTGCAGTTTCATGGCGACGAAACGCCCGAAGACTGTGACGGCTATCATCGACCTTACATCAAGGCGTTGCGCGTGCAGGCGGGTGACGACATCGCCGCCAGTTGCCGGGCCTATTCCAGGGCCAGCGGTATCCTGCTCGATACTTATGTTGCCGACGTGCCGGGCGGCACAGGCGAAGCGTTTGACTGGTCGTTGATCCCGCACACGCTGAGCAAACCGATTATTCTGGCGGGCGGTTTGACGCCAGACAACGTCGCGCAAGCCATCGCTCAGGTCCGACCTTATGCGGTGGATGTCAGCGGCGGAGTTGAAATGAGCAAGGGCATCAAGGATCACGACAAGATCCGTGCGTTCATGCACGCGGTGCGGGGTTCTTGATCCGCCCGTTGACAGGTTGTTTGCCTGATGTGACGGTTAGTGTTTAGCCACCGTCCATAAGCCTGGCGTAGCGATAAGCGCGCGGGTCGACATTGAATAAGCGACGACGCTGATGCGCGTCGTCACAATGGCGAGTGACGAGGTTCGGTTCAGGCAGGTCCGGCGGTATGCCGATCCCTGAAGTGCTTGTCGCCGCTGTACACATGAATTAGCTCAAGGGCATACGCGGGACTGTGAATCGCTAGCGCGATCGAGTCACCGGTACTGGAGAAAGAAAGCATGAGCAACTGGTTGGTAGACAAACTGATCCCTTCGATCATGCGTTCCGAGGTGAAAAAAAGCTCGGTACCAGAAGGGCTTTGGCATAAGTGCCCGTCTTGTGAAGCGGTGCTTTATCGTCCGGAACTCGAAAAGACCCTGGACGTCTGCCCCAAGTGCAATCACCACATGCGCATTGGCGCGCGTGCTCGTCTGAACATCTTTCTCGATGTGGAAGGGCGTGCAGAGCTGGGCGCCGACCTTGAGCCAGTGGATCGACTGAAGTTTCGCGACAGCAAGAAGTACAAGGACCGCCTGGTCGCTGCGCAGAAGCAGACCGGCGAGAAAGATGCACTGATCTCCATGAGCGGCACGCTGCTCGGGATGCCCGTCGTGGCCTGCGCGTTTGAATTCTCGTTCATGGGCGGCTCGATGGGTGCCATTGTCGGCGAGCGGTTTGTCCGCGCGGCCAACTACGCACTGGCAAATCGCTGCCCAATGGTCTGCTTCGCTGCTTCCGGCGGTGCGCGGATGCAGGAAGCGCTGATTTCCCTGATGCAAATGGCCAAGACGTCGGCGGTATTGGCGCGTTTGCGCGAGGAAGGCTTGCCGTTTATCTCGGTCCTGACCGACCCGGTCTACGGTGGTGTTTCCGCCAGTCTGGCGATGCTGGGCGACGTGATCATTGCCGAGCCTAAAGCGCTGATCGGCTTCGCCGGTCCTCGTGTGATCGAACAGACTGTGCGTGAAAAACTGCCAGAAGGTTTCCAGCGCAGTGAGTTCCTGCTGGAACATGGCGCTATCGATTTGATCGTTCCGCGTCAAGAACTGCGTCCGCGTCTGGGTAATCTGCTGGCCCAAATGATGAACTTGCCGACACCTAAATTCATCGCCGCACCTTTGGAACCGATCATCGTTCCGCCGGCACCGGCCACTGTATGACCCTGCGTACCTTGGGCGACTGGCTCGCTTACCTTGAGCAACTGCATCCATCGGCCATCGATATGGGGCTGGAGCGTTCGCAACAAGTGGCGGGCAAGCTGGGATTGACCCGGCCGGCACCCAGGGTGATCACAGTTACAGGGACCAACGGCAAGGGGTCTACCTGCGCGTTCATTGCTTCATTGATGCAGGCGCAGGGGCTCAAGGTGGGTGTTTACAGCTCGCCGCACTTGTTGCGTTACAACGAACGGGTGCAGGTCCAGGGTGTTGAAGCCACCGATAGCCAGCTGTGCGAGGCCTTCGCGGCGGTAGAAGCCGCTCGCGGTAACATCTCCCTGACCTACTTCGAAATGGGCACGCTCGCGGCGTTTTGGCTGTTCGAGCGTGCGGCGCTGGATGCGGTGGTCCTTGAAATAGGCCTCGGTGGACGTCTGGATGCGGTGAACCTGATCGATGCCGATTTGGCCGTGATCACCAGTATTGGCGTTGATCACGCTGACTGGTTGGGTGATACCCGAGAGTCGGTCGCCTTCGAAAAGGCCGGGATCTTGCGTCAGGGGCGTCCAGCCCTGTGCGGCGACCTCGACCCTCCCGCGCCATTGCTCGAACGCGTCAAGGCGCTCGGTTGCCCGTTCCTGTTGCGCGGTCGTGATTTCGATCTGGCGGTGACCGACAGTGACTGGCATTGGCAGGGACATGATGCGCGCGGCCAATTGGTTGAATTGCACCACTTGCCGCTGCTTGACCTGCCGATGGAAAATGCTGCATTGGCGTTGCAGGCTTATCTGCTGCTGGATCTTCCCTGGGTGCAGGAACACATTAGTGCAGCCTTGAGCAGCACGCGGTTGACCGGTCGTCTGGATCGGCGCCAGATCAACTGGCATGGCAAGCCACTGAAGCTTTTGCTGGATGTCGGCCATAATCCTCATGCGGCACACTATCTGGCGCAGCGGCTGGCAAGTCGGCCGCTGGCTGGTAAACGCCTGGCAGTTTTCGGATTGCTGGCGGACAAGGATCTCAAGGGCGTACTGGCCGAGCTGGCTGGCAGCGTTCAGGAGTGGGCTGTTGCACCTTTACCGACGCCCCGTAGCTGTTCGGCTGGCGAGTTGCAGGCCGCGCTACAGAACCTTGGCGCAAGCGTGACGTCTTATCAGAGTGTCGCACTGGCGCTGGAAGGGCAGTGCGATCAAGCGACTGCCGAAGATGAAATTCTGTTGTTCGGATCATTTTATTGCGTCGCCGAGGCCCTGGAATGGCTGGCCCGGCGCGCCAAGGAGGACATTGCAAATGGCTTTGCTGGATAACGTGTTCAAGCAGCGGATGGTCGGTGCACTGGTATTGGTTGCATTGGCGGTGATTTTTTTGCCGATGTTGTTTTCGCGCCAGGATGAAACGCGTCGCGTGTCGGTCGATGTGCCCGCCACGCCGCAAACACCGGCGACGCCTCAAGTGCAGGTCGAGCCCGTAGCGGTTCCAGAGCCTCAGTCGTTGCCGCAGGAGCCTGTGCCGACGGACGAAGACCTTGCTCAGCCCAAGGCCTCTTCAGTGCCTGTGCCAATAACCACTGTGACCCCGTCGGTCGCGACCACGCAGCCAGTCCCGGCAGTCAAGCCGGCAGCGGCTCAGGCGCCCGCCAAACCCGCTGCGGACCCCAGTCGTGTGGATGCCAATGGCCTGTCGGTCAGTTGGTCGGTGCAACTGGCCAGTCTGTCCAATCGCGCCAGTGCCGACACGTTGCAGAAAAGCCTGCGTGCTCAGGGTTATAATGCTTATATTCGGTCCTCGGACGGCTTGAACCGAGTGTTTGTCGGGCCGCTGATTGAGCGTGCCGAGGCTGATCGTTTGCGTGATCAGTTGAGCAAACAGCAGAAACTCAACGGTTTGGTGGTGCGCTTTCAGCCTGAGCGAAATTGAGTCCGTCATCTAATCGGTAATAGCTGCTTACGGGCGGGCTGGTGCTCTGCTAAAATACGCCGCCTTATCCGTCCGTAGGCTTCAACGTGCCATTTACCCCGGTTGATTGGGCGATCATTGCGATCATTGCCATCTCCGCCTTGATCAGTTTGAAACGCGGCTTCGTCAAGGAAGCATTGTCGTTACTCACCTGGATCATTGCCGGTGTTGTTGCCTGGATGTTCGGCGGCTCGCTTTCGCAGTACCTTGTCAGTTACATCGAGACACCTTCAGCTCGCGTGATTGCCGGCTGCACCATCCTGTTTGTCGCCACCTTGCTGGTAGGCGCCATGGTCAACTTTCTTATCAGCGAACTGATTCGCGTCACCGGGCTTTCCGGGACCGATCGTTTTCTGGGTATGGTCTTCGGCGCTGCGCGCGGAGGCTTGCTAGTGGTTGTCGCGGTCGGGCTGTTGAGCCTGGGCCCCGTACAGCAAGATCAATGGTGGCAGCAGTCTAAACTGATGCCACAATTTCTATTGGTCGCTGACTGGTCGAAAAACCTGATTCTCGGGTTGTCCAGCAAGTGGCTAGCCAGCGGTATCAGCGTACCCGCTGATCTCCCGTTCAAGGAACACCTCCTGCCGTCAACAATGCCGCAAGAAGTGTTCGGTAAATCCAGTTCCACTAAGTAGGGGTTGCGTCGCATGTGTGGCATCGTCGGTATCGTCGGTAAGTCGAACGTCAATCAGTCGCTGTATGACGCGCTAACCGTCCTCCAGCACCGCGGCCAGGACGCTGCCGGTATCGTAACCAGCCATGGCGGCCGGTTATTCCTGCGCAAGGATAATGGGTTGGTCCGTGATGTGTTCCACCAGCGCCATATGCAGCGCCTGGTAGGTCACATGGGTATCGGCCATGTGCGCTATCCCACCGCAGGCAGCTCGACTTCGGCCGAAGCTCAGCCGTTTTACGTCAACTCGCCGTATGGCATTACTCTGGCGCACAACGGCAACCTGACCAACGTCGAGCAATTGGCCAAGGAGATTTACGAATCTGACCTGCGCCACGTCAACACCAACTCCGATTCGGAAGTGTTGCTCAACATTTTTGCTCACGAACTGGCCCAGCGCGGCAAGTTGCAGCCGACAGAAGAAGACGTCTTCGCGGCCGTGACCGATGTGCACCACCGTTGCCGTGGCGGATACGCCGTGGTCGCCATGATCACTGGCTATGGCATCGTCGGTTTCCGTGACCCGCATGCCATACGTCCTATCGTCTTCGGTCAGCGTCATACCGACGAAGGCGTCGAGTACATGATCGCTTCCGAAAGCGTTGCGCTGGATGTGCTCGGTTTCACACTGATCCGTGATCTGGCGCCGGGCGAAGCGGTCTACATCACCGAAGACGGCAAGCTGCACACTCGCCAGTGTGCGACCAACCCGCAATACGCACCGTGCATTTTCGAGCACGTTTATCTGGCGCGTCCAGACTCGATCATCGACGGCGTCTCGGTGTACAAGGCGCGTCTGCGCATGGGCGAGCGGCTGGCGGACAAAATCGTGCGCGAGCGCCCTGATCACGACATCGACGTGGTCATCCCGATTCCTGACACCAGCCGTACCGCAGCGCTCGAACTGGCCAATCGCCTGGGCGTGAAGTTCCGCGAAGGTTTCGTCAAGAACCGTTACATCGGTCGCACGTTCATCATGCCGGGGCAGGCTGCGCGGAAAAAGTCCGTGCGCCAGAAACTCAACGCTATCGACCTGGAATTCCGTGGCAAGAACGTGATGCTGGTGGATGACTCCATCGTGCGCGGTACCACCTGCAAACAGATCATTCAGATGGCCCGTGAAGCCGGGGCCAAGAACGTGTACTTCTGTTCTGCGGCACCGGCTGTGCGTTACCCGAACGTCTACGGCATCGACATGCCGAGTGCTCATGAGCTGATCGCACACAATCGTACGACGCAGGACGTTGCGGACCTGATCGGCGCCGACTGGCTGATTTATCAGGACCTCAGTGACCTGATCGATGCAGTGGGCGGCGGCAAGGTCAAGATCGCAAACTTTGACTGCGCGGTATTTGACGGCAAGTACGTGACCGGCGATATCGACGAGCATTACCTGAACAGGATCGAGCAGGCGCGCAACGACGCCTCCAAGGTCAAGACTCAGGCGGTCAGTGCCATTATCGATTTGTACAACAACTAAGAAGGGGTAGGCGGCATGGCTCACGAATGGGATGCAGGCCGGCTGGACAGTGATCTCGACGGCGTGGGTTTCGACACCCTTGCCGTGCGTGCCGGTCAGCACCGCACGCCGGAAGGTGAGCATGGCGATCCTATGTTCTTCACGTCCAGCTACGTGTTCCGCACTGCCGCCGATGCGGCGGCGCGGTTCGCCGGTGAAGTGCCGGGCAACGTCTATTCGCGTTATACCAACCCGACCGTGCGTTCTTTCGAGGAGCGTATTGCCGCACTCGAAGGTGCTGAGCAGGCCGTCGCCACCGCCACAGGCATGGCGGCGATCCTTGCTGTAGTGATGAGCTTGTGCAGCGCCGGTGATCACGTGCTGGTGTCGCGCAGTGTGTTCGGTTCGACCATCAGCCTGTTCGAGAAGTACTTCAAGCGCTTCGGTGTCGAAGTCGACTATGTTCCGCTGGCCGATCTGTCTGGCTGGGATGCAGCGATCAAGGCCAACACCCGGTTGCTGTTCGTCGAGTCGCCGTCAAATCCTCTGGCCGAGCTGGTGGATATCGCTGCACTGTCCGAAATTGCGCATGCCAAAGGCGCGATGCTGGTAGTCGACAACTGTTTCTGCACGCCTGCGCTGCAACAGCCTTTGTTGTTGGGCGCCGACGTGGTCGTGCATTCGGCGACCAAGTTCATCGACGGCCAGGGCCGTTGCATGGGCGGTGTGGTTGCTGGTCGTAGCGAGCAGATGAAAGAAGTAGTGGGATTCCTGCGGACCGCCGGGCCGACGCTGAGCCCGTTCAACGCCTGGATCTTTCTCAAGGGCCTGGAAACCTTGAGTCTGCGTATGCGCGCTCATTGCGCCAGCGCCCAGATTCTGGCCGAGTGGCTGGAACAGCAGGACGGCATCGAAAAGGTTCATTACGCAGGCCTCAAGAGCCATCCACAGCATGCCTTGGCGCAACGTCAGCAAAAGGGCTTTGGTGCGGTGGTGAGTTTTGAAGTCAAAGGCGGCAAAGAAGGCGCCTGGCGCTTTATCGATGCTACGCGGTTGATTTCGATCACCGCCAACCTGGGCGACAGCAAAACCACGATCACCCACCCGAGCACCACTTCTCACGGGCGTCTGGCGCCGCAAGAGCGGGAAGCTGCCGGGATTCGTGACAGCTTGATCAGGGTTGCGGTGGGTCTCGAAGACGTTGCCGACTTGCAGGCGGATCTGGCACGCGGGCTGGCGGCTTTGTGAGTGAGTGGGCGGTGGAAGCGGCCCCAGCCAGCAATGGCCGGGTCGCGTTGGTCACAGGGGCTGCTCGCGGTATCGGTCTGGGCATTGCCGCCTGGCTGGTCAGCGAAGGCTGGCAGGTGGTGTTGACGGACCGGGATCGTGTTCGTGGTTCGAAAGTGACCAAGGTGCTTGGCGAAAACGCCTGGTTCATTGCCATGGACGTGTCCAGTGAAGAGCAAGTGGCGCTGTGTGTGGCTGAAGTGCTGGGGCAGTTCGGTCGCCTTGATGCGCTGGTGTGCAATGCGGCCGTTGCCGATCCACACAATGCAACACTGGAAAGCTTGAGTCTTCATGACTGGAATCGGGTACTGGCCGTCAATCTCAGTGGGCCGATGCTGCTGGCCAAGCATTGCGCGCCTTACCTGCGCGCTCACGGTGGCGCCATCGTCAATCTGACCTCGACCCGTGCCACACAATCGGAACCGGACACAGAGGCCTACGCAGCGAGCAAGGGCGGCCTGTTGGCGTTGACCCATGCTCTGGCCATCAGTTTGGGGCCGGAAATTCGTGTAAACGCTGTCAGCCCTGGCTGGATCGATGCCCGTGATCCGTCAGTGCGGCGTGCAGAGCCTTTGTCCGATAGCGACCATGCCCAGCACCCGGTGGGCAGGGTGGGGACGGTTGAAGACGTGGCTGCGATGGTGGTCTGGCTGCTGTCGAAAAATGCAGGGTTCGTCACCGGCCAGGAGTTTGTGGTCGATGGCGGCATGACCAGGAAGATGGTTTATCAGGATTGAGGTTTTCAGCGAAAGCGCTGCATCAAACCGGCATGACCTGAATGTGCCGATCTGTTCGCGGATAGATACGCTCCCGCAAATGTGATTCGGTAAAACGATGTCAGACGATTGATTCAAAATGGTACTTTTCAAAAAAACTTCAAGCAGGGTATTGACTTAGGTTCGATACCTGCGTAAATTTCGCGGCCTCAACGAAGCAAAGGGTGATTAGCTCAGCTGGGAGAGCAGCTGCCTTACAAGCAGCGGGTCGGCGGTTCGATCCCGTCATCACCCACCATTTATTGAGTGTTCTTTAACGAGAACAGGACGAAAGTCCACCGACAAGCAGCGGTAGTTCAGTCGGTTAGAATACCGGCCTGTCACGCCGGGGGTCGCGGGTTCGAGTCCCGTCCGCTGCGCCATATTTTTCAGATTGGGTTCGCCCGGTCTGAGACTGGAAAGCCGCAAGGTTGATCAGTCAGGGTTACAACGAAACAGGCTCTCGAAGGCCCGTTTCAAATGAGTTCATCGGGTGCAAGCTCGAGCGACAAGCAGCGGTAGTTCAGTCGGTTAGAATACCGGCCTGTCACGCCGGGGGTCGCGGGTTCGAGTCCCGTCCGCTGCGCCATATCCCGCTTCAAGGCCCTTGAACTCCTTGAAGCAAACAAACAAGCGACCTTAGGGTCGCTTTTTTGCGTCCGTCATTTTACAGGACGCCATCGCCATCGCCATCGCCAGCACTCACGCGGTGAGCGCTTCTGTTTCTTCCATGCTCCGGGATTAGGTTATGCTCGAAGCGTGAAGGCGTTTTGGCATCGGTTGCGGCCTTGGTGGGGTGAAAGGGAGTGACTCATGGAGTCTCAAGGCAGTATTCGCAGGGCGCAGTCATTCGCTTCCGATACACGAGAGGCGGTGCGTGAGTTTCACGCAGGGGTCGTTCAGCACGACATGGCACTGGTGCTGTTCTTCTGTTCGCCGACCTATGACCGGGAGATAGTCGCGCAAGAAATGGCGCGTCTGTTCCCAGGCGTAGACGTTGTTGGCTGCTCGACGGCGGGGGAGATTGGCCCTGTCGGTTATTGCACCGACAGCATCACCGGAGTCAGTTTTCCTGAAAGTGATTTTGTGGCGGTGGTGGGTGCTATTGACCACCTGCAGCAACTTGAAGCGGCCAAGGTCATGGAGTTTGCGCAACGGCAGTTACAGAGGCTCACGATCAAGGCGTCAGGGGTGGTGGACCCAAGTGGTTTTGCGCTGCTCCTGACCGATGGCCTTTCAGTGCGTGAAGAGCCGCTGGCTAACGCGTTGCAACGGTCCCTGGGCAAGTTGCCACTGATCGGTGGGTCTGCAGCCGATGCGTTGTCTTTTGGCCATACCTACGTCTACTTCGACGGGACATTTCACAGCGATAGCGCGGTCGTGGTCCTGCTGAGTACCCCGTTGCCGTTCAAACTGTTTAAAATCCAGCATTTTGTACCGACGTCCAAAAGGCTGGTGGTGACCGCGGCCGACCCCGCACATCGCGTGGTGAAAGAAATCAACGGATTGCCCGCCGCCGAGGAATATGCCCGCTATATCGGTGTTGAGGTAAGCGACCTGACCCCGTTGAGTTTCGCCGCGTCGCCCCTGGTGGTGGTGATCGGCGAGACGAGCTATGTGCGTGCCATTCAGTCGGCCAACAGTGACGGGAGCCTGACGTTTTTCTGTGCCATCGAGGAAGGGTTGGTGCTACGCCTGGCGCATGGCGAGGATCTGGTGGAAAACCTCCAGCAGTCCTTTGCCGCATTCAACGCGGAAATCGGGCCACCGCAGTTGGTTCTGGGGTTCGACTGCGTCCTGCGCAGGATGGAAATCACCCTCAATGGCCTTGATGACGCCGTTGAGGATATTTTTCGCAGCAACAATGTCACCGGGTTCACGACCTATGGTGAGCAATTTCGCGGAGTGCACGTCAACCAGACATTGACCGGTATCGCGATTGGCGCAGCGCTGCCCGAGGTGGATCATGCTTGAGCGAACCCAGCTGTCCGCCGATGACGAAAAGCGTCTGTACGCCGAGATCGCTCGCAAGGACAAGATCATCGAGGTCCTGATGGACCGCGCCGAACGTGGGACCAACGGTCAAGGTTCCGATTTCGATCTGTTTCAGACCACTGTCATGCTGGAAGACATGGTGCATGAGCGCACACAGGATCTGGAAACCGCGCTGCGCAATAACGAAAGCATCACCCGCGAGCTGAAAGCGACCCAGGGGGAGTTGGTGACCTCCGCGCGCCTGGCCGGTATGGCCGAAATCGCAAACAATGTCCTGCACAACGTCGGCAACGTGCTTAACAGCGTGAATATCTCGGCCGATATCGTGTGTTCCACGCTGCGCCAGTCGAAGGTTCGCAGCCTGAGTAATGTCGTGGAGCTTATCCAGGAGCACTCGGACGACATCGGTGAGTTTCTGGCGCGAGATGAAAAAGGAAAGCTGTTGCTGCCTTACCTGTTCAAGCTGGCGGCCGCGTTGTCCGCCGAGCAGCGCAACGTGCTGGATGAGCTCGGCTCATTGACCCAAAACATCAACCACATCAAAAGTATTGTCGCGACCCAGCAGTCCCATGCGGGCTCGGCCAGCATTATCGAGGATGTCGATCTGGATGTCGCGATCGAGGATGTCCTGCGTTTGGGGGCCGGGGTCGTAGGTGCGCATCAGGTTCTCGCGCTCAAGGAGTATTCTGATGTGCCCGCGTTGCTCCTGGATAAGTCGCGGTTTATCCAGATTTTGGTCAACTTGCTGCGAAATGCCAGGCAGGCCATGGACGCTATCGATGACCTGACAGGCCCGATCACCCTGCGCGCAAGGGTGGTCAAGAACAGCGAGGGCAGGCGTTTGCAATTGAGTGTGGAAGATGACGGCGAAGGCATCGCCCCCGAGCATCTGCCGCAGCTTTTCGTTCATGGCTTTACGACACGCAAAGAGGGCCATGGCTTTGGCCTGCACAGCTGCGCGTTGGCCGCCAAGGAGATGGGCGGCACCTTGACGGTTCACAGTGACGGGCCCGGCGCCGGGGCGGTGTTTACCCTTGAGTTTCCAATGACCTCAGCGCTGGGTTGATCCGCGATGTAACGCTCATGCGGGTAGTTGCCGCCCCCGGCGATCAGTGGAAGCGTTCGGCGCTATAGGGGGCTGGGTCGGTAAACGGTTCGGCGCCGGTCATCAGCTCTGCGAGCAGGCGGCCACTGACCGGGCCCAGCGTCAGACCGTGGTGGGCGTGGCCGAAGTTGAACCACAGCCCCGGATGACGGTTGGCCGGACCGATCACTGGGCACATGTCCGGCAGGCACGGACGTCGACCCAGCCAGGGTTCGGCATCCAGACGTTCTCCAAGGGGGTAGAAGCCGCGTGCCAGCTTTTCGCAACGGCGCAGCTGGATTTCATTGATAGGGTCGTCGCTGTCGGCGAACTCGACGCCGGTGGTCAGACGAATCCCTCGCACCATCGGTGCCAGTACATAACCGCCCTGACGGTCAACGATGGGGTGATGCAACTGAGTACCGGGTTTGGCTGCGTAGTGCATGTGGTAGCCGCGTTTCACCGCCAGCGGAATCCGGTAACCCAGCGGCTCGAAAATGCCCCTGGCCTGAGGACCGAGGGCCACCACGGCTTCGTTGGCAATGATTAGGCCCTTTTCGCTCTGCACCTCCCATTTGTCGGCACGCTGGCTCAGGCTCAAGGCATCACCCAGCACGAATACGCCGCCGCGCTTAATGAACAGTTCAGCATAGCCGCGGGTCAGACCGCCCGGATCGCTGACCGTCTTCGGGTCGAGCCAGTGAATACCGCCGACGACGTTGGCATGCAGCCCGGGCTCGCGCTCGTGTACCTGCTGCTGATCAAGCACTTCATAGTTCAAGTCGTACTTTTTGAGCGCCGCCGCGTCTTCTTTGGCCTTTTCAAACGCGGGCAGGTTGCGGAAGGCCTCGATCCAGCCACTGTCCTTGATCAGCCCGCCCATGCCTGCCGGTTCCGACAGCAGGTCATGTTCGCTGACACAGCGCTCGACCAACGGCAGCATGGAGCGAGTCGCGACGGCCAGGCCTTTGGGTCCCGAGTTACGCCAGTATTGCAGCAGCCACGGACCTGCCTTAGGCAGATAACGCAGGCTGTAGCGCACATCGGATTGCTGGTTGAGGGCATAGCGCAGCAGGCTCGACAGCTGGCGCGGAAACGCATAGGGGATCACGCTGGCGCGCTCGATCAGTCCGGCGTTGCCATGGCTCGTGCCGTTGCCGGGTTGCTCTCGGTCGAGCAATACCACGTTGCGGCCGCGTGCCTGTAACTGCAGGGCGGTACTGACGCCGACAATCCCGGCGCCCAGAACGATGGTGTCGCAATGCATGGGAAATCCTTGATACGCGGGCCGTAATCACAGCCTGGAAAAATCGGTTCAATTCAAATCAGGGCCCGGCGGCCTTCGATTAACTTGGGCAGCGTCGCACAGTGTCGACATTACGGGAGAAGCTCCACTTCGTCACGCCCATCGGCGCCTTGGATAATCAACGTCGGCGCGTGAGCCGAACGGGTGTAGAATCCCCAGGCGTCAGTCAAATCGACCATACCTCCAAACTGCGTTGATCGAACGCCAGCCTTGTTGCAGACTTACCCCCTCGTTTCAGGACTGTAGTTCTACTGACAGCTATTTTCCCCAGGATTTTCAATGTCTAAATTACTGAGCTTTCGTACCGCATGCTGGGTCACCACCCTGCTGGCTGCCGCAGGCTGCTCATCGCCCAAGCCGGCGGTCTACGAGCATGAAAATTTCGACGATTCCGGTACTTTTTCGAGAAACTACCCGGTCAGCGATTCCGCGTCCTGTGAGGCGGCGCGTCGAGCCTTGCTCAGCCAGGGCTACATCATCAGTAGCAGTGACCCGAAAGTGATCAGCGGGCACAAAAGCTTCCAGCAGACGGGTGAAACCCATATGGAGATCAGCTTCAGTGTGGTCTGCGCGTCTGATGGTACTGCCGCTAATGGGGCGACGATGTTCGCCAATGCGTTGCAGGACCGTTATGCGCTGAAGAAGGTCAACAATTCGGCGAGCGTGGGTGTTGGCGTACTGGGTTCGGTGTCGATGCCGATTGGCTCCACTGACGATTCGATGGTCAAGGTTGCCAGCGAGACGGTCTCGTCACCCACGTTCTATGATCGCTTCTTTACGCTGGTAGAAATCTTCTTGCCACCTGAAGTGAAAAAAGCCGCCCATATCCCTGAAAAACCGAAAACCGATCTGGGCATACCAGAACCGGCTGCTCAAGCGATAAAGCCGGCAGCGCTGGCCGAGACCAAGCCTGCGACTCCAGAGGCGGTACCTGCGACAGAACCTGCGAAAGAATCCTCTCCGGAGACGGCTCCTGCTGCCGCCAATGGAAGTGAACCAGCGCCAGCACCGGCTGAGCACGAGTCTATTAAGGTCGAACCTGTAGCGCCTGCGCCGACACCTGTTCAGCCGGAGGCAACGACACCTTAGCGTCTGGCAAGCAGCATCCGGTGCCCAATAGCCGCTGAGACTTCTCCGTTCAGCGGCTTTTTGATGGGCAGCGTTCCTCAGCTTAGAAAAAGCTTGTACGCCGGGTTATCCGTTTCATCCCAGTACGGATAACCGATCTCGGCCAGTGCCGCAGGGATCAGGTGACGCTCCTCTTCCGGCACTACCAGCCCCGCCATAACGCGGCCATCTGCAGCGCCGTGGTTGCGGTAGTGGAACATCGAGATATTCCACTGGCCGCCGAGCTTGTTCAGGAAGTTGAACAGTGCGCCGGGACGCTCGGGGAATTCGAAGCGGAACACCACTTCATCGCTGACCCTTGGCGCATGGCCACCGACCATGTGCCGAATATGCAGCTTCGCCAGTTCGTTGTGGGTCAGGTCCAGCACCGGGAAGCCCTGTTCGGTCAGGCTGCTGAGCAGCGCGGCGCGCGGGTCGTTTTTCGGGTGGGTCTGCACGCCGACGAAGATGTGCGCTTCGCGATCGGTGTGATAGCGGTAGTTGAATTCGGTGATCTGGCGTTTACCGATGGCTTTGCAGAAGGCTTTGAAGCTGCCCGGCTTCTCGGGAATGGTCACCGCGATGATCGCTTCGCGGCCTTCGCCCAGCTCGGCGCGTTCGGCAACGTGGCGCAGACGGTCGAAGTTGACGTTGGCCCCGGAGTCGATGGCCACCAGGGTCTGACCACTGACGCCGTACCGCTCGACGTACTTCTTGATCCCGGCCACGCCCAATGCACCGGCAGGCTCAGTGATCGAGCGGGTGTCGTCGTAGATGTCCTTGATCGCCGCGCAGATTTCGTCGGTGCTGACGGTGATCACTTCGTCGACGTAATCCTTGCAGATATCAAAGGTGTGCTTGCCAATCTGCGCCACCGCCACACCATCGGCAAACAGACCGACCTGACTCAGCACCACGCGCTCGCCTGCGGCCATGGCCGCTTGCAGGCAGTTGGAATCGTCAGGCTCGACGCCGATCACCTTGATCTCCGGGCGCAGGTATTTCACGTACGCTGCGATGCCCGCGATCAAACCGCCACCGCCCACCGGGACAAAAATCGCGTCCAGACGACCCGGATACTGACGCAGGATCTCCATCGCCACGGTGCCTTGCCCGGCAATGGTGTCCGGGTCGTCATACGGGTGGACGTAGACGTAGCCTTTTTCTTCGACCAGTTTCAGGGAGAACGCCAGCGCCTCGGGGAACGAGTCGCCGTGCAATACCACCTTGCCGCCGCGCGAACGCACGCCTTCGACCTTGATCTCGGGGGTGGTTTTGGGCATGACGATGGTGGCTTTGACCCCCAATACCTTGGCCGCCAACGCCAGCCCCTGCGCGTGATTGCCGGCCGACGCGGTGACCACGCCCTTGGCCCGTTCGGCTTCGCTCAGTTGCGTCAGCTTGTTGTACGCGCCGCGAATCTTGAACGAGAACACCGGCTGCAAGTCTTCGCGCTTGAGCAATATCTGATTGCCGAGGCGCTCGGACAGCTGGCGAGCCTGCTGCAAGGGGGTTTCAACGGCCACGTCATAGACGCGCGAGGTGAGGATTTTCTTGACGTACTGCTTGAGCAAATCGCTCATTGATGGGCTCCTGGTACGAGAGGTGTTGCCCAGGAGACAGAAGAAAAACCCGCCTCGAGGGCGGGTTGGGTGCAGCCGTCAGCTAACCCGCCAAGATAGGAATGGCGGTAATAATAATCGGGCGGACGACATGCTGGGTCAGGTTCATGTATCGAAGACTATTTCGGATGGCGTGGGCAAGTCAAGCCTACACGGGCTATGTAGGAGGCCTCGCCGCGTCGTCGACGCCGCGCTGTCGCGCAGCAAACCGGGTTGGGATTTTGCTCGGAGGGCGTAGATACCGTCTTGACCCTCACCGCGCAAGCGCAAGTTGTGGGTTAAACCCAGCCCCACCAGAAGCCCGTCCCGGGCTTATTCGCAGACAAGTCAGCTCCTACAGGGATCAGCGCTTATCTTGAAATTTTATTTATTTTTCAATTGGTTACACGTTTTTTGATAGAAGCGCTTGCAACGACGCGTCCCGCCGCGATGGCGTCGTGTCAGGTGTACCGATGATCGCAGAACCAGGTATCCCTTTCCCTAGGGGGCGACGCATTCATTTTTTCGTCACGTTGGCACTTTAAGGTGAAAACCGTGGTCAGTCATAAAACCAATAGTGAGCATCAGCCAAAGAGGGCATGCGTAATGGACGAATACCAGGAAGAACTGCTTGAGTATCAGGCTTTTGAACTTGATCCAGTGGAACCCGCCGACGACGCTACCGAGCTGTAAGCGTCAACCGGCTTGACGCTGGCTGCGGCGGAACTCTCCCGGGGTATGCCCGTTCCAGCGTTTGAAGGCGCGTTGAAAAGCCTCGGCCGAGGCAAAGCCGAGCAGGTAGGCTATTTCGCCGAAGGCCAGTTCTGTATCACGGATATAGGTCATCGCCAGGTCGCGGCGGGTGTCATTGAGAATGGCGCGAAACTGCGTGCCTTCGTCAGCCAATTTGCGACGCAATGTCCAAGTCGGCAGCTTCAGTCGTGCGGCCACTTCTTCCAGATCCGGTTCCCGACCACCATTCAATAACGGCCCGAGCAACTGAGTGATGCGCTCTCGCAGGCTGCGGGTGCGGGTGAGCTGTTCCAGTTCCTTCTCACACAATTGCAACAAGTGCCGCCACGTGCTGGGGCAGTGCTCCGGGTTGCGTAGCCCGAGGCTCGACAGGCTCAGGCGCAGTTGATTGATGTCGGCAGCAAAACTTACAGGGTTATCGCTCAAGTCGCTGTAAGACCCCGCGTAAGCCGGCGCGGGAAACTCGATGTCGACCTTTTCCGCACGCAGGCGGCAGCCGGCCAGACTCGAAAGCTGCTGAATCCAGCTGGCGAGAATCGAATCCACCACAAAGCGGTTGTAGGCGTTGTACGGGCTGATGGAATAGAAACGCAGCCATGCGCCTTGAGCGTCCTCATGAAAGCTCGACCGCCCTCGGTAATTCGAACCGAAAAGCGCTTCAAAGCGGATCAGGCAGCGTGCTGCCTCGCGCACGGTGGGCGCCTGCGCGGCGGTCACGCCCGCCAGTCCTGCCTGGCTGATACGGCTCAACTGGCCCATGCGCAGGCCCAGCCCCGGTTCGCCAGTCAGCTGGATGGCGGCGTGCCCAAGGCGCATGTAACGCGGGATCGACAGGCGTGCACCCGGCTCAGCCAAGCGTGCCGGGTCCAGCCCGTATTGTTCCAGCAACGGCTCCGGGTCCTGGCCGAAACTGCGTACAGCGTCGGCCAGGCTGTGCACGAAGCCTACTGACAAATCACCCAAACGCACCCGTGGCGAAGTCATCGATTCACAGCCAGAGGTTAATCAAGCGCGCACCGTGCCCAGGCTGGTCGGCGCTGATTTGATCGGTGCCGGTCAGCCCTTGGCGATTGGCAAAACTGTCGCCGGAGCTGTCCTGATCCCAGAACTGGCCACGCATGAACACACTAATCCCAGCACGTGCGGTACTGGCCGGTGCATGGCCGGTCAAGGTCAGGCGGCGCCAGGCCGCACCTTCGCTGATTTCTCCCGGCTTGAGGCTGACGCCCTCAGGTGTCGAAGCACTTTTATAGCCTTGCCAAGGTTTGGACCAGAGACCATGGCCCACGACGAACGCAGGCACGGCAATCAATTCGGCGCCGTTGTTGTTCAATTGTGCGTAATTACGCGGATACCAACTGTCACTGCCGATCAGCACCCCCAGGCGTCCGGCCGGGGTGTCGACGACATTCAGCGCAGCCTGCGTCGCTGGCTGGATGTAATTGCGTTCCGCGAACGTCGGGTACAGCTGACGCTGCGGCTGGCCAATCGGCAGGCCGTCGCTGCTGAATACCAGGCTGCTGTTGTACAGAGGGCCTGGGCCGATGTGCAGTTGGCCGTTATCGATGCTCGGTTCGGGCAATACGATTGAGCCTGCCACCAGGGTCACGGCAAACTCTTTGGCCAGACCGCCGAACAGCGTCTGGTAATCCTTGGCCATGGCCCGTGCTTTCATGCGCAGATGAGCGTCGTCGAGCCGGTTACTGCCCTTGGCCCGTATCAGCGCGTTGAGGAATTGCAGGGGGTTGCTGACCGACAGCCAGTTCATGGCTTCATTGATCGTCGTGGCTTGATACAACTCATCTTTCTCGCCTCTGGCAAACAGCCAGGTACCGATGTGCTCAGGCAACACCACGATGGTTTTGTCGTTAAGCAGACCCTGGTCACGGGCTTGTTGCAGGTAGGCCGCCAGCTTGCGGTGCAGATGTTCGAGGCTTTGATAATCGGTGGGGAACAGCTCCGGCTGGATACCCAGCAGGTTGCCGCGCTCGCCGGGTTGGCCGTCATTCACTGCCAGTTGAATGCGCAGATCCGAAAGATAATGGCCTACGGGGCGTTGCCCGGTCCAAACGGCGTAACCGGTGATCATGGCGATCAACAGCAGGGCAACGGAGACATTGAAAATTTTGCGCATGGGAGACACAGAGAGCAGCCGTGAGCAGGATTCACCGACTAGGGTAGGGCGATGAGCCGCGCTTGCCAACCCTCGCTGTTCGTTTGGATCAATAACTTGTCACTTTGAGTCATTGAGTGTGACCGGTTGGCTCTTTAATGTTTGTGCCATGGACAGATCAGTGAGTTTGCCTCCTGCCTGAATAATTGACGGGAGCCCATAGAGGCCCCCGCATCCCGTGATGACGTTCGATGGAGTTTTTATGGCCGCCGCTCTCTACCCGCACCTGTTGGCCCCGCTGGACCTGGGATTCACCACCTTGCGCAACCGCACCCTGATGGGCTCGATGCACACAGGTCTTGAAGAAAAGCCCGGCGGATTCGAACGCATGGCGGCTTACTTCGCTGAGCGGGCCCGTGGTGGTGTTGGCCTGATGGTGACCGGCGGTATCGGCCCCAACGATGAAGGCGCGGTGTATTCCGGCGCAGCCAAGTTGACCACGGTTGAAGAAGCGGACAAACATCGCATCGTCACCAAGGCAGTGCATGAAGCCGGTGGCAAAATCTGCATGCAGATCCTCCACGCCGGACGCTATGCCTACAGCCCCAGGCAAGTCGCTCCAAGCGCGATTCAGGCGCCGATCAACCCGTTCAAGCCCAAAGAACTGGACGAAGAGGGCATCGAAAAGCAAATTCAGGATTTCGTCACCTGTTCGACCCTGGCGCAGATCGCCGAGTACGACGGCGTTGAAATCATGGGCTCGGAAGGTTATTTCATTAACCAGTTCCTGGCCGCTCACACCAACCATCGCACTGATCGCTGGGGTGGTAGCTATGAAAATCGCATGCGCCTGCCAGTGGAAATCGTCCGTCGCGTGCGCGAGACGGTAGGCCCGAACTTCATCATTATCTATCGCCTGTCGATGCTCGATCTGGTGGAAGGTGGCAGCGTCTGGGAAGAAATCGTGCAACTGGCCAAAGCCATCGAGGCGGCGGGTGCAACCCTGATCAACACCGGTATCGGTTGGCATGAGGCACGAATCCCGACTATCGCGACCAAGGTTCCGCGGGCGGCTTTCAGCAAGGTCACGGCTAAATTGCGCGGCTCGGTGAGCATTCCACTGATCACCACCAACCGCATCAACACCCCGGAAATTGCTGAGCAGATACTCAGCGAGGGCGATGCCGACATGGTGTCCATGGCGCGGCCGTTTCTGGCGGATGCGGATTTCGTCAACAAGGCCGCCGCCGGTCGCAGTGATGAAATCAACACCTGCATCGGCTGCAACCAAGCCTGTCTGGACCATACCTTCGGTGGCAAATTGACCAGTTGTCTGGTCAATCCGCGCGCCTGCCACGAGACTGAACTCAACTACCTGCCCGTGCAGCAGATCAAGAAAATCGCGGTGATCGGTGCCGGTCCAGCGGGTCTGGCCGCGGCAACGGTGGCTGCCGAGCGCGGGCATCAGGTGACATTGTTCGATTCGGCCAGCGAGATCGGTGGCCAGTTCAACGTTGCCAAACGGGTGCCGGGCAAGGAAGAGTTCTCCGAAACCCTGCGCTATTTTTCTCGCAAGCTGCAAACCACCGGTGTCGAGGTCTGCTTGAACACCCGGGTGGCTGTCAGCGATCTGCTGGGTGCCGGTTACGACGAGATTATTCTGGCGACGGGCATTGCCCCGCGTACGCCGGCTATTCCCGGTGTCGAGCATGAAAAAGTGCTGAATTACCTCGACGTGATTCTGGGGCGTAAGCCAGTAGGGAAAAGCGTCGCAGTGATCGGCGCGGGCGGTATCGGTTTCGATGTGTCGGAATATTTGGTGCACAAGGGCGTGTCCACGAGTCTCGACTGCGCTGCGTTCTGGAAAGAGTGGGGCATCGACGCGACGCTGGAGGCGCGTGGTGGCGTCGCCGGAATCAAGGCCGAGCCGCAGGCTCCTGCGCGTCAGGTGTTCCTCTTGCAGCGCAAGAAAACCAAGGTCGGTGACGGCCTGGGTAAAACCACTGGCTGGATTCATCGCACGGGTCTGAAGAACAAGCAGGTGCAAATGCTCAATGGTGTCGAATACCTGAGCATTGATGATGCTGGCTTGCACATCCGCATCGGTGAAGGTGAACCGCAGCTATTGCCTGTGGATAACATTGTCATTTGCGCAGGTCAGGACCCGCTGCGCGAACTGTATGACGGCTTGGTCGAAGCCGGGCAGAACGTGCACCTGATCGGCGGCGCGGACGTCGCTGCCGAGCTGGACGCTAAGCGCGCAATCAATCAGGGTTCGCGGTTGGCGGCCGAGCTCTAATGCCCCGTTGTCGCGAATGAACCCGATTCGCCGGTCTGCCTGAAAAAACCAAAGAGGGCGCAATGCTAAACTGCGGCCTCTTTGTTTACTGACTCCAACCTCATGTTTCCCCCAATACCCCACCCGCCCAACGCCCCCCTCCAACCCTTGCATCTGCCTTGGCTAAAACAGGCTGGTGTCGAGGTGGCTGTCCTTCGTCTGGACTTGATCGACCCGCGGATCTCCGGCAACAAGTGGTTCAAGCTGACTCATCATCTGGCGGCGGCAGCCGAGGCCGGTGCTGAAGGCGTGATCAGCCTCGGCGGTGCGCATTCCAATCACCTGCATGCCTTGGCCGCAGCGGGCAAACGCTTCGGTTTCCCCACCGTCGGCCTGCTGCGCGGCCATGCGCAAGACACCCCGACAAGTCTTGATTTGCAGGCATTTGGCATGCAGCTGCACTGGTTGGGTTACGCCGGTTATCGGGCTCGGCATCAGGCGGATTTCTGGTTGCCATGGCAAGCACTTTACCCGCACCTGCACCCGGTACCGGAAGGCGGTGGTGGATTGCCCGGTGCTTTGGGCTGTGCCGATTTGGTGGTTCAAGCGCGCAGCCAATTGAGTCAACTGGGTTGGGACGATTATCACGCCTGGTGGTTGGCGGCAGGCACCGGAACCACCCTGGCCGGGCTGGTCCTGGCTGAAACGGGCGCCCACCCGGTCTATGGCGCTCTGGCGGTGCCGGACGACCACGGTGTCGCCGAGCACGTCTCTGCTGTCATCGAGCGGGCTAACGAGCGCCATTGCAGCTATTACCTGCTGGACGCGAGCCGCGGCGGCTTTGCCAGGACCGATCCGCACTTGCTGGACTTCATCTCCGTCAGTGAAGCCGACAGCGGCCTGCCACTGGAGCCGCTGTATACCGGCAAAGCGCTACTGGCTTTGCATGATCGGGTGGCAGCAGGGTTATTGGCCCGAGGCACTCGCTTGATTTTTGTGCACACCGGCGGCTTGCAGGGGCGGCGCGGGATGGCGGCGAGGACCACGCTCTGAGTCTCATGGCATGAATCCTGCGAATCTCATTTGGTAACGGGTCGGCCCTGAGTATGCGGATGACACATGTGGAGCACGTACATCTCGGCGCGGCCCGGATAATCGATAACTTCTAATCGATACCTTCCTGATGAGCGCGCCGAGGTCAGCATGACAACCCAAGCAATGAAGGCTGTAGACCCTGCCACCTTGAGACGCGTGATCTGTGCGGCGGCCATTGGCAATTTTGTCGAGTGGTTCGACTTTGCGGTGTACGGCTTTTTGGCGACGACTATCGCTCAGCAGTTTTTCCCCAGCAGCGACCCCAGCGCCGCGTTGTTGAAGACGTTCGCTGTCTTTGCTGTGGCGTTCGCTTTTCGGCCCTTGGGCGGTATTTTCTTCGGCATGCTCGGTGACCGGGTAGGGCGCAAGAAAACCCTGGCCTTGACCATCCTGCTGATGGCGGGTGCGACGACGTTGATTGGCGTGCTGCCCAATTACGCGGCAATTGGCGTGCTGGCGCCGGTGTTGTTGACGTTGATTCGCTGTGCCCAGGGGTTTTCCGCCGGGGGTGAATACGCTGGCGCCTGCGCTTATCTGATGGAGCATGCACCGCGCACCCAGCGCGCCTGGTATGGCAGCTTTGTGCCGGTCTCG
The DNA here is from genome assembly GCF_034314155.1 of Pseudomonas sp. 5C2. NCBI lineage: Bacteria > Pseudomonadati > Pseudomonadota > Gammaproteobacteria > Pseudomonadales > Pseudomonadaceae > Pseudomonas > Pseudomonas sp. 5C2. The sequence goes on along the minus strand of NZ_JAVIWH010000002.1, from coordinate 2,572,128 downwards.
ACGTTCTCCGCCTTTGCCTGCGCGGCGGTGGTGGCCTATGCGCTGGAGTCGTCGCTGTCGCTGGACGCCATGAGCACTTGGGGCTGGCGTTTGCCGTTTCTGCTGGCAGCCCCGTTGGGGTTGGTCGGGCTGTATCTGCGCTGGAAACTGGATGAAACCCCGGCGTTTCAAGCCGTCGCCAACGAGGCTGCAGTGGCCCATTCCCCATTGCGCGAAACCCTGCGTACCCATGGTGCCGCGATCTGCTGCCTGGGCGCGTTCGTGTCGTTGACGGCGCTTTCGTTTTATATGTTCACCACCTATTTCGCCACGTACCTGCAAGTCGCAGGCGGTCTGAGCCGGGCTACGGCATTGCTGGTGTCGGTGGTTGCGCTGATTTTTGCCGCCGCAATCTGCCCATTGGCCGGGATGTTTTCCGACAGGGTCGGGCGGCGGGCGACAATAGCGAGCGCTGGCGTGTTGTTGCTTGTGGTGGTGTATCCCGCATTCCTGATGGCCAGTTCCGGCTCGTTCATTGCGTCGATCTTCGGCGTAATGTTGTTGGCGGTGGGAGCAGTGCTCTGTGGTGTGGTCACGGCGGCCTTGCTCTCCGAAACCTTTCCTACACGTACGCGTTACACCGCCTCGGCGATCACCTACAACATGGCCTACACGATTTTTGGTGGTACCGCGCCACTGGTTGCCACCTGGCTGATCACCACGACCGGCAGCAACCTGTCCCCGGCTTTTTACCTGATGGCCGTCGCAGTGCTGGCGCTGGCGGGCGGATTGGCGTTGCCGGAGACGTCGAAGGTTTCCTTGCACGGGGCTGATGGCTCAGATGAATTCGAAGTGTCGCCGCAGGGATCTGTCGCTTAGCGAATACCTCTACTGATGCTTTTGGATGCACTGGCATCAGGGAGGATAAATTTTGCCAGCCAGGCAGAGTCCGCAACAAAAAATGGCATTCATGCGCTAAAAAGTGGCACATTGGCGCCGCCACTGTTGGCGGCATCCTTTGCAATCACGGTTGTAAAGCGCATACCCATTGTTACGGATGATCTTCATGGCTATCAGCAATATTCAGTCCAGCCCGGTCCCGCCCTTGGCAGCGAGCCAAAGCAGTCCTCTGGTCATGCGCATCATTGGTGCCGTGGCTCTGGCGCATTTGATCAATGACCTGATTCAGGCGGTACTGCCGTCGATCTATCCAATGCTCAAGGCCAACTACGGGTTGACCTTCACTCAGGTCGGATTGATTACCCTGACCTTTCAGATCACGGCGTCGCTGTTGCAGCCTTGGGTGGGTTATTACACGGATCGTCATCCGAACCCGCTGCTATTGCCGGCCGGTGCTATTTGTACGCTGGTAGGGATTGTCATGCTGTCGATGGTCGGCAGCTTTCCGCTCATTCTGCTGGCGTCGGCATTGATCGGCGTTGGTTCTTCGACATTTCACCCGGAAGCGTCGCGTATCGCCCGACTGGCCTCGGGTGGCCGCTTTGGCCTGGCTCAGTCTACCTTTCAGGTCGGTGGCAACGCAGGGTCGGCATTTGGCCCACTGCTGGCTGCAGCCATCATCATTCCGTTTGGCCAAGGCAATGTCGCCTGGTTCGGGCTGTTCGCGGTGTTTGCCATCGGTTTGCTGTACGCGATCAGTCGTTGGTACCGCGCGCACCTGAACCTGTTCAAACTCAAGGCAGGGCAGCAAGCGACCCATGGCCTGTCGAAAAAGCGGGTGACCGGCGCGTTGATGGTCCTCGGCTTTCTGGTGTTTTCCAAATACTTCTACATGGCCAGTTTCACCAGCTATTTCACGTTTTACCTGATCCAGAAATTCGACCTGTCGGTGGCCAGTTCGCAACTGCACCTGTTCCTGTTTCTCGGTGCGGTAGCCGCCGGTACGTTCTTTGGCGGCCCTATAGGCGACAAAGTCGGGCGTAAAACGGTGATCTGGTTCTCGATCCTTGGGGTGGCGCCGTTCACCTTGATGCTGCCCTATGCGGACCTGTTCTGGACCAGCGTGCTGAGCGTGATCATCGGCTTCATTCTGGCCTCGGCGTTTTCCGCCATTGTGGTGTTTGCTCAAGAGCTGGTGCCGGGCAACGTGGGGATGATTGCCGGGGTGTTCTTTGGCTTGATGTTCGGTTTCGGTGGGATTGGCGCAGCGTTGCTCGGCTACCTGGCCGATATCCACGGAATCATCTACGTGTACTCGCTCTGCTCGTTCCTGCCACTGCTGGGGATTTTTACGGTTCTGTTGCCCAATACCAAAAAAGTCTGATCACCTATCACTGCATAGATTCCGGCCGAACGCTCAAGCCGGCGGCATTGGTACGGCGACTGAGGCGACGGCGTTGGTGGTATTCCCTAGATAGGGCCACTGATCCGAGACCAGGAACAGGCGCTCGGCCTCTTCCCAATCGCCGCCACCGTTTTCGGTCAAGCGCACCAAGAGCTGTGCTGGCGCCAGCGGGTCCAGTTGCAGCAGCCACTCCTGTAACTGATCGGCCTGCCAGGTCTGCGCTTCACTGTAATGGGCGGGAGCCAGCCAGGCATGGCGCGGCAGGGGTTGCCAACGACCTGCGGGGCTTTGCGCGATGAAATCTGCCCAGTCATGCTGATGCAGCCAGCGTCCATTCAGGTGCTGACGGTGCGCGCCCGCCGGTGATTGTGCTTTCCCGGGCCATGGATAAAGCAGGTAACCCCCCAGCCACAGTTCAGCGCTGAACTGGCGAATGTCCAGCGCATCAAGGGCTTCACGGGCCTCGGGTCGTGCCGAGATTGGCAGTTGATGCTGGCTCAGGTGCGCGAGCTTGCGGTCCAGTCGGTCATGACAACCGGGCCCCAACCATTGCGCGGGGTCCTTGCCATCGCCCCGTTGCGGCCCCAGATAGAGTTTGATCGCCAACTCCACGTGGTGCACGCCGTCCCGGTCACGCAGAAGCATGTCCAGCTCCCCCAGCGTGTGACCGGCCAGGCGAATAGGTAAATTGGCGGCGATCATTTCAACGCCGGGTGCCTGCTGCACGGCAAATTGCCACAGCCGCTCGTAATACAGACCCAGGCGTCGGGTCGCGCCCAGTGCCAGCCAGTGATTCAGGGCGCTGCTGTCCTGATCCAGACGCAGTAACCAGTCGGCCAGGGTGTGCGGCGCTTGCACCCAATCACTGCCCGTCAGGGGGTGACGCTGGGGCCAGGGCGTTTCGGCAAGCATCGGCGGTGCGAGGATGACCCACGCCAGGTCGCGCACTTCGGGGTGGCGCAACTGGCGGGGCAGGTCGAGTAGGCTCGGGAATAAAGTCATTCAGCGAGAATAGCCTGTGTTGAAGGGGTTGGGTCATTCGCGAGGATGTCCGGGCAGGCAAATAATCCGCACCGGTTTGCCGCTGGGCAGGCCTTTCACCCATAATCGCTTTCTTTGAGTCGTATCGAATCCCGCAGGAGCCCCATGGAGCAATTTCGCAATATCGGCATCATTGGTCGCCTCGGCAGTTCGCAGGTGCTTGATACCGTTCGCCGACTGAAGGCGTTTCTGCTCGAGCGGCACATGCACGTGATCCTCGAAGACACCATCGCCGAAGTCTTGCCGGGGCATGGTCTGCAGACGTCGACGCGTAAAATGCTGGGCGAAGTCTGCGACATGGTCATCGTCGTCGGCGGTGATGGCAGCCTTTTGGGTGCTGCCCGGGCCTTGGCGCGTCATAACGTGCCGGTGCTGGGGATCAACCGGGGCAGCCTGGGGTTCCTCACCGATATCCGTCCCGATGAGCTGGAAGTGAAAGTCGCCGAAGTGCTCGACGGCCACTATCTGGTGGAGAACCGCTTCCTGCTTCAGGCCGAAGTACGGCGCCATGGCGACGCCATTGGTCAGGGTGATGCGCTCAACGATGTGGTACTGCACCCCGGTAAATCGACGCGGATGATCGAGTTCGAGCTGTATATCGACGGCCAGTTCGTCTGCAGCCAGAAGGCCGACGGCCTGATCGTCGCCACGCCGACCGGTTCGACTGCCTACGCGCTGTCGGCGGGCGGGCCGATCATGCACCCCAAACTCGACGCGATCGTCATCGTGCCAATGTACCCGCACACCCTGTCAGGCCGGCCGATCGTGGTCGATGGCAACAGCGAATTGAAGATCGTCGTGTCCAAAGACATGCAGATCTACCCGCAAGTCTCGTGTGACGGGCAGAACCATTTCACCTGCGCGCCCGGTGATACGATCAACATCAGCAAGAAGCCGCAAAAGCTGCGGTTGATTCATCCGCTTGATCACAATTATTACGAAGTCTGCCGCACCAAGCTTGGCTGGGGCAGCCGGCTCGGTGGTGGAGGCGATTGATGCTCGATCCCGCGCGTAGCTATGATCTGATCGGTGACGTGCATGGTTGTGCCCATACCCTTGAGCACTTGCTCGACACCCTCGGTTACCGTTTTCAGGCGGGCGTCTGGCGCCACCCTGAACGTATCGCGCTGTTTCTTGGCGACATCATCGACCGTGGCCCGCGAATCCGCGAAGCGCTGCACATCGTTCATGACATGGTCGAAGCGGGCCAGGCCCACTGCATCATGGGCAACCATGAATTCAATGCGCTGGGCTGGAGCACGCCAGCTTTGCCGGGCAGCCACAAGCAATTCGTGCGCGAACATACGCCGCGTCACGCGCGGCTGCTTGAGGAAACCCTGAGCCAGTTCGACCAGCATCCTCAGGACTGGCATGACTTCCTCGCGTGGTTCTACACGATGCCGCTGTTTATCGATGCCGGGCGGTTTCGCATGGTTCACGCCTGTTGGGACGCGGGTTTGATCGAGCCGCTACGGGCGCAGTACAGCGACGGTTGTATAGATGAGCACTTTGTTCAGGCGTCCGCCGAGCCCGGCAGTTTCGCCAGCAACGTCTTCGACCGTCTGCTGCGGGGGACAGACATGCGCCTGCCGCATGGCCTGACCCTGACCGGCGGCGATGGCCTGACCCGTGCGTTTTTCCGCACCAAGTTTTGGGAAGACGACCCGCAAACGTACGGCGACGTCGTGTTTCAGCCGGACGCCTTGCCTGATCTGGTCGCGAAGACACCGTTGTCGCCACTCGAAAAAAATGCCTTGTTACGCTACGGCATCGACGAACCCTTGCTGTTCGTTGGCCATTATTGGCGCAGTGGCAACCCCGCCCCAATCCGGCCGAACCTGGCCTGTCTGGATTACAGCGCCGTGCTTTACGGCAAGCTGGTCGCCTATCGGCTGGACCAGGAAACCTGCATCGACCCACGCAAATTCGTCTGGGTTGATGTTGAACGTCCAGAGGCTGTGCAATGAGTCCTGTTGCAGTACTACGCTTGCCGTTGACCACTGACTTGAGCGGCTTCGTCGGCTTGTTGCGACGCCTGCGCGTGCCCCATCGGGTCAGTGAAGAGGCGGGTGAGCAAGTTTTGTGGGTGCCAAATGCGCAATTGGCAGATGACATCCGAGTGCTGTATCAACGCTTCCCCGAAGGCGATCCCGCCTATGAATTGCCCGCTGTCGAGCTGGGGGCGACCTACGCCCGGCCGGGCTTTGTCCAACAATTGCGCAACAGCCCGGTTACGACACTGGTATTGCTGCTGTGCCTGGTGGTTGGCGCCGTCACCCTGCTCGGTGACCGGTTTGACACCCTGAGCTGGCTGACTTTTCTCGACTTCCGCGTGCGGGGTGACTACATCACCTTCATGCCACTGGCCGACAGTCTGGCAGCGGGGCAGTGGTGGCGGCTGGTCACACCGATGCTGGTGCATTTCGGTATTCTCCATCTGTCGATGAACGGCATGTGGTACTGGGAACTGGGGCGGCGGATCGAGTCGCGCGAGGGCAGTTGGCACTTGCTCGGGCTGACCTTGCTGTTCAGCCTGGTGTCCAACTACACCCAATATCTGGTCAGTGGGCCGACCCTGTTTGGCGGGCTTTCGGGAGTACTCTACGGCCTGCTCGGCCATTGCTGGATCTTCCAGTGGCTGGCGCCGAACCCTGTTTATCGTCTGCCTCGCGGCGTACTGATCATGATGCTGGTCTGGCTGCTGCTGTGCCTGTCGGGTCTGATCAGCATGCTGGGCTTCGGCGCCATCGCCAACGGCGCTCATGTCGGCGGCCTGATCATCGGTTGTGTTACGGGTCTTGTAGGCGGAGCTTTAGCTCGCCGGGCTGGTTAAAATTGTGTCCTTACTGTGGAGAGTGATATGTCCTCTTTTGTTGAAATGATCGAAAACATTACCCCGGACATTTACCAAAGCCTGAAATTGGCAGTGGAAATCGGCAAGTGGTCCGACGGTCGCAAGCTGTCCCAGGAACAGCGTGAGTTGTCCTTGCAAGCGTTGATCGCCTGGGAAGTCCAGAACTTGCCCGAGGAACAACGCACCGGCTATATGGGACCGCAGGAATGCAGTTCAAAATCGATAACAGTGCCTAACATCCTGTTCAAGTCGGATGCTATCCATTGATCGAGATTGGCCGCGGTGCAATCAGCAAAATGTCGGCGCGTCTCGACGCGCCGTGGGTGCAGTACGGTTTTCGTCTGGGCGACACGGACATACCGGTCAACCCCATGATCGGCAAGACGGTGCGCCTGGAATACCTGGGCGCGATCAATTGCACCCATTGCGGGCGCAAGACCAAGACCAGCTTCAGCCAAGGGTATTGCTACCCGTGCATGACCAAACTGGCGCAATGCGATATTTGCATCATGAGCCCGGAAAAATGCCACTACGAACAGGGCACCTGCCGTGATCCGGCGTGGGGCGAGCAGTTCTGCATGACCGATCATGTGGTTTATCTGGCCAACTCTTCCGGGGTCAAGGTAGGCATCACCCGCGCCACGCAATTGCCCACCCGCTGGCTTGATCAGGGGGCCAGTCAGGCGGTGCCGATTGTGCGCGTCGCGACGCGGCAGCAGTCCGGTTTTGTCGAAGACCTGTTGCGCAGTCAGGTGGCCGACCGTACCAACTGGCGTGCCTTGCTCAAGGGCGATGCACCGCCGGTGGACCTTAAAGCCGTTCGCCAGCAACTGTTCGACACCTGTGGCGAAGGCTTGCTCGGCTTGCAAGAACGATTCGGCCTGCAGGCCGTCCAACTCTTGCATGACGTCGAGCCAATTGAAATTCGTTACCCGGTCGAGGCTTATCCGACCAAGATCGTCAGCTTCAATCTGGACAAGAACCCGATCGCTGAAGGCACGCTGATGGGGATCAAGGGGCAGTACCTGATCTTCGATACCGGCGTGATCAATATTCGTAAGTACACGGCTTATCAGCTCGCCGTGCATCAGTAAGGACTCCAGCATGCGCACAGAACAACCGAAAATGATCTATCTGAAAGACTATCAGGCGCCTGAGTACCTCATTGACGAGACGCACCTGACCTTCGAACTGTTCGAGGACCACACTCTGGTCCATGCGCAACTGGTGATGCGTCGTAACCCGGCGCGCGGTGCCGGTCTGCCGCAGCTGGTGCTGGATGGGCAGTTGCTCGAACTGCTGTCGCTCAAGCTCGACGACACTGAACTGGGTGTCGGCGACTACCAACAGACTCCCGACCAGCTGACCGTGCAACCCAAGGCTGCGCAATTCACCCTCGACACCTCGGTACGGATTCACCCGGAAACCAATACCGCGCTGGAAGGCTTGTACAAGTCCAGCGGGATGTTCTGCACCCAGTGCGAGGCCGAAGGCTTCCGCAAGATCACCTATTACCTCGACCGACCTGACGTGATGAGCAAGTTCACCACCACCGTCAGCGCCGAGCAGCACAGCTATCCGGTACTGCTGTCCAACGGCAACCCGATTGCCAGTGGCCCGGGAGAGGACGGTCGGCATTGGGCGACCTGGGAAGATCCGTTCATGAAGCCGGCGTACCTGTTCGCGCTGGTGGCCGGCGATCTGTGGTGCATCGAAGACGTGTTCACCACCATGAACCAGCGCGACGTGACACTGCGCATTTATGTCGAGCCTGAAAACGTCGACAAGTGCGAGCACGCCATGAACAGCCTGAAGAAGTCCATGCGCTGGGACGAAGAGACCTACGGTCGCGAATACGACCTGGACATCTTCATGATCGTGGCGGTCAACGACTTCAACATGGGCGCCATGGAGAACAAGGGCCTCAACATCTTCAACTCCAGCTGTGTGCTGGCCCGCGCCGAAACCGCCACCGATGCCGCGCACCAGCGGGTCGAAGCGGTGGTCGCCCACGAATATTTCCACAACTGGTCGGGCAACCGCGTGACTTGCCGCGACTGGTTCCAGCTGTCGTTGAAGGAAGGCTTCACGGTCTTCCGTGACGCTGAGTTCTCGGCCGACATGAACTCGCGCACGGTCAAGCGCATCGAAGACGTCGCTTACCTGCGTACCCACCAGTTCGCCGAAGATGCCGGCCCGATGGCCCACGCCGTGCGCCCGGCCAGCTTCATCGAGATTTCCAACTTCTATACCCTGACCGTGTACGAGAAGGGCTCGGAAGTGGTGCGCATGTTGCGCACCTTGCTCGGTACCGAGGGCTTCCGTAAAGGCAGCGACCTGTACTTTGAACGCCATGACGGTCAAGCCGTGACCTGTGATGACTTCATCAAAGCCATGGAAGACGCCAATAGCGTCGAGCTGACCCAGTTCAAACGCTGGTACAGCCAGGCGGGCACCCCACGTCTGGCGGTGAGCGAGGCGTATGACAGCGCGGCGAAAACCTACAGCCTGACTTTCCGTCAAAGCTACCCGGCGACCCCGGACAAACAGGAAAAACAACCCTTCGTGATCCCGGTGGCGCTCGGCTTGCTGGATGCGCAGGGCGGCGAAATAGCCTTGCGTCTGTCCGGCGAAGCAACGGCGTCGGGCACCTCGCGGGTGATTTCGGTGAACGAAGCCGAGCAGACCTTCACCTTCGTCGACATCGCTGAAAAGCCGCTGCCGTCGTTGCTGCGTGGTTTCTCGGCACCGGTGAAACTGAGCTTCCCGTACAACCGTGACCAACTGATGTTCCTGATGCAGCATGACAGCGACGGCTTCAATCGCTGGGAAGCAGGCCAGCAACTGTCGGTACAGGTGCTGCAGGAATTGATCGGCCAACACCAGAAGGGTGAGGCCCTGGTGCTCGATCAGCGTCTGGTCACTGCGTTGAACAGCGTGCTGGCTGACGATCAGCTTGATCAGGCCATGGTTGCCGAGATGCTGTCGTTGCCGGGCGAGGCCTATCTGACAGAAATCAGCGAAGTCGCCGACGTGGACGCGATCCATGCCGCCCGCGAGTTTGCCCGCAAGCAATTGGCCGACAGCCTGTTCGAGGGCTTATGGCAGCGTTACCAGGCCAACCGCGAGCTGTCGAAAAAGACCGCTTATGTCGCCGAGGCCGAGCATTTTGCCCGTCGTGGCCTGCAAAACATCGCCCTGTCGTACCTGATGCTCAGTGGCAAACCGCAGGTGCTTGCGGCCTGCCTTGAGCAGTTCGATACGTGCGACAACATGACCGAGCGCTTGACTGCGCTCGCGGTGTTGGTGAACTCGCCATTCGCCGAAGAGAAAGCCAAGGCCCTGGCCACGTTTGCCGACAACTTCAAGGACAATCCGCTGGTCATGGACCAATGGTTCAGCGTCCAGGCTGCAAGCACCTTGCCCGGTGGCCTGCAACGGGTTAAAGCGTTGATGGCGCACCCGGCCTTCACGATGAAAAATCCGAACAAGGTTCGTGCGTTGGTCGGCGCATTCGCCGGTCAGAACCTGATCAACTTCCATGCGGCGGATGGCTCGGGCTATCGCTTCCTGGCGGACCTGGTGATTGAGCTGAACGCCTTCAATCCACAGATCGCCTCGCGCCAATTGGCACCGCTGACACGCTGGCGCAAATACGACAGCGCCCGTCAGGCCCTGATGAAGGCCGAACTGGAGCGCATTCGTGCTTCGGGCGATCTGTCGAGCGACGTGTATGAGGTGGTGAGCAAAAGTCTGGCTTGATTCATCGCCTTCGCCAGCAACAGGCACAATGGATAGTCCCCTCTGAAAAGTGTTACCCGCAAACAATGGGGTAACATTTTTTTGCGTAAAGAAAGTATCGACGGCCTGTCTTGGACGGATAACTCACATGCAGTTACTAACTTTTCGGTGTGTGTCGGATTGTATTCGCTCCTGAAATACTGCTTGGGATATTCTCCGTGCGTTGAACGGCGTATGTTATTGCCTTAATGATTGGTTTTTTGTTCTGTAACACTTATCCTCTCCTTTGTTATTACATTTGGCATCCGGATTGCGGGTTTTTAACTTGAGAACGGCTTGCGTGCGTTTAACTTGTGAAATTTCCTACAAGCTAAAGGGATGTTTCTTATAAAAATAATTAATGCATGTAAATAAGTAACTTCAGGGAGTAAGTCATTATGGAGAAGGGACCTGTCAGGGCGCGGTTGCGTTTCGCACCAAGGGTTGCGGGCTTTACCTTGGCCGGGCTTTTGCCCTTGCTGGGCGGCGTGGAGGTCGAGGCTGTCGAGTTCAGTTTCGCCGATGATGAAATCAAAGGCTCGTTCGATACCACATTGTCTTATGGGCAGCTGTGGCGAGTGCAAGGCCGGGACAAGACTAATGATGATGTCAATATCAATGACGGTAATCGTAACTTTGATACCGGATTGGTCTCGGAGGTTTATAAAGTTACGAGTGACTTGGAAGTTTCCTACAAGAACTATGGAGCTTTCGTACGTGGCTCGGCGTTCTATGACACACAGATTATGGATAAGCGCACCGATTACTCGGGTAACAATAATCCGTCGCAACCCAGTCAGAACTTTCCGCATAACGACAGCTTCACTTATGCCACTCGTCACAGTGCCGGGCGCGATGCACAAATTCTCGATGCCTATGTCTACGGTAATTGGGAGGTCGGTGATTTGCCGCTGACGGCGCGTCTGGGCCGACAAGTATTCAACTGGGGCGAGGGGCTTTTCTATCGAGGTGGAGTCAACACCACCAACCCGATCAATGCTGCGCAATTCCGGTTGCCTGGCTCTGAACTCAAGGAGGTACTGGTGCCCATCGAGGCGCTGAATTTCAACGTGGGGTTGAGCGACAACCTGTCGATGGAAACCTTCTACCAATTCAGCTGGAAGGAAACCCAGGTTGATCCGGTGGGCACCTATTTTTCGGAAACCGATCTGTTTGCCGATGGTGGCAATACGGCCTATGCGGTGATGCCGCAGCTGAGCACACTCAACGGTTTGTATCAGGGCCTCAGTGCGGCGGGTGCCGGGGGCCTGCAAGGCGGAGGTGGTGCTGACGCCGTCGGCAATTTCAAGGTGGCCTCGATCGGGCCTGATATCAACGCGAGAAACGACGGGCAATACGGCGTGGCTTTCCGCTATCTGGCCGAACAGCTCAACGCCACCGAATTCGGCTTTTACTTCGTCAACTATCACGCCAAAGAACCGACCATTTACGCTGACCTGGGCAGCTACAGTGGGTTGAATCTGGCCGAGCTGACCGCCGCGACCACGCCTGCGATTCAACAGGCGGTGGCCGCTCAGGCCGGTATCAGCGTGGCGCAATTGCAGGCGGCACTGGCTGCCGCCCCCAATTCGCCACTGGCCCAAGCCTATCGCAGCACCCTGACCTCGGCGGTGGGGGGAATGGCCACCATGGACGTCGCCAATCAGGTTCAGGGGCGTCGCGAATACGCTGAAGACATCCGCATGTTTGGTGTCAGCTTCAACACGACTCTGGGTGACGCCTCGTTGTTCGGGGAACTGGCTTATCGGCCGAACATGCCGATTGGTATCGCCACCACCAGCGATTTGCTCGGCGATTTGCTGATGCAGGCCCCACAAATGGCCTCGGGTGCCCTGGTCAATATCGGCGGTAATGACGTCAGGCTGGGGGACATGATCCATAACGCCGAACGCGTCGAAATGTTCAACACCTCATTGGGCACGATCTACAACTTCGGCCCACGAATGAGTTTTGATTCGCTGACCGGCGTCGCCGAGCTGTCTTCCGAACACTTGCGCGGTAGCAGCTTGAAATATACCGCTTGGGATGGCAGCACTCGTTATTACTCCAGCCGTGGCAACGTTCCGTACATCAATGGCCATGACCGAGACGACCAGGTCAATAAAAACGCTTTTGGCTACACGCTGATGTTCCAGGGCACCTGGAACGATGCGTATGCGGGGGTCAACCTGTCGCCCTTCGTTATCTACAAGGATGACTTCGAGGGCAACTCTCACCAGACCGGCAATTTCATCGAGGGACGCAAGGCTTACACCCTCGGCGTCAGGGCCAACTACCAGAACCGTCTGGAAGCCGAGCTGCAATACACCGAGTTTTACGGGGCAGGGCAGAACAGTGCCATTCGCGACCGGGACAACATCGGGTTGAACGTCAAATATTCGTTTTGAAATCAAGGAGAGTGCAGATGTTCATGAAACAGATGCTCAAGACGCATCGGTCAATGGCAGTCGCCTTTGTCCTGACGCTGACGGCCAACACTGCCCAGGCCACGGACGCTGCTGCGTGGGATAAAAGCCTGACCCCATTGGGCGCTGAAAAGGCTGGCAACGCGGCGGGCACCATTCCGGCCTGGAGTGGTGGTCTCACCCAAGCGCCTGCGGGTTACAAAGGCCCCGGCAAACCGCATGTCGATCCCTTTGGCACAGACACGCCGTTGTTCACCATCACCAAGGCCAATCTAGACCAATACAAAGTAAGTCTGACGCCGGGTCAGATCGCGATGTTCGAAACGTACCCGAACAGCTACCAGATGCCGGTTTACACCACTCGCCGCACCGGAGCGGCACCGCAATGGGTCTATGACAACACCCGCAAGAACGCCGGCAGCGCCAAATTGATCGGTGGCGGCAACGGCTTTGTCGATGCATACGGAGGTATTCCGTTCCCGATGCCGCAAAGCGGGGTTGAAGCGCTGTGGAACCACATTGCCCGCTACCGCGGTACCTATGTGGTGCGTCGTGCGTCGGAAGTGGCTGTACAGCGTAATGGCAGTTTCAGTCCGATCACGTCGCAGCAGGAGGCCAAGTTCAAGTTTTATGAACCCGATGGCTCTTACGCCGGCTTGGGCAACGTGATGTTCTATTACCTGTCGTTCACCAAAAGCCCGGCGCGTCTTGCCGGTTCTGCGGTGCTGGTGCATGAAACCCTTGATCAGGTTAAGGAGCCACGTCAGGCCTGGGCGTATAACGCAGGCCAGCGCAGGGTGCGGCGCGCACCGAATCTGGCTTATGACACGCCAATCCCCGCTGCCGACGGTTTACGCACGGCTGATGACACCGACATGTTCAACGGTTCGCCGGACCGTTACGACTGGAAGCTGGTGGGCAAAAAGGAAATTTACATCCCCTACAACAACTACAAGGTGTCCAGCCCGGAGGTCAGTTACAAGCAATTGTTGCAGGCGGGCCATTTGAACCCTGCCTATACGCGTCACGAGTTGCATCGGGTGTGGGTGGTGGAGGGCACGCTCAAACCGAACGCACGGCATATCTATTCCAGACGGACCCTGTATCTGGATGAGGACAGCTGGCAAGCGGCGGTGGTCGATCAGTACGACAGCCGCGGCGAATTGTGGCGGGTATCGATGGCCTACCTAAAAAACTACTACGAACTGCCCACCACCTGGTCTGCACTGGACGTATTTCACGATCTTCAGGCCCGTCGCTATCACGTGCAGAACCTGGACAATGAGGAGCCTAATACCATCGACTTCAGCCAGATCAGCCCTGATGAAAGCGAGTTCAAACCAGCTGCCTTGCGCCGGCGCGGTACCCGGTAGGGGGCAGTGAGACTGCCCTGGCCCCTTCATCGCAGTCTCGCGTGTCACCACACAGGTGCGCGATCTGCCGGGACGGGCAGTCTTGCAATCAGGCGTGCCCTTCTTGATAGGGTATGTCCGCTCGCACCCTGGTCATCAAGCAAACGAATAAGCCATCAATCACGCATGCCCGGCTTAACAAAAGATAACGTCATGTCGATTGTCATACGTTTCTAAAGCTGGATAGGATAGGTCTGCTTCCAAAGGGTTTTTCTAGAGCGGTTGCGGCCCTCTGGGACACCTTGAGGTCGACCTAATAACAATAACGGGGGAGAGGTCTATGAGTGAGCCTGTAAATCGGCGCACCCAGTCCGATGTGGATGCGGCTATAGGTCGTCCATCGGCGTTACGTAAAGGCAAGTCCCTGGCGGCGGCACTCTCAGTGACCATCTCGCTGCTCGGCGCGCTGTCGGTATCTGGTTTTGCCGCGCCCTTGCAGGCTGCGCAAAGCACGGCTGAAGACTCTACTTTTTCCATCGAATCGCCCAAATCCTCTCACGGGTTATTGCTCGACGTGACCCATGCCGGTGCGCGGCTGATCGTTGTGGGCGACCGGGGCCACATTCTGTATTCCGATGATCAGGGCAAGACCTGGACTCAGGCCAAAGTGCCGAGCCGGCAGTTGCTGACGGCGGTCTATTTTGTCGACGACACGCATGGTTGGGCAGTCGGGCACGATGCACAGATTCTTGCCAGTGCCGATGCAGGCGCGACTTGGACCAAGCAATTCGAAGACCTCAACCGCGAAGCACCCTTGCTGGATGTCTGGTTCAAGGACGCCCAGACAGGTTTTGCCGTGGGAGCCTATGGCGCCTTGCTGACGACCACTGATGGCGGCGCGCATTGGGCCGATGTCAGCGACCGAATCGACAACCAGGACCAGTACCACTACAACGGCATCGCCCAGGTCAAGGATTCGGGTCTGTTCATTGTTGGGGAAATGGGCAGCATGTTCCGTTCTGCCGACGAGGGACAAACCTGGGAGCGCGTACAAAGCCCTTATCAGGGTTCCCTGTTCGGTGTGATCGGCACTGCCAGATCCGACACGCTGTTGGCCTACGGCCTGCGCGGTAACCTGTTTCGGTCCACTGACTTCGGCACTACCTGGACCACCATCGAACTCAAGGGCGCACGTGGCCCGCTGGAGTTCGGCCTGTCGAATGCGGCCCTGCTGTCTGACGGCTCGCTGGTAGTGGTGGGCAATGGCGGCAGTGTGATGCGCAGCACTGACGACGGCGTTTCGTTCAAGGTGTCCAATCGTCCTGACCGCATCTCCCTGGCAGGCGTGACCGCCGACGATAAGGGCGATCTGATTCTGGTAGGACAGGGTGGCGTTCGCGTTACCTCGCCAACCGGCGCTGAGCTGGTCCAACAATAAGACCTATTAAGGCGAGGAAGTTTTCGCATGACCAATCATCAACCACTTCATCATCAAGACAAGGCGACGTTCCTTGAACGGTTGATTTTCAACAATCGCCCGGTAGTGGTCTTTATCTGCCTGCTGGTCAGTACCTTTCTGTTCTATCAGGCGACGTTGGTTCGGCCCTCGACCAGTTTCGAAAAAATGATTCCGCTCGAGCATCCCTTCATCCAGAAGATGCTTGAACACCGCAACGATCTGGCCAACCTCGGCAATACCGTACGGGTTTCCGTGGAAGCGGTGGACGGCGACATCTTCACGAAGGAGTACATGGAGACCCTGCGACTGATCAATGACGAGGTGTTCTACATCTCCGGCGTTGATCGATCCGGGTTGAAGTCGCTGTGGAGTCCTAGCGTGCGCTGGACCGAAGTGACCGAAGAAGGGTTTGCTGGTGGTGAAGTCATCCCGCAAAGCTACAACGGGTCCGAAGACAGCCTTGATCAACTGCGCAACAACGTGCTCAAGTCGGGTCAGGTCGGTCGACTGGTGGCCAACGATTTCAAATCGAGCATCGTGGATATTCCGTTGCTCGAGTCCTACCCGGACCCGAATGATCAAGGCAAGCTGCTTGCCCTCGATTACCGGCAGTTTTCCCATCAGCTCGAAGAGAAAATTCGCGACAAGTTCCAGGCGCAGAACCCTAATGTGAAGGTGCACATCGTCGGTTTCGCCAAGAAAGTCGGCGACCTGATCGATGGCCTGATCATGGTGGTCCTGTTTTTTGGTGTGGCTTTCCTGATCACCCTGGTGCTGCTCATCTGGTTCACGCGCTGTATCCGCAGCACCATCGCGGTGCTCAGCACCACGCTGATTGCGGTGGTCTGGCAATTGGGGTTGATGCACGTGGTGGGCTTCGGCCTGGACCCGTATTCGATGTTGGTGCCGTTCCTGATTTTCGCCATCGGTATTTCCCACGGCGTACAAAAAATCAACGGCATCGCCATGCAGTCCAGCGATGCCGACAACGCCTTGACCGCTGCTCGACGGACGTTCCGCCAACTGTTTTTGCCGGGGATGATCGCGATCCTTGCCGACGCAGTGGGTTTCATCACCTTGCTGATTATCGACATCGGCGTGATCCGCGAGCTGGCCATCGGCGCGTCGATTGGTGTCGCGGTCATCGTTTTCACCAACCTGATCCTGTTGCCGGTGGCGATTTCCTATGTCGGCATCAGCAAGAAAGCCGTTGAACGCAGCAAAAAGGATGCGGTGCGTGAGCATCCGTTCTGGCGCCTGCTGTCGAATTTCGCCAGCGCAAAAGTTGCGCCGGTGTCTATTGGCCTGGCGTTGCTGGCCTTCGGTGGTGGGCTCTGGTACAGCCAGAACCTGAAAATCGGTGACCTCGATCAGGGGGCGCCGGAACTGCGTCCGGACTCGCGCTACAACAAAGACAACAGTTTCATCATCAAAAACTACTCCACCAGCTCGGATGTCTTGGTGGTGATGGTCAAGACCCCGCCAGAAGGCTGCTCGGCCTATCCGACGATGTCTGCCATCAACGAACTGACCTGGAAGATGGAGAACACCCCAGGCGTGCAGTCGGCGATTTCCCTGGTGACCGTGTCCAAGCAGATGATCAAGGGCATGAACGAGGGCAACCTGAAATGGGAATCCCTGTCGCGTAACAAGGACGTGCTGAACAACTCCATCTCCCGCGCTGACGGCCTGTACAACAACGATTGCTCGCTGGCACCGCTGTTGGTGTTCCTCAACGACCACAAGGCCGAAACCCTTGATCGCGCGGTGCATGCAGTCAAGGACTTCGCCAGAGACAACGACAAGGATGGTCTGCAATTCCTCCTCGCCGCGGGCAATGCCGGGATTGAGGCGGCCACCAACGAAGTGATCAAGGAGTCGGAGTTGACGATCCTGATCCTGGTCTACCTCTGCGTGGCGACCATGTGCATGATCACCTTCCGTTCATGGGCGGCGACCTTGTGCATCGTCCTGCCGCTGGTGCTGACGTCCGTACTGGGCAACGCCTTGATGGCCTTCATGGGCATCGGGGTGAAAGTCGCGACCTTGCCGGTGGTCGCGCTGGGTGTGGGCATCGGTGTGGATTACGGGATCTACGTTTACAGCCGTCTGGAAAGCTTCCTGCGTGCCGGTCTGCCTCTGCAGGAAGCGTATTACGAGACCTTGAAGTCCACCGGTAAAGCGGTGCTGTTTACCGGCTTGTGCCTCTCTATCGGGGTTTGCACCTGGATCTTCTCGGCAATCAAGTTTCAGGCTGACATGGGCCTGATGCTGACCTTCATGCTCCTGTGGAACATGTTCGGTGCCCTGTGGCTACTGCCAGCACTGGCGCGGTTCCTGATCAAACCGGAGAACATGGCGGGCAAGGTCGGGAACTCGTTGTTCTCTCACTGAAGTCGTCCGCAATAAAAAAACCGCAGCTCAATGGCTGCGGTTTTTTATTGCCGAGTTAGGATTGGTTTCTGTTACAACGCCACATCCTGCCCCAACACCACGTTCAGGGCGCTTCTTGCGTCATCCAGTTGTACCAGCGTGGCATGGCGTGCGCCGAGGGCGTCGCGGTTTTCGATGGCGGTCAGGATCGCTTTGTGGCGCGGCATCGCCAGCTCATGGAGGTTTGGTCGTTGGTTGGAGTGTTTCAACGCTTCGCGCAGGGCCAGTGACAGCATGTTGCACAGGTGGGCGAGCAGGTCGTTATGGGTGGCGTCGGCGATCCTGCTGTGGAAGTCCAAGTCTGGCTGCAACAGTGCTTCAGGCGTCGGCGCGGCTTCCATGCGTTGGTAGGCCTCGCCAATCGAAGCAATGTCCTGATCGGTTGCGTATTGGGCGGCGAGGGCGGCCGCAGCGGGCTCGATGATGCTGCGCACGCTGGTCAGCAGGTTGAAGAATTCATTTTGCGGGCTGCTTTGCATGACCCAATGCAGCACGTCCGGGTCGAGCAAATGCCATTCGCGACGTGGTTTGACCACTGTGCCGACCCGCGGCCGGGAATACACCAGACCTTTGGCGACCAACACCCGCGTGGCTTCACGTAGCACCGGCCGGCTAACTGCGTACTCTTCGCACAGGGTCGTTTCGGCAGGCAGTTTATCGTCGGGCTTGAAGCGGCCGGATACGATCTGCATGCCGATGTCCTGAACGATTCGGGCATGCATGCTTTTGCGGACGGAGGGCTTACGGTAGTCCATGAGGGGCGAGTCGTTCCTGAGCAATAAGTGCTGCGCATAATAGCATCGCGCAGGGGGGCATACAGGGCGACGATAGTATC
This sequence comes from Pseudomonas sp. 5C2, assembly GCF_034314155.1. NCBI lineage: Bacteria > Pseudomonadati > Pseudomonadota > Gammaproteobacteria > Pseudomonadales > Pseudomonadaceae > Pseudomonas > Pseudomonas sp. 5C2. The sequence goes on along the minus strand of NZ_JAVIWH010000002.1, from coordinate 2,553,664 downwards.
GTCGCCCGGTTATTTATCCCGCAAACTCAGTGCGAATGACGTGGCACGTCGGCGCCACGACAGCCGACCAGGAAGTCGAAGTCGCAGCCTTGATCGGCTTGCATCACATGGTCGATGTACAGCTGGCGATAACCGCCCAGCAGTAATCCCTCTGGCGCTTGCCAGTCGGCCAGGCGCCCGGCCAGTTCAGCATCGGAGATGTCCAGGTGCAAACGGCCGTTGGCGCAGTCGAGTTCGATCCAGTCACCTTCATGCACCACCGCCAACGGTCCGCCCGCAGCGGCTTCCGGTGCCACATGCAAGACCACCGTGCCATAGGCGGTGCCACTCATGCGCGCGTCGGAGATGCGCACCATATCGGTCACGCCCTGAGCCAGCAGTTTCGCAGGCAAACCCATGTTGCCGACTTCGGCCATGCCTGGATAACCCTTCGGTCCACAGTTTTTCATCACCATGACGCAGCTGGCGTCGATGTCCAGTTCAGGGTCGTCGATCCGTGCCTTGTAGTGGTCGAAGTTCTCGAACACCACGGCCCGGCCACGGTGCTGCATCAATTCGGCGCTGGCGGCTGAAGGTTTGAGTACGGCCCCCAGTGGTGCAAGGTTGCCGCGCAGCACACAGATGCCGCCGTCGGCGCGAATCGGGTTGTCGATTGTACGGATCACTTCATCTTCGCCATAGATTGGCGCGGCTTTGTTGTTGTCGCGTAGGGTTTTACCGTTGACGGTCAGGGCATCCGGGTTGGGCAACAGATTGGCTTCATCGAGGCGACGCAGCACCGCAGGCAGCCCCCCCGCGTAGTAAAACTCTTCCATCAGGAAGCGCCCCGAGGGTTGCAGGTCGACGATGGTCGGTATACCGCGACCCATGCGGGTCCAGTCGTCGAGGTCCAGTTCGACGCCGATACGTCCGGCAATCGCCTTCAAGTGAATGACCGCATTGGTCGAGCCACCGATGGCGGCGTTGACCCGAATGGCGTTTTCGAAGGCTTCTTTGGTGAGGATTTTCGACAGACGCAGGTCTTCACGGACCATTTCAACCGCACGCATGCCCGACATATGCGCGAGCACGTAGCGTCGTGCATCGACTGCGGGAATCGCCGCGTTATGGGGCAGGGAAGTGCCGAGGGCTTCGGCCATGCAGGCCATGGTCGAGGCGGTGCCCATGGTGTTGCAGGTGCCTGCCGAACGGGACATGCCGCCTTCAGCTGCGAGGAAGTCGTCGAGGCTGATCTGCCCGGCCTTTACCTGTTCGCTGAGTTGCCAGACCACGGTGCCGGAGCCGATGTCCTTGCCTTTATGTTTGCCGTTGAGCATCGGGCCGCCGGTGACGACGATGGCAGGCACGTCGCAACTGGCGGCGCCCATCAGCAGTGCCGGGGTGGTTTTATCGCAGCCGGTCAGCAGCACTACGCCATCGATAGGGTTACCCCGGATCGCTTCTTCGACATCCATGCTCGTCAGGTTACGGGTGAACATGGCGGTAGGGCGCAGGTTGGATTCGCCGTTGGAAAACACCGGGAACTCCACCGGGAAGCCGCCGGCTTCGATTACCCCACGTTTGACGTGCTCGGCGATCTGCCGGAAATGTGCGTTGCACGGCGTCAGTTCCGACCAGGTATTGCAGATACCAATGATGGGCTTGCCATGGAATTGATGATCGGCGATGCCCTGGTTCTTCATCCAGCTACGGTACATAAAGCCGTTTTTGTCGGCAGTACCAAACCATTGGGCAGAACGCAGGGGTGGTTTTTTCTCGGAATCAGACATGGTTATTACTCTTATTGTAAGACTTAATGGCGTTTACCTTGGTTAAAATAAGCCTAAAAACCTATCTTTGGAAGAGTTGTGGCTTAAATAGTAATACTATATAGTCGATTTCCAGTGAGGGACGACCCTGCCAGTGCTGTAAGGTGCAGAGGCGATCCCCGAGGTTCCATAACAAAAACAATTGGAGACCACCTTCATGAGCCAGGAACTCAGGCTTATACGCCGCATCACCCTGAAACTGATTCCCTTCCTGATCCTGCTGTACCTGATCGCTTACGTGGATCGCTCTGCCGTCGGTTTCGCCAAGCTGCACATGGGCGCGGACCTGGGCATCGGTGACGCGGCCTACGGGTTGGGCGCCGGGCTGTTTTTTATCGGCTACTTTCTGTTGGAGATCCCCAGCAACCTGATGCTTGAGCGCTTCGGTGCCCGCCGCTGGTTCGCCCGCATCATGATCACTTGGGGCGCGATCACCATCGGCATGGCGTTTGTCCAAGGGCCGCACAGTTTCTACGTGATGCGCTTGCTGCTGGGCGCAGCGGAGGCGGGCTTCTTTCCGGGGGTGCTGTACTACATCACCCAATGGTTCCCGGTTCGCCATCGCGGCAAGATCCTCGGCTTGTTCATCCTGTCGCAACCCATTGCCATGATGATCACCGGGCCGGTTTCCGGTGGATTGCTGGGGATGGATGGCGTGTTGGGTCTGCACGGCTGGCAGTGGCTGTTCATCGTCATCGGCACCCCGGCGATTCTGCTGACCTGGCCGGTCTTGCGCTGGTTGCCGGATGGTCCGAAACAGGTGAAGTGGATGGACCAGACCGAGAAGGACTGGTTGGCCGGTGAGCTGAAAAAGGACCTGGAAGAGTACGGCCAGACCCGCCATGGCAATCCGTTGCATGCCCTTAAAGACAAGCGAGTGTTACTGCTGGCGCTGTTCTACCTGCCCGTGACCCTGAGCATCTATGGACTGGGCTTGTGGCTGCCGACCTTGATCAAGCAGTTCGGCGGTAGCGACCTGACCACCGGCTTCGTCTCGGCGGTGCCTTATATCTTCGGCATCATTGGTTTGCTGATCATCCCGCGCAGCTCCGACCGATTGAATGACCGCTACGGGCATCTGGCAGTGCTGTATGTGCTCGGCGCTATTGGCCTGTTTCTCAGCGCCTGGCTGACGATGCCGGTACTGCAACTGGCGGCCCTGTGCCTGGTGGCGTTCGCGTTGTTTTCCTGCACGGCAGTGTTCTGGACCTTGCCGGGACGCTTCTTTGCCGGGGCCAGCGCGGCGGCCGGTATCGCCCTGATCAACTCGGTCGGCAACCTCGGCGGTTACATCGGACCGTTCGTGATCGGCGCGCTGAAGGAGTACACCGGCAACCTTGCGTCGGGCCTGTACTTCCTGTCTGGCGTCATGGTCTTCGGCTTGTTTCTGACCGGCGTCGTCTACCGCCTGCTGGAGCGTAAACACGCTCTGGCTCCGACCGAATTTGCTGCCAGCGCCCGAAGCCAAAGGGCTCAGCCTGTCAGTCGTCCTTGAAGCCTGCAAAGAAGGGAGCATGCACATGCGTTTAGTACAGTTCGAATTGAGCAATGGCCAGCGTCGGGTTGGCGTGGTGGACGGCGAGCGGGTGCGCGAAGTGGTGGGCGCTGCCAGCGTTCGCGAACTGGCGCTGGCCGCCATTGAGGCGGGCGTCAGTCTGGTGCAACAGGTCGAACGCCAAGGGCTGGGTACCGATCACGATTACCCGCAACTGCTGCAAGACCTGCGCATTCTGCCACCGCTGGACCATCCCGATCCGGCACACATGCTGGTTAGTGGTACTGGCTTGACGCATTTGGGCAGTGCTGCGACGCGGGACAAAATGCACCAGCACACGGTTGATGACGCGACATTGACCGACAGCATGCGCATTTTTCAATGGGGTCTTGAGGGTGGTAAACCGACCGCTGGCCAGGCCGGAGTGCAGCCAGAATGGTTCTATAAAGGCGACGGCGGCATCGTCGTTCGCCCAGGGCGTTCGTTCCCGCTGCCGCCGTTCGCTGAAGATGCTGGCGAAGAGCCGGAGTTGAGCGGTTTGTATGTGATTGGTCCTGACCATAAGCCGTACCGTCTGGGCTTCGCCATCGGCAATGAGTTTTCCGACCATGTGATGGAGCGCAAGAACTACCTGTACCTCGCGCACTCCAAATTACGCGCCTGTTCATTTGGCCCGGAATTACGGGTCGGCGAACTGCCGCAACACCTGTCGGGCACCAGCCGGATCCTTCGTGACGGCACGGTGCTCTGGGAAAAAGAGTTCCTCAGTGGCGAGGCCAACATGTGCCACAGCTTCGAGAACCTCGAATACCACCACTTCAAGTACAGCCAATTCCTGCGTCCGGGCGATGTGCACATTCATTTCTTCGGCACCGCGACCTTGTCTTTTGCCGACGGCGTGTGCGCTCGGCCAGGGGATACGTTCGAAATCAGTCAGGCCGACTTCGGCGCCCCGTTGATCAACGGCATCGCCCCGGCTGAAGCTGCTTTTCAGCCCGGCGCCATTGGCACCCTTTAAGGAGCACCGTTCATGTCCCACATTCTTGGTTACAACTACATCGGCGGCCAGCGTAGCGCTGCCGGCCAGGTCATCGTGCACAGCGTCGACGCCAGCACCGGCGAAAAGCTGCCCCACGACTTCTATCAGGCCACCCTCGAAGAAGTCGACAGCGCCGCCAAGGCAGCCGCTGCCGCGTACCCGATCTATCGTCAATTGAGCGCAGTGAAACGGGCTGAATTCCTCGACGCCATCGCCGATGAACTCGACGCGCTGGGCGATGACTTCGTTGCCATGGTTTGCCGTGAAACCGCGCTGCCTGCCGGGCGTATCCAGGGCGAACGCGGACGTACCAGTGGCCAGATGCGCTTATTCGCCAAGGTCCTGCGCCGTGGAGATTTCTACGGTGCGCGAATCGATCAGGCGCTGCCGGAACGCAAACCGTTGCCACGCCCGGACCTGCGTCAGTACCGCATCGGCCTGGGCCCGGTTGCCGTGTTCGGCGCCAGTAACTTTCCGCTGGCGTTCTCGACGGCCGGTGGCGATACCGCTTCGGCCCTCGCGGCCGGTTGCCCGGTGGTGTTCAAGGCCCACAGCGGGCACATGGCAACCGCCGAACAGGTCGCTGATGCGATCATCCGCGCGGCGGAAAAGACCGGCATGCCGGCCGGCGTGTTCAACATGATCTACGGCGCTGGCGTGGGTGAAGCGCTGGTCAAACATCCGGCGATTCTGGCCGTGGGCTTCACCGGCTCGCTCAAAGGTGGCCGCGCCCTGTGCGACATGGCGGCAGCGCGCCCACAACCGATTCCAGTGTTCGCCGAGATGAGCAGCATTAACCCGGTGATCATCCTTCCCGAGGCCCTGGCTGCACGCGGCGAAAGCATTGCCGGCGAACTGGCTGCGTCGGTGGTTCAGGGGTGTGGTCAGTTCTGTACCAATCCCGGTCTGGTCATTGGTCTGCGCTCGCCCGCGTTCAGCGAATTCGTGCAACAGCTCAGCGCGCAGATCAACGATCAAGCGCCGCAAACCATGCTCAATGCGGGCACGCTAGGCAGCTATGCCAAAGGTTTGCAGGCATTGCAGGCGCACCCTGGCATCGCGCACCTGGCAGGCAGTGAACAGCAGGGTAATCAGGCCCGGCCACAACTGTTCAAGGCCGATGTCAGCCTGTTGCTCAACGGCGACGCGGTGTTGCAGGAAGAAGTATTCGGCCCGACCACCGTGGTGGTGGAAGTCGTCGATCAAGCCCAACTCAGCGAAGCCCTGCACGGCTTGCACGGTCAGCTCACCGCGACCTTGATCGCCGAACCGGGCGACCTGCAGCAGTTCAGCGAACTCACTGCGCTGCTGGAACTGAAAGTCGGCCGTATCCTGCTTAACGGTTATCCGACCGGGGTCGAGGTGTGCGATTCGATGGTGCACGGCGGGCCTTATCCCGCGACTTCCGATGCCCGTGGGACGTCGGTGGGGACGTTGGCGATCGATCGTTTCCTGCGCCCGGTGTGTTTCCAGAACTACCCGGACAGCGCACTGCCCGCCGCCCTAAAAAACGCCAACCCGCTGGGCATTCAGCGATTGGTGGATGGGGTGGCGTCAACGGCTGCGATGGGCTGATTCGGTGGGGAATTCAGGGTCGTTCATAAACAGAGATTGGCAGTGCGTGGGAACGTCCCGCCGTTTGGCCTATCATTCGTCCTTTAACTCAGGCGATTGAACGTTATGACCAGCACTAACCAAACCCTGCTTGCGGCCTTGCAAACGGCCAACATGTTGGAAATTGACGGGCTGCATGCCTGGGAGTTTTCTCTGGGCGACGAACATCTGGAGGTTGAGGCAATAGACGGTCGCGAGCGCAAAATCTGGCGTTTCAGCCTTGCGCAGGTGCAGGCAGCGACGTTTGATACGCAATTGCAGAGCTGGACCCTCAGCGATGGTAGTGCTGATCACCGGATCGTGTGCCTCAGCGCGTTTACGCCAAGCGATGATGATGTGGACGAAGACGTCGACGTCGACGACGCTTCCGGGCGGGACTGATTCGCGTCGACGGGTCGAGTTTCTTACGGCAGCTATACTGCGTTTCACATCGGCTCAACGGATTTGAGCCACAAACGATAGGGAGATCCATTATGAGCACCCAAGGTGCAATAAAGAAACGTGCGGGCCTGTTACCGACTCTGGTCGGGACGGTGTTGCTGGCGTTAGGACTGGTCATGGTGACCGGGGGCGTCAAGCTGGCGCAGTTGGGCGGGTCGTTTTATTACGTACTTGCCGGGGCCGGCTTTGCGTTGAGCGGGGTGTTGCTGATTCTGGCGCGGCGTGCGGCGATTGGGCTGTATGCCGTGCTGCTGCTCGTCAGCACGCTGTGGGCGTGGTGGGAAGTCGGGCTGGATTGGTGGCAGCTGGTTCCGCGCTTGTCCTTGTGGTTTGTCCTGGGCATCGTACTGTTGTTGCCGGCTGTTCGGCGTCCTTTGAGGCCGGAACATCAACGGTTTTCCACTGCCAGTCTGAGCCTGGCAGTGTTGGTTGCCGGTGCTGCAGCATGGGCCAGTCAATACACGCAGTACGATGAAATCAAGGGTGAGTTGGCACGTGCCGATGCGGGTGTGCAGCAGAGTGCGCCAAAGCAGCCTGACGGCGATTGGCAGTCATACGGGCGCAGTGCGTTCGGTGACCGGTATTCACCTCTGGCGCAAATTACCCCGGACAATGCGCATCAGCTGCAACTCGCGTGGACTTTTCGCACTGGCGATCTGCCGGGTCCCAACGATCCGCAGGAAACCACTGCCGAGAACACCCCGCTCAAGGTTAACGGCATGCTCTATCTGTGCACTCCGCACAGCCAGGTGATTGCCCTGGACCCGGATTCCGGCAAAGAAATCTGGCGCTTCGATCCCAAACTCAGCACGCAGAATGCCGCCAACTTTAAAGGTTGGGCGCACATGACCTGTCGTGGAGTGGCCTACCATGATGTCGGGGCGTATCCCTCAAGCCCTGAGGGTAAAGCGTTTTCTGGCAAAACCCCCTCTGGCAAAGCCGTCGTGGCGGTGAAGAACACCTGTCCCAGGCGCATTTTTGTGCCCACCGCAGATACCCGGCTGATCGCCCTGAACGCGGATAACGGCACGCTGTGCGAAGAGTTTGGCGATCAAGGCTCGGTCGACCTGACCCGCAATATCGGGGACTTCACCCCGGGCGGGTATTACTCTACATCGCCACCTGCGGTCACCCGCGATCTGGTGATCATTGGCGGGCATGTCACCGACAATGAATCCATCGACGAGCCGTCGGGGGTGATTCGTGCCTTCGACGTGCGCAGCGGCAAGCTGGTATGGAACTGGGACAGCGGCAACCCCGACAACACCGAGCCAATCCTGCCCGGCCTGACCTACACCCGCAACTCGCCCAACATGTGGTCGGTGATGAGCGTCGACGAAAAGCTGGGCATGCTCTACCTGCCCATGGGCAACCATACGCCGGATCAGTGGGGCGGTGATCGCCAGCAGCCTGAGCCGTACAGCGCCGGCGTGACCGCGCTGGACATTGCCACGGGCAAGGTGCGCTGGACCTTTCAGTTCACCCACCATGATCTGTGGGACATGGACGTCGGCGGGCAGCCGACACTGATGGACCTCAAGACCGAGAGCGGGATCAAGCCGGCCCTGCTGGCATCGACCAAGCAGGGCAGCATTTATGTCCTCGACCGCCGCACCGGTACGCCCATTGTGCCCATCAAGGAAACCGCTGTGCCGCAGGGTGCGGTGGAGGGTGACTTCACCTCGCCAACCCAGCCCATGTCGGCGCTGAACATGATGCCGCCGCGCCTGCGCGAAGCGGACATGTGGGGCGTGACTCCGATTGATCAGATGCTGTGTCGCATCACGTTTCGTTCGCTGCGCTATGACGGGATTTACACGCCACCCTCGACTCAGGGGTCGATCATCTATCCAGGCAATGTCGGCGTCTTCAATTGGGGCGGCATCTCCGTCGATCCGGTGCGGCAGGTTGCCTTTCTTTCGCCCAATTACATGGCCTTCACCTCGACACTGGTGCCACGCTCCGCCATGCAGGGCGGCCCTGCACGCAAAAGTGAAACCCAAGGCGTGCAGCCGAACAAAGGCGCGCCGTATGGGGTGATCCTGTCGCCACTGCTTTCACACGTGGGGTTGCCGTGCCAGGCACCGGCCTGGGGTTACGTTGCGGCGGTTGATCTGACCACCCATAAAATGATCTGGAAACACAAGAACGGTACAGTTCGCGACAGTGCGCCGCTGCCGGTTCCGTTGCCCATGGGTGTGCCGAGCATGGGGGGCACGATCAGCACCGCCGGTGGCGTGTCGTTCCTCGGCGGTACACTGGATCAATACCTGCGGGCCTATGACATCCGCAACGGCAAACAACTGTGGGAGGGCCGCCTGCCAGCGGGCGGTCAAGCCACGCCCATGACCTACACCGGTGGAGACGGTCGCCAATACGTGCTGATTATGGCTGGCGGTCATGGTTCGCTCGGCACCCGGAAGGGCGATTACGTGATGGCATTCGCGCTGCCCAAACCTTGATAACACGCCGCGATAAAACGATTGCATCACGGGCGCTGTCATAGAATCGATGGCGATAGCGCGATTGGCCAAGTAGGGCGCCCAACACCTCCAACAATTAGAGAACTGCTCATGAACCGTAAAACTCTGCCCTGGCTGGTGATGGTGAGTGGGATCAGCGCTTTCCCCGTTTTAGCGCAAAATGTCACTGAGTACGATGTGCTGGTGGGGTCATACACCCAAGGTAACAGTGAAGGCATCTACCGCTACCGGTTCGACAGTCAGAGTGGAAAGATCGACCTGCACCCGCGCCAAGTGATCAAAAGCGAAAACCCGTCCTGGCTGACGCTTTCCGACGATCAGCGCCGCCTGTTCGTGGTCAATGAGAACGGTCCAGGTCAGCGCAACACCGTGGGCAAGGTCAGCAGCTTCGCCATCAATGGTAAAAGCCATGAAGTGACACCGATCAATCAGGTCGAGAGCAAGGGCGATGAGCCGACCCATTCCAGTCTGAGCCCTGACGGACGCTTCCTGTTCGTGTCCAACTACGCCGTGCACCCCGATCCGGGCGGCGCGCTGGCAGTGGTGCCGGTGGATTCGTCGGGCAAGCTGTCCGCCGTTGCGCAAACCAGCAGCCATCCGGCCAGCCATATCGATCCAGAGCGCCAAGCGTCGTCCCATGTGCATTCGGTCGTACCGACACCGGACGGCAAGTACCTGATCGCCAGCGATCTGGGGGCCGACAAGCTGTTTGTCTATCGATACGACAGCAAGGCCAAGCAACCCCTTCAACCCGCCAGGAACCCTGCGGTGGAATTACCTGCGGGCAGCGGGCCTCGCCATGTGTTGTTCAGTCACGACGGCAAGCACGCCTATCTGACATTGGAGATGTCGGCGCAGGTGGCGCTGTTCGATTACCACGACGGGGTTTTCAAGCGCACCCAGCTGATTGATCTGGCTGACAAGAGCATGCAGCAGAAAAATAGCGCAGGAGGCCTACACAGCTCGGCGGACGGTAAATTTCTGTATGTCGCCAATCGGGGAGAGGCCAATCAGCTAGTGGTATTTTCCATCGCCCCGGCGACCGGCCAGCTCAAGGAAGTCCAGCGGCGCTCGGTCGAGGGCACTGAGCCGCGCGAGTTCAGCATTGACCCCAGTGGTCATTTTCTGTTGATTGCCAATCAGAAAAGCAACCAGATCGTTATCCTCCGCCGCGACACCAAGACCGGTCTTTTGGGCGAAACCGTGCAAAAAATGGACATCGACTCACCCTCTGACTTCAGATTCCTCACCCGCTAACCCCTGAATAATAGGCTTAAGCCCCGTTTTCCGGGCGCTGCAGCCTGTTATTAATTGAGTTGATATGGGCTACCAGTACAAAGCATTTCTGAGATCAGACCCCCGGGCGTAAGTTTGAGTCACGGCCTTAAACGGCAGTTATCCAACCTGAACATCCGAGGCTTACGACATGAACTTCAATATCTTCTCTGTCATTGCAGCATCCGCCATCTCCGCCGCTGTCGCCCTGCCTGCCAGCGCCAGTGTCGAGATCAGCGACAAAAAATCGAATGTCACCCAGAGCTACACCACCAAATATCTGCAACAAAGCGTCCATTTCTACGCGGCACTGGATCACAAAACCCAGCAATGAACGCCTCTCTGCAATGAATCCATTCCCCGTTAACGATAAGACCGATAACGGGGAATGGATTCGTCCACATTTTTATGGATGCTGCGTCATCCTCCGTCTCTGCAATGCCAACGACTACGCGGTCGATCAGGCGGTCAGGCGGTCAGGCGGTCATCGCGAAAGTCACGCAATGCCTGCTCGATCTCTTCTCGGGTGTTCATCACGAACGGGCCGTATTGCACGATGGGCTCACGCAACGGCTTGCCTGCGATCAATAACACCTTTGCCCCTGAGGCGCTGTGCAGTTGCAACTCACCGACGTCAGACAAGCGTACCAGACGACAGGTGTCGATTGTTTGTGGCTGACCAGCAAGTTCAAGGGTGCCCTCGTAAACGTACAGCAGCACGCGGTGGCCCTGTGGAATCTGCGGGCTGATGCTCGCGCCAGCGGGGATGTGCAGGTCGAAATAAAACGGTTCGGTATCCGGGCGCTGCACTGCACCCGCCTGTTGCACCTGACCGTCGTCGAACTGCCCGGCGATCACGACCACTTCCACACCAGCCTTCGTGGTCAACCGGGGAATGTTCTGCGGTTGAATGTCTTGATAGCTGGCGGGGTTGAGCTTGGACTTGGCCGGCAGGTTCAGCCACAGCTGAAAACCGCGCATCACACCTTCCTCCTGCTCAGGCATTTCGCTGTGGATAATCCCGCGGGCTGCCGTCATCCATTGCACACCACCCCCTTCGAGCAAGCCTACGTTGCCCAGATGATCCTCGTGGCGCATCCGACCTTCGAGCATATAGGTGACCGTCTCGAAACCTCGGTGCGGATGCGCAGGGAAACCGGCAATGTAATCGTCGGGCTTGTCCGAGCCAAACTCGTCGAGCATCAGGAACGGGTCGAACAGCTCCATGCTTTCGCCGCCGAACACACGAGTCAGGCGCACGCCGGCACCGTCGGAAGTAGGCTGACCGGCTTGAATCGCCAGCACGTTGCGAAATTGAGTCATCACGGCAGCTCCTGATCAGGTGGGAATGGCGACTATGTTATGCCTGTCCCGTTGAGGGAATGGTGCGATTTTTATGCCTTGGTTATCAATTATTCTGATGCTTTCCCCTGTCAGCGGCAGTTGATCGTTATGGCCAATAACAAAGCAGGCAATAAAAAGGCCAGCCTGTTACCCAGGCTGGCCGTTTTGTGACGCTTGCTCAGTTGCTCAGTTGCTTACTCGGCAATCTGCAACTTACGCGCTTCGGTGTAGACGTAGCGCACTTTCTCGTACTCGAACGGTGAGTTCGCCTGACCATAGCGGAAGCTGTTGGTGTAGCGCCGGTCGATAGCCCGCAACAGGTAGATTTCCGGGTGATTGTCGCTGACCTGGGCGACATTGAGGAAGTTGATCTGCGATTCGGCCGTAAAGTCGAAGACCAGCCCCGCGGTGTCACGCAGGTTCGATGGCCCGAGGATTGGCAGGATCAGGTACGGACCACTTGGCAAGCCATAGAAGCCCAACGTTTGACCAAAGTCTTCGCTTTGACGTGGCAGGCCCATCATGGTCGCGGGGTCCCACAGCCCGGCGACGCCGACCGTGGTGTTGAGCAGCAATCGGCCCGTAGTGTTCAGCGAGCGGTGGCCCTTGAACTGGAACAGACTGTTCAACAGGTTCGGGATATCGCCCAGGTTGCTGAAGAAGTTACTGACGCCGGAGCGCAAAAAGTTCGGTGTGATGTAGCGATAGCCGTTGACCACCGGCAGGAATACCCACTCATCAAAGCGATAGTTGAAGTGATACACCCGACGGTTCCACGACTCTAACGGGTCATAGACGTTGAGGGCGTTGAGGGTCGCGCGTTCGAACTCTCGCTGGTCCAGGCCCGGGTTGAATTTCAGTGACTTCAACGGTTCGGTGAAACCGTCCGGATTGGAGACCCTGGCAACGGTCGGGGGATGGGCCGCTGGTGGGACATCGGCCGCATGGGTTACGCCTGCGCACAACAGGGCAGCGATAAACAAGAGATGTTTAGCCACGGAAGAACTCCAGCATGGCGTCGCTGTTGACGCGGTAGTTAATGTTGCCGCAATGGCCGCCGTAGGGATAAACAGTCAAGCGGTCACCAAACGTTTTGCGCAGGAAACCGAGGTCGCCAGGGCCAAGAATTACATCGTCGGCGTTATGCATCACGGCAATTTTCGAGCTGTTGTGCAGGTAATCCTTGAGCGCGTAGAGGCTCACTTGATCCACCAGTTGCAGCAGACTGCCGCCGTCGGTGCGTGCACGCCACATCGGGATGACCTGTTCAGTGATGTAACAATTGAAATCACATTGCAGCGCACGCTTGAAGAACGGGGTCAGGCTGGTCCCTTCACTGATCGGGTATTTGGGTGGGGTGATCAACCCGCGGCGGTTGATCAGGTCGGAGGTGAAGGCGATATCGGCCACCGAGAAACGGAAGGTGCTGCCAATCAGCATCGCCATCTGTTCATTGGTCAAGTGCTGCTTGGACTGCTGGAAGTCAAAAAGCACCGCGTCGTTAAGATCGACGTAACCTTTCTGTTTGAAGTAACGGGTCAGCTTGGCCAGTACCAGTTCGTAGAACGTGGTGCTGTTATTAATGCCCTTGACCTCAGTCTGTACCAGTTTGTCGAGGTTGGTAATCGAGGTGTAGAGGTTGACCGGCGGATTCAGCAGCAGCACCCGCTTGAAATTGAAGCTGCGTCGGGTTTCGTCCAGGTGGGCGACGAAGGCTGCATCCAGTGCGCCCAGGCTGTAACCGGTCAGGTAGTAATCAGTGATCTGCACGTTCGATTGTTGGGCACGCACGGCCTGCATCACCCGATACAAGTCTTCCGCGTCGTCCTTGGAAACTCCGGGTGTTGCAAAGCGCGAGGCGGCACTCATGAAGTCGAAGCTGGAGGGCGACGATAACTGCACGACGTTATAGCCAGCACCGTAGTACAGTTTTTTCAGGAATTCGTTGAGCGTACTGGTGTACGGCGCGCCGGTGCCCGCAATCAAAAAGACCAACGGAGCCGGATGATTTTGCTTGGCCAGACGATAGCGCAGTTTTTTCACTGCCCAGAAATTGTCAGGCAGCGTGAAATCGCGTTCAGGACGCAAGTTAAGGGTGTAATCGGCTTGATCGATATCGGCATCGGCCGGTAGGTCTGGACGCAGGTCCGCAGGTGTTGTGGCAATGGTCGCTTCGAAGGGGTTGGTCAGGGGGAAGCCATAACTGGTCGGGTCGACATCGACCGCCAGAGCGGACGCACTCAAAATGAGGCCGCCGAAAACGGCAGCGCAGCGCAGAAAACGGAGCATGACTAAATCCCTTGGGGAAAGTGCTGAGTGAGGTACGCAGGTTATGACCACTGGGGTAGTGCCAAAGTGCCGTACTTGCAAGCGAACGCCGTGTATAGGTTTGAGACGATACACGTTCTGTACCGTTAACTGACAGTAAAGCCAGTCTTATTATTGCTGGAGCCCCTTGCATAAGGGTGTCGGGCGATTATGCTGGGCGCCGTTTCCGGTTTCGGCCGCGTTGGTTTCTGGAGTATTGCATGTCCCGCCGTCTGCCACTGATTGTGCTGCTGATCGTTCTGCCGCTCTGGCTCGCTGCCAGCTATGGTTTACGTTATTCGTTGATGGAGGATGCCCGCTGGGTCGGTCTCTGCGCCAACGAGGCATTGAACTGGGAATGCCAGATGCGTTCGAGCCTTGGGTTGATGATTCATTTCGGGGTGATCGCCTGGGCGGCGTTGGTGACATCGGTCATCGCTTTTTGTGTGCCAGGTCGGGCCGGATGGGGTTTGGCAGTGCTAGCGGTGCTGTTCGGGATTCCGGCGCTGGTGCTCTACAGTGCGAGCCTTGCAGTGTTTGCCGTAGTGATTGCCGGGTTGCGGTTGGTCAGAGCACCGCGCGCTGTGCGTTGATTCAACATCCAGAATCTCAAACCCCAGACAGCACTGAGGGGAGCCGAAGCTCCCCTCTAATCGTATTGCGTGCTCTTTTTTTATTATTGTAGGGTGGCCTGTTCTTGTTTTTGGCGACCTGTCCCTTTACTGCTGTTTTGTGCGATCCCATTGGGGATCAAGAGCAAACGTATTTTTTTGAGCGCTGACTTGCTTTGATCACTGATGTGACCCAACCCGTTGGTAGCTACCTGAGGTAGTTTTATTGTTCTCTGCCCGGTTGCGGGATCGAAACCCCGGTAAAGCCCTTCCACTCCAAAAAAATCTGTTAGCTGCGTCTCTGTCCGTGTTGTTCTTGTTATGTCAGAGCCGATACGTATTGTTTTTATTGGGTTGCTGCTTTGTTTTTATTTTTGTTGTGCAAGAGATATAGCATGAGCCGTGCCAGTTTATAGAAATCCTTTAAAATCAGTAACTTAAATAAAATCGTATCGGTGCGGTCGATAAAAATCATCAGCATTTGTTTCCGTGTTACCCGAATGGGTACCGGCCTTTGTGTGGCCGGTAACACAATGGGTACATTCCCAGCCTGTTCAGGCGTGACGGACCCGCAAACAACGCCACAGCGCAGCGGTCAGCAGCAGGCTGACCAATGCCCAGCCCAATGCCTGCTGGCTGGCGAGCCCTTCCTGGAACAACTGCGGCGCGACACCGGCACCGACGATGAACGTCAGCAGCGCGACTTCCCGGCGCGGAACACGCACTGGCCGGAATAGATAGAACAAGGCGGGCAGTATCAGGGTCGGCGTGGGAAAGCTGCGGTAGCGCGGGTCAAACACCATGGCCAGCATCATCACCGCTGCGGCGAACCCCGTGGCGGTTACCCACCAACCGGCGCGGGCCTCAAACCAGAGGAATGCGCGAGCCCGCCAGCCGTCTTTGGCCGACAGCGCCAGCGCGGCATGGGTCAGCACCAGCAGATTCAAACCAACCAACAGCACGGCCCAGACCCATTCGCCCGCAAAACGATTAGTAATCCGTGCCAGCTCGCCCCAGTTGCCGACGCAGCAAGCACCCAGCGCGGCCAGCAGCGGTAAGACCACCGCCGCGCGTGTGGTGGACACGCGGCCAGCAACTGCCAAAGTCATCGCGAATAACAGCCCACTGACGGCCAGCCAGAAAGGCCAGTAAGGCAGGTTGGAAACCGGGCCTGCGAGCACGCCTTTCTCCTGGCGGTCTGCATCGAACAATCCCCAGTAACCGCCTACCGCGCCTTCGGCGGCGCGTTTCCACGGCTGGTCAAAGGCTTCTATCAGGTTGTAGTGCCAGCCGTTCTGTTCGGCCATGGCGACAAAACCACGAATGAATCGTGCTTCGTTGGCTCGGCTCGGCACAGCGGTTTCCCGCTGGCGACCTTCGCTGGGCCAGCCGGTCTCGCCGATCACGATGTCTTTGGGCGCAAAGCGACTGCCGAAGATCTGACGAATCTGTGCGACATGCTCCAGAGCGTCGTCGATGCCCTTGGGATCATCTTCCCAATACGGCAACAAATGGATGGTCAGAAAATCCACTGCAGGCGCGACTTCCGGGTACTGCAGCCAGAACTCCCACACGTCGGCGTAGGTCACCGGTTGTTTGACCTGGCCCTTGACCTGAAGAATCAGCTTCGCCAACTGCGAGCCGGTCACTTCCTTGCGCAACAGCGCTTCGTTGCCGACGATCACCGCAGTGACCACGTCAGCGTTGGTATTGGCCGAAGCGATCAGTGCATCGACTTCCTTGGCGGTGTCCACGGGATTGGCATTAACCCAGGCGCCTAGCATCAGCTTCAGCCCGTGTTTGCGCGCGAGCGCCGGAATGGCTTCCAGTCCGGTCATGGAATAGGTGCGAATGCATTGGAATCGGGTGGCGAGCAGGGCCAGGTCGGCATCCATCCGTTCCGGTCGAAGTTTGAAGGGCTGGTCGAACGGGGATTGATCCTTGTCGAACGGGGTGTACGAGGCGCACTGCAATTTGTGCGTAGGCGTGGCCGCGTCCGGCAGAATCACCGGCTTCCCCAGTCCATACCAGAAGCCGCAAAGGGCGAACAGACCAAGCAGACACGCGAACAGATAAGGTGCAACGGGAAAGCGGGAAATCGCAGGCATGATGGGGCCGTAATGGGGCTGAGGCCGGCATGTTACCTGTATTTTTCCAGGGCAGGAGAAGCTCTTTGGCGCTGACCTGAAGAGGGACATGCAAAGTTCGGGCGGACTAGACCACTTATTTAGGGTGGTTTGTCGTTGATGGATTGGTGATGTCGTTTCTCGGTGCCTTGAGGTCGCTGACAGAGCAGGAGGCATCCCCCTGCAGGTTGATTATCAAGGTGCCAGCACGGTGAATGTGTCTGTGCAGGTGAACAGGCGAAGCGTGAAGGGGCGGCAGCGCTCCAAAGCCGGGCATGAACTGCGGTCCCTAAAAACAACGTTAAACATGCTCGACATGTCGTCGGGCCTAGCACTTTCGGGGAAGTAACGATGAAGATTCGACGAATCCTTGGCGCAGGTGCCGCTCTGGTACTTGCGATCAGCTCCACGCTGGCGATTGCAGAAACTAAATCAACGCTTAGCATCGGCTATGTCGATGGTTGGTCTGACAGCGTTGCCACGACCCATGTGGCGGCTGAAGTGATCAAGCAGAAGCTTGGTTATGACGTCAAGCTGATGCCGGTTGCGACCGGGATCATGTGGCAGGGCGTTGCGACCGGTAAACTCGACCTGATGCTGTCGGCCTGGCTGCCAGTCACGCACGGCGAGTACTGGACCAAGAACAAGGACAAGGTTGTCGACTACGGTCCTAACTTCAAAGATGCCAAAATTGGTCTGATCGTCCCGGAATACGTCAAAGCGCAAAGTGTTGCCGACCTGAAAACCGATGACTCCTTCAAGAAAAAAATCGTGGGCATCGACGCCGGTTCAGGCGTGATGCTGAAGACCGATCAAGCGATCAAGGACTACAACCTGGAGGGCTACAAATTGCAGGCCAGTTCCGGCGCTGCAATGATTGCCGAGTTGACCCGCGCTGAAGAAAAGCATGAGTCCATTGCCGTCACTGGCTGGGTTCCGCACTGGATGTTTGCCAAGTGGAAACTGCGCTTCCTTGAAGATCCAAAAGGCGTTTATGGCGCAGCCGAGACAGTGAACAGCATCGGCAGCAAGGGTTTAGAGAAAAAGGCACCTGAAGTGGTGGCCTTCCTGAAAAAATTCTCCTGGAACTCCAAGGATGAAATCGGTGAAGTCATGCTCGCGATCCAGGACGGCACCAAGCCTGAAGTCGCCGCGAAAGACTGGGTTGCCAAGCACCCGGAACGTGTTGCCGAGTGGACTAAGTAAAAGCGCTTAAACGCGTCTACGTCGCACCTTTCAAGGCCATCTTGCATTCCTGCAAGATGGCCTTTTGCCTGACTATAACTGCCCGCCATCCGCGCCCTCTCGCTTAATCATCCCCCTGCTTTATTCAAATAAGCGTGCGTCGTCGCGCATCGTAGCTAATGTCGTTCTAATACTAAGGTCGTCTGGAGTGCGCTCAGGACCAGACTAAAGTGTAATTCGTTCAAACTCATCTGTGCTGCGAGGACAAAAATAATGAACGACAGCATTTACATCTCGATTCAAAACAGCCCCCTTTTTAAGGAGCTGGTCTCAAAAAGAGAGCGGTTCGCTTGGATTCTTTCAGCGATCATGCTTGGGTTGTATGCGGGCTTTATCTTTTTAATCGCTTATGCGCCACAGGTTCTCGGGGGCAAAATCAGCCCTGAATCATCAATCACGTGGGGGATCCTGATAGGGGTCGGGCTGATTCTTTCAGCGTTTATCCTCACCGGGATCTATGTATACCGTGCGAACGGTGAATTTGATGACCTGAACAAAGCGATTCTGAAGGAGGCCCAACAATGATCCGGCGACTACTAACGGCCCTTGGCCTTGCTGTGTTCGCACCGACTCTGTGGGCGTCTGAAGCGCTTACCGGTGCAGTGCAAAAACAACCGCTGAACGTTGCTGCTATTGCCATGTTTGTGGTGTTTGTCGGCTTCACCCTGTGCATCACCTACTGGGCGTCCAAACGCACCAAGTCGGCGGCAGATTATTACTCGGCGGGCGGTAAAATTACCGGTCTGCAAAACGGTCTGGCGATTGCTGGCGACTATATGTCGGCAGCATCATTCCTGGGGATTTCCGCGCTGGTGTTCACCACCGGCTACGACGGCCTGATCTACTCGATCGGCTTCCTGGTGGGTTGGCCGATCATTCTGTTCCTGATCGCCGAGCGCCTGCGTAACCTGGGTAAATACACCTTCGCTGACGTGGCATCCTATCGCTTAGGTCAGACCCAGATTCGCACGCTGTCTGCCTGCGGCTCTCTGGTGGTGGTTGCGTTCTACCTGATCGCGCAAATGGTCGGTGCCGGCAAGCTGATTCAGCTTCTGTTCGGTCTGGACTACTACATCGCGGTGATTCTGGTGGGTGTCCTGATGTGCATGTACGTCCTGTTTGGCGGCATGTTGGCGACTACCTGGGTTCAGATCATCAAAGCGGTGTTGCTACTGTCGGGTGCAACCTTCATGGCAATCATGGTCATGAAGCACGTTAACTTCGATTTCAACACCCTGTTTTCCGAGGCGATCAAAGTTCACCCTAAAGGTGAAGCGATCATGAGCCCGGGTGGCTTGGTGAAAGACCCTGTGTCTGCGTTCTCTCTGGGTCTGGCACTGATGTTCGGTACCGCTGGCCTGCCACACATCCTGATGCGCTTCTTCACCGTGAGCGACGCTAAAGAAGCTCGCAAGTCGGTGCTCTACGCAACAGGCTTCATCGGCTACTTCTACATCCTGACCTTCATCATCGGCTTCGGCGCGATCCTGTTGGTAAGCACCAATCCGACCTTCAAAGACGCTGCTGGCGCGCTGTTGGGCGGTAATAACATGGCGGCGATTCACCTGGCCGATGCAGTCGGTGGCAGCTTGTTCCTGGGCTTCATCTCTGCGGTAGCGTTCGCTACCATCCTGGCAGTGGTTGCAGGTTTGACCCTGGCTGGCGCAACAGCGGTGTCTCACGACCTGTATGCCAGTGTAATCAAGGGCGGCAAAGCCAACGAGAAAGATGAGATTCGGGTATCGAAGATCACCACTCTCGCACTGGGTGTTCTGGCTATCTTCCTGGGCATTCTGTTCGAAAACCAGAACATCGCGTTCATGGTTGGCCTGGCGTTCTCCATCGCGGCAAGCTGTAACTTCCCTGTCCTGTTGCTGTCCATGTACTGGAAAAACTTGACCACCCGGGGCGCCATGATTGGCGGCTGGATGGGCTTGGTCAGCGCAGTAGGTTTGATGATCCTTGGCCCAACCATCTGGGTAACGATCATGCACCACGAGAAAGCCATCTTCCCGTATGAATACCCGGCGCTGTTCTCCATCGCCATCGCGTTCATCGGTATCTGGTTCTTCTCCATCACCGACAAGTCCAAAGCGGCAGAGGGAGAACGTGCCTTGTTCTTCCCGCAATTTGTCCGCTCGCAGACTGGCTTGGGTGCCACCGGCGCCGTCGCTCACTAACGTCTGTTGATGTCATGAAAAAAGCAGCCTTCGGGCTGCTTTTTTTATGGACGTGAAAACGGTTATTTTTGCTGAACCATAAAAAACCCCGCTATAAAGCGGGGCGTTCTGCAGCCAGCGGACTAGATCCTGCCGAGCAGGACCAGGATTAACAGAATGATCAAAACAGTCCCGATGATGCCCGATGGCCCATAACCCCAGTTTCTGGAGTGCGGGAATACCGGCAGGCCGCCAACGAGCAGCAGGATCAGGATGATGATAAGAATTGTGCCGATGCCCATGACGAGTTCCCTCTTGGTGAGTGGCTTCTGCAGTTCACGCAGTTAACGCCCAATGCGTAAAGTGTGTGCTGCTTAAATGATCCGACTGCGGCTGTTTGAAAAAAGTCCGTGGTCTGTGTCGTAATATTTCATGGGGGGGCAGAACTGTGCTTTATCACATCGCCGCCGATGCCGTTGTCCTCATGCATGTGCTGTTTATTCTCTTTGCCTTGTTCGGTGGATTACTGGCGATACGTTGGCGCTGGCTTATTGCACTGCACCTTCCGGCGGTTGCATGGGGCGCGGCTGTCGAGATATGTCATCTGTACTGCCCGCTTACACCGCTGGAAAACGAGTTGCGCGTGAAGGCGGGTGATCAAGGTTTCAGCGGTGGGTTTATCGAGCATTACCTGATTCCGCTGATCTACCCTGCGGGGCTTACGCCGCAGACCCAGTTGTGGTTAGGCGCTGGGGTTGTGGTGATCAATGGGGTGGTTTATTTCTGCTTGATAAGACGTCATTGGCGTCAGCGCAACGCCTTATAAGCCGTGGGTTTGCCCTTGGTATTCAGCAATTGGATGGTGAGGTGTTACGGGGATGACCTTCGCTACACTGCGACTCATCTTCCCCGGAACAACAAGGCATTCCCCTATGCAAAATCGCATGATGATCACCGGCGCCGGGTCAGGCCTGGGTCGCGAAATCGCGCTGCGCTGGGCCCGTGAAGGCTGGCAGTTGGCGTTGTCGGACGTCAATGAGCCTGGCTTGCAGGAAACCCTTAAGTCAGTACGCGAGGTTGGCGGCGACGGTTTTATCCAACGCTGTGATGTGCGGGATTACAGCCAGCTGACGGCCTTCGCCCAAGCGTGCGAAGAGAAGTTTGGCGGCATAGACGTTATCGTCAACAACGCGGGCGTTGCCTCCGGTGGCTTTTTCAGCGAGCTGTCGCTGGAGGATTGGGATTGGCAGATCGCGATCAACCTCATGGGCGTCGTCAAGGGCTGCAAGGCGTTTTTACCGTTGCTGGAAACGAGCAAGGGCAAGATCATCAATATCGCGTCAATGGCCGCCTTGATGCAGGGCCCGGCCATGAGCAACTACAACGTGGCCAAGGCCGGCGTCGTGGCGCTGTCGGAAAGCCTGCTGGTCGAACTGCATCAACAGGAAGTCAGTGTTCACGTGGTATGCCCGTCGTTTTTTCAGACTAACCTGCTCGATTCTTTCCGTGGTCCAACCCCGGCGATGAAAGCCCAGGTTGGCAAACTGCTGGAAAGCTCGCCAATCACCGCCAGCGATATTGCCGACTACATCTTTGAGCATGTCGCCCAAGGCGAATTCATGATCCTGCCCCACGAGCAAGGACGCATGGCCTGGCAGCTGAAACAGAAGAATCCGCAGATGCTCTACGACGAGATGATTTCCATGGCCGAAAAAATGCGCGCCAAGGCAAAGCCGGGTCGCGAGTAAGTAGATCGCATGCCACTGTTTTCGCGAAGGCTTGCTCCGCCTCCAGCATGCAGTTAGGGTTGCCGGCATCTGCCCCAGCAACCTTGACGAGATGCCGACGTGCTCAACTATCTGTGGTTTTTTCTTGCGGCGTTGTTCGAGATCGCCGGTTGTTATGCATTCTGGATGTGGTTACGCATGGGCAAGAGCGTGTTATGGGTGCTGCCGGCGCTGCTCAGCCTGACACTGTTTGCGTTGCTGTTGACCCGAATCGAAGCCACATACGCCGGACGTGCCTATGCGGCTTATGGTGGTATTTATATCGTTGCATCCATTGGTTGGCTGGGGCTGATCGAGCGGGTTCGGCCACTGACGTCCGATTGGCTGGGCGCCGCACTCTGCGTAATCGGCGCCAGCATCATCTTGTTCGGCCCACGATTTTCTAACGCCTGAGAAACCCAAAACCTGTCTGCGTTGCTGACTTCTCCTATGGTTTTGATCGCCATGTGGCCCTATTCCGTAGGATCGGTCTGGCCGGAATGAAGGGCATTACTGATTTACTGCAGATGCATTGAAGAGGCCGATTTCGCCGTGCAGTCTTTGCTCTTTGTAACAAAAGAGGGCAGGGAGAATGCTTATATTGACGCGAGAAGTTGGAGAGACCTTTTCAATTGGTGATGACATCACCGTGCAAATTCTGAGCGTGAACGGCAA
This sequence comes from Pseudomonas sp. 5C2, assembly GCF_034314155.1. NCBI lineage: Bacteria > Pseudomonadati > Pseudomonadota > Gammaproteobacteria > Pseudomonadales > Pseudomonadaceae > Pseudomonas > Pseudomonas sp. 5C2. The sequence continues at coordinate 2,531,276 of NZ_JAVIWH010000002.1, read as the reverse complement.
TCAGGTCCGGCTGGGAATTACCGCACCCAAGCACATCAAAATCAATCGAGCGGAAGTCTTCAGACGCATCGCCAGTCGTTTGGCGGAGCAAGACCCGGAGCCCACGGCGTGACCGGTATCAGCCGAACCATTCCTTGGGCACGTCGTGTTTGAGCATCAGTTGGCACTGCTGGCTTTCCGGTTCGAATACGATCACCGCCTGACCCTTGCCCAAGGCATGACGCACCCTCAGCACGCGGGTTTCCAGCGGTGTCTCGTCGCCATTGTCGGTGCCGTCACGGGTGACGAAATCTTCGATCAGACGGGTAAGGGTGTCGGCTTCAAGTTGGTCGTAGGGGATCAGCATGGGGTTCTCGCATGAATTCCCGCGATGCTAGCGCGGTTGAGGTCAGCAGGCTACATCCCAGGACGATGCTTCCATCCGGGCGGCAGGAGGTTTCCCACCGCCCTATGCCTCAAACCTCCTCGGTGCGCTGACCGATCAAGCTCTCTACAGCCGGTACCCGGGTGTCGGATTCCATCTGGGCATCATGTTCGAGCTGATGGCTGAAACGCTCCAGCGACCCTTTCGCCGGCTGTGCATCGCTGGCGAACACCGGCGGGCTGAGCATGTAGGCGCCCAGCAGACGGCTCAGGGCACTGAGGCTGTCGATGTGGGTGCGTTCATACCCATGGGTCGCATCACAGCCGAAGGCGAGCAGGGCGGTGCGAATGTCATGCCCGGCCGTGACGGCAGAGTGCGCATCGCTGAAGTAGTAGCGGAATAAATCCCGGCGTACCGGCAGTTCGTTCTCGGCTCCCAGGCGCAACAGGTGCCGTGACAAGTGGTAGTCGTAAGGGCCTCCTGAGTCCTGCATCGCGACACTCACTGCATGTTCGCTGGAATGCTGACCTGGGGCGACCGGGGCAATATCGATCCCGACGAACTCACTGACATCCCACGGCAGCACGCCTGCCGCGCCGGTACCGGTTTCTTCGGTGATGGTGAACAACGGATGGCAGTCGATCAACGGCTCGGCGCCACTGTCGACAATTGCTTTAAGTGCAGCCAGCAGGGCCGCGACGCCAGCCTTGTCGTCCAGGTGTCGCGCGCTGATATGCCCGCTTTCAGTAAACTCTGGCAGGGGGTCGAACGCGACGAAGTCGCCGATGCCGATGCCCAGCGATTCGCAGTCGGCACGGGTGGTGCTGTAGGCATCCAGACGCAGCTCGACATGGTCCCAACTGATCGGCATTTCATCCACCGCCGTGTTGAACGCATGCCCTGACGCCATCAAGGGCAGGACACTGCCGCGTATCACCCCGGTGTCCGTGAATACGCTGACCCGGCTGCCTTCGGCGAAACGGCTCGACCAGCACCCTATCGGCGCGAGGGACAGGCGCCCATTGTCCTGCACCGCTCGTACGCTGGCGCCGATGGTGTCCAGGTGTGCCGAGACGGCACGGTCGGGGCTATTTTGCTTACCCTTCAAGGTGGCGCGAATGGTCCCGCGCCGGGTCAGTTCAAAGGGAATGCCCAGTTCTTCCAGGCGTTCGGCGACATAACGCACGATGGTGTCGGTGAACCCGGTTGGGCTGGGGATCGCGAGCATTTCCAGCAGGACTTTCTGCAGGTAATTCAGATCCGGTTCGAGGATTTTTGCAGGGGTCATGAGGGGCGCTCCTGAAGCGATGCGGTTAGCTGTGTGCAGGCAGGCTGTGTGGAAACAGCAGGTCGACGAAACGTTCGGCGGTCGGTTGCGGTTCATGGTTGGCCAGGCCGACCCGTTCATTGGCTTCGATAAACACGTACTCCGGCTGGTCGGCAGCGGGCACCATCAAATCCAGGCCCACCACCGGAATGTCCAGCGCTCGGGCCGCCCGTACGGCCGCATCGGCGAGTACGGGGTGCAGGATTGCCGTGACGTCTTCCAGGCAACCGCCGGTGTGCAAATTGGCGGTGCGTCGGACCGCCAGGCGCTCACCCGGTGGTAACACGGTGTTGTAGTCGAACCCTGCGTCGCGCACTGTGCGTAGGGTTTCTTCATCTTGCGGAATACGGCTTTCTCCCGATGTAGCGGCCTCACGGCGTCGGCTCTGCGCTTCTATCAGCGCGCCAATTGCATGGTGACCATCACCGATGACTTCGGCCGGTCTGCGGACAGCGGCTGCCACCACCTCGAAGCCAATCACCACGATGCGCAGGTCCAGTCCCGGGTGATAACTCTCGAGTAACACCCGGCTGTCGAACGGGCGGGCGCGCTCGATGGCATTCTGGACGTCTTCAATCGTGCGCAGGTCCACGGCGACGCCATGACCCTGTTCACCATCGAGCGGCTTGACCACGATCTGCCCGTGCTCGTTCAGAAAATCCAGATTGTCATCGACGTTGCCCGCCAATTGCTGGGCCGGCAAATTCAAGCCTGCGGCCTTGAGTGCATGGTGGGTCATGCTCTTGTCCTGACACAGGGTCATGCTGACGGCGCTGGTCAGGTCACTCAGGGATTCACGGCAGCGCACACGACGTCCGCCATGACTGAGGGTGAACAGGCCGGCGTCGACATCATCGACCTGTACGTCGATACCACGTCGATGGGCCTCTTCGACGATGATTCGCGCATACGGGTTGAAGTCTGCTCGTGGTCCTGGCCCGAGAAACAAGGATTCATTGATACCGTTCTTGCGTTTGATGGCGAAGGTCGGCAGGTTGCGGAAACCAAGCTTGGCGTACAGGTTTTTGGCTTGCAGGTTGTCATGCAGCACCGAGAGATCAAGGTAGCTCAAGCCACGGCTCATGAAGTGCTCGATCAAATGCCGCACCAACACTTCGCCCACACCCGGCCGGGTGCATTGCGGGTCAACGGCCAGGCACCACAGGCTGCTGCCGTTCTCCGGGTCATGAAAGGCTTTTTGATGGTTGAGGCCCATCACGCTGCCGATCACGGCATTGCTGCTCTCATCTTCGGCAATCCAGTACACCGGCCCACCTTGATGGCGCGGGGTCAGCAGGGCAGGGGCGATGGGCAGCATGCCCCGCGCCAGGTACAGGTTGTTAATCGACTGCCAATCCGCATCGTTCTGCGCACGGCGAATACGAAAACCCCGAAACACCCGCTGTGCCGGACGGTAATCGCTGAACCACAGGCGCAAGGTATCGGACGGGTCGAGGAACAGCTGTTGTGGCGATTGCGCCAGCACCTGCTGGGGCGCCGCGACATACAGGGCGATGTCACGCTCGCCGAGCTTCTCATTGAGCAAGTCGTCAGCCAGCGTCGCCGGGTCAGGATAGGTGTGCCCGATCAGCAGCCGGCCCCAGCCGCAATGCAGGGCCAGAGGTTGGGCGTCAGGCTCGCTGCCGTCTTCCGCGAAGCGTGCTTGCAGGCGCTCATAAGAGGGCGCCTGGCCGCGCAACAGGCGTTGGCTAAAAGCCGAAGCATTGTGTTTCATCGATCAAAGTCCTTGTTCGCTGAGCCACAGGTTCAGCGCTGCGAGCTGCCATAGCTTGGAGCCGCGCAAGGGGGTCAATTCGCCCTCGGGATCGGTCAGCAGTTTGTCGAGCATGGCCGGGTTGAACAGGCCTCGGTCCTGACTCGGGTCGAGCAATAGGTCGCGTACCCAATTCAGCGTGTCGCCCTGCAAATGCTTGAGCCCCGGCACCGGGAAATAGCCTTTTTTGCGGTCGATCACTTCGGCCGGGATCACCCTTCGCGCCGCTTCTTTGAGTACCTGCTTGCCGCCATCGGGCAACTTGAAGCGCCCCGGTACTCGGGCCGACAGTTCGACCAGGCGATAGTCGAGAAACGGCGTACGCGCTTCCAGACCCCAGGCCATGGTCATGTTGTCGACACGTTTCACCGGGTCATCGACCAGCATGATCGTGCTGTCCAGACGCAGTGCTTTATCCACAGCGGCGTCGGCCCCAGGTTGGGCGAAATGCTCGCGGACAAAGTCGCCGGCTGCGTCATTGGCGGTCAGCCACTGGGGCTGCACGGTGGCGGCGTATTCGTCATACGTGCGGTCGAAGAACGCTGCGCGATAGGCCGCATAAGGGTCGCTGGCGCCGTCCACTTGTGGGTACCAGTGATACCCGGCGAACAGCTCATCGGCACCTTGCCCGCTCTGCACCACTTTGCAGTGCCTGGCCACCTCTCGCGAGAGCAGATAGAAGGCAATGCAGTCATGGCTGACCATCGGTTCGCTCATGGCACGGAACGCCGCAGGCAACTGCTCGATGATTTCGCTTTCGTTGATGCGCAACTGGTGATGTTGAGTGCCGTAGTGTTTGGCGATCAGATCCGAATACTGAAATTCGTCACCGCGTTCGCCGCCGGCATCCTCAAAACCGATGGAAAAGGTCGACAGCTCCTTGACCCCGACTTCCCGCAGCAGGCCGACCAGCAGGCTGGAGTCGACGCCGCCAGACAGCAGAACGCCGACATCCACCGCTGCACGTTGACGAATCACCACCGCATCACGGGTGCTGTCCAGCACCCGGTCACTCCAGTCTTCGAGGGTCAGATTCGCTTCGTCGGCATGCGGGCCATAGGGCAGATGCCACCACACTTTCTGTTCGGTCTTGCCGCTGGCGTCGATGCGCATCCAGCTAGCAGGTGGCAGTTTTGCAATGCCCGCGAGCAGGGTACGCGGCGCTGGAACCACGGCGTGGAAATTCAGGTAGTGGTTCAGGGCGACCGGGTCGAGCATCGGGCTGATATCGCCGCCTTTGAGCAGCGCAGGCAACGATGAGGCAAACCGCAGGCGCTTGTCGGTGTGTGACAGGTAGAGTGGCTTTACACCCAGTCGGTCGCGAGCCATGAACAAGGTCTGGGTGTCACGCTCCCAGATGGCGAAGGCAAACATGCCGTTGAGCTTGGGCAGCAGATCGACGCCCCAGGCGTGGTAGCCCTTGAGCAGCACTTCGGTGTCGCCGCCAGAATAAAACGGATAGCCGAGTGCTTCCAGTTCAGCGCGCAGTTCCGGGAAATTGTAGATGGCACCGTTGAACGCCAGCGCCAGCCCCAGCTGATTGTCGACCATGGGCTGTGCCGAGCCTTCGGACAGGTCCATGATTTTCAGTCGACGGTGACCGAGGGCAATAGGTCCCTGGCTATGAAAACCCCAGGCGTCCGGGCCGCGAGGGGCCAAATGATGGGTGATCCGTTCAACCGCCGCGATGTCTGCCGGTTGATGGTCGAAACGTAACTCTCCAGCTAATCCGCACATGGTGCTTAAACCCTATGTGTTTCGGCACAATTGGCATCACTGGCTTTTTACTCGTACCACTTTCGTACCACTTTCCAACATTTTCAGCTTCTCAAGCTCTGCCCAATCGTTCGGCGAGCTGATCCACTTGGCGTATGTAGAAAGCAGCACTTGTACGCTGTGCCCGAGTTGCGCGGCGATGAATGCCGGGTTCATGCCGGCCATCAAGCACATCGTTGCGTACGTGTGGCGGGTGTCGTACATCCTGCGGCGTCTAATTCCTAATTTCCGCAAAGCAGTAAGCCAGTAACGTTTTTGACCAGTCTCAGAGCGTATGTACAACTCCGATTTCTCACCTGTTCCGCTCGGCGCGAAAACATAATCAGAGCGCGCCGCTGTGAGTGGTCTAGCCTTTTCGAGTGCGTGCAAAGCGCGATCGTTCAATAAAACTGTGCGTGGCCTCTTCGTTTTGGTCCGATCCTCGATGATTCCACGGATCTGAATTCGGCAAACATGTGCGGTTTTTTTGCGGGTATCGAGTTCGCTCCAGCGCAGCGCCATCACCTCACCCGGGCGCATCCCTGTGTAAAAGCAAAACTCGAAATAGGCCGCGTAGATTGCGGTCAATCCGCTCGTCGTTTTGTACAGGTGGGCGATGATGAGATCTGCTTCTTCCTTCGTAAACGGGTCAACGTCACGCTTCGGAACTTTCGCGCCGGGGATAGACAGGGCTGGGTTTCGGGTAACTATTTCGTCGATCATGGCCTGTTGGAATATCGACACCAATAAGCCGACCACGCCCTTGCGCCTCACCGGCGAGGTCCATTCAATCTCGTTCATGATCTTGCGTAATCTGACCGACGTGATGGTGTCGATAGGCATTTTGGCTAGATACGGAATCCAATAAACTTGCAGGGCCGACCTGTAGTTTCTGCGAGTGCCGTCGACGATCTGGAGGCTGTCTAACCAGTCTTGGGCGTAGTCAAAGAAAATAGGTGCGACTTGATCTTGCACGGCCACGCTGCGCGTATTAGGGAACAGCCCGGCATACTTCTCTGGCGTGAGAGCGCCGAGCTTGTCTAGGCCCTTTACTTGAGCACGTAAATTCGCTGCTGCTGAGATTCCTTTCGCAGTTTGGGGGAGGGGGAGCGTCTCACAGCACCGCTTCTTGTTCCAGGAGAAACGAATTCGGATTGACTGCCCGATAAGCTCGACCCCGGCTGGCAGGTCCATAGGCTTTCTACCCATTCCTCGTATCTCCGTTTGCTGTAAATAATCCGACCATCAATCTTCATCCACACCCAGTTGGGGATGACTCCCTTCTCCCGCTTGCGTTGGAGCGCCTTCGCAGTACACCCCACCAACTCTCCCATCCGTTTTTCAGTGATCTTGTCGTGCCCTGCGTCTTCGTGCAGGTTTTCGGCTGCGGCCATGTTGGCTACCTCTGCCCGTATCGGGCGCGATGGTGTATCTCCATGCCGCCCTATGGCGGCAGAAGGTAGGGAGGGGTTAGATAGCCAGGATGTGGCCGAACGGAACGCGGAAGCCGGCGGCGTTGCGATGACCGCCACCGCCATACTGCCGGGCGATTGCTGAGACATCCTCACCAGCATCAGAGCTGCGCAGGCTGAAGGATCGGCCTTCCGGCGTGTCCCAGTAGCAGGCGGCGAAGGGCTCGCCCGCAGACATCAGGTGCCCAGCATCGCTGGTCAGCGTGTACGGCAGGTTTGCCACTGGCACGTCATGGCCACCGATCATCATCCGGCGCTTGGCCACCCCGACCAATTCCGCGACGTCCTTGTGGTGCTTGCGTTCAATTGCCACCCCTTCGGCCCGCATCGTTTCAATGTCACCCTCAAAAAGCGCGTCCCAAACATCGAAGTCGTAAGGGAAACTGAACAGGCTTGCTTGTATTTCGCGAGTGCCGTCCAGCTTGAACAGCCAGAGGTCGCGGTCCTCGATGTGGTTGATCAGCGCCGGACGGGGTTCGCCGAGAAAGAAATAGTCCCAAGCGATGCCAGCGCCTGACCGGTTCATATCGAACAGTGCGTGCAGTCGCGGTGCCACCTGATGGTATTTGTGGTGAGGCCCAGCAGCAGGTATTTCCTTTAGATCGGCCTGCGCAGTCTTGTGGTGGTCAAGCACCAGTACAGATTCGGCCGTTTCTGCCATGACCATCAACGTTTCGAGTGGATAGGAGAAATCGACAATGATCACCTTCTTGCCAGTCACGTCGGGAGCGCGATGGCCGTGCGTTGCCGGAAAGAACTCGATGTCGCGCCCAACCATGGCACGGCGAACGACCCAGGCAGCGCCGAACCCATCAGCACAATTGCCGTGGTAAATACAGATGGTGGGGTGCTGGTTGTTGGGAATGGACGGTATTGCCGATGGACTTTCTTCGTCCACCTTGCAAGAGCCGCAGCCATCGCCGCAGGCCCCGCAGAAATCTTTGCCCGCTGCAACTGCGTCGATTTCATGCTGCAGGCTTGGCACATGTCGAACCCATACGCAGATCGGTCCGTCCTCGGTATCGTGGATAGAGAAGATGAACCAGCCATCGCCAGCAGGGTTGCTAGGCACCCATGCAGTGCAGTCGCAGAGACCTTCATCAGCCCAAGTTTCGAAAAGACCTTCCGGACCGTCGCTTTCCATCTCGAAACAGAGGGCTTCAAGACCGTGCTCCGCGAACCAGGTCATCGGGATTGCGTCTTCATCGCCATCGCGCGGCCACGCTGGGTGGGTCCAGAAGCCCATTTCATCGCGCTTGACTGGCAGAGGTTGAATCAAAACGGTTTCTTCAGGCATGACTTCGTCCTTACCGCTATAGCGGCTGACTTTGAATTGGGGGAGGGGTTTGGTGCACCGACTGGCGTGACTTGAGGCTATGGTCTATTGCTGTAATTCAGCGCGGATCTGAATCAGGAAGATCGATATGCATTCAGGTGTAGAACGGCCTTATCCGATGGATTACGACCATCCAAACGGAGAGAAAGCAAAGATTGACTTTGTCTGGGGCGATCCGGAAAGCATGACTCCTATCGGAATTATTATTCTTATCAAATATAGGGAGAGTTATGTAAAGCTCGGTGAGTCGACTGGAAAATGGTCGACTTTTGGAGAGGCGAAGGCGCGTGGTTTTGAGCTGGCATTCCAATTGATCGGCCTCTATGTTGGTATTTCTAATGTACTTGGCTTTGCAGATGCCATGTAGTGATGTGATTCGTTGGAATGGTAGCGCTCCGGCGTTTAGCGCAATAGGTGAGGCCAGGTTATGTGGCTGTGGCAACGGGTTCTGCGAGCGCTTGCTGTACCGCTTCGACGATACGGCGCAGATATGTGAAATCGTGGTTTTCCTCGATGGCATTACCATCAAGTGAGTAATGCCATTCATCACCGAATAGCTCTGTCAGAGGCTTACCGTGATGCCAGCATTCGTTTGGCGTCTCGATGTTACTCAGAACACCGATATCATTCCAAAGCTCGCGGGCCTCGCTTTTGCTCAGTTCGCCAAGTTCCCATTCGTGGCGCCCGGTCTGCTGGCGACGGCGCTGGACGATGCACTTTTTAGCGAAGGTATGGAGCGCGTCACCGTTGAATCGCGTGCTGCTGATCCCTCGATCCAGGCAGTTCAAGACGTAGTCCCAGCCGCAGTTGACGACGAACTCTGAAACAGTGCGCGGTCCCATCCCGCCCCAGTAGGCGTTCCAGCTCTTATCCCAGCAGTTGATGGTGATCTTGCCCTGGGCGGTCTGATAGTTCGGGTTCGATTCGGTCGGGCAATCGCGGCGGCCGAAGTCCTCGAGGAACACGGTGATCGGGTCGAGCCGAGGTGCGCCAGTGATCACCAGCTTCGTCACTGTCGAACGCTCAACCTTCAGTGGCTCAGCGATTTTGTTTTCTGTGGGCATGGGGCGTCCTATACCGGGTCATGCCCGGACTGGCGTGATTTTAGGTTGTGGTCTATTGATGTAATTCAGCATGGATCCAGATCAGGGAGAACGATATGCATTCAGATGCAGCAAGGCCCTATCCAGTGGATTACATCCATCCAACTGGAGAGCAAGCAAAGATTGATTTCGTCTGGGGTGACCCGAAAAGCGTGGCGCCTATCGGAATTGTCATTTGGGTGAAGGATGGAGAGAGTTACGCAAAGCTCGGCGAAACGACTGGCGAGTGGCAGACCTTCAGAGATGCAAAGCTGCACGGCATTGACCTGGCATCCAAACTTATTAGTCTCTATGCCGATCTTTCTGATGTTCTTGGTTGGGTAGATGTCAGGTAGTTGCGTGATTCGTTGAAATGATAGTGCTACGGCTTTCTGCGCAATAGGAGAGTGTGGGTCAGGCTGCGGCTGCCTGACTCTGAGTTGCTCGCCATGGATCGTTCGCCCGGGCCAACGCAGCCATAGGCGGAGGGCTGACGCTGTTACCGCACATGTGCACCTGCTGGGTCTTGGTGAACGGCTTGCCGTCTGCGCCCTTGTCGATGATGTAGTCGGCGGGAAATCCCTGCGCTCGGTACAGCTCAGCCGGTTGCAGCATCCGAAGGCGGATGTCGACGATCACGTAAGGCGTCCCCTTCACCATCACGGTGACCAAGGCCAGTCGATCCTTCGTGGTTATGGTTGGCGCTGGCTTGTTGAGTCCACTCATGTTCTCGGTACCGTAGTAGCTGATCAGGAATGCCGCAACCCGCAGGGCACCTTCTTCGTGTTCGGGTGAAAGCTGGAATGAAACCAGAGAGCTCTTCCCGCCGCCGCCCGCCGTAATAGTTGGCGCTGGCTCGTCAATGCACTGGCCGATGCTGGCGCCGAACTGGCGCTCGAGAAATGCACTGGCCAGGCCGTGGTGAGTTCCGCTTGCGCTTACAGTGTGCAGAGGCTCGGTCAGATCCCGGGCATCGCAGTTACCGCGAAAGTGCACCAGGTTGGCGGCAACCAGCTGCTGTTGGCTGCCGGTGTTCGTCACGGTGGTCATGGGCTCATCGACGCCCTTGGCGTCGGTGGTATTGAAACCGCCGTTCATCTGCGCCATGAAGGTGCTGACCAGAGCGTGCTTAACGCCACCAGCAACAACGGTACCGAGCGGTTGGTTAAGCCCCGGAACTCGCGGTTGTTGACCATTGCGCTCGCCGTAACCGGTTTGGATCAGGGTAGGGCTGATCAGTGTGAGTTCGCCGCGGTTGGCGCAAGTGATCGTCGGAAGCGGTTCAAGCGGATCGTTGATCCGGTCGCTGCCTTGGTGGGTTGCTGGCGCGATGATCGGGCTGACAACGGAGAACGCGCCGCCTTTCGGGTAGGAGGTAATAGTGCGCAACGGCTCATCCATCGACTGCACTGTCTCGGTCGACCAGTTCGCGATCGGCACGATGAAAGGTTTCGGGTTGTCGATGACGAACTTCTTCATGCCCTTCGCTACACGGCGGAGCGTGGCGGGTGCCAGATCCTTCTTCCGTCCAAAAATGCTTTTGCCTAAGTCGCTGAAGTCGATGCACTCGGCGGCGGTGCGCCATGGAAGCTGACCCTTTGCCGGTTTCTTCGCATGGGTTGGCTCTGGCCATACGACTGGCTGGCCATCACACCGAGCAATCATGAATAGGCGCTCACGGCTGGTCGGCGCGCCGAAGTCGCAGGCCTTGATCACGCGCCATTCGACGACGTAGCCCATGCCCTGCAGCTCGGCAACGAATCGCGACCAGGTCTGGCCTTTGCGTTTCGGATCGGGTATCAGGAATTGCTGCTCGAGCGGAACGGCCTCACCTGGTACAGCGACACCGCCGCCCAGTTTAACGACGCGCCCAGTGTCTTTGCATCGTTTCGCAATCAGCGGACCCCACTGAAGGATCTGCTTCACGTTCTCCAGGCTGATCACCCGAGGTTGCTTCTTGCCGGCCCATTTGAGGCCAATCCATGACAGGTTACGGATCTCGCGCTTGCGCGGCTGGCCACCGGCTGCCTGGCTGTGATGCGTACAGTCTGGCGACATATGGAACCAGCCAACAGCCTTGCCGCCGCATTCGGTGTCGGGATCACCCTCGAACACATCAGTCGTGTAGTGCCTGGTATGCGGGTGGTTGACAGTGTGCATGCTGATCGCTGCGGGGTTGTGGTTTTTTGCCACGGTCACTGCGCGGCCAAGGCCAATTTCCAGCCCGGTACCGGCGCCACCGCCACCACAGAAGAAGTCCACCAGGATTTCATCGTCTTGCGGGTTGAAGCCAAGGCCGTACTGAGTTTTGAAATCAAAGGGGTGTTTCTTCTGGTAAGCGGACATAGGGGATCCTCGCCGGTATAGTTCCGGGATCTGCAGGGGAGTGGGTTATGAGCTGGGAAAGTATTTCTTACTGGATTGAGCATCACCCGGGCCTGGCGTCTTGGGTCCAGGCTCTAGGATCGATACTTGCAATCCTAGTTGCGGTACGCGTGGCCTCAAGTCAAAAACGCGAGCAGCTTAAAAATGAACGAATAAGATTCGAGCGCGACTGCGAGTTTTTGAAGGTCATTTCCGATAGAGCGCTCAGGGCAGCAAAACCAAATCCCGCAGAAATCACCGTACGCGATGCGGCGAGAATGCTCGTCGGTGTTTCATCGATCTTCAAAAAAATCGATTTGATGAGTTTGCCGCACGCCTCTTTGATTGAACCGGTATCTACTATCCGTGACGCACTTCAAGCTGCTGAGTCGTCAATTGAAGGCGAACCCAGAATCGAGCTGTATTTTGGGAGCAGTGAACACGATAAGTGGTATAGGCTTATTTTTCTGGCACGCAATCGACTACTCGAAGAGATCAATCGTATTTCTTAAATGGACTCGCTGCGTTCAGCCCAAATCAACCTTCCCCACTATTTTGAATGTCGTGATTCGTAGAAGTGGGGTATTTGTGTTCAGCTCCACCTGAAGCGAGAATACTGATGAAATCGACGGCGAAACCGCTAAAACTTTGCCCTGGCTGTCAGCAATCAATCCGAGCGGCTCGTTGGGAAAATCACGTAATCAAGTGCGCGAAAGTTATGGCATCAATGCTTCCAGCCAAAATCCGCGAGAAGCGGATAAAGTGCCTGATTGGAAGCGAACCTGAATTCAGCAGAGGCGATTTCAAAGCGCCAACGGAAACTACAACCATCGGGGCGTTCGGCTTGGGGAAAAGCAGAAAGCACTGATTTGTCACTGCATTCGGTGCAATAGGTGAGGAAGAGTTAGGCGGCTGGCTCGACCTTCAGCGTCACCGTGACTGGCCCGTCACGGAAATTGCCATCGACCATGCCGTCGAGTTGGGCGATTTCCTTTTTCGTGAGGTTCTTCCATTTCGCAATTAACCAGTCGCCCTTGAGCACAGCCACGGGATGCATCGCAGAAGTGTCGCTGCAGCTGTAGCCGTTTTCTTCTAGCCATTTTCGTGCCGCTTTCCAAGCATCAAAAGTTCCTGGTGCCTCGAATGTTTTTCGGAACATGAGGGGATTTCCAGTTAGGCGCCGCCCTCCGTGACCGGATGCGACAGTGGGTGGTGTGCTATAGAGTCGGAAACCCTTCAATGTTGAGGTTCACGGATGAAGTCGAAGCTTGAGCAGCAAGAGATACTGGTTAGCCGCCTGAAAGGCGTGAAGCTAAATGGTGTGTCAGAGAAATTCGCGATCACACCGGAAGAGGCGTTGTCCGCTCTGATGCGTAAGACCAGCAATAAACGCCGAAATAAAGCCAAGAAAAAAAAGGGAAAATGGTCGCCTGTGCTGCCTGGAAGTTTTGAAAGTTCGTCCCGCTGATCAGTTCTGCTCGATTATCTCGTCGCTAGGTTCTTTCTGAATGATGAGCAAGGGAGGGGCGCCCCATCTACAATTGGGCGCCGCTGAGGGTCAGTTCGGGCTGAATGTGCCAAGTGCCAGCTTGGCCGCCTCACCTACTTGAGCTTCGAGCACCGACTTGAACTCCTGGGCGATCTCCTCGCGCTGAACCTCTTCGCCGATCCAGCGCAGCTTCAGCGCTGGTTGCGCGCCGCTGGTGATGACCGAGATACGCAGCACGATTTCGCGCACGCTGAGGCCTTCGAACGGCACCACCGAGAACACCAAGGAAGTAGGCAGCGTTTCTTTGCTGCTGGCCTCGATAGCGTCCATCGCGCTGCGGCTGGCGCCGGTCTCACGCACGGTATGATCGCTTTCCGACGATGCCTTGATGGTGATGGTGCGCACTGCTGCGATCGCCTTCACGATACTGATGTCCTGCAGGTCCTCACCGACAGCCGTCAGCGACGCGTTCCAGTCCTCGATCCAGTCGCTCAATTCCCTCTGCGATAGGGTGCGCCCGCCAATCTCCCGAACTGCCTTGTAACCAGCCGTGGGTTTTAGCTTCAGCGCCGCGCGGTCGTCGGCGTGACCAGGGTTCGCGGCGTCGCCGATGTTGAACATCACCAGGCAGGACATTTCGTCCTGATCAATGAAGCCTTGAGCATTTACCACGGCTCGGTCGGTGACGTACTTACCGAAGTCCAGCAGGGAGTTTGTGGAGAAGGTGCCACGGAAGCGGCTGCGGCCAGCGGCGAAGCGCTCCAGGTCAAAGATCTTGGCGCCTTCCGGAAGAATGGCGGTCGGCATGAACGTACCCAGCGGTTTGCCGGTGGCGATCAGCGCGGTGTTGGTGATCAGTTGAATTGCTTCAGGGGTGAGGGACATTCGTCAAATCTCAATGTGGAAGGGAGGGCATTGCGGATGATCAGGTGCGGGGAATTACCGGGGCCTGGTCTTTGCTGAACAGCTGGGCGTGCTTCTCAGGAAACAGCGTTATCTTGCCGCCGCTGCCAACGTGCATCGGCGTGTCGAGGCTGGTGTTCTCGCTGCGGGTACCGCGCTTGGTTGGCACCTTGTAGTCGAGCTTGTGCTTGATTTTCACCTGGCTCGATTCGCCGATCTGGGCGAAGTCCAGGGTGATGACCAGCTTCCCGACCTTGCCGTGGTCAACGACACCGGCGGCGACTTCGGAAAGGGCGTGGCCGATCTGGCTGGCGAAGGCGCCGCCATTCAGCTCCTCGAGGAACTCGGCGGTATCGGTTGCGATGGGCATGGATGATTCTCCGGGAGGGCGTTGAGCCCGCTGGGTGGAAGATTGAGTTGAGGTTGTCGACGACGGCGGTGCACTTTGGTGTTGATCCGGCGCATCAAGTCTTCTTGCTGAAGGTGAAGCCGTTTTCCCTGGCAATAAGGGCTACGGTTTTTACGTGGATGCCCACGGCCTTTGCTGCTTCCGCAACGGTCAGCCCGGCATCGGCATGCTTTCTCAGTTCAGGTGCTTTGGCATCGCGCCGCGCCCTAAGCTTTTCGGAGTAGGTGGTGGTACCGGAGAATGTCGCGCTGGCGCTGACGCCGCGCGGTATGTCCTGAATCTTCTTGCCGGTAGCAAGGAAGTAGTCGATCTGGGCGCTGAGGTCAGCGATGGTCTTGTGCCGAGGGTCAGGCATTGGTACGCCGATCATTGCTGTGCACCTTCCGACAACACAACAACGACGCCGTCGGCTTTTGCCTCAAGCTGCTGAGCGAAGTTGACCGCATCCTTCCAGCTAAACCGGAATCCCTTCACCTTGCCGGTCGACAGCTCGATGATGTGGTATGCCTTCGGGCCCTTGGTCGTGACCTGATAGCGAACGGCTTGTGCAGGTGCGTCCCTGCCAATCAAGGCGTAGAAAGCTGCTGTGGCGATACTGGAGCGGACGTGAAGGGCTTTAACGCCGTCCACTCTCTGCTGAATTGATGGGTGCATGGCTGATCCTCTTGTTGGTTCACGTCTATTCGAATGCTTGCTCGACCTGAGCGCGTATTCGAATAAATGCGGGCAATAAAAAGCCCAGTCGTAACTGGGCTCTGTTTGGCTCACTAACACCTCCGTATGTGAACCTGACCTGGCGCGCATATGGCGGACCCGGTAATTGACGTTTACATGGCTGTAAATCCTCTTAGGGTTGTTCGGAGTTGATGAAGGTGGGCGGTTATAGGCCGCGATTTCGTCCGCATCGGGGTGTGATCTGATCGGAGGTGCGGTCGCTTCAACAGCCCGCCGTTCAACTCGCAACGCTACAAAAGCTCACCGCCAGGGGCTGCTTGATCGCTGGCTTCATCCTCGTCCTGCTGCGGACTTCAAAACAGATCACACTCCGATGCGGCCTGGTGCTGGGGAGTACCAGGTGCTCGGGCAGTTAACGTCAGGCTGACGTGGCGCTGGTTGATCAGTCGCTGCTGCTTGAGCTGGAAGAGCTGCTATCGCTCGACGAACAACTCGAACTGTCACTGCTGCTGTAACTGTCGCCGCCGCTGTACCCGCTACAGTGCGAGCGTGAAGGCGTGTCGTCGCTTGCGCTGTAAATCATGGTGTTCTCCGGATTTAGCGGGTTGCTGAGCGTGTCGTCGACGTTTCTCCGATCTGCTGCTGGCATGGCCCGAGGTGAATCGCCACGCCGTATTGGCGGAGGCGGCACGGGTGATGCAGTTCGAACTGTTGGCCGTGGGGTTGGCTTGACTGGTGTAGTCGCCTGCCTTGTTTCCGGTTTCGCTTGAATCGCTTCTGGTGGCTTGCGGCTGAATAGCCTGGCCAAAAACTTGAACATGCTGTCGCCCTCGTTACGTTTTCTCTTTGGTCTTTCCGGTCATCAGCACTATCAGCAGAAGCGACACCAAGATCAGGTCTCCTATCATTGAGAAGATGCGACTTGCCGAGTCGACGAACACCACGCCACCGGCAAGCCCGAAGGCTGCCCAGCGCCGTACCTTGTTGCTGAGCGCGCCAAGCACGGTTACAGGTGGTCTTTGAGGTTGAGCCCAAGCAACTTGGCGCTACGCTCAAGCGCTACCATTTCTGCCGGCTCGATCTCGCCGTCAGCTTCTGCCACGGTGAGCATGATGTTGAGCACGGTCAGTGCCTCGGCTGGGCTGTGAGCCAGGTCGCCAAGTTCTTTCTCGGCGTTCTGGCGCAGGATGCGTGCACCTGACTTGAAGTCAGTCTTGGCGCGGTCGATGGTGTTCGACAGCTCGGCGCCGAAGCCTTGTAGCGATGGGTTGTTGCTGAGAATGGTCTCGACCTTGCTCAGTTCGCTTTCTTCGAGGTCGCCATCAGCTGCGGCGACGTAGATCGCTCCATAAACCACAGCCTCCATCAGGTCGCGGTTTGCCAGCTTGGCCACTGCGGCGCGAGCCTGACCGGTTTTCTTGCCGAACAATTTGCCTAACATGGTGTTACCTCTGGTTGGTGGTCATCCCAAAACGCCCGATCGCTCCGGCGTTTTAGTGATGCTTTCCAATCAGGCCGCTTTATCAGCCGTTGGTTTTTCTGCCTGGATGCGCTGGTAGATCTCTTCGCGATGCACAGCGACATCCGCCGGTGCCGAAATACCGACTCGCACTTGTTGCCCTTGCACGCTTATCACCGTGATGCTGATGTCGTCATTGATGCGGATGGTTTCGCCTGGCTTGCGGGTGAGTATCAACATGGTCCTGCTCCTTGGTTATCTTCCCGCTACCGACGATCCGTCGGTACTGGTGAAGACGGCTCGCTTGAATCAGCGAGCTGTCCGTGTTGCGCCCAGGCTTGCTACTGGCAACAGCCTGGGTTTGTTGCGTCAGCGGTGCTTGTAGCTGGTGCCTATTCCCCGCTTGCTGATGGCAGGTTTCGGTTCGTCGGATGCAGCGGTGGGCTTCCCTGTTCGCTCCAGCTTGATCAGCGTTGCTGGCGCGGTCGTCGGGCAAATACAACATGCGGCGTGCAGTCCTGTGCCTGGGTGAGTTGTTAGGCACACCGCATGAGGTCCGGCGCTCCTCATAGCCGAGGCTCGGAGCGCTAATTCTGTTCAGTTGAGTCTCCCTTCATCCGCTGGGATTCGCGGGGCGCATTGCTTGCCGGGTCGTTCTCACGGTTCTGGCTTGTCGCCATCGATCAGCCGTAAAGGGTTTTCCCTTTCGTGGGCGGGCTATCTGACCCGTCTGATCGCCGGTCGCCGGGAGAGGCAATGCGGTCTGTTGGTATTTCTGTATTGCGCATCAGATTTAAAGAGCGTCGGCCCTTATGAGGGCCTGTCGCTGCGTGGGTGTGTAGCTGCGATGAACTTAGTTAACCATCGGTATATCTGCACGTCAATACCGATGGTTAATTTAATTTCGATTGGTGTGCGGTATCCTTTTGCTATAACTGGATGGATATACAGCTTTAGGAGATAGGCATGAGCAAGCCGCAGAAGGCGACGTCAGTAGTACGAGTTGAGATGTCCGGGGTAGAGCGCCTAGGGCTACGCGTCTCATCGATGGTCAATCACCCCGCAGCGCAGGCTCAGCGCTGGGTGACGATCCATCGCCTGGATACGGACGGCGACCGAGAGTGGGAGGAGGTGATGGGCGTTCTTTCAGAAACGGATGGCTTGGACATCACATTTGATGACGACGGCGGGGTTACGGTGAAATGGGAGTCGATAGAAGGCGAAGATGCGCCGGTAGGAATAGCTGATTTCGAGGAGGAGCCAGCGCCCTTTTGATGGGCAAAAAAATGCCCGCTCAGCAGCGGGCTATTGGGTGCGGTTAGCGGGGGGATATGAGCTGGACGCATCTACCGCGGTCTATCTGTATTTGATCTGATTTTCATTTCGCAGGAGCGCTTGGTTGGCCGTGCGGGGCAGAATGCGGTTTCGTGAGATTAAGCTTGCCAGAGTAGTAATCTTGGCTAGCCGTGGCGAGTAAAATTTGGGTATTGCTCATTACTTTTAGAAGCTGTGTATGCTGAGGTGTTCCCGGCTTAAGGTTAGTCAGACCTTCTTTCGCGTTACCGATATCATGTTTCAATGCTTTTTTGTATAAGGCGAGCTCGATAGGTAACATGAATCTATGAATAAGAGAAATAAAAAAATGCGTTAAAACTGGGCCAAAAAAACTTGCGATCAGAATTCCTGTCTGCTGTTGCTCGATTGGCAGTTTCGAGCAAAGTCCGACAAGCAACATCGTCAAGCCCCCCGATCCTGCTGGTCGGCCAAGTTTATCTACTATCCCCGCGCGATTACTCATAACGCGCTCCTTTTTTGGTTCTCTATTTTTTCAATAATGTTACCGTTGCTCATGGTGCTGATAGAGATTTGAGATGAGACTTGGCCATTCTCCATATAAGTTACTATCAGGATTTCGTCGGCAACATACACGTCAAGTAGGTATTTGCTAAGTT
Source organism: Pseudomonas sp. 5C2 (assembly GCF_034314155.1). NCBI lineage: Bacteria > Pseudomonadati > Pseudomonadota > Gammaproteobacteria > Pseudomonadales > Pseudomonadaceae > Pseudomonas > Pseudomonas sp. 5C2. The sequence continues at coordinate 2,512,915 of NZ_JAVIWH010000002.1, read as the reverse complement.
TCCATGAAAAAATAGCTACCAATGGGCTGAATAGTGTCATCCCTAAGTATATAAAAACCAATCCCATGTCGTGGTTTATGAACATTAAGGTATGCCTCAAACTAGACGCTGGTCCTTGTCAACCCAGTGTCTTGTGATTTCAATAACCTCATAGATTATAGTCGATCGCGTCAGTCTTTCGGTAGTAGTGATTTTGATTTTTGCTTCGTACAGATCGTCTTTTTTGAATGCCTGTTCCGCATCTTTTACTCTACGTAAAAAGCCCGCATCTTGCATTGTTGCAGATTTTTCTTTGCCGTCAGCAAATCGAATTCTCCACCCGTTTTTCGAATCGAAATTTACTTGGGCAAAGCTGATGTTTATATGCAGAAACTCAATATGCTCTTGCTCTAGACTACCAATCGGCATAGGCGAAAAATCATTGATCTCAGTCTCGCCGACTATATTTATTATTTCATTATTTTGGCCAAGTACCTTGAATTGAGCGTCATTTTTATTCTGCAAGGGGGCCTGAACAACTTTTTGCATAGCGTCTCGGATTTTTTTGTTTCCGACAAGCGCAGCAACTTTTGAGTCGCATTGTATGACACCCTGATCTGTCTCAATGGTTCCAATACCAGCAGCTTTATCGATTGTAAGTTTAGTAATTTTTCGGTTGCGCAGTTTTTTTATTATCTGGATTGCTGACGGGATTCCGAGAGCCGCGCCAGCGCTAGAAAAACCTAGATATTTCAGTACTTCGAGAACGGCGGGGTTTGTTGCAAATACTAAAAATTCTACTATAACTGAGCCTTCCTTGGCCGGGGTTGTTACCAGGAGCTCAGCATCACCCGATCCCTGCGAGTAGACCAACACTGCTTCGTCTAACATGTCCGCCATGGAGCTAATAGCATTTCCTAGATCTCTAGCATTAATCTTGTGATTCGACAGGTCATCCGACTTGGCGTCATACGAGATGCTAAATTTCTCAAAATCCCTTTTCAAAATATTCCCCAATTCTAAGTTATAAATAATGGTCTTTAACTGTAGTCTTTTTCTTTTTCTTAGGTCCTCGCATCGGGCCTAAACCAAATGTGCATTCCAAACCAGAAGCACGCGAGCCAGGATATGCGTGTCATCACGGCGTATCGGCTTGGTCGGGTGGTGGGTGCTATCCGAGATCATCTCGAAATTATCTGAATCCGACACCTGAAGCCGCTTGATGTAGAGCAGGTCATCCCAGGAGAACAGATAGATGCCGTCGCCAACGAAGTCGCGAATGCTGATATCTACTATGAGCGGATCGCGGTGCTTGATAGTCGGCGCCATTGACTGACCCCAGCCAGTCACAAGCTTGAGGTAGTTGTAGTCCTCATATTCCACGCCCAGCTCTCTCAGATGCTTCTGACTGACACGTATGTCCTTGAGCATCTCCGGGAAGTCGGCGGCTTTCTGTCCACCACCCATAGAGCCACGGATGTCGTAGTGCGCGATTCTGATTTCGTCACCGACCAGGCCGTGGCGGGAGAAGTCAGCAACGATCACATTTCCGCCACTCACGCTAATCGCTGTTTCCTGGACTGCATCGGCAATCTTCTGCCTAGCGTCCTCCGAAAGATTTTTGCCATGCTTGGCAAGCATCTGCTGGACGATATCGGCAGATGACTGCGTAGCGGATGGCTTAGTCGTACTGGTCAGCGATTCAATTTCATCTGCCAAGCGCGGACTGAACCTCTCAACGGGCTCCTGAAGCATTCGCGAGAGAACTGCTGCGAATTGCGTGTTCAGTGGATTTATGCCCTTGAAGTACAAATTTACCGCAGCCGGCGTCATACCGGCGGCATCGGCAATTTTCTTCTGACTCAGCTTTAGCTCGTTTTTCTTCGCTAAAAACAGGTCATGTGCCGCCTTGCACTCAGCAAGTCGGTCGGGCGGGAGTATTCGTTTTTTCGTCATGGCGCGAATTTATACCAATGGTTAAAAATAAGAAGAAACCATCGGTATTGATTAATAATTAACAGATGGTTAATATCTGTTTCGTATCCAACAGAGGCATGACCATGAATGAGACTTCCCTCGATAGGTTCGTGGCTGACAAAGGGCAGTCCGAGGCCGCACGGCTTCTTCGGGTAACAGCCCCAGCCATTCACAAAGCCATATCAGCGAAACGGGACATCCGCGTGCTCGAGCTTCCAGATGGAAGTTTTCAGGCTCAAGAGCATCGCCCGTTTCCCTCTAAAAAATCAGCCACTTAAACCAATTTCACCAAAGCAAAGAGCAGCTTTTCCTTGCGGTTCGGAAGATTTGGTCGCGGATGCGTCCTTGATCAATTTCAGTAAGCAAATGATCGCGGAACCAGTGGCATCAAGCCACGTAACAAATTTCGAGGTGTTACATGCAGACATTGATGAGAGCGATCTATGACGTAGTGGATGAATTCGGAACCAAGAAGATCGCCGAAGGTGCCAGCTTCACATCTAGAACGCTTCTGTCGCAGAAGGCGAATCCAGACTACGACAGCCACAGCATGAACGTTCCGGAGCTACACCGGATCATGAAGTTCACCCAAGACTTTCGGCCCCTGATCGCGTGGGCCGACAGCTTCGGTTTTGACCTTGTGTCGCGTCAGCGCCCAGCACCAAAACCACTCCTGACCGCGCTTGGCCTCCTGTCCGCCGAATGCGGAGACGTGGGCCGGCTGATCTTTGATGCCACGGCTGATAATCACATCAGTCAGCACGAAAAAGCCCAGGGCGATAAAGCCATTTTGGAAGCCATCGACGCGCTGAACGTTCTGCGCGAATCGCTGAAGGCTGCCTGAATTTCAGACACAAAAAAGCCGACGGCGAGGTCGGCTTCTTCAACAACGGTGTATCAACGTGGGGCCATTATGAACACGATCACCACTTCAAGCAACACGGTAACCATGAGTAGCCGGGAAATCGCCGAACTCACAGGTAAACAGCATAAAGACGTGATCCGTGATGTTCGCGCGATGCGGAAAGCGCTGGAGTCGGATGGCGCAGATCTGCGCCATCTCCACGAGATCAAGGATGGCCGGGATTACACCGCCGAGTTTCGTCTTGATCGCCTGCTGACGGAAACGCTTCTGACCGGCTACAGCATTCCGCTTCGCTATCGTGTCGTGACACGTTTGAGCGAACTCGAAAACGTGTCACGACAGGTTGTCACGGTTCCACAAACACTTCCGGAAGCCCTCCGGCTCGCCGCTGACCAGGCCGAGCATAATCTTCAGCTTCAGGCCGTCATCCAGAAGCAGGCGCCGAAGGTTGAGGCGTTGAATCGCCTCGCCAATACCCACGGTTCCGTCTGCATCACTAATGCCGCCAAGCAGCTTGGGGTAGCACCTATGCGGCTCTTCGCGTGGCTGAGCGACAACCGTTGGATCTATCGCCGAGCTAGTCACGCCAGCTGGTCTGCTTTCCAGCCACGGCTATCCAGCGGTCTGCTCGAGCACAAGCTGGTGAAGGTCGGCGGCGATCCGGAAGAACTCAAAGTCGTCGAACAAGTCATGGTCACTCGCCGCGGCATCACCACCCTGGCCGAACAAATCCTAGGAACGCCCCTGTGAGCACCATCATCATGAGTGCCTGCTGGCCGCTCCAGGGCATGAGCCCTGCTCAAAAATCCGTATTGATCTCTCTCTCCGACAACGCTAACGATGAAGGCGTGTGCTGGCCGTCAGTCGCGAAGATTGGGCAAAGAACCTGCCTGGCTGAGCGCACAGTTCAAAGCGCAATCAAATGGCTTTGCTCGACTGGCGTGCTTTCGGTTCGGGAGCGAATGGGCCGCTCGACTATGTACACCATAACCCCGGCAGCATTTGCACCCCCGCAGGATATGCGCCCCGCAGATGGTGCGGGAGAGCCCCCGCAATCGCTGCGCCCGTCCCCCGCAAATGATGCACCACCCCCCCGCAGTGGTTGCACCCAGAACCGTAATAGAACCGCCATTGATCCGTCAGTAGAACCACCATCTTCTTTCCCAGCCCTAGTCGGGCAGGGCAAAAGTGGACTGATCGACCCTGATCAGGAAAAACGCACCAAGGCAAAAATCGAGGCTGATCGCCAGGAAGCCTGCCGGGGAATCTGGATCAGTTACGCCGAAGCGTACTTCAACCGCTACAGCACCGAACCAGTTCGCAATGCGACGGTGAACACCCAGATCAATAACTTGCTGAAGCGGCTCGGTGCCGACGAAGCTCGATTTGTGGCCGAGTACTACGTCTCGATCAACGACTCTTACCTCATCCGCGCTTGCCACGACATGGGCTCGCTGTTGGCAAAGGCTGAGGCTTATCGGACCCAGTGGGCTACCAAAACCCAGATCAATGGCACCACTGCCAAGCAGATGGAAAACACCCAGGCGAACATGTCGACGGCCGAACAGGCCAAAGCAATGTTGCGTAAGCGTGGTACCGGCAATGCTTAACCAGAACGAGCTGGATCTGGCGATCGATCTTCTCTGCGGGACCGCCGAAGCGATGGGCGTAACTTTGAGTCCAAACGCAGCGGCAATCATGGCAGTCGATTTGAGTGAGCACCCATTGGGCTTGATCGAAAGGGCATTGAAGGCTTGCCGGAAAGAGGTTCGTGGGAAGTTGACGATGTCGGACATCTTGTCGCGAATCGAAGCAGCCGATGGCCGCCCGGACAAGGACGAGGCATGGGCTATTGCGCTGGCCTCCAACGATGAATTCGACACTGCGGTGATGACCGACGAGATTCAGATTGCACTCGGTGCGGCCCGCCCTGTGTTGAGTCTTGGCGACAAGGTCGGTGCCCGCATGGCATTCATCAATGCTTACGAGCGGCTTGTGAGCCGGGCCCGGGCCGAAACCAAGTCAGTCAATTGGCATGTCTCCATCGGCTTTGATGCAAATCGCCGAATCGAAGCCATAAACGCTGCTGTGCAGATGCAACGCATTCCGCAAGAGCGCGGCCGGCTTTACCTGGCTGATTTGAGTCATGAGCCGATCACTGAAGACGGTCGCGCGCTCGCTGGATTGATTACCGGGCAAGTCGTGAAGCCAACTGCCGCGATAAGGGAAAAGCTGAAAGGCATCAAAGCCAGCATGCTCGAAATGCGAGGTGTCAGCGATGAGCGGAAGAAAGAGGCTCGTGAAAAAGCCGAGCAGGAGTTCGCCGCGCGCCGGGCCTTTTTGTCTCAGCAGGCAATCGCCGCCCTTGCAAAGGAAGACGCTCATGTCTGATCAGCGCCTCGCCAACACCAATCCTGCCGATTACCGCTTCGCGGTGCACTGCTGCGGCTACAAGTGGGATCTCACCGATAAGCCCGACCGCGCCGTGGGTCTTTTTGAGCATCGCTCCGTCGCCGTTCAATTTGGCCGCGCGCTGTGGCCGAGCACCTTTGAAGTAATCGATATCGTCACCGGGGAGAAGGTATGAAAGGCCGTTCCGTCACTGCCCAGCAGAAGCGCTGGCACAGCATGCTGGTACAGACCATCGGATGCGTCGCGTGCCGCGTCGGCCAGGATATCTACAACGATCAGTGCAGCATTCACCACGTCGACGGCCGCACCAAGCCACACGCGCACTGGTACGTGCTGCCGCTGTGCGCCGGACACCACCAGCATGGTTACGGCGCCGAGGGCTTCCCCGGTTACGCTGTGCACGGGCAAAAGGTGCAGTTTGAAGAGGCATACGGAAAGCAACCGGAACTGCTGAGCTTCTGCGCCAAGTTCATCGCCGAGGCTGGCCAAGATGTGCCGGCGGGCTTCCTTGCCTGGCTGGATGGTTCGGAGGTGGAAGCGTGAAGCCTTTGGTCATCAAGCCGTTCAAGGTCAAGGTCGCGCGCGCAAAGCCCATCGACTGGGAAGGCATGGAGCAAAAAACACTGCTGCTCGAACTGGCGTTACGGCATCCGCTGGCCTCCAAGCTCATTTTCCATGTTCCCAACGGCGGGCACCGGCACAAGCTGGTGGCCATTGAGTTGAAAAAGCAGGGCGTCAAAGCGGGGATCCCCGATCTGGTTTTACCAATGGCACGGGGCGGATATTTTGGCCTGCTGATCGAATTCAAAGCCACACCGCCGCACGATTCTCCGGTCTCTCCGCAGCAAGACGCCTGCCTTCATACGTTCAACGAGCAGGGTTATCTCGCCGTCGTATGCCGTGGGCACCGCGAGGCGCTCGACGTGATCGGTGCCTATCTGAAACAGCCACGTACCGTGGTGGCCGCATGAGCACCGCCGCCGTAAAGATCACTGACGCCGAAATCAAACGGCAAGCCGCCTGCACCGTCCGGGATCTTCGCGACGTTGAGAACCGCGGCCTTTATCTGCGTTTCACCCGAGATCGCGCACGTGCGTCTTGGTATCTAGTGCGCAAGGGCAAGTGGAACCTTGTCGGCAGTTTCCCTGATCTGACAGCAAAGCAGGTGGTAGCAGCGCTTCCGGGCATTCGCCTTCGCATCGAGGCAGGTGCCAACTCAACACTATCCAAATGGGCGACCACAGGTGAGCTGCTTGATTGGTTTGCCGAGCGGTATTCGCGCGACCGAAGCCTGTCGAAAAAGCGCAAGGACACAAGTGCGTCGATGCTCAGGCGTCACCTCGTACCATGCTTGGGAGAAGTAGCCTTGGCCAGCATCGACAAAGCCACGCTGGACAGCCGCTTAATTTGGCCGATGCAGCAAACCGTTGAAATCGACTACGTTCGATCCGCATTCCAGCTGCTTGCGCTGGCCTTCCGGCAGGCATTCAAGCTGCGGCTGATATCGGCAAACCCTATGCAAGACATCAAGTTCAAGGACTTCTCAACAGCAAAGGTCGGGATCAAGGCGTCCCGGCTGCGCGGTACCCAGCTGCAAGAGCTGCTTCACCATCTGGCCGGCGTCATCGAATCCAATCCCCACGACGGAATGCTGGCCGTGATGATGCTCTGTCACGGTACGCGCATTGGTGAATCCCGGCTGGCCCGGTGGTCCCACATCAGCCTGGCTGAGCGCGAGTGGTTCATCCCCAGCGAGAACACCAAGACCGGCGTTGAGCATCATCTGCCACTGACAGACCAGGTGCGGCAATTGCTGATCTGGTACCGCGACAAACAGCAGGCCGCTGGCTACGACGGGCAGTTCCTGTTCCCCGGTCGCGGCGGTGAAGGTCTCAGTGAGGGCCGGGCCAGTGCGGTATTCGCTCGGGTAGGGAAGGGTGAGTGGACCAGCCATGACCTGCGCAAACTGGCTCGCACCTGCTGGGCAGACATCGGGATCGATCACCTGATTGGTGAGCTGCTGATCAACCATGCCATGGGCCACAACGTGAAGGTTTACGTCCAGTCGGGCGTGATGGCCCGCAAGCGTGATGCCCTGATGAAGTGGAACGCCCATCTAGACGGGAAGGGCTTTGACCTGATTCACGCATTGACCGGCTTTAGATTCGAAGATTCTGATAATCAGCTACAGCCCACGGATGGCGTGGCCTCTGTCGCAGTTGCCAACACCACCATAGGCGAGGTTTAAAAACGTGAAAAAGAGCCACGGTCCCGCCTTCCGCAAAGCGCTCAGGCCGCTTCGGGAATGCCTCGACTGCCGTGGTGTTGGTGTAGTCCGGGGTGTTTTCCACGAAATGGAGTGTGCCACCTGCAATGCATCGGGCTGGATTTGCGCAGAGACCGGCGCCGCGCTGCCGCTCACCGATCTGGTCCTGCAGCTGAATATGAAGTTGCAGGTGGCAGAGCAAATAATTCGATCACTCCAGCGGCCAGCAAGTGGCCCTGGTCAGCAATACGAACAGAACAACCGTCGCGGTGCCGGCGGTACCAACTACACTGGGGATTGAGAGGATGACCATGAATAGGAACGACCGAACCGTTGAAGACCTGTTGGAACACTGGGGCCGCTGGGTCGTGTTGGGCTCAGGCGTCTCCTGCTGCGCATCCCGCGAGAACGACCTACACCAGCCAATGATCACGGACGACGATGCTCTATTAATGGATAGCCTGGTTGGCCGCCTACGTAATCGATATGCCGAGTCAGGCAACGTGATCATCAAGTACTACACGTCCCGCGACACTTCATTAATGGTTGTCGGTAAGAAGCTTGGGTTCGGCGAAGAGAAGACCAGGCAGCTCTGGAAGGCCGGCGTTGCATGGGTTGATGGCGCGCTTGATTTTCGTCGCAAGGCTGCTTGACAGCCCCGGTCCTTACATATAGTTTTCACGTTACTTTGCGGTTTTTCCGCGAGCAAAGCCCGACCCTGGAGTTGGGCTTTTTGCTTTCTATGATTCCTTCTGCCTCGCCATTGAGCGGGGCTTTTTATTGCTCTCGATTTCCCCAAAAGACCTCCAAGCCTCTTGCTTCGGCAACGCGTAGATAGGAGGCACCTATTCCTTTGGCTGGCAGTCAGCCTTTTTTATTCATGGAGCACACCCTATGGCCGAACCGAGCACGGGCGCCCTCGCAGTAGCTGGCGTGCTTGGCAGCGTGAGCCTGGGTGCTGCCTTCCCTGAGATTGACTTGGCCGCATTGGTCGGGGCATTCGGTGGGGCTTTCTTCTATGTCGTATTCGCCAAGGACATCACGTCGTGGCGGCGCGTTGGCTACCTGTTCGCTGGCTGGATTGGCGGCTACTTCGGGTCTGCTGAGGTCATGGGCTGGGCCTGGACCAAGACAGCAGGTTTCAGTGCATTCCTTTGCGGCGCCTTCTGCGTCGTGTTACTGGCCAGTGTTATCGAATGGATGCAGACCGGCGCCATGCCGCGCTGGCTTCAATGGTTCCTCAGCCGGTTCGCCGGGAAGGAGGGTTGAATGGTTGCCATCCTACAAGCCGCGCTCTGTGCGCTGATCTTCATCATGATCGGCCTGCACTACCGCCCGCTCCCTGACTCACGCTACAAACCAGCGATCAGCCTCATGGCCTGGGCTGCATGCGCAATCACCGGCATGCAGTTCATGAGCCTGGTTGGTCGCATGGTGTTGCACGATGACTTTGCCGATGCGTCTTGGTTCAACACAGCGTTCTACTGTTTGGCTGCCATGCTGGTGTGGCGGGCCAAGGGCAATGTGGCGCGCATCCTGAGGCTTGATTGATGAAGAAGTCTTGGCGTGTGACTGCACCAGGCTATCTACCATTCCCCATGATCATGCCTGAAGACCATAGCCACTCTGATGCGCTGGCCTTTGCTCGGTCGATTTGGCCTGCCTGTTCTATTGAGTGAGGTGCGGCCATGGCCTGCAGTGGATGTTCCGCCCGTCGCGAATGGGCCAAGAAGTGGATGAGGGTTGGATATGAGCGAGCAGCAGAACTCTTTGGCAAACCTGCTGAGCCAGATACTGGGCGAGCAGGTGAAGCACACGGCGATCCTCGAACGCCTGGCAGAGCAGCAGATCCTGCTGATCGAGGCACTGGCTGATCCTGATGGCGAGGACCCTGATGCACTGCCCGCGACCTACATGGATGGGAGCCCGGTCAATGAGTAGGCTGACCACACTCAAGTCACGAATGACCCAGGTCGAGGGCCGCAAGCTCGGGACATTGACTCCCGCAGAGTGTGCGGGCGGCTGGGGTTCAGGTCGCGGCGGCCGTCCATGGCGGCGTAAGCGCGAGTCGATCCTGCTGCGCGACAAGTACACCTGTCAGAAGTGCGGCGTGGTTACGCTGGACCTTGAGGTCGACCACATCGTCAACATTGCCCAAGGCGGCAACGACGATGACGCCAACCTCCAGGCGCTTTGCGTGCCCTGCCACCACGCCAAGACGGCGGCCGAGGCAGCGCAGGGTGGCGGTTGGTGACTGACACGTCAGTGGCGTGCTAGAAAAGCTGGAAAATGCACCGGTTTGGTGTGGCACGTCACACGCCCACGGGGCGGGTCGAAACCATGGGGCCTTTTGTGTCGGACACCGCCCCCCACCGCACGTAGAGATTTTTTCCCCTCGCTCAGGAAAAGTTAAATGGCATTAACTGACAAAAAGCGCCGGTTTGCTGACGCTCTCTTGTCTGGAGTGAGTAAATCCCAAGCTGCTATTGATGCTGGCTATAGCGTGAAGACCGCGCCACAAGCGGGCTCCAAGCTGTTCAAGGACCAAGACGTGACCGGCTACCTCCAGCGGCGCAGTGCACCAAATGCCCCTCCGCAAAAAGTTAAGTCCGAGGTTAAGAAAGTTAAGTCTGAAGTTGAAAAAGTTAACCTCGACGATGCTTTGACTCTGGATGCGCCGACGTTCGATAGTCGGGCTCTGCTTGAGCGGATTGCGCGTGATAATGAGCAACTGAACCCAGAGCTGGCCGCCAAGATAGCCCTAGGCTTGATGCCGTACGATCACCCGAAAAAGGCCGATTTTGGCAAAAAGGACGCAAAAGAAGCTGACGCGCAAAAGGCAGCCAAAGGCCGATTTGGCCAGTCATCCCCACCACCCATCCAATTACGCTCGGTGAAATAGATGGATCGTGACGAAGACAAGAAAACGGCTGCACCTGGTGTACATAGCGATCCGATGGACTACCTGCTGGCAGAGATGAACGATGCAAGCGCATCTCGGGCAGATCGGCTAGCTGCGGCAGTGGCCTTGATGCCCTATTTCCACGAGTCGCTTAATAATTCCGAGGAGGAAGAAGCGAGCGATTGACAGGCACTACCGTTGCGCAGCGCCTCCGCCTCCATCTCATTTACGCTAGGTGACATAAGTGAACGAACCCACCTGGGACACCTCGTGCCCGGACTGGGAGTCGAGGGTCGTCAATCGACAATCGTTGGTGCCGTTCCCGCCGCTGTTTCCGGACGAGGCTGCAGCTTGTATGCAGGTCCTGAACAATCTGAAAATTGTCGACGCTCCTGGCAGCCCTCTGATTGGCGATTCATCTGCGCCTTGGATTAACGACCTGGCCAGCGCCATCTTTGGGGCTTACAACGCCGGTACCGGTGAGCGATTGATCCAAGAGTTCTTCCTGCTCATAAGCAAAAAAAACGCTAAAAGCACCATCGCTGCGGCAATTATGCTCACCGTTCTGATCCGAAATTGGCGGCAGTCGGCAGAGTTCATCATCCTGGCGCCAACCATTGAGGTTGCGAACAACGCTTACGCGCCAGCCCGCGACATGGTCAAGCACGATGAAGAGCTTTCTGCGCTGCTGCATGTTCAGGATCACCTCCGTACGATCACTCACCGAGAGTCCGGCGCTACGCTGAAGGTTGTGGCGGCCGACCAGAACACGGTCGGCGGCAAGAAGGCAGCGGTCGTCCTTGTGGATGAGCTTCACCTGTTCGGCAAGAACCCGCACGCGGCGAATATGCTGCGGGAAGCCACCGGCGGTCTGGCCTCCAGGCCGGAAGGTTTCGTGATCTACCTGACCACTCAGTCCGACCAACCGCCAGCAGGGGTTTTCCGGGAGAAGCTGCAGTACGCCCGTGGAGTGCGGGACGGCACGATCATCGATCCAAACTTTCTGCCGGTGATCTACGAATTCCCGAAGCACATCCTGGATGCCAAGGAGCATCGCAAACCTGAAAACTTCTACATCACTAACCCCAATATGGGGTATTCGGTCAGCGAGAAATTCCTGATCAGGGAGATGAAGAAGGCAGAGGAGGCGGGAGAGGCTGAGGTGCTGGGCTTCATGTCCAAACACCTCAACGTCGAGATTGGTCTCGCGCTGCGGTCAGATCGATGGGCCGGTGCGGACTTTTGGGTTGCGGCGGCGGTGCCGGTGTTGACGCTCGACATGCTTATCTCAATGTCCGAAGTGATTGATGTGGGTATTGATGGCGGTGGCCTGGACGACTTGTTGGGTTTCGCAGCAGTAGGCCGGGACAAGCGCACGCGTGACTGGCTGATCTGGACCCACGCCTGGGCTCACCCCTCAGTGCTTGAGCGCCGCAAGGCCGAAGCGCCTCGGTTCCACGACTTCGAGAAGGACGGCGATTTGACGTTGTCCATCCGCATCGGTGACGACGTGGCGGATGTCGCCGACCTTGTCGAGCAGATTGAGGCGTCCGGCTTACTCGACAAGGTCGGCTGCGACCCGGTGGGCATTGGCGCGATCTACGACGCGATGATTGAGAGGGAGATACCGGCGGAGAAGATAGTTGCGATCAGCCAGGGCTGGAAACTGGGCGGAGCCATCAAAACCGCTGAACGCAAGCTCGCCGAGGGTGGCTTGAAACACGGAGGCCAACCGCTGATGGCCTGGTGCGTGAGCAACGCAAAGGTCGAGCCTCGGGCCAACTCCATCCTGATCACCAAGCAGGCCAGCGGGTCGGCCAAGATCGATCCATTGATGGCTCTATTCAACGCAGTGACCTTGATTTCCTTGAACCCCGAAGGTCGGGGCAATGACGACTTCATGGCCGCCATTCGGAATCCGATCATCGTATGAACCCATTGTACGTATTCATTCTGACCGCCTTGTCCGGGTTCGCCCTGGCTGTTACTGGCGTATACGTCCTGTTCGGTTTGGGCTGGGCATTATTGGCGGGCGCAGGCTCGTTACTTCTCATCGCTGGTTTTGTACGCAAGGGGCTGACAGGTGACTAAATCCTTATCGGCCGTGATAGGTCGCGCTGCCAGCAAGCCCAGTGCGTCCATTGGCGAATGGTTTGGAAAGTCTATCAAGCTGGGCGATGGCGGGTTCTGGGGACAGTTTCTCGGCGGACAATCAAGTTCTGGCAAGACAGTGAACGTCGACAACGCCATGCAGTTATCGGCGGTATGGTCCTGTGTACGGATCATTTCGACATCGGTCGCAGGGCTTCCGCTTGGGGTCTATCTCCGCGAGGCAGACGGCGGCAGGAAGGATGCTCGCGACTTTGGCCTGTACGACGTCATCCATAACAGCCCCAACGAGGACATGACTGCCTTCCAGTTCTGGCAGGCAATGGTCGCGGCAATGCTGCTGCGCGGAAACGCCTTTGCAGAGATCCTGCGTATCGGATCTCGCATTGTGGCCTTGGATTTTCTGTTGCCATCGCGCGTTGATCTCGACCTCGATGACGACGGGCGCATCACATATTGGTACAGACCACGGAAGGGTGCTCGCCGACAGATCGAGCGCCAGAACATGCTGCATATTCCAGCCTTTAGCCTTGATGGCCGTGTGGGTCTTTCAGCTATCCGTTACGGCGCTGACGTCTTTGGCGCCGCGATGTCGGCGGACGACGCGGCGAATGGCACCTTCAAGAATGGGCTGTTGCCGGCAGTGGCCTTTAAGGTCGACCGGATACTTAAACCGGAACAGCGTGAAGAATTCCGCGACTACGTGAAACAGGTATCAGGCGCACTGAACGCAGGGCGCTCACCAGTGCTCGAACAGGGAATTACGCCCGAGTCCATTGGCATCAACCCGGTTGATGCTCAGTTGTTGGAGTCCAGGGCCTACAGCATTGAAGAGGTCTGCCGCTGGTTTGGCGTCCCACCCTGGATGGTTGGCAAGACGGACTCTGGCAGCAACTGGGGGACGGGGTTGGAGCAGCAGATGATTGCGTTCCTGACCTTCAGCATCAGTTCCATTACCAACCAGATTCAGCAATGCGTAAACAAGCGGCTGCTCACGCCGGTTGAGCGCCAGTCTTATTACGCTGAGTTCTCCCTGGAGGCTTTCCTCAAGGCGGACAGCGCCGGGCGATCAGCCTGGTACAGCCAGATGACCCAGAACGGAATCATGACCCGTGACGAGTGTCGAGTTAAAGAGAACCTTCCACGTCATGGCGGTAATGCCGCGGTGCTCACCGTACAAACCAACCTGGCTCCCATCGACCAGCTGGGCAAGTCAACCGATAGCCAGGCCGCGCAGGCCGCCCTACAAAACTGGCTTGGCCAGAACCAGGAGTAACCATGCAGCTGAACATCAAGGCCGGCAGCTTTCGCTGTGAGCTGAGCCCTCGCGCGCTCGATATGTGGAACCCGGACCTTCGTGCTGCACTGGAGGCCGGTACTGACACCATCACCATGTACGGCATCATCGGAGAGGACTGGTACGGAGAGGGTGTAACACTCAAGCGTGTCGACGCTGCCCTGCGGGCTATTGGCGACAAGCCAGTCACTGTCTACATCAACTCGCCCGGCGGCGATATGTTCGAAGGTATCGCGATCTACAACCGCCTACTCGAACATTCGCAGGAGATCACCATCAAAGTGCTCGGGTTGGCTGCCTCTGCCGCGTCCGTGATCGCAATGGCGGGCACTAAGCGGGAGGTGGCCAAGACGGCTTTCCTGATGATCCACAACTGCTGGACGTACTTCGCCGGTAACCGGCATGCGATTCGCGAACTGGCCGATACCATGGAGGAATTCGACCGAGCGATGATCAGCCTGTATTCCGACACAAGCGGGCAGGATGAAAAAGCCGTAGAGAAGATGCTCGACGCCGAGACCTACATGAATGGTGCGAACGCCTTGGAGAAGGGCTTTGCAACGGGGCTTATCTCTGCTGCCGAGGTTACGGAGGCGCCCGATAACGGGCAGTCGCAAGCGCACGCCGCCCGCAAGCTCGACGCGGCCCTGGCTAAATCCGGGATGCCACGCAGCGAACGCCGAAAGCTTTTATCCGAAATCAAAACTGGCACGCCTGGCGCTGCTGGTGACGGCACGCTCCGCGCTGTCGTTGTGGGTACGCCTTGCGCTGCCCTTGATGTATCCGCGTTTGAAGAAACCGCAACCCAGGCTTCAGCACTGAAAGGGCTGCTTCCCATTCGCTGAAAACTGTTCTCGCAATTGATTACGAACCGCCCGAGTGGCGGTTTTTTCATTTCTGAAAGGAACACAAAAATGCCCGCAGATCTTTCTCAAATCGAAGCTTCCCAGAAGCAAACTCAGGCCGACCTCAAAGCTGTCGGCGATCAGATCAAGACTTACGCCGAGCGTACCGAGAAAGAAATCAAGCTCTCGGGTGAAATGCAAACCGAGACCCGCGCCAAGGTCGACGAACTGCTTTCCAAGCAAGGCGAACTGCAAGCACGAATGCAGGATGCCGAGCAGAAGCTGGTCAATGCAGGCAAACAGCATGAGCCTGAGCAACAGCTTTCTGCCGGTCAGTTGGTTGCGGCCAAGCTGGCAGAAGAGGGTATGACCAGCTCGTTTCGTGGCTCGCGTCGTGTGGAAGTTCCGCGCGCGGCCATCACCTCGGCTCCGGCCTCTGGTGGAGCGTTGGTTGCACCTGATCGCGTCGGTGTGATTCTGGCACCTCAGCGCCGGCTTACCATTCGCGACCTGCTCGCACCAGGGACTACTGGCAGCAACGCTGTCGAATACGTTCGTGAAACCGGCTTCACCAACAATGCGGCGATCGTGGGTGAGGGCTTGGCCAAGCCTTACAGTGAACTGACCTTCGCGCTGGAAAACGCGAACGTTCGCACCATCGCTCACTTGTTCAAAGGTAGCCGCCAAATTCTGGACGACGCCGCGGCGCTGCAAAGCTACATCGATGCCCGAGCTCGTTACGGTCTGCTGTTGGCCGAAGAAGCGCAGTTGCTCTACGGCAACGGCACTGGCAATAACCTGCACGGCATCATCCCCCAGGCTCAGGCCTATGCAGCGCCGATCGGCATCACCGTGGAAGCCGCGCAGCGTATCGACCGTATTCGTCTGGCGCTGCTGCAGGCCACCCTGGCGGAGTTCCCATCTACAGGCATCGTGCTCAACCCGATTGACTGGGCTGCTATTGAGCTGCTCAAGGACGGCGAAGGCCGCTACATCATCGGCAAGCCTCAGGAAGGCACGTCGCCACGCTTGTGGAACCTGCCTGTAGTGGAGACCCAGGCCATTGTTCAGGACCAGTTCCTGGTTGGCTCTTTCAATCTGGCAGCGCAGATTTTTGACCGCATGGGCATCGAAGTTCTGGTCTCTACCGAGAACGACAAGGACTTCGAAAACAACATGGTGACCATTCGTGCTGAAGAGCGTTTGGCCTTCGCGGTTTATCGCCCAGAAGCGTTCGTCACTGGCGATTTGACCGCGGCTTAATTCGCACCGAGAAACAACAGCCAGCCGTCCACGGGGCGGCTTTGCTGTACGCAGGAGAGAGGAAATGGCTCGCACTTCAAAGAGTGATGTTCCAGCAAGTACCCAAGATCAGCAGGGCGTTACAGCTTCGGTAACCCCTCAAGCCAAAGAGCCTCAGCCGGAAACGGGAGGGGTGAGACGGGGGGTAACGATTTACCCGTTGCGCAGCTACCTGGATGGTAAAGAGATCAAGCGCGCAGGAGGTAAAGGATATGAGTCGCCAAAGCATGAAGCTGCGCAGCTCATAGCCAAAGGTTTGGCAACTGACGAAAAACCGGGGACTTGAAATGACTGCTATCACCGTCGATGTTGCCATGCAGCACTTACGGGCTGAGCAGGAAGATTCGGATTATGTAGTGTTGTTGCTCGAGGCTGCCGAGGACAGCGCTGCACAATTTCTTAACAGACATTTTTATGCTGACCAGCAGGCGCTGGATCAAGCGGTATTGGATGGCGTTGCTGGTACTGATCCGATTCTGATAAATCCGTCTGTCCGTGCTGCTTGCTTGCTGATCTTGGGCAGCCTTTTTGAGAGCAGGGAAGACGTCATTGTGGGCGCGACCTCTTCTCAACTGCCGATGGGTTCTCGCTCACTGCTCACGCCGTATCGTATTGGCTGGGGGGTGTGATGCGCTCAGGAAAACTGCGGCATCGTTTGGACTTCGAAGCACCAGGTCTGCAGCAGGATCCGGCCACAGGTGAAATGCTTGAGGGTTGGACATTAGTCTGGAGCAAGGTTCCGGCTTCCATTGAGGCACTCAGCGCTCGCGATCTCATCGCAGCTAAGGCAGGCCAGTCAGAGGTCAGCGCCCGGATCGTTATCCGGTACCGGACTGGCATCCTGCCGACGATGCGCATCCTTCACCGCGACGTGATCTACAACATCCAAGGCCTACCACTCCCTGACAAGGTATCAGGGCTGGAGTACCTGACCTTGCTTGTCGCTGCAGGGGTGAATGATGGCTGACAGCATTGAATTCAGAGTTGAAGGTCTCAATGGCGTTATCGAAAAGCTGAAAACCCTCGCGCCTCGCTTGCAAAAAACAGGTCTGCGCCGTGCTTCCCGCAAAGCAATGAACATCGTCCGCGATGCTGCTCGAGCGAATGCCAAGGCGATCGATGATCCGCAAACCAAGGAGAAGGTCTGGAAAAACATCGTGACCCAGGAGTCTCCGCGCGGCGGCAAGCGCGAAGGCGGGATCATGATGCGTGTTGGCGTTCGTGGCGGTGCCAGCAGAAACCAGTACAGCCAGGACGCTTCCGGTAATCCCGGCGGTGACACCCGGCACTGGAGGTACATTGAGCTCGGTACAGAGCACATGCAGGCTCATCCGTTTTTGCGGCCCGCGCTGCAAAGCAATGTCGCAGCGGTGACCGAAAAGCTTGCTGCCGAACTTCGTAGCGAAATTGATCGATTAGTCTGAGGTGGCCGATGTTTGCACCGATATTTGCGGTCTGCGCTGCCGATGCGGGCGTGACCGCGTTGCTGGGCACCAGCCCGACAAGACTTTATCCATTTGGCGAGGCACCCCAAGACACCGTAAACCCTTACGCAGTGTGGCAAATGATCACTGGCAGCCCGGAAAACTACCTGGCTGGTCGCCCGGACGTGGACGGTTTCACGCTGCAAGTGGATGCCTATGCTCCGACAGGTTCTCAGGTGCGAGCAATTGCAGCGGCCATCCGGGACGCCATCGAGTTGCAGGCTTACATCATCCGCTGGGGTGGTGAGTCGAGAGATCCTCAAACCAAAACCTACCGCTACAGCTTCGATGTTGACTGGTTAGTCCCGCGTTAACCCACCCGCAAATTCTGCCCGCCCTATGCGGGTTTTTTTTCGTCTGTAGGAGACACCTATGTCCATTCTTGCCCAGGGCACGCAGATCTATGCTCTCGTACCCACCATAGCTGACCCAGCAAAGCTGGAAGTCATCGAAATCGAGTGCGCAACGGCATTCAGTCCAGGCGGTAATCCTGCTGACCAGATCGAGACCACTTGCCTGAGCGCAATGGTTCGCAGCTATATGCGTGGCTTGCGCACGCCTGGTCAGGCCTCGCTGACGCTCAATGCTGACCCGCGTAATGAATCCCATGTGCGCTTGTATCAGCTGTCTGAAGACGACACGATTGAAAGTGTGCACTGGGTTGTTGGCTGGTCTGATGGGAAAGATATTCCCCCAACCCTCAGCACTGAAGGCGATGACTTCGTGCTGCCCAAAACGCGCACCTGGTTCGTTTTCGATGGCTATGTCAGCGACTTTCCGTTCGACTTTGCAGCCAACACTGTCGTGACCACCGCAGCCACCATCCAGCGCTCGGGCGGCTCAGCCTGGATTCGTAAGGTCGCCGTGTGATGGACCTGAGTATTGAAAACCTCACCAAGTCCAAAGCGTTCACATCGAAGCCGGTACCCAAGGAAATCGTTTGGGAACATGACGGCGTGAAGCACAAGTTTAAAACGTATATCCGTCCGCTGGGTTATCACACGGCCGTGGGTGATATCAGCTCTGTTCGCAATGACAATTTCTTAGCCGCAAGGATCGCCTCCAGCATCTGTGATGGCGACGGAAAGCCTGTGTTTGCCGTGGCAGACCTCACCGGCGAAAACGACCCCGAGCGCGGGCCTATCGCCGACTCGCTGACTCACGCTCTGCTGATCGCCATTGGTGAAGTGCAGAACCTGGGAAAGACGCCGACCTCGAAAAAATAGACGAAATATGGTGCGAGCTGGTGATGAACGGAATCGGCGGCCGCACCATCGCCGAAGCGCAAGAAAACATTACGTACCCTGAATTTATGATCTGGTGCAAGTTTCGCGGCAAGCGCGGATCGTTGAATCAGGGGATGCGTATCGAGGTGGCGATAGCGCGTTTCATGACGTTGTACGGCAACGTCAAAACCGGCAAAAAAACATTCGCCATTGAGGACTTCGCGCCTCATATGGACCTACCAGAACTGACACTCGAACGCGCTATGGAAACATGGCAGTAAGGAACGCGCATGGCTCGCTCGCTGGGCACTCTGACGCTCGACCTCATAGCAAAAATCGGCGGCTTTACCGGGCCAATGGACAAGGCCGGTGAATCCGCCAAAAAGTCGATGGGCCAGATCGAAAGCAGTGCCAAGAATGCTAGCCAGTCGGTTACCAATTCGCTGAAAACCATCGGGGTGGCTGCTGTTGGCTACCTGGGTACGCAGCAGATCGTTCAGTACGCCGAAACCTGGACCTCCGTCCAAAACAGGTTGAAGCAAGTCACTGGTACTCAGCAGGAGCTGGCTGTAGCCACGCAGGCGGTGTTCGACGTTGCTCAGCGGTCAACCTCTGCGCTCGAGCCTACCGCCGAGCTGTACCAGCGGATTGCGTCCAGCACCAAGGTGCTGGGTGTCTCACAGACTGAAGCAATCCGGGTGACCGAATCGATCAGCAAAGCCATGTCGGCATCAGGTGTTTCTGCTGAGTCCGCCTCAGCTGCTTTGGTCCAGTTAGGCCAGGCCTTTGCCTCGGGTGTGCTTCGCGGTGAAGAGCTGAACTCTGTGATGGAGCAAGCACCCGCTCTGGCGAATGCTATTGCGGCAGGCATGGGTGTCACGGTTGGCGAGCTGCGCACCCTGGGTGCAGCAGGCACGCTCACATCCAAGGCAGTATTTAACGCGATTCTTGGGCAAACGGAGGCAATCGACGCGGCGTTTGCTAAAGCACAGACCACTATTGCGCATGCTTTCACGACCGTTCAAAACTCAGTGACCCGCACTGTCGGGACCATGGATCAGTTGACGGGCGTTTCGGTGGAGGCGGCTGGCGCATTGGTCAGTATTTCCAAATCGCTTGATACGGCCAACATCGAAAAAATCGTATCTGTACTGGGGGTCGGCTTAGTTGGTGCCCTTGGTCGAGTTGCCGCCGGCTTTGCAAATACAGCCATCGCTGCCGGCATGAACGTCCTCGCGATGGGTGAAGTTGCAGCCGCCAACGCTGTAGCCACGGCGGCTGCCGTGCGTAAAGCTGAGGTGGATCTAGTCACCGCAAAAAACGCAGTGACCAACGCTCGCCTAAATCTTGCGCTGGCTACCAGCGTGAATGACATAGCCATTGCTGAGAGGCTGCTTGATGCGGCCAAGGCCAAGGCACTCGCGGCGAGTGCTGCACTTTCTGGGGCACGAGGAGCTGAAGCGACTGCGGCAACGCTCTCCGCATCCGCTACAACTGCTTACGGCTTTGCTCTGCGGGCAGCAAGCGCAGCTGGCGCCGGCTTAGTACGTGCCGGCTCGGGATTGCTCGCGCTGCTTGGGGGGCCAGTCGGGCTGGCATTCATTGCAGGAGCTGTTGCGCTTTCGTTCGTTGATTTCAGCAGCAAATCGGACAAGCTGAAGGGGGACCTGAGCAGCCTGGGTACCGCTGTCGATCAAGTACGGCTTGAGTTCAATAAGTTAAATGCGGACCAGCAGCAAAATCAGGTGAATGTCTGGCGCGACAAGCAGCTGGGCGCCACGATGGCCGTGGATAACGCCTATGCCGATCTAAAGACGTCCGTCCAAAGTGGGCTTGTCGACATTTCCAACATTGAAATGGTCGATCTGGCAAAAGTCGCCGATCAGGTTCGCAGCTACGATGCCTTTATTGGAAAGCTGGATGAGGCGAAAGCGAATGGCGAAGCGTTGGGGCCAATCCTTCGCGAAGCAGCCTCCAGTGGGCAGATCAGTCCGGCACAGCTGAAAAGTTGGGAAACGCAAGCGAGCGTCGTGGCAGACGCGGACGTTGTATTGCGCCAAGTTAACGATAGGTTGGCACTTCAGAGCGATATTTTAGCCCGCAACACGGCCGAGGCAAATGCCAATAATATCGCCAAAGCTGGCTTTACTGGGGCCGGGCAAAAGTATCTCGATACGCTGACAAAACAGCTCGGAAGCCTGCAAGACAATGGCGATGCGGTGAAAGAGGCGAACCGCTACATCGCAGAACATGCCGATCTTTCCGAGACTGACCGTGTTGCCATTGTGTCGGCTGCGACGGCTGTCAAATCGCAGGTCGCCGCCAATAAGCTGCTGATAAGCAGTCAGCGCGAAAGCAACAAAGAAATTTCGGCGGCCGCTGCGGCTGCGCAAAAATTGCTGACCGCTTTCGAAAACTCGGCGGAGGGATATGAGCGAGAAATTGAGCTGATCAACACCACCACCGATAAGCGAAAAAAGGCGAGTGAAGTCTCTCAGCTGGCCTTCGAAATTGAGTCGGGAAAGTTGGTTGGGATCAATGCTGAGCAGCAGGAGCGACTTAAAGGGCTTGCTGCCGAGCTGGACATCAAGAAGCAGTTAAAGCAAACCAACGAGGACGCCGCCAAAGTTGCAGCGTTTGCGGCCGCGCAGGACATTGCCTACCAGACCCAGAAAAACGGTTTCGACCTGGAGCTGGCTGGGGCGGGCATGGGTGACAAGGTCAGGGATCGACTGAAGCAAGACCTTGCGATTCGTCAACAATATGCGCAGGACATTAAAGACCTGCAAGAACAGCAGAACAGCGGTGCCATATCAGATGATGTTTACGCTAAAGAGACGGACTTGCTTAGCGAAAACCTCGATAAGCGCATGGAGCTGCAAGAAAAATACTATGAGCGTCAGGACCAAGCACAGAACGATTGGCTTGATGGCGTTTCTGAGGCGTGGGCGAACTATGCCGATACGGCGAGTGATTACGCGCAAATCGTAAACGATCAGGTATCAAGTCAGCTCGATACCCTGCAAGGCAGTTTCGGCGATGCCATTTCAGCAATGATTCTTGAGAACCAGAGCCTTGGCGATTCGTTCCGGAACATCGTCGACAGCATGGTGACTTCGCTGGTCAAAGGCTTGGCCGACATGATTGCGCAATGGCTAATCCATCAAGCCATAAAACTGGTTATTGGTGGAGTTGGTGATACCGCGGCCATCGCCAGTGCAGGCATTACAGGTACTGCAATCGCTACGGCGTACGCGCCTGCTGCCGCCGCCGCTTCGCTCGCGTCCTTCGGTGGCAACTCTGTTCCAGCCATTGCCGGTATTTTGGCAACCAACGCCGTTGCCAAAGGCGCTGCACTCTCGGGTATGGCGCACGACGGTATCGACTCTGTACCGCAAGACGGCACCTGGCTCCTGCAAAAGGGCGAGCGCGTCACAACTGCCCAGACCAGCGCAAAGCTGGACAAAACCCTTGCGGGTATCGAGTCATCAGGTGGCCAGGGCAACAGCGGGCGCCAATCAGTAGTCAACCAAACCATCAACGTCCAGGGTCGTGTAGACCGCCGCACCTCTACACAGCTCAACAATGACGCTGCCCGCAAACAACGTATCGCTCAAGCGAGGCTTGGCTGATGTTCAACGAAACCAGGCTGTTGGACTGCGTCTCTTACGGGTCGCAGTTCGGGCAGGAATTCAAAACACGCATCACCCAGTTGCGTAATGGGCGTGAGCGCCGTAATGCGGATTGGGCTCTGCCATTGGGCAGATACAGCGTGACCTACCAGGCGCTAAAGCCTGAGGACCATCTATTGGTTCGCGGCGCACACATGGCCTGTATGGGAAGTCTGATTGCATTCCGGTTCAAGGATTGGACGGATTATCTCGGCGAACATGAGTTGATTGGGGAGGGCACCGGTGTTGCACAGACCCTTGCCCTGTCGAAGTCTTATGCCTTTGGTCCCATCAGCTTTGCCCGTCCGATTACCAAACCGGTGGCCGGGACGATCGTTATTTATGAGGGTGGCCAGCCGGTAGCAGCCAGTGTCAATTACACGACCGGCATGGTCACCGTCACGGCCCCACCGGGTTCGCCGATCACCTGGTCAGGCGAGTTTGATGTTCCGGTTCGCTTTGAATCTGACCGTCTCGACTGCGACCCCATCGCCCGATTCAGCAATGGGTATGTGCTGACCGCAGATGTTGACCTTGTGGAGGATCGCCAGTGAGAACTATTCCAACAGCCTTACGCGCTCACTTGCAGCAACCCGTCACCACGACCTGCCGCATCCTTCGCTTCATCTTGGCTGACGGCCGCATCTTTGGCCTGACCTCGCTTGACCGGGATGTTGTGTACCAGGGCGTCACCTATTCATCGGTCAACGGCTTTGACTCGAGCGTGATCGCCACGGACGCCGGACTGAGCGTCGATAACTCGGAAGGCTATGCGCTGCTGTCGGCAGATGCCTTGGGCATTACTCTTGAAATAGTGGTCTCTGGCCAGCTCGACAATGCCCAGTGGGAAATGCTGCTGATCAATTATCGCGACCTGAACATGGGTCACATGATCATTGATGCGGGCGACACCGGGGAGGTTACGACCCAGAGTGGTGTGGCTTACATGCCTGAGCTGCTCAGTTATGCGATGCGCTTGCGCCAGGCAATCGGGCATGTGGACAGTCGGACCTGCCGGGCAACTTTCGGCACTCCGGCCAACACACAGACCGGCTGCGGCGTGAATGCCGAGGTGCTATGGATGTCGGCGGCTGTGACGGGCATGGGTGATGAACCACGCCGAGTATTTGCAGACAGCGCGCTCCTGCTGAACCCTTCGCCGATCCCTGGCCGCATCCGCTGGACTGGCGGCCGCAATGCCAGTGCCAGCCGCTTGTATCAGATCGAGGCGTACAGCTCGGTGTCTGGAACTATTGGCCTACTTGAGCCGCTTCCGTTCGACGTGCAGGTCGGCGACACCTTCGACATCCGCCGCGACTGCCCCAAAAACCCTACGGCGTGCACTGCCTTCGGCAACTTCATCAACTACAAGGGCGAGCCACTGATTCCGATTGGTGACGGCGTCCCTCTGTTAACACCGGGTGGCCAGATAGCAGGCGGTTTCGTTGGTTCGCAGGTGGTCGAATGACGCCCGCTGAGCTTCGCGTTGCCGAGGCCCGCAGCTACATCGGCGTGAAATGGCGCCATCGCGGCCGCAAGCCCTGGTCGCTGGACTGCATCGGTCTGGTGATTCGCGCAGTGGCTGCCGGCGGGCTTGAGATGGTCGACCGGCAGAACTACGGTCGTGAGCCGTGGAATGACGGCTTGCGGCAAGAGATGCGCGACCAGCTTGGCGAGCCAGTAGAGGCATGGCAACCGGGCGATATCGCGCTGATCAGTTGGGATGGCGGCGCCGAGCCTTCGCACGTCGGCGTCATTGGCGATTACCCGGGCGGACTGTCCCTGATTCACTCCTACAGTCTGGTCGCGGTCTGCGAGCACCGGATCGACGAGGCCTGGCACAAACGCATCATTGAGGTTTATCGACCATGAGCCTCAGCGCAACGCTCTTTGGCCGCGACAGCGCGATATTCAAGGCCACCAACATCCTCGGCCTGGGCATTCCAGGCTGGCTGGACAGGAAGTTCGGTGCCAAGCCACTGCAAGGTGCATCGCTGGGTGAGATGGCATCGCAGACCAGCAAGGAAGGGGTGGCCCGTCCGATCATATGGGGCATCGTCCGGCCCATCGGTGGCAACATAATTGCCACCTCCGAGCCGATCATTCGTCAGATCGAGTCCGAAACAGACAGCGGCGGGAAGGGCGGGGGTAGCAAGAGTAAAAAGACGATGGTCAATGCGGTCTATCGCACCTACGCAATTCGTATCTGTGAGGGGCCAATCACCGGCATACGCCGTGTCTGGCGCAACACGAAGCTGGTGTACGACGGGCGCGGCAATGCCTGGGGCGCGACCAATAATGGTGTGTTCCTGACCAAGGCCACTTTCTACCTGGGCGGCTGGGATCAGCTTCCATCGCCGGCGCTGCAATCGATCTTCGGCGTAGCTGCGGTCACGGCTCACCGTGGTACCTGCTACATGACTATGAGTGACGAAGACCTGACCGACCTGGGCGGTGCAATTCCGCAGTTCATTTTCGAGGTTGAGCGCGCCGAGGGCATGCCGCTTACATCGCGTATTTATCCGATTGAGGATATCCAGGCAGTCCAGGAAAACGGTACGGTTGGTTTGCGCGGGGCACCATTTATCAATCGGGTTGAGGGTGTCGATTCGGGCGAATCATTAGTCACGGGTTCGATGCGTTCAATGCTTCAAACGTATCGAAACTATGCGCCTGAGGGCACCCAGCTTATCGCTGAAACATTGATACGCGCCGAACTGCGTTCAATACTTAAAGCGTATCCGAATTATGCGCCAGAAGCTGTAAATGATAGCGGTGTACTTGTTAGTGGCACGCTGACTCGAACGCTTATACGTTACGCAAATTATGCGCCAGAAGCTATCGTCACTGGCGAATCTATACAGCGTGGGAGTTTAGGCTGATGTGTGTAGTTAAACTAAATACAGAGCAGGCTGTTGAGGGTTGGTTTTCTGTCGAGAAATTTAAAGTCGATAGTAATGGAAATGAGATTGAAGGTTCACGCCACAAGCCTGTTCCAGATTTCAGGAATCTTATCACCAACGCTGGGCTAGATAGGATGGGCGCATACGCTGACTGGCTATGGTATTGTCAAGTTGGCAGCGGGTCTACTATTGCCAACGTATCCGACACAACACTAGCGGCCCGTGTTGGAAGTGCTAGCGGCCCCACCCCTGTACAGGCCATGCAATCAACAGCGCCGTACTACATCAGCGCAACAACGACATACCGATTTGCAATTGGTACGGCTGTCGGCAACTTGTCGGAAGTTGGCGTTGGCTGGGCTGAAACCGGGTCGCTATTTAGTCGTGCACTTATCGTCGATGGTTCGGGTGTCCCGACAACGATAACCGTATTGCCTGACGAAATTCTGGATGTAACGTATCAATTCCGTTGCTACGCGCCTACTGCTGATGTGATGGGCACTATCGTATTGCGCGGCGTTACCCATACATGGACTTCACGCGCAGCAATGGTTACATCAATGAACATATACCAGGGTTGGTATATGCCGCGCGGTGCTTGG
Organism: Pseudomonas sp. 5C2; assembly: GCF_034314155.1. Taxonomy (NCBI): domain Bacteria; kingdom Pseudomonadati; phylum Pseudomonadota; class Gammaproteobacteria; order Pseudomonadales; family Pseudomonadaceae; genus Pseudomonas; species Pseudomonas sp. 5C2. The sequence continues at coordinate 2,487,075 of NZ_JAVIWH010000002.1, read as the reverse complement.
CTTATGAGTAACCCTGGTGTGCATCAGGCTACAGACGGAACAATTGGCCCTGTTACTGGCGCGCCTACCGGCGACGTGACAGCCGCATCATCTATCTCAGATGCCGCGTATTCATCAGGGAGCTACGCACGTGAAGGGACGTTAACGTTTGGTTTGAACCAAGCGAACTACGCTACTGGCATCGGTGCAATAATTACTGTGCATGGTATTGGTGTTAGTCAAATTTCGTTTTCGCCTCAGATTATGAAAACTAGTGAAGACGTATTGACGCTAGTTGTCAAACACTCATGGGCAAGGAAAACCCTGTAATGATGCCCGATAACGTGCTTTCGTCTCAGACAGTGCGCGGCAATATAGTGGGCGCCCGTGCGCTCGCTGTAACACCTATCGTCGATTATGAGGACGGTGGCGTAGCGCTTAACGACTCGACCCGTGGCAATCAGTACCAAATCTGGCAGGCGCTGCTAATCAAGGATCAAGTGCTTGTAAGCGCGCCAAACACGCCAGAATTCGTGATGTTTGCGGGGCCTGGCCTGACGGAAATTAGCCTGACGTTCGATCAGAACATGCGCCCGGTGCTGGCGTTCGTGCAGGGCGGTGTCGCACGTTATCGCTGGTATGACCCAACTGTTGGCGCGCAGATTGTTACCGACCTTCCGGCAGGCTCAATCACGCCAAAGGTCATTCTCGACGACAAGCGCCAAACCCAGACCAGCAGCTGCGACGTGATCCTCGCCTATGTGCGCGGCGGGGGGTTGTACTACCGCCAACAGCGCGACCGCTACCAGATTGAACGACTACTCACTGACGGCGTAACCACCAGCCTGCTGCGGATTGGCTTTAGTGATCAGTTGCGTCTTCAATTCATGATGGAGGTTGCCCGATGAGTCTGCCTCCTGAGTGGACAAGGCCGGGCCTTGGCCTGGCTCCGCTGGAAGCAAGTTGGGCCGTTTCATCCATTGTTGCCGAGATCTGCCAGCGCGCAGGTATTCCGCCCGCCAAGATCGATTTGGCGGGCCTCGGCGGGATGTGCGACGGGTTCAGCATGACCAGCGAATATGGGGCCTTCACCGGGCTTGAAAACCTCGGTAATGTCTTTCTGTTCGATGCGGCCAACTGGGATGGAGCGCTGCATTTCGTGCCTCGCGGGCGCCCGGTGATTGCCACGATAGAAATTGGCGACCTGATCGACGACGGTGAAGACATCCAGAAGCTGACCCGGCGTGATGCTATCGATATCCCGCGAGTGCTCAGCCTGCAGTACTTCGACATCGACGGCGGCCTTCAGGCTGATATACAGACCAGCGACCGCAGTTTGGACAGCCGGTCGAAGTCAGAGGCGCAATCAGAAACAACCTTGCTCATGCGTGCTGACGACGCTGCTCGTTCGGTGGTGGTGACGCACAAGGTCACCATTGAAGAGCAGCGCGGCGAGTACGCATTCAGCTTGCCGGATTCATGGTGCTGGTTGTCAGTAGCGGACACCATCATGCTTGACGGCGAGCGCCTGCGGATCACCTCAGTGGAAATCGACGAGGGATTCCAGAAGTACAAATGCTCGTTCGACCGAGCCAGCGCATACATCTCAAGCGTTATCGGTATTCCTGCAGCACCACAGGCTGAGCCGCCGACACTGGTGGTGGGCGACACAGTGTTGCAATTCATCGACAGCCACATCCTGCGTGATTCTGATGACTGTCTCGGCTACTACGTGGCTGTATCTGGCACTTCCCCTGCGTGGGATGGCGCCGTCATTGAGCTGTCGCTTGATGGTGGGGCGAACTACATCGACCGTTCCAGCGGCAGCATACGGGCGACCATGGGCTCGCTCACTGCTCCAGTTGGTGATCACAGCCGCCCGGTTACTTCCGATCTGCAAAACACTGTCAGCGTGAAACTGCTGCGCGATGACGTCGACCTGCAAAGCACCAACCTGGCCGGGATGATGAATCGTCTGAATCTGGCATTGGTCGGCAACGAAATCATCAACTTTGCCGAGGCCGACGAAACCAGCCCTGGTACCTGGGACTTGAGCAACCTGCTGCGCGGGCGTAAGGGTTCGCCCGTCTCTGCGCACCCTGTAGGCGAACGGTTCGTGATGCTTCAGCGCAATCGTCTGTTCTTCATCGATGCCGAGATGTTCAGCCTCAACCGTGCGCTGACCTTCCGCGTCACCACCAACGGTGGATCGGCTGGAATCGTCTCGACCCACACCTTCACCGGAATGTCCCAGGCCGAGCAGGCTCCGGCCTATCTCACTGCGCACCGAGTGGGCAGCAATATTGTGATCGCATGGCAGGGAATCGGAAGAGTCGGGGGCGGGGCAAACGTGGCCATGGGTACGTTCTTCAAGGGCTTTCAGGTGACGATTAACGGCGTAACCCAAACAACTATCGCAAGGACTCTCACCATTCCAGATCCAGGCGGCAGCGTGATCATCAGCGTTGCGCAAATCAATCAACTGACCGGCACCGGTCCCGCAACGGCGCTCACCCTATGAATACGATAAGCAACGCGATCCCCTTTGTGCCAGAGAACACCATAGATCCAGCGGCCGGGATCAATAACGCCCTGATTGCTATCGACGTGCTGTTGCAACTGGCTTTCGTAAGCGTCGGCTTGAACGCGCCTGCAGTGTCACCTGCTGACGGTGCACGCTATGCAGTCGGTACGGCGCCAACGGGTCTGTGGGCGGGTAAGGCGGGCATGATCGCAAGCTGGACGGCGGCACCTGGTTTTTGGACTTTTCAGGCGGCCCGGTACGGCTACAACTTGGCAGACTCAACCCTGTATGTGCGGAACGGTAACCTATGGGCGCCGTTAGCCGCTGCGGGCTTAAGCAACCCAATGACTGCACCGGCCGACCTGATTATTGGCGGCGTTGCTGGCGCACCTATGCGACTTGCTGCGGGTGTAACCGGGCAAGTCTTGACGCGCACAGCTAAAGGCCTGGAGTGGGCAGCACCTTCAACGTACGGAACAGTTGTGATCGAGGCAGCCACGGCGCGAACCTTGATCCTTGCGGATGCTGGCACATACCTGCGAATGACTGGTGCAGCCCCTGCGATCACGGTGCCTCTGCAGGCAACTATTGCGTGGGTCGACAACACCGAGATAACGATACGTCACGCAGGTGCGGGAACGCTGACGTTGGCGCCCGCATCGGGTGTAACGCTCAATACCCCTAATGGCGGCACGCTGACCATGGCAGCGGCTATGACCGTCACGCTCAAGCGTGTAGCGATCAACGTTTGGGACGTACTCGGCCAGACGGTGGCCGCATGATTGCTGGGAAATACGCGAGGTTGGCGGGGCAGCCTCGTCCACATCTACAGGCGCTACACCAGCCTGCTGGGCAACGTGATGTGCAAGCAACACCACTCAACAATCTCGAACAGAAGTGTATGGCAACGTAAGTAGTACCTGGATTGGTAACGTCAGAGACCAGTAACAACGCTGACAGCAGCACAGTTTAAGTCGAACACCGCCCCCGCCACTGAGCGGGTTTTTTTCGCCTGGAGAAAAGTGATGACTGCAACAGATCGCGACAGAGACGTGGTGGCCCGAACACTTTGGGGTGAAGCGCGCGGGGAGGGCTTCGCCGGAATGATCGCCGTGGCCTGGTCTATCCGCAACAGAGTGGATACCGACCTGCACAATGACGGCAAGCCCGACTGGTGGGGCGAAGGCTATATCGGCGTCTGCCAAGCCCCGTGGCAGTTCAGCTGCTGGAACAAAAACGACCCGAACTATCCATTCCTGATCGGCGCGAAGCCGATCCCTTCTGGTGAGTTTGCGACTTGCCAGAGTGCGGCGGCGACGGTGATCGATGGTACGGCGCCAGATCCAACTGGCGGTGCGACTCACTACTACGCCACGACCATGCCCAAGGCCCCAGCGTGGGCGTCGAAGGCCAAGCAGACCCTGAAGCTGGGGCATCATATTTTCTTTAAGGATGTGCCATGAGCTGCCTATCCAGAGTGCTGCGATCCAGCGCCGATTATGGCCTGATGTTCTGGTGCCCAGGCTGCGATGGCGCGCATCGCATCCAGCATGGTGCCGGATCTGGCCCGCGCTGGGGTTGGAATGGAAACGCTGAGAAACCAACCTTCACGCCGTCGATTCTGGTGAGCTATCCAGCCAACCCGGATGCGGGGGAAGAGTTCAAGGAGTGGCGCACCGCCCGGATATGTCATTCGTTCGTGACTGACGGCCGCATCCAGTTTCTTGGCGATTGCACGCACGGCCTGGCTGGCCAGACCGTGGATATTCCTGATTGGGACGAGGAGGGGCTATGACGGACTCCGCGTGGAAGTTGATCGGACTGGGCTTGGCCATCGCACTGCTGCTGGCGCTGGGTGCCGGTTGCGGAGCATGGCTGGCATCAGGACATTATCGACCGCTGCTCGACACCGCTGAGACAGATCTAGCCTCGGCCAAGACCGTCAATGGCAACCTGCTAGCGCTTACCACTGAGCAGGGGCTGGCGCTTGGTGGGTTGGTGCAGGCGGGCGAGAAACGACAGGAGGCCGCCAAAATAGCAGTGGCTACGGCGAAGGAAGAGGCGAAGCCTGACTATGCTGCGGCAAACACGATTCAGCAGGGACATACAGGCGGTGACCCGGCCATGGCTGCGGCGTCGATCATTGATCAGGAACTAGGGTTATGAGACTGCTGCTGATGGGGGTGGTGTTTTTGCTGGCGGGATGCGCTGGGCAGGAACCCGAAATACGCACTGTGCGAGTGGAGGTTCCAGTGCAGGTTCCGTGCAAGGCACCAATCATTGCGGCGCCGGTGTTCGCTGCGGCTGGCTTGAAGAAAGCGGATTCGCTCGAGGTGAAGGTGAGGGCGCTGCTGGCTGAGCGTCGGCAGCATATCGGTTACGAAAAGGAGTTAGTCGCGGCGGTGAGCGCTTGCTAGTAAAGCTCGACTTCTACGACTGAATGTTAATTTTTTCGTAAGCGTCTACCCAACATACCTTGCGTGGTTATCCCCAAGTAACTCGGTACTCTCGTCACTGAAAACAACGAAACTTTCACATCTATCCGACAGAGGCCAGACAACTGGGTGCTTACTCTGGGCGCTGCCATAGGTTGATATCGAGGAGGGTAAGCAAAGCAGTCCTGAGAGCGGGGACTCGAAGGGTAACGTTGACGTAATCGCAATGACTAAAAACGCACGTGAGATCCATTCATTCAGGAGTTACCTATGTCCATCGGATCCGTATCAGCTTCAAATCCAGTGACTATCAACGGGCTAAGTTCTGCCCAAAGTCAGCCTCAGGCGAAAGCAAATCAGGCAAAGGCCTCTACCACAGCCAGTAATGTCGCAGCAGCGCTGAAAGAAGCTACTGAGACTGCCGCGCAAACCGCTCAAGAGGCGGGGCATGGTGATCGTCAGGCACAGCGTTTGATGCAAAAGCAGAACCATCAACCCGCAAACACGGCAGCCCCGACGGCTGGTGTTGTGAATGGTAACGGGCAGATAACCGGCGAGACCATAAACACTAAAGCGTAATCTCCCGGATGCACTGCAAAAGGCTGGCGAACCCTGTGCGAGCAAGGTTTTCCAGTTGCATTCAACGCACAGTAATACGCCACTTCTGCTACGTGCTTGAGACTTCCTGGACCTAAGCCTGATAGTCGTACGCGTCCGGGCATCCGGTCTTGCGCAACTAAACCGGTTGTCATCTATGCGGCAGCAGTTAGGCAAGGGTGATGGCGTCCGCTTAAAAATACGCCTGCACAATCGTCCTTAATGCTGGGGGCCGGTAGGTGTATTCCCCGGACGGATACCGAAAAATTAGCATTTAGCCCGTGCGGGTGCGCTTCCTGTTGATCTTTACGCCGTTACACCTGATGTAAAGCTGGTCGTTCGGACCGAACCCCGTTATGGGGGATTCCGCCTTTCGTCAAGCGTGAGTCATTGTCAACTTGCGCAAAATCGAAGGATCTGAAAATTCACCGTGTACTTTCGTTAGGCTTCGATCGTTCAGCTTGTTCTTTCTTATGGTTCTTCATATCCAGGCGGACACCCCAGGCAAGTATGGCCACTCCGAAAATAGCGACGAGGATGATTTGTGCGGCAGGCATAGTGATATTCCATGAAAAGTTCTATTGATTACATGGTCATCAGCTACGAACAAGTCCGATAGGATTACAGAATGTTTCTCATTTTACGGGAGGAAGTTGTGAGGCCGGTCTTAGGTTCTGAGCATTGGTGGGGTACGAGCGCTTGTCGATATGAGATTGTGTCCGGTCGGCAGGACGCCGGGGGAGGGATTGCGCAAAACCTCCGCTACAGGCCACGGTTTACCGTTTGCATAAGCACACAAAAGCGGATAATTTGTCACTCTGAATATGGTATTTATTCCTTATTAAACAATATGTTATGCGTATTTAATCCCAGTATGGAGGCTAGGGCTCGAGTGTTCGAATCACTTAGTCATCTATGTCCAGCCAGCTCAGTGCGAAGCGTTGAACCGGAATGCGGAGATAGCCACCGTCAGGAAGAGCAATCCGGTCGGGCCGGAGCCGCTCAACCCGTTGCTCGATGTCAGGCTGTCAGGAATGGCTACCGGTGGATTCGCGCTGAGTTGGGTAATGGCACTGACTTGCCCACCCGTTAGCATTCGACCTGACCAGCCTTTTGCATCGGACTTGACCGGCAGAAGTCGACTCATAGCTGCTCGTTATGGTTTCCAGGATATTAGAGACGCTTCACAATCCAGCACAAAAGCTTCACGTTTTACCTCTCCTGAATTCATAGAATAACTGCAACGCTTGAAACGAGAGGCAGAGAGCCAGCCACCGGTAGAATCCAGGCTCTCACACCAAAGGATTCAAGCGCAGATGACCACGCCTTACCGGCAGCTGACTCATGGCCAACGTTACCAGATTGAAGCGGGTCTGAGGGCTAAAGAGAGCCAAGCAAACATTGCTAAACAGGTGGGCGTGCACCCTTCGACGATTAGTCGTGAGGTTCGCCGCAACCGTTCTGAAAATGTTTACGAGGCGGTTTCGGCGACCCATGAAAGTGATGTCCGGCGCGCTGGGGCTCGGAAGTTTTGCAAACCGGTTACCTGGTTGAGCCATCACCTTGCGATATGGCTCAACCATGGAATGAGCCCAGAGCAGATTTGTCATCGGCTCAAGCAAGAGCGACCAGATCAGGCGGTCAGTCATGAGTGGATTTATCGGTTTATTGCCACCGACAAACAGGGCGGCGGCGAGCTTTATACGCATCTGCGGCACCGTCGAAAGCGTTACCGTAAACGCTATGGAAGCCACGACCGGCGGGGACAGTTGCGAAATCGGGTGTCGATCACTGAACGTCCTGCTGAGGTCGAAACTCGAGAACGGCTGGGCGACTGGGAAGGTGACACAGTGCATGGGGTGGGCGGTAATTTGGTCACTCTGGTTGAGCGTAAAAGCGGCTATCTGAGCGCTTACCCGGTCAAGCGCTCAGATAGCCGCCAAGTCACTCGGGCGATCAATTTACAGTTCAATGGGCATGTGGTGCATACGTTGACGCTGGACAACGGCAAGGAGTTTGCCGGCCATGAGCGCATCGCGAACAAGAGCCGTTGCCAGGTCTATTTTGCCGACCCGTATTCGTCCTGCCAGCGCGGCACGAATGAAAATACCAACGGTTTACTCCGCCAGTATTTTCCCAAAGGCAGTGACTTCAGCAAGCTGACGGTTGCTGCTGTAAACCGTGTGGTCGCGCAAATAAATTTACGCCCTCGCAAACGCCTGGGCTGGAAGACACCGTATGAAGTCTATGCGGGGGTGAGCGTTGCACTTATGTGTTGAATTCAGGTCTTTTAAAACAGACCGAAACACATAATCCGCTCTTCTTCATCTCATCCGAAAAACTCAATCGGATGTGCGCCCCCGCACGATCGGCTATCGCCTTTACAATCGATAAACCCAGCCCGGAGCCTGCTTCATCGGTTCCCAAACTTCGGTAGAACGGATCGAACACCAGCATTTGTTCTTCCGCGCTGATGCCTGGGCCTGAGTCCTTGACTTGAAGGATCACTGTTTCCTGCGCCAACTCTACCGTCAGGTCGACTCGTCCGCCAACGGAGGTATAACGGATAGCATTATCCACCAGATTCTTGACCAGGATTAACAGATCCATTGCGTTGATATTGACCTGTACGTCTTCGATGCTTTCAACACCGATATCGATGCGCTTGCGCTCTGCCAGCGGCAGTAAGTCCTCTAGTACCCGTCGATAGACTTCATGGACTGAAACTGATGTCTGTGATCGATCCGAGCTTGATTGTGCTGCCGCCAGGGCCAGCAGTTGATCGATCAGTTTTCTGCTGCGTTCAATTCCCCGAGACAATGGCAAAAAACGTTCATAGGCCGCCGCCGACATTTCTATGGCCGACAGTCGCTCGGCTTGTAGTGACAGGGCCGTCATCGGGGAGCGCAGTTCGTGGGCTGCATCGGCGATGAAGCGACGCTGGGCTTCCATGGACTGCGCAACGCGCGTCAACAATCGATTGATGGCCACGACGAAAGGTCGGATCTCGGTTGGCAGGTGGTTATCGTCGATAGGATGCAACGCCTGTTCGTCGCGCTGATCGATTTCGTCCGAGAGGGTTGCTATGGGACGGAACAGTTTGCGTACCAGATCGCTCACCACCAGCAACAGCACCGGAAACAGAATGAGAAACGGCAACAGACTACGCCAAGCGCTCTTTCGCGCCTCTTTTTCACGCACGTCAGCTTCTTGGGCGACAACGATGCGTTCGCCACCGACCATTGTTCTAACCAGCACGCGAAAATTTTCGCCTGCCACGCTCAAGGTCGACAAGCCATCGGCTAGTCTTACCGGGAAGGGTAACGGTGTTGTTGCGTCATCACTTCCGGTCGCTTTACTGCTGTCGGTCAGGTATTGGACGATAACCCTGGACTCTTCGTCGTCGCCAACTACCTGTTCAACCACAGGATAGTGGAAGGTCATCTTTTGCCGATCAAAAAGGATGGCCACTTGACGCAAGGTCTCGTCCTGCATTTCGTGCGTCTCGTTAATCGCAGAGACAAAAGCGAAAAAACCTGCCAGTACCGCCACGATCAGGATGGCTAGCGACAGCGTTACAGACAAATGCATCTGTACCGAATCATTCAAGCGCTTTTTGAAACCATCCATCCCATTCCCCTGACATTCTTGATGACATGGCTCCCCAGTTTCCGCCGCAGTGCATGAATCAGAAACTCCACCGCATTGCTTTCCACTTCATTACCCCAGCCGTAAATACGGTCTTCCAGCTCGCTGCGCGAGAGAATGGCACCAGGTCGTATTAATAGGGCCTGTAACAGGGCGAACTCGCGGCTGGAGAGTTGAATGTCGGGGATTTCGGCAGTAGCCGCTTGTTTGGATAGCAAATCCAGCGACACTACACCGTTGTCCAGCACTGACTGGGCACTGCCGCCTTTGCGGCGTAAAACGGCGCGGATGCGTGCCAGTAACTCCGCCATGGCGAAGGGTTTGAGCAGGAAGTCGTCTGCGCCGCCGTCGAGGCCGCGCAGGCGATCATCGAGTCCATCCCTTGCGGTGATGATCAGCAACGGCACCGGGTTGTTGCGTCCACGAATGCCATCGAGCACATCGAGCCCGTCTTTGCCGGGCAAGCCGAGATCCAGCAGCACCATGTCATAAGCTTGTGTTTCCAGTGCTGCAAGGGCGGTGAGTCCGTTTTTTACCCAGTCTGCGGCGTAGCTAGCATCGTTCAGCGCGCCTTGAATGGCATCCCCAATCATCGGGTCATCTTCGACCAGCAATATCCGCATTTATCACTCCAGAAAAAGGCGCGCCGATCATGACCGTCGCGCCTGTATTGAAGCATCTGGGTCGGCGTTTGTCCGTCGCCGGATCAACGCAATGTGCGGCTGTCGGTCACTGCTTCACCTTCATGGAGTCGAAGGCTTTCAACAGATCATCCATCGAAGCCTTGCAATAGCCCTGTTTCGGTGTGCTGGCGCGCAGGGCGTCGAGTGCCCGGTCAATGGCTTTGTCCAGCACATGCCAGTCACTTGCAGCCCGGGGTTTGATGCCAGCTTCGGCGGAGTCCCAGGACGTTTCTAGATCCTTGATGCGGGTTTTCGCCCCCGGCAGGTCGTTTTTATCGACGAGCGCGGCAACATCAGCGGCGATGGTGCGGAACTCAGACAGATCACCCAGTTTTGAACCTGGCTGGGCGGATGCGCTCGCCGATGTGGTCGGCGTGCCAGCACTAGGTTTGTCGGCAGGTTTCGAGCAGCCGGTGGCGATGCTGAGCAAAAAGATCGACGAGACGATGGCAACGTGGCGAATGACATTTTGAAGTGGACGCATGACGATTCCTTGATTGGCTTTTTGACAGGTTATTGATTGACGGGTTTACGGTTGCCAACACTGATTTGCGCGGCCGCGACCAAAAGAACAATGACGCACAGGAAGATGGCACTCGTCCAAGCGGCTCCCATGCCGAGGCCACCATAAGTTTTAGCTTGGGTCAGCAAATCACCGAGAGAGGCGCCAAATGGACGGGTCAGGATGTATGCCATCCAAAAGGTCAGCACCACATTGCCGCCTAAGCGCCAAGCCAGCAGAGTCGTGGCGATAAGCGCACCGAAAATCACGACGCCAAGGGTGAAACCCAGGCCCAGCGCTTCGGTGGCCAGGTCGCCCGCTGCTGTGCCGAGTGCAAAGGTGCAAAGCACGGTTGTCCAGTAGAAAAGCTCCCTTCGCGGGGTGACGATTTCGCGGATCGACAGGTTGTGCTCCACCCGGTACCAGACCAGGAAATTGATCGTCAGCAGAATGGCAAAGACCGCCGTGCTGGTGTACAGGCTGATGTCGAGCATGTCGGTCATGATGTCCGTGATCTGTGTCCCGACGATGCTTACCAGCACCACGGTTAACCAGTAGATCCGGGGTGAATAGGCCTTGGTACGTAGTTGAAAACACAACGCGAGCGCTAGCAAGACGGCCATGCCGATGCTCGTCCAACCAGCGCCCAAACCGGCATCCACGGCCAGAAAGTCCGCGCCGGTTTCACCCACCGTCGTGGACAGAATCTTGATCACCCAGAATGACAGCGTCACTTCGGGTACTTTGTTGAGCCATCCGGATTTTTCGGGATTCATGTGCGGGTAGCCTCTCCTGAGCGGCGCTGAACTTGCGCAGGGGAGAAGATACTTAGCGAAACTTAGCTGAGGCTGAGGGACGGCAATACGATTGCCGCGGTTCCTTTGCCGGGTAGATCGCTGAAGGCATTACTCCGGATTTGGGAACGTTACATATTACTTCCGCAGCCTATTCTGGAGGTTGGCATGCGCAATTGTCTGAATCGGAACCGATCGGCAGTTTTGTACCGATCATGGCTACGAAGCGTGTTGGTCAAATCCGAAGCAATCGTTGGTCAGATCAAATGCAAACACGGGAATCAAGTGGAGTGCAATTTCGCACTGAGTAGCGTGGAAGAGATCGACTGCTTTCTTTATGCGCAGTCGTGGTATTGCAAGCCGCGTGATTGAGATTGTGTTCGGTCGACAGGACGCCGGAGAGGTTGGGCCAGTTTCTGGGCCAATGGTGCCAAGTCCTTTTTGACCGCTCAATCTGCGCTAAAGTCTGTGAGTATTTTGTGAAAAGGATGTCGTGGATACGAAAAAGCCCGGCGCTGGGCCGGGCTGTACGCTGGCCTGTTAAGCGGCATTATTCGGCGTGCCGAGAGCTTTCTTGTATTCGGCTTTCATCGCTTCCATTTGCTCGCCCAGCGCATCCAATGTCGCTTTGCCGAGCAGCTTTTTCGCCTGAGGAAACATCTCGGTTTCCTCCTCCTCAATGTGATGCTCAATCAACTCCTTAACGAACTTTGTGCGACCCGCAAACTCAGGTCTGTCGCTTTGAGGTCGGGAAGTACCAGAGAGTCGACAGTGCGGTGTTCTTCCTTGGCCTCGTAATACATTTCCTCCTGTTCCTTACCACCTGCTTCCTTGAAGGCGGGATATAAGATCTCTTCTTCCAGCTTGGTGTGGATGGTGATTTCCATTTCGAGCTTGGCTACCAGGCAGGTCAGTACGTTTTTTTTGGGACCGATCAGTCGACTCGCTCAATTGGGCGAGGATGTCCTTTACTCGTACGTGGTCAGCTTTTAAAAGGTCGATCGCGTTCATTTTGCGTGCCTCTGCTATCACGGAAGGACGTGGGACGGTCGTCGCCGTCACTGCTTTGTTTCCTAGGTAGAAATGCATTAGCTGTGCCAATCAAAAATTTAAGCAATCAGCTTTACTATCAATACATTAGACATTTACTACGTCGGCAACGTTCCGAGCAGTAGCACACTTCCTTCCAGCAGCGAGCCCATTTCTTCCGCCACGTGAAGGGGAGGCCGCAGATCACGCAAGTTTTGACTGGGAGTTCACTCTTTTTCAAAATGACTCATCTCCATCTAATTTGGCGAGCAATGACTGGCCACGTTGCCAAAGCGCCTGCTGTTTGAATTCAGGCATCCGGTCGAGGTTTTTATAAATCATGCTCATGCGTTGGTTGCCGCGCAGACGGTCGCCGTGACGCATCAGGAAGTGCCAATAGAGCGAGTTGAAGGGGCAAGCGTCGTCAGTGGTGCTTTCGCTCACCTTGTAAGCGCAGCCACGGCAATAGTCAGACATCCGCTTGATGTACTGGCCACTCGCACAGTAAGGCTTAGAGCCCAGGTAACCGCCATCGGCGTGCATGACCATGCCCAGTGTGTTGGGTAGCTCCACCCAGTCGAAGGCGTCCATGTAGATCGCCAGATACCACTCGCATATTTGACTCGGTATGATGCCCGCGAGCAGGGCGAAATTGCCGGTCACCATCAGCCGTTGGATATGGTGAGCATAGGCATGCTCGAGGCTTTGGCTGATAGCTTGGCGCATGCAATTCATCTTGGTCTCGCCTGTCCAGTAGAACTCTGGAAGCGACCTTGTGTTACCGAACACATTGCCATTGGCGTAGTCAGGCATCTTCAGCCAGTAGACGCCCCGGACATATTCCCGCCAGCCGATTAGTTGGCGAATAAAGCCTTCGGCAGCATTGAGTGCAATGCTGCCCGACCAGTACGCTGACTCCACATCGCTGCAAAGCTGACGAAGATCCAGTAGGCCAATATTGAGTGCAGCGCTTATACGGGCATGAAACAGAAAGGGCTCGTCGCTGGCCATGGCGTCTTGATAGTCGCCGAAAGCTGCCATGCCCCAGTCGAGGAAGTAATCCCATAGGGCCTGAGCTTCCGCATGGGTTACCGGGTAGTCGAACGTGTCGAGGGTGCCATAGTGGCTGGTGAAGTGTCTTGCCACCAACGCAAGCACATCCTGGGTGATTGCGTCGGGCGTGAAGCGGGCAGGCGAAGGCGGCCTAACTCCCCTTGGTAATGCCTTGCGGTTTTCTGTATCAAAGTTCCAAGCGCCCCCGACCGGACTGCCGTCGCCATTGAGTAATAACCTGCTCTTGCGCCGCATCTCTCTGTAAAAGAATTCCATGCGCAGCTGCTTTTTGCCTTTCGCCCAGTTAGAGAACTCGGTGCGCGTGCAGAGAAAGCGAGTATCGGAATGCCATTCGATCGCTAAGCCGCAGTCCTTGATTGATTGCTCCAAACGCCAGTCGCCGCATTCAGTCATGTGTAGCTCATCTGGCTGTAGGAGTGCCTGCCAGCGGCGTAACTCGCTCGGCACCGATCCGCTATTTTGCTGATCATCAAGGGTGACGTATTGAACTCGGATTCCACGCTGCTGCAGAGCCTCGGCGAAATGGCGCATAGCACTGAAGATCAGGGTGATTTTTTGCGGATGATGTGGGACATGGCTAGCTTCTTCCATCACCTCGACCATGAGCACCGTATCGCTCTCCTTATCCAGACCCTGCAGTGAGGCAAGGTCGAAAGATAATTGGTCGCCCAAGACGAGGCATAGCTGGCGAGTCGTATTCATCAAACAGAATCCAGTTGAGGTGAGCGTAAAGGCCCAGGGACTTCCTAGCTTTAATCCACAGAACGTATTGTGAGAAGGGAAGTTGCGAATTATTGTACAAATAAAAAATAATGTACAAGTTTTTTATATCGCCTTTGCTGGAAAACGCCAGCGGTCTTTTCAGATTGGATGCGCAAGCCGCTAGCTCCAAACGGTTTTATTGCGATGGATCAGGATCGCCAACGCTGATGGAAAGTCCCTAGATGCTTTCTCGATCTTGAGCGAAGGTCACCTTCTCGCCCTAATCGATCAACGCCATAATGATGGAGCCTCAAGGCTAGTTGGTTTTCGTAGAGTTTGAGAGCAGGGGCGGGAGCAGGTCAGAGTTCGGCATTGGTGTTCCTCGGTGGAGTGAACAGCACAGCAGTTGGTGTGTTTGGTGGGGATTGTGTTCGGTCGGCAGGACGCCGGAGTAGGGGCTACTACTGTATGAAAATACAACGCTAAGTTATTGATTCTTATAGTGTGTATTGGGGCTTTTTTGGTAGCTAATAAAGTAGATATTTTCTTTTACATTCAATAGGATAGGCTTTAATAGAAGTCACCTTGACATGATGGTGGCTCAAACAATTTCGGCGCCTTTCGCGAAGGCGCCGAAATGATGCACCTACTTACCTTTCGGCGGTGCATTCCCACGTCCGCCACCAGATTTATTCCCTGTTGTGCTGGGCAGATTTGGAACCGGAGCGCTCTTCGGCGCGCTTCCCGTTCCTTTTCCTCCCGATCCACTCTTTGTTCCGCCAGATTTCGTCATGATCTTCTCCTGGGCATGAACACATATGAGTCGTAACCATAGCCGCCAATCAATAGTTGCGCGGTGTCCGGTCGGCTAGAAGCCTGAAGAATAGGTGCGCAAAACCTCCGCTGCAGGCCACGAGTTTACGTTTGCATAAGCACAAAAAAACGGATGTTTTGCCACCCTTAAAAGGGGTGGTATCCGTTTTAATTCAATAGGTTAGCTCGCTATCGTCCCCAGCATGGGGTGCTAGGGGTCGAGTGTTCGAATCACTCCGTCCCGACCATATAACTCAAGGGGTTGGCCCAATCTGAAAAGGTTAGGCTTTTTCATGCCTGGAAAATTACTCCCACATTTACTCCCGCTGATTTTTTGGATCTAGGTAGCTATGAGTTTGTGGGCTCATACGGTGTTAGGCCTGTTGAATGTAGGGGCGGGGCGGTCAGTGATCGAAAGTCGTCCAACTGTCGGAGGCACCCACAATCTGCAGTATTTTTTGCTGAGGCTAAAAATGCCGCAGTCGAACACGGGTTGATCAGGTAAGCGATTCACGACAGTGGCTATCGGCGCCTGTGCATCCGCAGTGCGGCGTGTAACAAGGCCTGACACAAAAAAATTGACGTCAAAATGCCATCACTGTATAAAAACTTCTCTTTCAGCAGCTCAGATCAAGCTGGTGTGAATTACGATGGCTGACGGTGGCACCGCTATACAGCGGCTTAGTTTTGCTGGGTTCTTCTGTAGGTAGCGCGTTTCTGGTCGCGATGACTATAAGTGATTGGGTTTTTTTAGGTGTAGTGTCAATGTGACATCATTCCCAAAAAGGGGTCTATGTGCAGGATGAGTTGAGAGCGCGGGCGCTGGCGTCATGGGGGCGAATCCTTGAACACCCGGCCGCCTGGATGAGCGCTGAGCAGCAATACCACGAGTTGTTGAAGGTTGCAGACAAGATGGAACTAGAGAGGCTTATAAGCGATGTTGAGTGGCGCCAGTTGGTAAGAAAAGCTGGGTCCTGCTTTATAGGCAGTACAGGTCCAGGCACGCTGTACAGCGTGCGCAGAAGGTGGTAGGCAATAGAGCTTTGAGCGGAGCATGCAGATTGTCATTAAAAATGGCGCGATGACGGTCTAATGGCAATATAAATATTTTTACTATCATATCAATGACGGTTCTGTTCAATGGCTATCCAATGGAGTTCTGTACCTTGCCAGCAACAAACCTCATAAGCCTGCGTCGGTGGATCTGGGGAGCTTTTGCAAAAAGCGCCCTAATACCCCTGCTGTTGGTAGAAACGGTGCTGATTGCCGTGTACCTGCTGACCAACGGTGCCATTCGCGAGGCGCAAATCGATTATTTGCGGGAGAACGCCCTGACCGATCTGCAGTACTCGGCCAAGCATGAGGGACGCATCATCGATGAGCAGTTGACGAATCTGGGCGCTCTCACAGATCTCTACCGCAACCTCACCGCAAAAGCCTTGCAAGATGAACCTGTCGGCACGGCCGAAGCATTGATGCTGACGGTCGATGGCGTTCGTTATAGCCCCAAAGACCTCGGTGCAGCTGCGGTGTTCTACGCTAACGGCACGCTGCCCGCGCGTCAGGATCTGGCGAAAGTGGCTCGGCTGGCGAGCCTTGCCCCGCTGATGAAGCAGCTCAAGGAGGGCCAACCGCTTGTTGCCAGTGTGTATTTCAACAGTTGGGACAGCCTCAACTATATCTACCCATGGTTCAGTACGCAGGACCAGTACCCCCATGACATGGTGATCCCCGACTACAACTTCTACTACCTGGCTGATGCGAGCCATAACCCTGCGCGTAAGGTGGCCTGGACCGATGTGTACCTTGATCCGGCGGGACAGGGGTGGATGATGTCGGCCATTGCCCCTGTCTACCGAGGCGACTTCCTTGAAGGCGTCAGTGGGATGGACATCACGGTGGGGAGCATCCTGCGGCAGATCGAGCAGTTGTCCGTGCCATGGAGTGGTTATGCCATGCTGGTCAGTAATGATCTGCGGATCATGGCCATGCCCAAATCTGGAGAGGCCGATTTTGGGCTCGATGAACTGACCGATCACTCCTACGATGAGGCTATCCGTAGCGAGCTGTTCAAGCCAGAAGACTTCAATCTACGTACTCGTAATGAAACCCGCGAGCTGGCCAAGATCATTGCCGCCCAACCAGAGGGTATTCAATCGATCATTCTTGGTGAGCGGGTGAACTGGGTGGCCTGGACCACCATCAAACAAACGGGCTGGCGCCTGCTGACAGTGGTCGACGAGGCCGATATTTTCAAACAAACCAATGCATTGGCGGGTCGCTACCAGCAGCTTGGTTACTTGATGATTGCCGGTCTGATTGTGTTCTATCTGCTATTTTTCGCCTTTATGTGGACGCGCGCTCTGCGACTGAGCGGCGAACTGCGAGCGCCCATCACGAAAATTTCGCAGATGATGAGCGGGATAGGCCAAGGACAGAGGCAGCCCGTGCAAGTCAGTTCGCATATTTACGAGTTGAACGAGATGGCCGGGCATGCCACGGCATTGGGCGAGCAACTGGAGCAAAGCGCACAGTCGCGGGCAATCGCCCAACAGCGCCTCGATCTGGTACTTGAGAGCGCCACTGAAGGTCTTTGGGAGCATAGTTTCATTAGCGGTCGTGTCACCCTGAGCAGGCATTTTTGTCAACGTTTCGGCCTTCCAGATACCGAACTGAGCCATGAACAGTTTCTCCAGCGTGTGCATGTCGACGATCAGTTGTCCATCCGACTGGCCTATGAACAGGTGCGCGATGGGTATGATGATATTTACAAGTCGGAGTTTCGCTTCTCCGATGCCTCCGGTTGCTATCACTGGCTGCTAAGCCGTGGCCGAGTGCTGGAGCATGATTCCAGCAGCGGGATGGCCAGCCTCATTGCCGGCACTCATGTGGATATTGACGAACTCAAGCAAATCGAAGCTCAGCTGCGCGACGCTACCCTGCAAGCGCAGTCCGCAAGCGAGGCCAAGTCGCGCTTTATTTCAAGCATGAGTCATGAACTGCGTACCCCGCTGAACGCCATTCAGGGGTTTGCTCAGCTAATGACCATGAAGCGTAAGGCCTTGGAGCAGACCGAGGATACGGACTATCTGGACGAAATTCTGTTGGCTAGCCGACACCTCAATCACTTGGTGGGCGATATTCTTGACTGGTCGAGCATCCAGACTCACCAAGTGCACCTTGACCTGCAAGCAGTGGACATCGGCAGCCTGATGAGCGAATGCGCCGAGTTGACCCGGCGCGAAGCGCAGGAACAGCACTTGCAGTTCCACCTTGTTCTACCGGATGAGCCGCTACGGGTCCGCGCCGACCCGCACCGATTGCGTCAGGTACTGATCAATCTTTTATCCAATGCCATTAAATACAACAGGCCAGAAGGCCATGTGACCCTCAGTTATCAAGTGACTGGCGGCTGTGTCCGTTTGATGGTCGAAGATAACGGCCTCGGTATCGATGCGCACCTGCAAGAGAAACTGTTCGAACCCTTCCAGCGCCTGGGCCGTGAAAACACGGCGATCCCGGGCACCGGTATCGGCTTGTCACTGTGCCGCGAATTTGCCCAGCGGATGCAGGGCCGTATGGGCCTCCACAGCGAGCCAGGTATCGGCAGCCGTTTCTGGATCGAATTAGCGCTGCTTGGCCGGGTGGCCCTGCCAGTTGCTGGATCGCGTCCAGAACCGCAACTGACTAAGGTCAACTTACCTCATCTGCTCTATGTAGAAGACGACTCGGCAAGCCAGTTTCTGGTGCGCAAGGCATTGGCTGATTTAGCCCAAGTCCATGTCGTCGGCACTGGCTACCTAGCGCTACAACGAGTTCTTGACGAGCCGCCAGCACTGATGTTGCTTGACTTACATCTACCAGATATGGATGGAGCTGCACTGCTGAATCAGCTACGAGCACACCCCTCCACCCGCAACCTGCCGATAGTACTCCTCAGCGCTGCCCCGGATATCGCGCATTTGCTGGCCCTGGATTGCCAGGGAACGCTAAGCAAACCGGTGGACCTGGACGAACTACGCGCCCTGGTGCGCGAACTGTTAT
Organism: Pseudomonas sp. 5C2; assembly: GCF_034314155.1. Classification (NCBI taxonomy): domain Bacteria; kingdom Pseudomonadati; phylum Pseudomonadota; class Gammaproteobacteria; order Pseudomonadales; family Pseudomonadaceae; genus Pseudomonas; species Pseudomonas sp. 5C2. The sequence continues at coordinate 2,468,251 of NZ_JAVIWH010000002.1, read as the reverse complement.
CAGAGGTACCTGTTGATGTTATCTGACGAACTGCGCTTTTCGCGTGTAGTGGTTATCGATGATGTGGCCTCCAATCTACGTCTGCTCGAATCCAGCTTGAAAACCTTCAGCCTTGTACACGTCAAGACATTCAGTGACTCGGCCGCAGGCCTCGTCTGGCTGCAGGAGAACCCATGGGACCTCCTGTTGCTGGATCTGGACATGCCAACACCCAACGGGTTCGACATTCTGCAGCAATTGGAGCCGCGTGATCGGAGCCGCTCCCCCGTGATTATCATCTCGGCCCTGAGCCGCGCCGAAGATCGGCGCAAGGGCCTAGAAATGGGTGCTCAAGACTACATCAGTAAGCCTGTTGATCTGTCCGATCTCGTCTTGCGGGTGCGCAACAGTTTGCAGTTGAGTCTGGCCAGCCAAAACATGCATCAGGAGCGTGACCAACTCGAGGACCTGGTAAAGGAACGCACGGCGCAACTAAACCGCAGCTTTCAAGCCCTGATCCGCAGCCTGTCGCGGGCCGCAGCCTATAAAGACAACGAGACGGGCAATCATGTACTGCGCATCGGTGAATCGGCGGCATTGATTGCCACCGCCATGGACCACCCGCCTGAATGGGTAGAACAATTACGCTTGGCTGCGCCCATGCACGATGTCGGTAAAATCGGCATTGCTGACGCGATCCTTGGCAAGCCTGGAGTACTGACCGCCGCAGAACGTGTGGTTATGAATGAACACGCACGTATCGGTTACGAAATCCTGCGTGATGAGCAGGTGTCGCCGCTGACCGAGTTGGCCGCCGAAATTGCTTTGTACCACCATGAAAAGTGGGACGGTAGCGGCTACCCGCACGGGCTCAAAGGCGAGGCCATTCCGCTGGCGGCACGCATCGTCGCTATCTGTGATGTCTACGACGCCCTGCGTTCGCAGCGACCTTACAAGCAAGCCTGGACCAAGGAACGGGCCCAATCCTATATGTGTGAGCAGTCCGGCCGACACTTTGACCCTGAGCTATTGGAAGTATTCAAGGGGCTGTTCGATCAGGTAGATGCGTTACAGCAACACTTGGGTGATGAGTCTGCGTCGATAAAATCACCATTCTAGGATCGCCCACGACTCAACCTAAATGGCATTCGGCGTGTAATGTTCTCTCGCCTCTGTGGCTTACCTCCTCGCCAAGTCTGTGAGGACCTACCATTTTCTCAGCAGCTTCTTCAACTACGAAGAGCCCTTGCGTGTATTCGTAGCATTCTGCGAGTTCATAGGCCCACAGTTCATCAAAGCGGAGTCTGTGTCCGAGCGGATGAAAATGGTGCGCGCCACAGTCGTCGAGAGGGCGGCTGTCACCTATGAAGGCGAAGTTCAAATGCCCGGCAACCTCAAAAAGCCCAAGGCGAAGAAGAGTGGGGCTGGCGGAGCTCCTTTGATCAAGAAGATCTCAGTGCGGGATATGATCGGTAACAGCAATCCGCCGAGCAGGCCCTGACCGCTCTCGATCAGAAAGCCACAGAGGAAAAAACGAAAGCACTCTCTGAAAATGACAAGCTGCGCGCTGATATTGCCTCTGGTGCTCGCCGGCTGCGCATCGCGTGAAGTTGTCGTGCCGTTGGTGGCAACGTGCCCGGCACCGCCATCAGCTCCGGCATGGGTGATGCAGGAACCGTCGAACTCTCTCCAGCTTCTGGATCAACTGTTCTTTCCATCCGGGCCGGGATCATTGCCGACCAAGCGGCCTTGAAGGCGCTGCAGTCGTATGTGATGAATGTGTGTCGCTGATCGACTTCGCTGAGGGCGCAAATCCGGACGCTCTGATCGAATCCAGTTATTGCTAATTTTGGAATCTGTCAACCAGACCTCATTGCTGATTCGCCTATCTGTCAACCTGCGCAGAATCTCATGTTGGGCGGACTGATGTTAAAGGAAGGGATTGTGTTCGGTCGGCAGGGCGCCGGGGAGGCCAAGCCTTTGCTTGGCATGCAACCTGAATAAGTCCGAAAGTCTCGAGCAGAAGGTGAGGGCACTGCTGGCTGAGCGTCGACAGCATATTAGCTATGAAAAGGAGTTGGTGGCGGCGGTAAGCGCTTGTCAGTAGGGCTCAACTCCTGCAATTGCATGCTAATTTTTCGCGCCTACATTGTAGGTCGTAAAAATTAGCATGTAGCCCGTGCAGGTTCCCTGCCAGTCGATCTTTACGTCTTTACACCTAGTGTAAAGCTGGTTGTTCGGACCGAATCCCATTATTGCTGATTCAGCCCTTTGCCAACCTAAAGTCATTGCTGATCTGCCAATCTGTCAACCTGCGCAGAATCGCAGGCTGCCCAGCCCGGAATAATTTTTGGAATATTTTGCAGCTGGTTTTGTCGTCCAGCCAAGACATGGAAAGGGAGCAAGGCGCCGTGCGCGGTGTATTATTCGCCATTCATCTTGAACGCTAGGAGCCGTGATGCAACATCTGTCCGATGCAACAGTTCGCGAAATCATAATTTTGTCGGAAGCACGACTAGCGGCGATCCCTCAGGATCAAACCCGAGATCAAATATTAGAAAGCATCCTCGGAGACCCTAGCCCAGAAGAAAAGGCGCTCCGGGATTCGCTCAATAAACTCAGTCATCACCAGGCTCTGGATCTGGTGGCGATGATGTATGCCGGTCAATACATGGTCGAGAGCGAACCCTATGAAAACGACCAGGATGATGACGAAGGTATGGAGGAGCAGCTCCCCAGGGAAAAGTTCGGGGATGTTTACAAGGATCATCTCCGCAATTTTCAGCATGACGATGCCGCTACACTGATCAGTATGTGCGAGCAGAAAACCAACGTGCTCCACCGGTATCTCAAGGCTGCTCTGGGGCGCCGCTACGGATGAGATTTAAAACTTGAAAACAACTAAAACCCGAGCATGCTCGTACCACTTTCTGTACCAAATGAGGTTTTTTCAGGGGGTTTCAGGGGTGTTTATTGCCCCGCAAAGCCCCTATATCCCCATTTCCTAATACTCCAGCTAATCCGCACATGGTGCATAAACCCTATGTGTTCCGGACCCTCCAAGGCTATGGGTGCTTGGTACGTACCACCGCGGTGCTTCATGCCGAGCGCAGTCGTTTTCACACAGCCTGTTTCAGGTCCTGTTTTGGAACGGACATAGTGCTCTGATCTTTCACCCGTCCCCTCCGGCGCAAGCGCATCATCAGAGCGCGCCGCCGTAAGTGGTCTGACTTTTTCGAGTGCATGCAGAGCCCGATCGTTCAATAAAATTTCCCGTGTGGCTTTGGTCGGGAGCTTTTCCCGGACGTTTTCATCGACGTGTATCCGACAGGTTCGGGCGTTTCGCTGTCGCGGGTCGACCTCGCTGCCGCGCAGGGCCATCAACGCTCCCGGGCGCGACAGGTATAAGAAAGCGCCTGGAAATGACGTAGGGGGATAGGGCGTCACATGCATCGGGAAATTAATCGACAAGCTCCACTACTCTGGCCCCGGTTTTTTGGGGGGGGGACCTTGTTTTTATGGGGCAGAGGGGGACTTCGCGGAGTGGCGTGATTTCAATTCATGGTCTATTTGTGTATTCCGGCGCGGGGCCGGCTCAAGGAGATTGCCATGCATTTGGTTGTGGAAAGACCTTATCCCGTGGACTATATCCATCCGAACGGAGAGCAAGCAAAGATTGACTTCATTTGGGGAGATCCAAAAAGTATGGCGCCTATCGGAATTACTATTTGGCTCAAGGCTGGCAATGACAGGGTAAAGCTCGGCGAGGAAATGGGCGAGTGGCGCACCTTCGGCGAGGCCTTGCGACACGGTATTGATCTCGCGTTCACCTGGCTTGGTCGCTGAAACCGAACGTTTGATGACAGGGCTCATGCCGCCAGCAGCTGTTCTTGCTGGCGGGGTGGACGGCTCGATGATTGAATCGGCCTTTGCCGTGGCCGACGATAAGAAGGGACTCTGGTCCGACTTAAATATGGAACCACGCCAGTGTGCCCAGCACGACACTGACACCCACTGCGCTGTACGCCACCTTTTTGAGCCACTCCTTGCGCGTCAACAAGGTAATCGCCGCCAGCGAAATAGCGATCTGAATCGCAGTCATCGCCTGCGCCCAGCGGTGATGCTGATGCAGTGCCAACTCTGACTTTTCATCCCACTCTCGAGCCTCTGTTTCGAGGGCCTCGGCGTTCTTGCGCACGATTTCTTTCTCATTTTTATAGCGCAGGGCTTCGGCGGTGTAATGCGCGGCATCGAGGCCGGGGATATGGATCGCCAGTTCAGAGAGGTTTTGCCGGCTGGATTTAGCCTGGTAGTAATTCCACAGGTTGGACGCTTCGGTTTTCTTGATCGCGGCGTTGTTTTTGTCCATGGCCGCTTCGCTCTCCGTGGAGCCGGCCTGATAGCTGAGCAATGCGCCGAGGGTCGCCATAATCGCCGTCATCACCGCTATCTTGCCCGCGAAATTGTCGCCGCTGGCATGGGCGTGTTCGTTGACGTGTTTCAGGTGATGTTCGTGCGGACTGGGGACTTCGAAGTCTTCAGACATGGACGTTGGTCTTTGGGAGTGGATAAGTGGTGAAGTGTAAAGGTAGTCATCATCGAAGGCGCTATTTCTCGACGTGCCGGGCACTATTTTTTCGACCCAGAGCACACCCTCTGCGTTTAGCCAATTCCCACACGGTTATGCAAAACAGAAGGGCTGATTTCGTCGGTGCTAATTGTGTACCTCAGTTAAACCTTTCGAATGCATAACGTGGTCAGTCCTATTCATGCCAGCAGGTTGTGTTTTATGACTGTTTCACCTCGTTCAAACGCTAAAAATCCAGTTCAACCCAACCTCCATTTCATCAAGAGCAATACCCCCGCCTGGCTAAAAGAGGCAGACCCCACGCTACGTGAAACCCTGCGGGTGCAAATGGCAGTCAGTAGTTTTTCGAGAACGCGGGTCGCCGAGGTGCTTGAGGAACTGCAGAGCATTGACACATTCGCCGAGCCTTTGTTGACCAAGGCGTTGCAAGACTGGTTCAACGTGAAAGTCGATGTGCGCACCGCGATATTCTTTAACCGCAACGTCGACTACAGAACATCCAGCAGCAGTCTGCTCGAAGCTGCGCTGCAAAACTTCGAAGCGCACGAGGGTAAAGACGGCGCCTTCAAAACAGGCTCTGGCGTATTCCTCAATGAGCACTCTGGAGAGCGTCTGCCTATTACCCCTGAACAGTTCGCCCGTGCCTGTCGCAATCTGAACCTGGGGCAACTCTATCAGGATCACCTCGATTCGGTATTTCAGCCCTACACCGGGCTGGATGAAAACCCTGTGGCGGTACGTGCTAATCGTCGAGCGCTGTTCCTGGTCAGTGAGCGGGATGCGCTATCGGTTGAAATCACTGTCGCGCGCATCAAAGGGGATATCAGCGAAAGCGCCCATCAGATGATGTTGCAGGTGGCCGCTCAGCGCTCGGAGGCGTCACTGCCGAGTGTCGTACGATTGACCCTGTTCGAGACGCCGATCCATAAAATAGTGGTGATCAGCGCGGATCGAAGCCATGAGGATGGAAAGGCGTTGCCCTGCGTGGCGTATATCCCGGGAGACCCCCTGCACCCGTTGAAGGAGTACGCCTCAACTGCTGATTTCGCCAAGGCGCTGACCGAGCGTTTGGGGTCAGCGGATTATCAGCAGTTCTTCAGTCGTTTTATCACTCAACGGCAGCGGCCAGCTTTTTTCAAAGCCCTGAACACACGTCTTTTCCCTTCGCTGCCTTACCGCGTCTTCACCCCAGACCCTGTTCTGCAGAAGGGCGCAGTTGGCACGTCCTTGATCAAGAGAATGTTCCCCAGTCCAAGTGCCATCTGGACGCAAACGCTGGATAAAAATGCCACCCTGAGCTTCGGCGAAACGCCGTTGGTGGGTAACCTGTTCTTGACCCTTTACCGTCAGCAACTGCAACAAGTGCTCGATGATGCGCGCTACTTGGTGGTGCGCACCGACGATGAGGATTTCAAGAGCAGCCTGGCCTTCTACGATGAGTTTCTGAGCATTGGTTTGAGTGTCCTGAATCTCGCGGCCTTTTTCGTTCCGGGTGTGGGCGAAATCATGATGGTGGTCGCCGGCGCGCAGCTGTTCAACGAGTTATTCGAAGGTGTCGAGGCCTGGAATCATGCGGAAGTCGAGGAAGCGCTGGCGCACCTTTTTGGTGTGGCAAGCAATGCCGCCTTGATCGTTGTGTTGGGGGCGAGCGGGGCGTCCCACGTGCCGGCCGTTGAAGGTTCGGCCTTTATCGACACGCTGATCGAAGTAAAACTGGCCAATGGTCAGAGTCGTCTGTGGAAGGTTGACCTCAAGCCGTTTGAGTCTGACGTACTGCTGCCTGATTGGGTCGCGGCGGATGCCGAAGGGCGCATCACGCTTGAGGGCAAGGACTACCTGCCATTGAACGACAAACTCTATCGGATAGCGCTTGATCCGGCGATCAACACCTGGCGGCTCAAGCCCCCGGTCTATGTCGAAACGTATTCGCCCCTCCTTGAACATAACGGCGCAGGCGCATGGCGGGTCGAGGGCGAAAGCCCGCACAGCTGGCAGATCAACACGTTATTCAAGCGGTTGGGGTATTCGGTAGATTCCTTTTCCGAAAAAACAGCCGAGCACATTCTGGCACTCACAGGGACCGATGAAACGCTGCTGCGCAGGATCCACCTGGGAAACCAGGCTCCGACACCACAGTTGGCGGACACCATAAAACGGTTTCGACTGGACCAAGAGTTGGTGCAGTCCGGTGCGCACGAGGACTTGCCCGCAATATTCAACGCGCAGTATCAGGCTAGCGAGGCCTCCGCCGATCCGCTCATCAATGTGATCAAACGGGACTTTCCGAGCATTACAACGGCAGCCGCCAAGGAGATCATTGTCGAGGCTAATGCGACCGAAATTGCGCAGATGACCGGGCAGCAACGCATTCCTTCGCGACTGGCGGGACAAGCCCGTGTTTATGTACGGGAAACACAACTGAACCGTGCCTATGAAGGTTTTTTCCTTGCCTCGGGCAGTGCGCACCCAGACACCCTAAAGCTCGCGCTGGTCTCGCTTGAAAAACTGCCGGGCTGGCCGACAGACCTGATGATCGAGGTCCGACAGGGCTCGACGGGCGGCGAGTTGCTTAATCGTGTCGGCAGCCCGACGGCATCGCAGGTTAAAACGCTGGTCAAGCGTGGCAAGACTTATCAGGCTCATGACAGCGAGGGCAACGAGCTACACGCGCCTGCTGATTTTTTTACGGCGGTCATGCAGGCGTTGCCGGACTCGGCCCGCGAGTCGATTGGCGTGTCCGGCGTCTGGAACGTCAGCCAGTTCAGAGAGCGTTTGGCCGCAGTCGCCATGGGTCAACGTGATCACGCGGCCAGGGTTCTCGGCCAATCGCGCGCCAAACAGAGCTTCACTGTGCCGTCCCGTCTATCCAATAGCCGAATCGGCTACCTGTTGAGTGGACGTGGGGCGATGGCAGCGGCTGTTGTGTACCAGCAAGAGAGCGCAGAGGCGCTCAGCGAAAGACTGCGCACGTTTTATCCTGAAAGCGCTGATGCGGGCCACGTCGACCGGTTGGCCGGCCGAGATGTAGCGCGGGTCAGCGCGCGTTTGAATGAGCAGATTCAAGCATTTGGCACTTTGCGCAATGCGCTGGACGGCTGGGTCGATATTTCGGAGTCCAATCCGCTGCTGACTGCGCTGGAACGTCAAACAAGAGGGCGAATCGCAGACGAACTTTCTCGTGCCTGGCGCTACAGCGAGCATGTGATAGCCGTCATGCCAGAGCCGCGCACTACGTTTAGTCTCGATTCCGTTACCTTGCCTGACCTCTCCGATCTGCCGGATCTGCCGGATTACTACAGCAAAATCGAAGAAATCATCCTAAGCAATGTGACGGCTGATGCCGAGCAGTTCGATGTGTTCTTGAGCAAATTTACAGGGCTAAAAGAGCTGTCTATTACTAACGGCGGGCTTTCACGTGTGCCTGCGGGGCTGACCGGGTTCGCCCAACTGAATTATGTGTCCATAGCTTGTCAGGACATGGTGATCAGTCAGCAGGCCATGGATATATTCGTTGCTATGCCTCGGTTGCTGACGCTGGATCTGTCGGGCAATACATTGGGCAGCTTTGCCGGTAGCAGCGGATTGAGACTGGACGTGTTAGCCCTTGAGTCGATGGGGTTGACCGAATGGCCGCAGTGGGTCGAGGACATTCCACTGCAGGAACTCGACATATCCGATAACCAGATCGTGCATTTACCCGATCATATTTTGCAGAACCAACGCCACAGCAACCAACATTTGACTGTCAGGGCCTACGGGAATCCGATTTCCCATGACGATCTGCAGACCGCATGGGTCAATGACAGTGGCTGGAATCAGCGATATTCGTTGCTTGCGGATTATCCGGACGACATCAGGGCGCTTCACTCACGTCGCTCGTCGCCCTCGGAGTCTGAGGCTTCGGACGATCTATTCTCCGCTCCTGAATCTTCAGACTCGGAGCCACCGACTCCAGATCCGCAGGCCGCGGAGGGTGTGCATCTCTGGCAAGTGCCGGGAAGTGATTCACTGAACAGCCGAATCGAGCTCGCGTGGCAACGGGTTGAGGAGACCAACGATGCCCCCGACCTGCTATCGCTGATTCAACAATTGCGAGGCAGCGAGGATTTCAACCGGGTCCGTGAAGAACTGACCATTGAAGTACTTGGGGTGCTGGAGGCTGCGGCAGAAGACGCTGAGTTGCGAGGCACTCTGAATGCGCGAGCTGCACAAGGTTGTGAAACCTGCACAGACGGTGCGCGCTTGCTGTTCAGCGATGTTCAGGTGGAGGTCTACAGCCGAAATGCCCTGTTGAACGTGCCCGAGGAAGGCAAAGGCGGTGTTTTGTTCAAGCTGGGTAAGAGTCTGTTTCGTCTCGAGGCCGTCGAAGCAATCGCCGAGAAAGATATCGCCACCAGGAAGAGCATGAGATTGCTCGTCGATGAAGCCGAGGTACGTTTGGCTTATCGAACGGATCTGGCTGACCGGCTGGGTTTGCCTGCACAGCCCCACGGCATGAATTATCGGCGGATAGTGGGGGTGAGCGAGGATGCGATCATCAGCGCCGAAGGCACCGTTTTGCAGCGTGAACAGGCGCTTGAGTACGTTGACTCGATGATCCAGAAGCGCTTCTGGAGCGATTACTTGCACCAGCACTATGCGGCTCGGTTCGAGGAACGACTGGCGGCTTTCGATCTCCGACTCGAAGACCTCACAGCGGCACCCCCGGCAATGGAGGGTGAGTATCTCAATCAGGTGAATGCCTTGCGCCAGGAGCGAGAGGAAGAAGAGCTGCGCGTGTTGAGCGAGTTGACCTTGCTGGAACGGTGGACGTTGGGAGGCATTTGATCACGGTCATTTGATCGTCTCCCGCAGACTGCCCGGCAGCCAAAGTGCCTTCGGCTGTCGGGAAGTGTCGGGTGTGAGCCCTCGCTCGACTTAATACCCGGTCATTTCCAGATACCCGGTGCCCGAATGACTTCCGCTCAACTGCACCGGGCCTTCCCAGTACGGGATGCGCAGGTTCATCCAGGCATTGGGGTTTAGCGCGGTTGTGGTGATGTCGAGGTGTTTTTCGGGGATTTTCACTCCCCAGCGGGTTGGCAGCGCGTGCCCGGCGACGTCACTCGAGGTCAGTGGCGTGAGCTGGATCTCTGGCCCCTTCAATACCTGTGTCTGGCCGTCAGCGCTGATCCAGGTGCCTGTCAGATACGGCTCGCCGTTTTTCTGCCGCATCCGGTACAGCATCAGTTGTTCGCCGCTGTCCAGGTGCATGGAAAACCAGTCCCAGCCCGTTTGATTGGCGGTCAGTGGCTGGCTGCTCCACTCACGGTCCAGCCAGGCGGGGCCCGCTACCTGATACGTCTTGCCGTCTATTTCGACGGTGCCCTTAGCTTGGAAAAATGGCTGGCTGTAGTAATACGAGGCTTGGCCCTGTTCTGACTTCTGACTGAAACCTTGCTCGCCTTGCAGCACCAGCGGTTGGCTGGTTGTCAGTTGCAGTCGATAACTGAAATTCTGTCCACGGGCGTGCAGTTGCATGTTTGCCAGCGGTTTTTCGAGGCCTGACTGGCTGTCGAATGTCCAGTCATCGATCCACGCCTTGAACGGCGAGGCGTTAACCCCGGCTTGCTCGACGCCGCCGCGGGCGTAACGTTCGGCGGCATAGTGCCGGCTGGCCGAGGTCACTGCGGCATGGCCCATCCAGATCGTTTGATTGCTCCAGCCCTGCACCTGGGTATTGGCTTTCAGCGTGTTGCGAAACAACGTCCATTGCACGCCGAAGGTCCGGCCCTGGTCATCCTTGAGGTTGGCGGTAACGTACCACCACTCGATGCGGAAACCGTCGTGGGGGCCGTGATCCCGAGGAAAACTGAACACCTTGCCCGGGACGACCCGAGCAAACGTCGAGGCCTGGTTACCCAGCCCGGCAAAACCATCGGCAGGCGGCTTTTGATCATCGCAGGCACTCAAGAGCAGGGTGCCGAGCAAGAGCCATAGCCATCTAATCCTCATTGGCAAAGGTCCTCAGCAGGTCGGCCGGGCGACTGCGATACAGCTTGATCAACGGCCACGCCGAGGCCAGCAAGGTCGCCAGCAGGGCCAGCCCCATCAACTGCACCAGTTGGGCAGGGAACACCTGCAACGGCAAGCGCCAGCCAAAGGCTTGCACATTGATCACCGCGTCCAGGCACCAGGCCAGCAGGAGACCCAATGGCAATGCGAGTGACAGCGTTAGCACTGCCAGCAGCCAGGTTTGTCCCAGATTGAGCAGCATCAGTTGGCGTCGGGTCACGCCCAGTGCCCACAGCGGCGCCAGTTGTCCGAGCCGACTCTGGCTTTGGGTCAGCAGGCTGATGAACAACGCCACTCCCGCGACCCCCAGTGTCAGGCTATTGAGCGCGGCAGTGGCGGCGAAGGTGCGTTCGAAGACCTGTGTGGACCAGCCCTTGAGCCGACTTTGATCGACGATGCGACTGTCTTCCAGGGCAAAGCGCGACTGAAGTTCGCGCACCAGCGGCGGTACCGACACAGGGGCGATGCGCAGATTGAAGCGATTGGGCGACAACTGCGGCCAATAGCGCAGCAGGTGTTGAGCGTTGACCAGCAGATGGCCCTTGGGATTGCCGTAGTCGGCGTAGATCGCGACGATGCGCGGCGACCACTGACCTTGTGGTGTGGGAATCGTCAATTGATCGCCGACCTGAACCTTGAGCCTGCGTGCCAGTTGCTCGCTGAGCATCAGGGTGTCGTCCCGGGCCAGTTGATCCCAGGGATCGTCCGCCTGAGTGTCCAGCAACGGCCAGTGCTGACGGTAGGTCGGGTGGTCGATCACGCCGACTACATCCGCAGGCCAGCCCTGTAGCTGGATCGAGACCTGCCAGGTGGGTAACACGGCCTGCACCTGTGGCTGCTCGTTGAGCCAGGCCTGGAGGCTACGTGCCTGGGCCGGGTTCTGTGGGTTGAGGTATAGCTCTGCGGTCAGCCGTTGTTCCAGCCAGTTATTGAATGTCTGGCGAAATCCCGAGGTCATGCTGCCCGCACCGATATTGGCGGCCAGGGCCAACAACAGCGCCATCAGAGCCAGGCTCAACGCCGGTAACTGCTGGCGGCAATCGGCAAGAAACCACTGGCCCAATACCGAACGACTGCGGCCCAGTAAGGCTTTAAGCAGCGCATTGAGGAGCACCGGCAGGCTCAGTGCCGCGCCCAGCATCAGGGCGGCCATCAGCACAAAACCGCTGGCCAGGCTGTCACCCAATAACAAGGCCAACAACGCCGTCACGCCTGCGATGGCCGCCACCCCCGCCTGGCGTCGCAACCAGCGAGCATAGGCTTGATGCCAGGCCTGTGCGTTGGCCAGGGCCAGCAGTGGCAACCGCGCTGCACGCAACAAGCTGCTGGCCCCGGCCAGCAATGCACCGAATAGACTCAAACCCACACCACTGGCCCACCACAACGGGCTCAAGCTCAATTGTCCGGCCACTTCGGCGCCGTACAGGCCCCGCAGGCTGGCGGCGACATCGGGTAACAACAGGCTGGCCAGGAAGTAACCGCTGACGACCCCGGCGAGGCCTCCCAGCAAGGCCAGGCCACCCAGCTCCACGCCCAGGCTGAGGATTAACATACGGGCGCTGACACCGCAGGCGCGCAGAGTCCTGAGCAGTCCGCGCCGCTGCTCGAGTGCCAAGCCAATGGCGGCATGCACGATAAATAAACCGACCACGAACGACAGAAAGCCCAGTGCATCGAGGTTTAAATGAAAACTCTCGGTCAGGCGCGACAAGTTGTTTTCTTCACCGCTGCTCTTGAGCACCAGTTGCCCGACCAGTTCAGCAGGCAATGCCGGTTGTGTGGCCGCAAAGTCTTTAGGCAACAACAGCCGCGAGACTTGGTCAGGCATGCCCAGCAGGTGTTGGGCGAAGCCGATATCCACCAGCAGTAACCCCGGGGCCATGTCGGCCTGACTGTGCAGCGGTGGCAAGGCCAGCCCATTCTTGGTCAGGGGTTGGTCACCTTCGTGATAACCCAAGACCTGCAGGGTTTGCGGGGCGATCCAGGTGCTGCCCGGCGGGCTGAAAAATCCAACGATCTGCGCCATGTCCAGGGCTTGCCCGGCCACCGCCGAACCGCCTGGCAGCGACACCGGTTCGATGCCCATCAATTGCAGGCGCTGATCATCATGCCCCTTGAGCGAGAGGCGTGCTTGCAGCACTGGAGACACCGGCCAACCCGCGCGGCGCAGACTGACAAACACCTCCTGAGAGAAGGACGCGCCATTCGGTGCGCTCAGACTGGCTTGGGGTTCGCCACCGATCAACTGGCTGGCACGGGCGTAACTTTCCCGCGCCTGACTGTTCAGCGCTTGCACGCCGGTCAACAGGCTGGTCGCCAGCCACAGCCCGGTCAGCACGCTGAAAAACTGCACCGGGTGCTGACGCCAATGGCTGAGCAGGGCGTGTAATGTCCAATAAAATACGCGCATCTCAGCGCTCGCCGACATCGGCCAGTCGCCCGCGATGCAGTACCACTCTGCTTGCCAATCGAGCCGCTACTCGCGGGCTGTGGGTGACCATCAATAAACTGGTCGGGGTGTTTTTCAGCAGGTCCAGGAGCAGTTGCAGGACTTCATCGCTGGTGGCTTCGTCCAGATTGCCCGTGGGCTCATCGGCCAACAGCAGGCCGGGACGCGAGGCCAGCGCGCGGCCGATGGCAACCCGCTGTTGCTGACCGCCGGACAGCTGTTCCGGGTAGCGCTTGAGCAGCGCGCCGAGTCCCAGCCGCTCGATCAGCTGTGCTTGCCAGGACGGATCATAACGTCCGGCCAGGCGCGCCTGGAACGCCAGATTGTCGTCGACTGACAGACTGCTGATCAGGTTGAACTGTTGAAACACCAGGCCGATCTCGGTGCGCCGCCAATGGGCAAGCTGTGCTTCGCTCATTTGATCCAGACGATGCCTGCCGGCGCGTATACTGCCGCGATCGATCTGGTCCAGCCCGGCCACCAGGTGCAGCAGGGTGCTTTTACCGCTACCCGACTCTCCCATCAGTGCCAGACTGCTGCCGTGTTCGAGCTGTAAATCGACCCCTTGTAACACCGCCAGCGGGCCTTGTGGCGTCGCGTAGCTCTTGAACACGCCTTGCACCTGAAGCATGAAGTCACTCGCCTGACAAAGGGGTAGGCAAAGAATAGCGGGTGTCCGCCATCATGTGTCAGGCAGATTACGCTGCCCCCTTTTTTGATTCAGCTCAAACTAACATGCCGACTCAACAATGCCCGCAGCGCCGCCGGTTTGACCGGTTTCGACAGGTAATCGAGGCCGGCAGCGTGGATCTGCGCGATCAGTTCAGGTCGACCGTCCGCGCTGATTACCACGCCGGGTACCGGCTCACCCAGTCGCGTGCGCAACCAGGCCATCAGCGCGGCGCCGGTATCACCCTCATCCAGGTGATAGTCCACCAGCGCCAGCTGCGGATGCACGCCTTTGCCCAGCAGGGCTTCGCACTCACTGCGATTGCGCGCCGTCCACACCTGACATCCCCAACGCGTGAGCAAGCTGTTCATCCCGATCAAAATGCTGTCTTCGTTGTCGACGCACAGTACCTGGGTACCGCTCAGTGGCTGGTGGGACTTGGGCTCGGCAGGACTGGCGGCCAATGGCATTTGATGAGTGGCCAGGGGCACAGTGACGCTGAACACGCTGCCTTTACCCGGCCAGGAGCGTACTTGCAGTTCATGACCCAATACGCGGCAAAGTCCGTCGGCAATGGCCAGCCCGAGGCCCAGGCCTTTTTCGGCACGGGTCTGATGGCTGTCCAGGCGTTTGAACTCTTCGAAGATCATCTGACGTTTGTCTTCCGGAATACCTGGGCCGCGGTCCCAGACTTCAAGGCACAGCTGCGCGCCTCGACGCCTTACGCCCAGCAGTATCGGGCCCTTGCCGTAGCGGAAAGCGTTAGTCAGGAAGTTTTGCAGAATCCGTCGCAATAACTTTATGTCGCTGTCGATCCGCACGTTGCTGCCGCGTACCCGGAATTTCAAGCCTTGTTCCTGGGCCAGTGCCTTGAACTCGGCGCCGAGGGTGTCGAACAGCGCACTCAGGGGGAACGGCTGAGGATTGGGTGTGATCTTGCCGTTTTCCAGGCGAGAAATGTCCAGCAGGTCGCTGATCAGGTCTTCTGCGGAGCGCAGCGAGCTGTCCAGATGGTGCACCAGTTGCTGGGCCTCGCTGGAGATCTCGTCTTCCTGGTGGGACAGGGCTGCCGAGAACAGTCGCGCCGCATTCAGCGGCTGCATCAAGTCATGGCTGACCGCTGCAAGAAAGCGGGTTTTCGACTGGTTGGCGGTTTCCGCTGTACCTTTGGCCTCGGTCAGCGCCACGTTCAGTTGTGACAACTCATGGGTACGCTCGGCGACGCGTTGCTCGAGGCTTTCATTGGCGCCTTTGAGCGCCTGCTCGGCTTCACGGAACGCGGTGATGTCAGTGAAACTCATGACGAAACCGCCGCCGGGCATCGGGTTGCCAATCAGCTCGATGACGCGTCCATTGGGGAACAATCGCTCTGAGGTATGGGCTCGACCCTGGCGCATCCAGTGCAGCCGACGCGCCACATGCACTTCGGCTTCACCGGGACCGCACAGACCACGTTCGGCGTTATAGCGGATGATGTCTGCGATTGGTCGGCCAACGCTGATCAGGCCTTCCGGGTAATTAAACAGTTCCAGATAACGATGATTCCAGGCCACCAGTTTCAGCGATTGATCGACCACGCTGATGCCTTGGGTGATGTTTTCAATGGCCCCTTGCAGCAGTGCCCGGTTGAACTGCAGCACCTCGGAGGCTTCGTCGGCGATGCGCACCACGTCTTCGAGCTGCATTTCCCGGCCTTCGATGGCGGCCTTGACCACTGCGCGGGTCGAGGACGCGCCGAGCACACCAGCCAGCAAGCGCTCGGTGTGGGCTATCCACTCCCCGTCGGCGTTCTGGTTCGGGCTGAAGCCCTTGCCCTGACGATAGGCGAAACGAATAAAACTCTGCCGCGCGCGCTCCTCACCCACGAAGCGCGCCGACAGGCTCAATAAATCCTCGATCTGCACCGCCAGCAACGAACGGTTGCTGGGGCGCGCACTGATTTCCTGACCGATGAAGCGTCCAGCCTGCCAGTGTTCGGAGACCCTTGTGCGTGACAGCACCGACACCCAGGCGAACAGCGTGAAGTTACCGGCAAGCGACAGCACCACGCCTTGGGTCAGCGGGGTAATCGGTAAGTGCAATGGGTTACCGTGTAGCCAGGCCAGCCCCGGGAACAGGGTGAGCGTCCAGCCTAGGCTGTTGGCCGCAATGGGTAGCACCAAGGTGTAAAACCAAATAAAGGTGCCGGCTGCCAGGCCAGCGAATACGCCTCGGCGGTTGGCTTGTTTCCAGTACAGCGCGCCGAGCATGGCCGGGGCCAGTTGAGTGATGGCGGCGAAGGCGATTTGGCCGATGGTTGCCAGACTCGCCGTTGAACCGAGCAACCGGTAGCAGACGTAAGCCAGCAACAGGATCACCACGATGCTGATCCGACGCACCGACAGCATCCAGTGGCGGAACACCTCGAAGGGGCGCTCTGCGGTTTTGCGGCGCAACAGCCATGGCAGCAGCATATCGTTGGAGACCATGGTCGACAACGCAACGCTGGCGACGATCACCATACCGGTGGCCGCCGAGGCGCCACCGATAAACGCCAGCAGGGCCAGCGCCGGGTGCGCCTGGGCCAACGGCAGGCTGATCACGAACGAATCGGGCAGCACCGAACTGGGCAGTAGCATTTGTCCGGCCAGGGCGATGGGCACTACAAACAGCGCAGCCAGGGCCAGGTACGTCGGAAAAACCCACCGGGCGAGCCTGAGATCCTGGGGCTCGATGTTCTCGACAACGGTCACGTGAAACTGCCGTGGCAGACACACTATGGCCATCATCGCTACGCCGGTTTGAACCACCATCGACGGCCAGTTGACGGTTTCCTTCCAGTACTCTTCCAGGCGAGGGGCGATCATTGCCTGACTGAACAGGTCATCGAAACCGTCGTACAGGCCGAAGGTGACGAACGCGCCCACTGCGAGAAACGCGAACAGTTTGACCAGCGCTTCGAAGGCAATTGCCAGCACCATGCCGCGGTGGTGTTCGGTAGCGTCGAGGTTGCGAGTGCCAAACAAGATGGTGAACAGTGCCAGGATCAGCGAGACGATGAGTGCGGTGTCCTGGGCGCGGGTGCCCGTGGATTCGGCGACTGCACCGATCAGCAGGTTCACCCCCAGGACGATGCCTTTGAGCTGCAAGGCAATGTACGGTAAAACACCGACCATACAGATCAGTGCAACCACCACCGCCAACGATTGCGACTTGCCATAGCGTGCGGCGATGAAGTCAGCGATAGACGTGATGTTCTCTTGTTTGCTGATCATCACCATCTTCTGCAGCACCCACGGCGCCAGCGTCAGCAGTAATATCGGGCCCAGATAGATCGGCAGGAACGACCAGAGTTGCTCGGCCGCTTGGCCCACGGCGCCAAAAAATGTCCAGCTGGTGCAGTACACCGCCAGCGACAGGCTGTAGACCCAAGCCCGCAGGCGTGGCGATAGAGGCGCACTGCGTCGATCGCCATAAAAGGCGATGGCGAACATAACGGCCATATAGGTCAGGGCGACTGCAGCAATCAGCCCACTGGACAGCGACATGTAAAACTCCAGGTAGCGCTAGATAGCTCTCAACAGCGCTCGTTAAAAAATGACCGACCGGAAGCGATCCTGCTCCGGCTGGACAGTCTCGCATGATGTTCAGGGTTCGTCAGTGCCGACCAAGGTCTTGGCGCGGCCTGGTGCCGCAGGACGAGGTCTGCGGTGTTGCATATAGGTAAAATAGATGACCTATAGAGAAATTACCCGTTATATAGATATGCAGTCGAACTATAAGCTCATTTCACCTCATAGGAGGACTGGAGAAGAGCATGCCTTGCCTTGATACGCCTGCGCCATACGCCGTTGCCAACCAACGTAATCTGCCGTTGAACACGCTGAGTCATCCGCGAGAAGTGATTCGCCAATTCACCCCGAATTGGTTCGCCGCGACCATGGGTACCGGCATTCTGGCCCTGACGCTGGGGCAATTGCCCGTGCAGATCCCGGGTTTGCACCTGTTGGCCGAGGGGTTGTGGCTGTTCAATATCGCGCTCTTCGTGCTCTTCAGTCTCGTGTATATGGCGCGTTGGGTGCTGTTTTTCAATGAGGCGCGGCGAGTGTTTGGGCACTCTACGGTGTCGATGTTTTTCGGCACCATCCCCATGGGGCTGGCGACCATTATCAACGGCTTTCTATTCTTCGGCCTACCTCGATGGGGCGGAGCTATAGTGCCTATTGCCGAGACGCTGTGGTGGCTGGACGTGGCTATGGCGCTGGCCTGCGGGGTGGCCATTCCGTTCATGATGTTTACGCGTCAGGAGCACAGTATCGACCAGATGACGGCCGTGTGGTTGTTACCCGTGGTCGCGGCTGAGGTGGCGGCAGCCAGTGGTGGTCTGCTGGCACCCCATCTGACCGACGCCTCCGCGCAATTCGGCGTGCTGATCACCAGCTACGTGTTGTGGGCGTTCTCGGTACCCGTAGCGTTCAGCATCCTGTCCATTCTGTTGTTGCGCATGGCCCTGCATAAATTGCCCCACGAAAACATGGCCGCTTCGAGTTGGCTGGCGTTGGGTCCGATTGGCACCGGAGCGTTGGGCATGTTGTTGATGGGCGCAGACGCACCGGCGATTTTTGCGGCCAACGGTTTGCCCGGGCTCGGAGAGATGGCGGATGGTATCGGGTTGGTGGCGGGTATCACACTGTGGGGATTCGGCTTGTGGTGGATGCTGATGGCCGTGCTTATTACCGTGCGCTACCTGCGCACCGGCATCCCGTTCAACCTCGGCTGGTGGGGATTCACCTTTCCATTGGGTGTCTACGCATTGGCGACCCTAAAGCTTGCAGCAAGGCTGCACCTGACATTCTTCTCGCTGGCCGGTTGTGCGTTGGTGTGCTGTCTGGCGATATTGTGGCTGATCGTCATGAGTCGGACCGTATGTGGTGCCTATAAAGGAGAGCTGTTTGTTTCACCTTGTATTGCGGGGTTGGGTGCTGGGGTCAAGTGAGTATTAAAGACGTGGGAGACGATCAAACCAGACGCGTCCTATCGACATCTGCTTGCGTAACGTTTCCAATGTGGCTCGGAGTCGACATAGACACTCCAATTAAAAAGCCGACCCCGGCGCTATTCGAGTACACGGACGATGAGTCAGTCGCAATTCAGTTTGCTGGTAAAACGGCGGTTTCTGCCGTTTTTCATCACCCAGTCCCTCGGGGCCTTCAACGACAATATCCTCAAGCAATCATTGATCCTCGCCATTCTCTATAAGCTGAGCATCGACGGCGATCGCTCGATTTGGGTCAACCTGTGTGCGCTGTTGTTCATTCTGCCGTTCTTTTTGTTCTCGGCATTGGCGGGTCAGTTTGGCGAGAAATACGCCAAGGATGCCTTGATCCGCCTGATCAAACTGGGCGAAATCGCGATCATGCTGGTGGGCGCGGCGGGGTTCATGCTCAACCACCTGTGGATGATGTTGCTGGCGTTGTTCGCCATGGGGACGCACTCGGCGTTGTTCGGGCCGGTGAAGTACTCGATCCTGCCGCAGCACTTGCATGAGGATGAATTGGTCGGTGGCAACGGGCTGGTGGAAATGGGCACCTTCCTGGCGATTCTGGCCGGTACCATCGGCGCCGGGATCATGATGTCTTCCGCGCACTACGCGCCGATCGTTGCGACAGCGATCTTGTTGGTGGCGTGTCTGGGTTATATCGCCAGTCGCAGCATCCCGCGCGCAGCGGCGGCTTCGCCGGAAATGCGCCTGAACTGGAATATCTTCAGTCAATCCTGGGCCACCTTGCGTTTGGGACTGGGTCAGACGCCGGCCGTGTCACGCTCGATTGTCGGCAACTCCTGGTTCTGGTTCGTCGGCGCGATTTACCTGACGCAAATTCCGGCCTACGCCAAAGAGTGGCTGTATGGCGACGAGACCGTGGTCACGCTGATTCTCACCGTGTTCTCCATCGGTATCGCGCTGGGTTCGATGCTGTGCGAGCGATTGTCCGGGCGCAAGGTAGAGATCGGTCTGGTGCCGTTCGGCTCGATGGGCCTGACCGTGTTCGGGCTGCTGCTGTGGTGGCATTCGGGCGGCTTTCCACAAAACGTTCAGGCCAATGACTGGCTGACGGTGCTGTCTTATGGTCAGGCGTGGTGGGTGCTGAGCGATGTGCTGGGCATCGGTGTTTTTGGCGGCTTCTATATCGTGCCGCTGTACGCACTGATCCAGTCGCGCACCGTCGAGAACGAGCGTTCTCGGGTCATCGCGTCCAACAATATCCTCAATGCGCTGTTCATGGTGGTGTCGGCCATCGTCTCGATCGTGCTTCTCAGTGTGGTCAAACTGTCGATTCCGCAGCTGTTCCTGGTGATCTCGCTGATGAACATCGCGGTGAATGCCTACATCTTCAAGATCGTGCCCGAGTTCACCACGCGGTTCATGATCTGGCTGCTCGGCCATTCCATGTACCGCGTCGAGCATCGCAACCTGGAGCTGATTCCGGAAGAAGGTGCGGCGCTGCTGGTCTGCAACCATGTGTCCTTTGTCGATGCGCTGTTGATTGGCGGGGCTGTGCGGCGGCCGATTCGGTTCGTGATGTATTACAAGATCTACAACCTGCCGGTGCTCAACTTCATTTTCCGCACCGCTGGCACCATCCCGATTGCCGGACGCAACGAAGACCTGGCGATCTACGATCAGGCCTTCAAAAAAATTGCTGAATACCTGAAAAATGGTGAGCTGGTGTGCATCTTCCCTGAAGGCAAGCTGACTGCTGACGGGGAGATCAATGAATTTAAAGGTGGCCTGAGCCGGATTCTGCAAGACACCCCAGTGCCAGTGATTCCACTGGCACTGCAGGGCTTGTGGGGTAGTTTCTTCAGCCGAGATCCGAACAAGGGAGTCTTTCGTCGGCTGTGGTCGCGCATCACCGTAGTTGCCGGCCCCGCCGTGGCAATGGAGGCGGCGTTACCGGCGAGTTTGCAGGCGCGAGTTGCGGAGTTGCGAGGCACGGTTCGGTAGTTGATCTGGCGTAGTGCAACTTCAAGCACTCAGCTTGAGCCCCACCAGTCCACACAGAATCAAGCCCACGCTGGCCAGGCGGAACAGCGCCGTGGACTCGCCGAACAGAATGATCCCGGCGATCACGGTGCCTATCGCACCGACACCGGTCCATATCGCGTAGGCAGTGCCCAGCGGTAGTTCTTTCATGGCCAGGCCGAGCAGGCCCAAACTGACCAACATGGCCGCGACGGTGAGGGCTGTAGGCAAGGGGCGGGTGAAGCCTTCGGTGTATTTCAGGCCGACGGCCCAACCGACTTCGAACAGACCGGCGAAAAACAGAATGATCCAGGACATGATGACCTCCTATAAAGGGGTCGTCCCCGAATCGTTTTTCTTGATGGATCAGTCAGGTCGTCCTGGCTGTGCGCAGTATTTTGCACATAAACGATTCGGGGGCAAGTCAGGTATCGATAACGCGGCTAGTCTGCAACGGGCCGAGTGGCGAGTTCGCGGTCTGCTTTTTCACTCATGCGCCGGAAATACGTAGAAAGCAAGGCGCCGGAAATGTTGTGCCAGACGCTGAACAGCGCGCTGGGCACGGCGGCCAGCGGCGAGAAATGGGCGCTGGCCAATGCAGCACCCAGCCCGGAGTTTTGCATGCCGACTTCCAGTGCCAGGGATTTGCGCTGCGCCAGCGGCAGCTTGAACAGCTTGCCGGTGAAGTAGCCGAGCACAAAGCCGAAACTGTTGTGCAGCATCACCACCGCCATGATTAACAGGCCTGACTCAGCGATTTTCGCCTGGCTGGCGGCAACCACCGCTGCGACGATCAATACGATGCTGACCACGGATACCAGCGGCAAGACGTCCACCGCCGCTTTGACTCGATGGCCGAGCACGCGTTGTGCGACAACGCCAAGCACGATTGGCAGCAAGACCAACTGCAGAATCGACCAGAACATGTCCATGAAAGACACCGGTAACCAGGCAGAGGCCAGCAACCAGATCAACGCGGGTGTCAGCAGCGGGGCGAGGAGGGTGGTCACTGCGGCGATAGCGACCGACAACGCCAGGTCGCCACGGGCCAGCCAGGTCATGACGTTGGAGGAGGTGCCGCTCGGGCAGCAACCCACCAGAATCACGCCCACAGCGATCTCCGCGGGCAGATGAAACGCCTGGCACAGCAGCCAGGCGACGCCGGGCATGATCACGAAATGCGCGACCACCCCTAAGGCCACACGCCATGGATGGCGAGCGACTTCAGAAAAATCATCGAGCTTGAGCGTCAGGCCCATGCCGAACATGACCAGGCCCAGGAGCGGCACGATGGCGCTTTTTAAACCGATAAACCATTCGGGCAGCGCAAACGCCAACACTGCAAACAGCAGCACCCAATAGGCGAAGGTATTCCCGACAAAGCGACTCAACGCAGCCAGCGCACGCATGGCTTGTTCCTTTTTTTATTAGAGGGGAAATGCGCTACCGCAACGGGTAGCGCATGACAGCTGATGGCTTAGATGCCCTGTGGCAGTTCTTCGCCGCCCAACGCTTCAAACAGCTCAGGCAGGAATTCGCCGAAGGTCAGCATCATCAAGGTGAAGCTGGCGTCCAGTTGGCCAAGGGCTTCCTCGCCACCGTCCTGTTCGGCCTGATCTTGCAGCAGGTCTTCGAATTTCAGGCGTTTGACCACCATCTTGTCGTCCAGCACGAAGGACAGCTTGTCCTGCCAGGCCAACGACAGCTGGGTGACCACCTTGCCGGTGCTCAAGTGCAGCTGGATTTCATCGCTGGTCAAATCCTGACGCTTGCAGCGCACGATGCCGCCATCTTCATGGGTATCACGCAGTTCACACTCGTCGAGGACGAAGAAGTGGTCAGCCGCTTTCTGGGACTTGACCCATTCGGTCATGGTTGCACTTGGCGCGACTTTCACCGTCAGTGGGCGTACCGGCAGCGAACCGATCACTTCACGCAGGGTGGAGAGCAGGTCTTCGGCGCGTTTCGGGCTGGAGGCGTTAACCAGAATCAGACCCTGTTTCGGCGCGATGGCAGCAAAGGTCGCCGAGCGACGAATAAAGGCGCGGGGCAGAAAGGCCTGGATGATTTCATCCTTGATCTGATCACGCTCCTTCTTATAGACCTTGCGCATTTGTTCGGCTTCGATCTCTTCGATCTTTTCCTTTAATGCATCACGCACCACGCTGCCAGGCAGAATGCGTTCTTCCTTGCGTGCGGCAATCAGCAGGAAGTCCTGACTGACGTGAACCAGAGGAGCGTCCTCACCTTTACCGAACGGTGCGACGAAACCGTAAGTGGTCAACTCCTGGCTGGCACAAGGGCGAGCCTGTTTGGTCGCCAATGCGGTTTCCAGCGCCTCGGCATCAAAAGGCAGATCTTGGGTCAGGCGATAGATAAGCAGGTTTTTGAACCACATGGGGTGAATCTCTCCTTTGTACAAAGTGGGGGCATTATTCGCTCCTCGGCCTCTGCGGCCAACCCTGTGCTAAGCCTTTGGCAGGATTATAAAAATTATTTAAAAAAGTGCTTGCCAGAGATAGGGTCGCTATATAGAATGCGCGCCACACCGAGAGTGAAGGGTGATTAGCTCAGCTGGGAGAGCAGCTGCCTTACAAGCAGCGGGTCGGCGGTTCGATCCCGTCATCACCCACCAATCCTTCTCAGTGTTACGCGCAGCGGTAGTTCAGTCGGTTAGAATACCGGCCTGTCACGCCGGGGGTCGCGGGTTCGAGTCCCGTCCGCTGCGCCATATTAAGCTTCAAGGCCCTTGAACTCCTTGAAGCAACAAAAAGCGACCTTAGGGTCGCTTTTTTTTGCTTTCTAAATACCCAAAACTAATCGCTGAAGCTTGGGGTTGTGCTCCCGATTATCATCGGGAGCCAGCAATCAGGGGTGTCCCTGTGCCCGCGTCGACAAAGTCTACCTCCGCTCCAGGCCGGTAGACTTCCGAAATCCATCGGCGGGCTAATTGCGTTGATCGTTCACTCCTTTGGTGAGTCCGATGTCGCGGTCGTTTTCGATCACGGCAGGGGTGCGTCTGCGGCAGATGTTCCCGGGACAAAAGCAACGCTGCCGGATTCGCGGACATGGAACAGTCGGGCGCCGTTATTCGGCTTAGTGGTAATTACCTGATGGTCGGCGGCCAGGTAGCCAAGAGGCAGCTGATGAATATCGTGATACTGGGTGATGATGATCGTGTGCTGCGGGTCCCATGTCTCGCCGCTTTTCTTCTCTAGCCATGCCATGAATGCGGCGCTGTTACCGTCGCGCGGAAAATCCTCGCTTTCCGGAACATAGTAAAAAGGTGCGCCTTTATTTTGCAGGTACATCGGCAGTTTATTGTCGACCTCGACCAGCACCATGCGCCACTGACTCCAGGGCGCACTTTTGCTGGCTTGCGCCTTTATGTCTGCGGTGAACTGCATGACGCCGCCACCACCGTTGGTCCAGGGGTAGATAATGCCCAGCACCAGCAAGAGTGTCACCGCCGCAGCTGCGATGCCCTTCGTCCAGCCTGGACCGCTGATTTTGCCAGCCTCCCGTCGTTCGGCCATGTGTCGGGTCACCCACCAGGCTGACAGCAGCTGTGCGAATGGCACCAGAGGTAATACGTAGTAGCTGCGCCGACTGCCGCTGGCAGTGAAGAACACAAACAGCAAGCCCAGGCCCCAGATCAGCCAGCGGGTGTTTGGTTCGATCTGCTTCCAGTTGCGCAGAGCCAGCCACAGGCCAAGTATCCAGCACGGCGCCCAAGGCAGGGTATAGATCGGCAGGTAGAGCAGGTAGGTATAGATCGGGCCGATATTATCGAACGGGTGGAAAAACCGTACTACGTTCTCCCTGAAGACCAGGCCCAGGCCGCTCTCGGCGTAGCTGGGCGTGCCATACAGGTGCGACAGCATGAATGGCACCATATAGAGCGCGCCTGCGATCACTAGCGCCAGGCAAAAGCGCCAGTTGAGATGACGCTTCCAGCGCCCCTCGCTGAGCACGTGCGGCAACAGCATAAGCCCTGGCAGGATGAAACCAATCAGGCCTTTGAGCAGGGACGTGAGCGCCAGCAATACAAAGAACACTATGTAGCGACTCAGGCGAGTGTCATCCGGGCCGCGCCAATACCACCAGACGGCCGCGAGCACGCCGCACACGGTAAGAACATCGGCCGTGGCTACCCGTGCCCAGAAGATGAAAAAGAACGTCGTCGCCAGCAGCCAGCCGGCGATCAGTCCGGTGCCTTTGCGGAAGAGGCGTTCACCAATGAGATAGACCAACCAGATACTTAGCCAGGCGCTAATCACTGACGTCAGTCGTAATGACCAGTGGTTCAGGCCGCCCATCAAACTTGCCGTGGCGGTGATCAGCCAATAAGAGGGCAGTGGTTTGTCGTAATAGGGTGCGCCTTTGAGGTAGGGGTCGAAATAGTTGCCTGTTTGTATCATCTGTAAGGCGATGTTAGCCCAGCGGGTTTCAGCGCCCCAGAGTTCCCTTGCTCCGAGCCCCAGCAACAGAATCAGTGCCGATACAGCGAGCAACAGTGTCAATGCTCCCCTGTCGCTTCTCCAAAACTTCATTCTTATAATTTCCATAACGCGACCGAGTGCCCCCTGGAATTTCGGGCCTTGTCGTACGG
Organism: Pseudomonas sp. 5C2; assembly: GCF_034314155.1. Taxonomy (NCBI): domain Bacteria; kingdom Pseudomonadati; phylum Pseudomonadota; class Gammaproteobacteria; order Pseudomonadales; family Pseudomonadaceae; genus Pseudomonas; species Pseudomonas sp. 5C2. The sequence goes on along the minus strand of NZ_JAVIWH010000002.1, from coordinate 2,442,896 downwards.
CACGACAAGGCGCGTCAATGTTATAGGGTGGTTTGTCAAATTGGTGTCGGGATGGCAAAAAAAAAGCATTATTCGGCCAACTTTTATGGCGGATGGGCGGTTGATGCTCGTGTGGATGTTATTTCCGTTAATCTCGTGGTCAGGGGCTCGCTGAGAGTGCGGTCTTTTCTCAGGCCGACGTTTTCCTTTACAGTGCGTTCACTCTTTTTTCACGGCGGCATATCTAAACTCTCAGAGGTTATTGAACTCAAGCGTTTGCGGATGAGTGCGCAATGTTGTTATCGATGTGCTCGTAACGCTGCGCGGCAGAACTCAATGGCCAGGTGCTGTTTAAGTTTCCTGATGAGGTCGGTGTCTAGACGTGTTCGGTCTTTGTTTGGGGGGTATTGATAGTCTGTTTGTAATTTGCTTATAGGGTGGCTCGCAACATGGAAGCATTGAATCGTTCACTTTTTTTAATGATCAATGCTGGTGCAGATCCTGCCCCCGGGATGCTGTGGGTGGCCATTATCGTCGCGCAGTGGCTGATTTATGGTGTTCCCTTGTTACTGGCAGGATTTTGGCTCTGGGGAGGCCCGCAACGCCGTGCGGCGGTATTGGTTGCCACGCTGAGTTTGCTGGTTGCCCTGAGTTGCAATCAGTTGATTGCCGCCGCCTGGATGCACCCTCGGCCATTTATGATTCAGTTGGGGCATACGTTCATGGGCCATGACGCGGAATCTTCCTTCCCCAGCGACCACGCCGTGGTGTTTTTCTCGGTGGGGCTGGCACTTATCTGGAGCGCCTTGCGCAATGTCGGTGCTTTACTTGTGTTGATCGGTGTCGTTGTGGGGGCCTCCCGTGTTTACCTGGGCGTGCATTTTCCATTCGATATCATTGGCGCCTTTCTTGTGGCCATCGTCAGTAGTTGGGTTGTCATCACAGGGCTAAGCGTTGGTCAGGTCAAACAGCAACTGCTGCAGGGGTTGGAAGGACTGTATCGGCGCCTGTTCGCTTTTGCGATCAATAAAGGATGGGTTCAGGCTTGATCAGTGGCTGATGTTTATGCCTGAACAGATAATTCTACGTTGAGGCGTTGCAAGGTTGGAGAGGGTTCGGCAACCAACGATGGGGCTTCGCTAAGTTCGTCCATGTGTCGTATAGAACGTTTTGAATAACCCTCCCTTGAACAGAAGGTTATTCATCAATAAGAGTCAACTTTTTCAGGGTTAGATAGCTGAATACTTGATCAACGATGCCAGAGCTTTTGTACAAGGGCTCTGGCATCTGGATCAATCAATCAGAGGGGATTGCTGGAATCCCATTTTTGTTGCGGGATTGGCAGGTTGCATGACTCGCCTCGGCCCATCGGGAAGTACGTAAAGCCTTTTTGAGCCATGCGTTCGGCGTCATACAGGTTGCGGCCGTCGAAAATCACCGGTGCTTTCAGGCGCTTGTGAATTTCATCGAAGTCGGGCGCCTTGAATAGCTGCCACTCAGTGCAGATGACCAGCGCATCCGCACCACTGAGTGCTGATTCCAGCGTGCCCATGAGGGCAAGGCCCGGATGGTCACCATAGAGCAGTTGGGTTTGCTGCATGGCTTCCGGGTCATAGGCGCGCACATTTGCTCCAGCTGCCCACAAGGCTTCCAGCAGGACACGACTGGGGGCGTCGCGCATGTCGTCGGTGTTGGGCTTGAAAGCCAGGCCCCACAAGGCGAAGGTCTTGCCTTTGAGGTCTCCTTTGTAGAAGGCGTTGAGCCGATCGAACAGTTTGTGCTTCTGTCGCTCGTTGATCGCTTCGACTGCCTGCAACAGATCGTTGGAGCAGTTAGCCTGGTCGGCACTGTGGATCAGGGCGCGCATGTCCTTAGGGAAGCACGAACCACCATAACCGCAGCCCGCATAGATGAAGTCGTAGCCAATGCGCGAGTCGGCGCCGATGCCTAGACGTACCGATTCAATATCGGCGCCGAGGTGCTCGGCCAGTTCGGCGATCTGGTTGATAAAGCTGATCTTGGTCGCCAGCATGCAGTTGGCGGCGTACTTGGTCAGCTCGGCACTGCGCAGGTCCATGAACATGATGCGGTCGTGGTTGCGGTTGAACGGCGCATACAGGTCGCGCATGACCTCACGCACTTCTTCACGTTCGCAACCGATCACGATGCGGTCCGGTTTACGGCAGTCGGTAACCGCAGAGCCTTCTTTAAGGAATTCAGGGTTGGAGACGATATCGAACTCCAGCGGGCGTCCCGCCAGGGCTTTTTCGATATGAGCACGCAACGCGTCGCCGGTGCCGACGGGTACCGTGGATTTTTCGACGATGATCAGGGGGGTGACCCGATGCCTGACGATCGCATCGCCGACAGAAAAAACGTAACTGAGGTCTGCCGAGCCATCGTCGCCGGAGGGTGTCCCGACAGCAATGAACAAGACTTCGCCATGTTCGACCGCGAGCTTTTCGTCGCTGGTGAAATGCAGGCGCTTGCTCTCAAGGTTATCCCGAACAAGATTGGCCAGCCCAGGCTCGAAGATGTTTACCTGGCCTTGGGAAAGCTGCTTGACCTTGTTCTCATCGATGTCCATACAGATGACATCATGACCGACCTCGGCGAGCACCGTCGCTTGCACGAGACCGACATAACCACTACCGAATACACTGATTTTCATGCGCAGTTCCTAAGGTTTGTTGCCGCGTGTGCGTCGTAATTTAATAGTCATCACGCGCGGAATGACCAAGGTCATTCAGCGCGTCTTTAATACTGGGAAATGGTCATTGAAGGCGTTAGAACGGGCTTCCGGCAATGGATACAGTCATGGTGTCGTTTGGGCAAAGATAAAAATCACGATGTTGCCCTGTTCATAACGCTTCCCATCTTTGGGCAGTAGATCGACTTCATGCCTTTCGCCGTCATCTTTGACCCGCATAACCACGCCGACCGAGCCTTTCTGACGAGCCTGGGTCATCCATTGCTGGACAGTACTTAATGTCACGGCGCGGCCCTTGGCGTCAGGGTAGGTGAAACCATATTGGGTCTCACCGACGGTGTTGTACAACGTTATGTCCGGGCGTGCGGTATGCCAAGCCAAGGCAGAGGCTGCCCCCAGCTCATTGCTCAAGAGCGAGCGGGTCTCGCGAAGTGCCTGGGCATGCTCGGAGATGAATACGTCAGGTGTCTTGTTGTAGATAATTGTGTTGGGCAGTGCTGCAGGCAGCAAGGCGACCAGCGCCAGCATCCCGACTGCGGGCGCCAGAAAAAGGGTCGATGGTCTGGCGACTTGCAGGGCGTTGGCGATGCTCCATATCCCCAGTGCAATGAGCACAAAAGTCAGATGAAGCGGCTCATTGTCATAGATGGGCTGCTTGAATTGCAGGTAAGTCACCGTTAGTAGCGTAATCAGGCCAAGGGCCAGGTTCAGCAGCCCGTTAGCGCGGATTATCCCCGTTCTGGCTTGCTCAAGCCAGCCGGTCAGCGTGTGGCCGATCAGCAGTGCTAAGGGCAGCAGGCACGGCATGATGTAGGTGGGTAGCTTTCCTCGGCTCAGGCTGAAAAAAGCCAGTGGCAACACCAGCCAGAGCAACAGAAATGCGATTTTTGGCTGGCTTTTTGTCTGCCATGCATGCTTGAAAGTCCCTGGCAGCGCCAGTGCCCAAGGCAGGCTGGAGACTATCAGTAACGGTAAGTAGAACCACCAGGGTTGAGCGTGTTGCGCATCGTCTCCGGCAAATCGGCGGATGTGTTCGTGCCAGAAAAAGAATGACCAGAAGTCGGGTTCGCGCATGTGTACGGTCAGCACCCAGGGCAGCGAGACCAGTACGGCGACCAGCACGGCTAACAAGCCATAGCGCATCATTTCAGTGAGTCGACGCTGCCATATCATGTACGGCAGGGCGATCAGTACGGGTAGCAGGAAGGCCAGGAAGCCCTTGGTCATGAAGCCCATGCCGCAGGCCAGTCCGAGTACCGCCCAGGCGGCCAGTTTTACCCGCTGTGCGGTACTGTCGATGGCATACCACAAGGCCACCAGGCTGAGGTTGACCCATAGTGTGAACTGCGGATCAAGGTTGGCGTAGCCGGCCTGTCCGACGATCAGGCCAAAGCTCATGTATATCGTGGCGCAGGTGAAGCTCTTGCGCGGGGTATTCCACAGGCGACGAGCCATCAGGTAAGTCAGCAGGGTACTCAGCCCCAGGCTCAGGGCCGAGGCGATGCGCACGCCGAACAGGTTTTCTCCAAACACCGCTTGGCCGATGGCGATCATCCAATAGCCGGCGGCGGGCTTCTCAAAGTAGCGCAGGCCCATGAAGTGTGGCGCCGCCCAGTTGCCGCTCAGGAGCATTTCCTGGCTGGCTTGTGCATAGCGGGTTTCGTCTGGAATCCAGAGGCCGTGAAAGGGCAATGGCAGCAGATAAAACAGGCCAAAGGCGAGTAACAGAAGAGGTATGCCCCAGCGTTTAATCATGACCGTTGAGCTCCCTGCCAGTGGCTCCTGGTTTGAAAGAGCCTGGTTTGCTGATGTGCCACAGCCAGCAATTGACGGAAATAGTCGCCCATGAGAAATCCTTGTACTTAGGGATGTAGGCTGAAGACGTTCAGCGCTGGACTGAATGAGTCGAAGTTCCAGCGCTGATAGTCCAACCCGTCACTAAAGGGCATGAGGCGCCATAAATGGCGCCTCATGCTTTCCTGCTTTATGTTGAAGAGTAACCTCAGCGTTTATCCGCGATTTCGAGCATTGCTTCACGCAGGAAGAAGTCGAGGGTCTTGCCGATGGTTTCGCTCAGTTCGATGGTTGGGGTCCAGTCGATCAGGCGGCGAGCGTTATCGATGCTTGGCTTGCGGTGGGTCACGTCCTGGTAGCCGGTGCCATAGAACGACTGGCTTTCGACGTCACGGAAACCGGCGAAAGGAGGGAAGTTCGAGCGCAGTGGGTGAGCTTCGAACTGACGCAGCAGTTCTTCGCCCAGCTGGCGGATGCTGGCTTCGTTGTCCGGGTTGCCGATGTTGATGATCTGGCCGTTGCACTTGTCATCGCGGTCTTCGATGATGCGTGCCAGGGCTTCGATGCCGTCAGCCACGTCGGTGAAGCAGCGTTTTTGTGCGCCGCCGTCGACCAGACGAATCGGGGTGCCTTCCACCAGGTGCAGGATCAGTTGGGTGATGGCACGCGAGCTGCCGATCCGCGCCGAGTCCAGACGGTCCAGGCGTGGGCCCATCCAGTTGAACGGACGGAACAGGGTGAAGCGCAGGCCTTTCTGACCATAAGCCCAGATTACCCGGTCGAGCAATTGCTTGGAGACCGAGTAGATCCAGCGCTGCTTGTTGATCGGGCCGACGATGAGGTTCGAGGTGTCTTCGTCGAAATTCGGGTCGGTACACATCCCGTACACTTCGGAGGTTGACGGGAAGATCACGCGCTTGTTGTATTTCACGCAGTAACGCACGGTCTTCAGGTTTTCTTCGAAGTCGAGTTCGAACACGCGCAGCGGGTTGCGGGTGTATTCGATCGGGGTGGCGATGGCCACCAGCGGCAGCACGACATCACATTTTTTGATGTGATATTCGATCCACTCGGAGTGGATGCTGATGTCGCCTTCGACGAAGTGGAAGTTCGGGTGGCTGCGCAGGCGGTCGATGGCGTCGGAACCGATGTCCATGCCATAGATTTCGTAGCGGTCGTCTTGCAGCAGGCGCTCGGACAGGTGGTTACCGATAAAGCCGTTGACGCCGAGGATCAGAACACGGGTGCGACGCACGGCACGTGCCGACTCGCTGCCGACCATGCGCGAGCCTTCGACCAGACCCAGTTCGCGGGCCAGTTGCGGGCCGCTGAGGTACAGCCCGGCGTCGCCACGCTGACCGGCGGTGATCACCAGGGAGTCTTCGCCACAGGCGATGCGCAGGGGATCGGAACTGATCACTCGGCCTGGGGCGATGCCTTCATTGCCGGCAACGACGTCGGCGCTCCAGACGATCAGTTTGTGTTCGCCAACCGGGCAGAAAGCACCAGGGTAAGGCTGGGTCACGGCGCGCACCAGGTTGAACAGCTGTTCGGCCGGGCGCTTCCAGTCCAGCAGGCCATCGGCCGGGGTGCGGCGTCCGAAGTAGGACGCTTGGGTGTCGTCCTGGGCGGTTTCAGTCAACTTGCCCTGGGCCAGCAGCGGCAATGCGTCGCGCAACAAGTTGGCAGCGGCGTCGCGCAACTTAGTGTGCAGGGTCAGGGCGGTGTCGGAGCGTTCGATGGCCACACGCTGTTGAGCCAGGATAGCGCCGGCATCGGCGCGCTTGACCATGCGGTGCAGGGTCACGCCGGTTTCGGTTTCGCCATTCACCAGGACCCAGTTGGCTGGGGCGCGGCCGCGATAATGCGGGAGCAGGGAGCCGTGCAGGTTGAAGGCGCCTTTGCTCGCGCAGGCCAGCAATTGCTCGCCCAGCAGATGGCGGTAATAAAAGGAGAACAGGTAGTCGACGTTGAGTTTGCTGATCCGCTCAATCCACAGAGGATGGTTGGCATCTTCCGGGGCGTGCACCGGAATGCCTTTGCGTGCACACAATTGCGCGACGGAACCGTAGAAGGTGTTTTCCTTCGGGTCGTCGGCATGGGTAAACACGGCAGCGATTTCATAGCCTGCGTTGAGCAAGGCTTCGATGCCAGCACAACCAATATCGTGATAGGCAAAGACGACAGCTTTAGGATTCATAACGTGACCTGAGTGGAAGATGAAGACGGGTGTGAGCTGTTAGCATTTACAGCGGACGTCGCGGACGGGCTGCGCAGCACTTTTTCGATGAAAAAACGCGGGCGGGCCCGGACATCGCTGTACATGCGGCCCAGGTATTCGCCCAACAGTCCCATGCCGATGAACTGGCCGCCGGTGAACACGAACAGCACAGCAAACAAAACAAAGGTGCCGTGGCCAGCCCAGGTGGCGCCGAAAATCAGGCGCAAACCGATGAGCAACACGGCGAACAGCACGCCGAGAAAGGCCATGCTGAAGCCGAGGATGCTCAGCAGGCGCAAGGGCGTGGTGGTCATGCAGGTGATCAAGTCGAACATCAGGTTGATCAGGCGCATCGGGCTGTATTTCGAATCACCATGTTCGCGCTCGGCGTGCGGGACGAGCACCTCGGTGGTGTGGCGGGCGAAGCTGTTGGCCAGAATCGGGATGAACGTACTGCGCTCGCGGCAGGCCAGCATGGCGTCGACGATCGTGCGTCGATACGCCCGCAGCATGCAGCCATAGTCGCTCATGGCCACGCCGGTGGAGCGTTGCACGGCCAGATTGATCAAGCGCGACGGCCAACGACGCCAGGCTGAATCCTGACGGTTGTTGCGCACGGTGCCCACCACGTCGTAGCCGAGCTCGGCCTGGGCAACCAGGCGCGGAATTTCTTCCGGCGGGTTTTGCAGGTCGGCGTCCAGAGTGATGACGACATCGCCTTTGCATTGCTCGAAGCCGGCCATGATGGCCGCGTGCTGGCCATAGTTGCGATTGAGGATCACCGCGACAATGGAGCTGCCTTCACGCTCCGAGGCGTCCTGAAGGATTTGCGCAGAGTTGTCGCGGCTGCCGTCGTCGACCAAAACGATTTCGAATTCATGGTGCAACTGTGCACAGGCCGCTTCGGTGCGGCGCAACAACTCAGGCAGGCTCTGCTCTTCGTTGTAGACCGGGATGACGATCGAAACGCACTGAATCGGATAAGGTTTCACAGGCTTCGTTCCAGAGTGGTTTCAATAGCACACGCAACGCGCTCGACGTCGTCGAGGGTCATGTCGGGAAACAGCGGGATCGAGCACAGGCGTGCCGAGTTCCATTCGGTGTTGGGCAACTGGACCGACGGGAACTGCTTGCGGTAATAGGTGTGCAGGTGGGTGGCGATAAAATGAATGCCGGTGCCAATGTTCTGCTCCTGCAAGCCTTTCATGAACGCCTCGCGGTCCAAGCCACAGCGCTCGGCATCGATGCGCAGAATGAACAGGTGCCAGGCGTGCTGCTGCGGATAGCTTGGCAGCAGAAGCGGCTGGACCGGCAAGTCTGCCAGGCGCTTGAGGTAGGCCTGGGCCAGGACCTCGCGCTTGGCATTGATCTCGTCGAGGCGCTTGAGCTGCACCAGGGCAATGGCGGCGTTCATGTCGGCCAGGTTGTACTTGAACCCTGGCTCAATGACCATCGCCTGCGGTTTGCGGCCATGGGTCATGCGGTCGTAGGCGTCCACGCCGAGCCCGTGAAACTTGAGCATGCGGACCCGGTTGGCGAGGTTCTCGTCATCGCTGACGAACATCGCACCTTCGGCGCAGGTCATGTTTTTGATCGCGTGGAACGAGAAAATGGCAGTGCCTTGCGCGCCGACCGCACGTCCCCGGTAAAGGGTGCCCGCTGCGTGAGCGGCATCTTCGATCACCATGATGCCGTGACGCTCGGCCAGTGCGTAGAGGGGGTCCAGATCAAAGGCGGCCCCGGCGTAATGCACCGGGATGATGGCTTTGGTACGCGGGGTGATGGCGGCTTCGATGGCGGCGAGGTCAGTCATCAGGGTGTCGCGATCGACGTCGACGAAAACCGGGGTCGCGCCGAGCAGGCAGATCATGTTGGCGGTGGACACCCAGGTTTGCGACGGGGTAATCACCTCATCGCCAGGGCCAATGCCCAGGGCGAGCAACGTGACATGCATCGCGCCGGTGGCGGACGAGAGCGCGACGGCGTGACGACAGCCCACGCGTTCGGCAAATTGCTGTTCAAGCTCCTGGTTTTTCGGGCCTGTGGTAATCCAGCCGGAGCGTAAAACCTGCTCGACGGCGGCAATTTCTTCGTCACCGATACTCGGGCGGGAAAAGGGGAGAAAGCTCTGGCTCATGGCATTCCTACGTGGGCAGCGTGTCTTATGTACATATACTAACAACTTATGCAGAAAGCCGAACTCTGCATTTACTTCATTGAAATCGCTTGCACGCTCATCAGACGTAGCTGTTGAGCACCCAACGGGCGAGCGTGGATTTAGAAGCGTGCTTGCGGTCGAGGTATATACACACGTCTATCACGTCATCAAGTTGCTTTTGAAGGTGGGATTTCCGCAAAGTCACTCAGTAACATCTACTCGTAGTGCCAAGCGCAAAGATAATAGGTTCCCCAAGACTAACGGTATGAAATCAGTGAGTTTTTTGCAAGAAATATCGGCTTACAAATGCAGGGTCGAGTTTGCTCGTCATGGCGTTGGTCCGTATGCGCGTCGAGTCGCCAGCCCTGGAGCGTCGGGGTTATGTAAGTGCAATTGCTTTTTATTCAGCACTGACGGCCAGTCCTGAGCATTCATAGTGTCCAGTGCTGTTGTGTTCTTGAGGTGAGTCGACACAGGGCCAAGTCGGGGCGGGTCTTATTTGAATAAAACCCGCTATGAACAACGCCCTGTTCAGCGTTTCGTCCAGGTTGTAGGTCGCGAAAAAAATCAGGCTCGGCGAATAGGCTCTTGCTGCGCAGCTGAACCAATGCTGTACGACATGCACTCGGTGCAAGAAAACGTTTGGATACCTGAACTTATCTGACTTTTCTGCCTCTCATGCCGGTAGCCATTGATCGCGGCAGCCTGATAAGCTCGCGGCTTTACTCGTTTGCCCTATTGGCGCATGAACAAGGAATTAGTATGAAACAGCATCGGTTGGCGGCGGCGGTAGCCCTGGTAGGTCTGGTACTCGCGGGTTGTGACTCGCATACCAACGTAGAGCTGAAAACCCCGGCGCAAAAAGCTTCTTACGGTATCGGCTTGAACATGGGCAAAAGCCTGGCTCAGGAAGGTATGGATGATCTGGACTCCAAAGCGGTAGCCCAAGGCATCGAAGACGCCGTCGGCAAAAAAGAACAGAAGCTCAAGGATGATGAGCTGGTCGAAGCCTTTGCTGCCCTGCAAAAGCGGGCTGAAGAGCGTATGGCCAAAATGAGCGAAGAGTCGGCAGCCGCCGGCAAGAAATTCCTGGCAGAGAACGGCAAGCGTAAAGAAGTGACCACCACCGCTTCCGGTCTGCAATACGAAATCATCAAGAAAGCCGATGGCCCTCAGCCTAAGCCGACCGACGTAGTGACTGTTCACTACGAAGGCAAGCTAACTGACGGCAAAGTCTTCGACAGCTCCGTTGAACGCGGCAGCCCGATTGATCTGCCGGTAAGCGGCGTGATCCCTGGCTGGGTTGAAGGCCTGCAACTGATGCACGTTGGCGAGAAAATCAAACTCTACATCCCTAGCGACCTGGCTTACGGCGCGCAAAGCCCAAGCCCGACGATCCCTGCCAACTCCGTTCTGGTCTTCGATCTGGAACTGTTGGCTATCAAGGATCCTGCCGCTGCAGCAGCAGAAGCTCCTGAAGAGCCAGCCGCCAAGTAATTGAGCGCACTGGTTTGAGCACAACGCCCCGCTTTGACGGGGCGTTGTTGTTTGTGGCGTTTGGACGCGAACGGATCCCCTCTGACGCAGTCGTAATACCATTAGCGGACTGACTATTGCTGGCAGATTGTAGGACGATCGATTGCGACCCCCTGCAATGCGGTGGGGGTAACTTCAGTCAGGCCCCAAGTCAACGAATTTGTCGTATTTTTAATGTGAGTAAAAAACGCCCGATTTGAGCCAAAGCCCTACAGCGCGGGCGTCTCAGGCCTGAAAATAGGGTCTGTTCACAAGGTTATCCACAACTTGTGTGGATAACATTTTGTGCAGCATAGTGGTGACACCTGTTGCAACCTCCGTTGGGAGCGATCATGAAAACACCTTGGAATTTGATTCGTTTTTTACCCATGGCTCAGCGCTTGCTCAGTCGTGGGCGTTTGCCAGCCTTGATCTTTGCTGTTGCACGCAAGGGCGCTAGGCAGGGTGACCGTTTGGGTAAGCTCAAGGATGACCTGCGCTTGCTGCAGGCCCTGTGCCTGGCCTATTGGCGCGGTGAGTACCGAGCTGTCAGCCCCAAGGCGATGCTCTCGGTGGTGGCGGGGTTGATGTATTTCCTCAGCCCGTTCGATGCCGTGCCGGACTGGATACCCGGGATCGGCATGCTCGATGACATCGCAGTGCTGGCTTGGGTCATGAAAAGCCTGGAAAGTGAGCTGAATGCCTTTCGAGCGTGGCGAGCCAGGCAGGCACCGGAGAAACTTGTCGTCGTCGAACGATTGCCCGCAACACCGGAGCTCCTGGTGCTAGAGCATCGCAAACCCTGAAGCGCCCGGATTTATGGGGGTTATCGTTGTCTTGAGCGGTCGCTTGTCGATTCAGAGGACGCAAGGTGCCTCTGTCCGCTGTTAAGATATCAACACAGGGAAAAAGCCTACTCGCAAAGTGTTGTAGTCCTACAGGGGGTTTGTATGGATCTTCAGATAATTACACGTGATGGAGAGCCAGAGTACGCAGTTTTGCCTTGGGCTCAGTATCAGGCTCTGCTCAAAGCGGCCGGGATCTCGGACACAACCGTTCAACACTCGCCGCAACCGCCTGAGGTCGCGCCTGTCGATCATCCCGGCTTTGATCAGTTGGGTGCCTTGCGCGCCGCCAAAGGCCTGGAAGTTGCGCAGTTGGCGCGTGCAGTCGGGATAAGTCCGTCGTATCTGGACTTGATCGAAAGTGGCGAGCGATTGCCGGATGCGGCCATTCGCCGAAGCCTGGCCTGGGAATTGGGTGTCCCTGGCTGGGGGGGTGAGTCATGAGTGTGCGCATCAGCCGTCTGCACTGGGAAGGGCTGTTGACTGAGCTGGATCAGGCGCGCCGGCAACGGCATCTATTGACCTACCGTGCTTTACTCGAGCGGTTGCAACTTCCCAGCCCCGCGATGCTTACCCTTACTGCCGCACTTGAACACTTGGCAGCGTTGGATGCTCGCGCCGAACAGCCGTTGCGTAGTTCGTTGGTGATCAGTCAGGGCGCGAGTCGTTTGCCGCGTACTGGCTTCTTTGAATGCGTCGAACGGCTTGGGCGATTCTCGGGCCCTTCCGACGGCGTAGCCGCAGCGTCATGGCATGCTTCTGAAGTGGCGCGGGTCTTTGAATACAGCTATCCGGAGAGCGTGTGAATCCAAGTCTGTGGCGTTTACGAGCACGATTGAGCTACTTGCTGGCTCGGCGGTTATTCCATTGGTCGTGGTTCGTGCAACAACCTCGAGGCTGGCAATGGCTCGAAGGTCAATTCTCGCGTATGGCGAATCTGGGAGATGTTGGCGCTCAGAGCTTCTACGGCCATATCCTGACGTTTCGCGGTCAAGGTTTGGGTGCTCGCGAGGAAGGCGTGCGTCTGTTGCGTCTGGCCGCGTTGGGGGGTGATGGCAAGTCGGCTTACCAGCTCGGCGTGTTGAGCCTGGCGGGTGACACACGCAAGGCCCCTGATGCTGTGGATGCCGCTCAATGGTGGGGCATGGCAGTCGAGGCCAGGCATCCACTGGCGGCCATCAAACTGTCGCAGTTGTACCAACAGGGCGGCCCCGGCTTACCCCCCGATCTGGATCGTGCCAAAGCGTTTCAGGCCCATACCTGGTAGTTGGGTATTTAGCGTGCCAAAAATGCTTCGCAGTCCAGTGTGTCGATGACGTGCACGCTGGGGCCTGCAACGTTCTTTGCGTGGTGCTTGGCTTGTGACGCCATTTCTGCGAGTTGACTGGCATCCAGATCCGCACAGGCATCGGGGTGCAGGTGGACGACGCCTATGGACAGCGATAACAGTGCGAAGTCCTGGCGCTGGCCCTGACGATTGAGGGCAGTGAAACAGCCCGACTCCAGATGCTCGGCTCGATAGAAGCGCCGACACTGATTCTGAAAATCATCTAGCAAAAGATTCAGGCGTTTGCGCCAGTCTTCGGAGCCCAGGACCATCAAGAAATCATCACCGCCAATGTGTCCGACAAAGTCGCGGCTCGGGTCGATCCGGTCGTTCAGGCACTGCGCCAGGCAGAGCAATACTTCGTCGCCACGTCCGTAGCCGTAGATATCGTTGAACGGCTTGAAACTGTCGATATCCACGTAGCAGATCATTGACTCCTGGCCCTGTTGCAGCAGGCGGGTCAGGCATTGCTGGATCGGCACGTTTCCGGGCAATAAAGTCAGCGGGTTAGCGTAGCGAGCTTGCTGTATTTTCAGTTCAGTGATCAGTTTCAGCACGTCAATCACCCGCCCAAGACCCAAGTAGCAGCCATTGAGGGTGATGATGAAGTCCTCTTCAATACGCTGCCGGGCGCGACTGGTCAGCAGGCGGCTGACCTGCTGCAAGGACTGGTTCAGCTCGACAGCAAGAAAGTCGTCGCTCATCAGGCGGCTGATCGGTTTGCGCGCGAACAGGTCGGTAGCGAAAGGCTTTAGCAGAGCCTCGGACAATGAGTGCCGATGCACGATACCGCAGGGTTGCGACTGCTCGTCCAGCACTGCCAGGGAGTTGAGGTTGGCTTGTTTGCGAAAGTACTCAAGGACGGCGGCGGTCGGTGTGGACTGATTGACTGCGGGTTGTTCGTTGAGCAGAGCGCTCAGGTCGCAGGCGTCTTCGTTCAACGCCGGTACCGTCGGATCGAGCTTGGGTAACAGCGCGCGGGCATCACGCGGTGGATGTTCTTGCGGGCGACAGAGCAGATAGCCCTGAACCAGATCCACGCCCATGTCGATCAGCACCGCGAGCTCTTCCGGCAGTTCAATGCCTTCAGCGATCACAATCGCTCTGGAGGCCTTGGCCATCTGCAGCATGGAACCGACGAACTCGCGCTTGACCGCATCCTGATGAATGCCGTCGATAAAGTGTCGATCAATTTTTACGTAGTCCGGGCGCAACTCCGACCACAGGCGCAGGCTGGAATATCCCGCACCCAAGTCGTCCATGGCGATGGAAAAGCCCATGTCCCGGTAGTGATGCAGTGCGTTGTACAGCAGCTCGAAATCTTCAGTGGGTGTCTGCTCGGTCAGCTCGATCACCACCTGGCTGGGAGAAATGCCGTAGGCGTTCAGCAATTCCAGGGTACGACCTGGCGGGTGAGCCGGTTCCAGCAGCGACTCAGGCGAAACGTTGAGGAACAGCTTGCCCTCAAGTTTCTGTTCGCTGAAACGTCGACAGGCACATTCTCGCGCAGCCAGTTCCAGCTCGCTGAGCCGCCCAGCTTGGCGGGCCACTGCGAACAAGCTGATGGGCGAATGCAGGGGGCTGTTGGACGGGCCTCGGGTCAAGGCTTCATAGCCGAGAATCCGGCGGTCCGACAGCGACAGTATCGGTTGGAACAAGCTGTGCAAATCGCGTTGAGCCAGAATTGAACTCAGTGCGCTCAGCTGTTCAGTGACGGTCATGGTGATCTCTGCGTAAAAAAAAAGGGGCTAAGCGCAATAGCGCTCAGCCCCTCTATTCCACGACAGATTGATGACTGTTTGATGACTGAATGCCACTAGAGAGCACTAAATGGCCAGCATTTTACGATCATCCATCCTGCCTTTTTACTTTTTTGCGATAGCGGCGTTCAAACTCAGGTAGTCGAGCAGGATGCGCCCGGTTTCGGCCAGGTAGGCGTCATCCTCGGGTTTGGTCTTGTCTTCTGCTGGCAGCGCGTCCTCATCTTCTTTCTTCAGCTCTTTGAGCGGCTCTTCACCTTTGGCCTTGCGGCGGGTGTTTTCCAGAGCCAACTGCTTGCCTTCGATGTCGGTGTGTTGAGCGCGACGCTCGGCTTCGTTGAGGCTAACCGTTTTTTCTGCCATCAGCTTTTGCGCCAGGAGCAAGCGGTTCTCGATGAAGACGAACTCCGGGTCCTTCGACGAGCGCTCATCATGCCGCGTCTTGAGTTGCGCGAGGAACGGTTTGAACGGATCGACGACAGGCTTGATGGCCGGTCTGATGGTGTCATACGACATGGCTTCGGGCAGCGCGCTCTCGCCGATTTCCTTGGTGTCGATGATCGACGGGTACGCGATGTCTGGCAGTACACCCTGGTGCTGGGTGCTCTGGCCGGAAACCCGGTAGAACTTGGCCAGCGTCAGTTTCAGTTCGCCATGGTTGAGCGGCTGAATGGTTTGTACGGTGCCTTTACCGAAGGTCTGGCCACCGATGATCAACGCGCGGTGATAGTCCTGCATAGCGCCGGCGAAAATCTCGGAGGCCGAGGCAGACAGACGGTTGACCAGCAACGCCATCGGGCCTTTGTAGAAAGCACCTTTGGCTTCATCTTCAAGGACATCGACCTTGCCGTCGCTGTTGCGAACCAGCACGGTAGGGCCTTTGTCGATGAACAGGCTGGTCAACTCCGTGGCTTCCTGCAACGAACCGCCGCCGTTGTTACGCAGGTCGATGACAACACCATCGACTTTGTCGGCTTGCAGTTCAGTCAGCAGTTTCTTCACGTCACGTGTGGTGCTCTTGTATTCTGGATCGCCTGCACGATAGGCCTTGAAGTCCAGATAGAACGCCGGAATTTCGATGACGCCGAGTTTGTAGTCGTGGCCATCCTGCTTGAGGTTGAGGATCGACTTCTTCGCCGCCTGCTCTTCAAGCTTGACCGCTTCGCGGGTGATCGCGACGATTTTGCTGGTCTGGTCATTAGGCGCATTGCTGGCCGGAATCACTTCCAGGCGCACGATTGAGCCTTTAGGCCCGCGAATCAGTTTAACCACCTCGTCCAGGCGCCAGCCGATCACGTCGACCATCTCTTTGTCGGCCTGGGCAACGCCGATTATCTTGTCCGCCGGGGCAACTTGCTTGGTTTTGGCGGCAGGGCCAGCCGGAACCAGGCGCACGATCTTGACGTTGTCGTTATCGCTCTGCAACACGGCGCCGATGCCTTCCAGCGACAGGCTCATGTTGATGTCGAAGTTTTCCGCACTGTCAGGCGACAGGTAGTTGGTGTGCGGATCGTAAGACATGGCGAAAGTGTTGATATAGGCCTGGAACACATCTTCGCTGCGGGTCTGCTCCAGACGCGACAGCTGATTCTTGTAGCGCTTGGTCAGCAGCTCTTGAATCGCTTTGGGTTCCTTGCCGGCAATCCTCAACCGCAGGACTTCATCCTTGACGCGTTTGCGCCACAGATCGTCCAGCTCGGCAGTACTCTTGGCCCACGGGGCATCCTTGCGCTCTACGAGCAAGGTTTCCTGGGCGGTGAAATCGAACTTGCCGACGCCCTTGTCCAGTTCTGCCAAGGCAAAATTCAGGCGCGATTTGACGCGATCCAGATAGCGCTTGTAGATGGTGAAGCCGGGATTCAGGTCGCCGCTCTTGAGAAAATCGTCGAACTGCGTGCGCCATTTGTCTAATTCGGTAATATCACCGGCCATAAAGTAGCTACGGGACGGGTCCAGCAGCTTCAGATAGCTCTCGTAGATGATGACCGAACGCTTGTCGTCCAGCGGCGGTTTGCTGTAGTGATGCCTTTTGAGCAACTCTACAACGTTAAGACTGGCAATGACCTCTTCGCGATCTGGCTGAAGGTTATCCCAGCTATTGGCTGCGAACGTATTGGCGGACAGCGGCAACACGCTGAGGCCAATGAAAAAGGCAAGCGCGGTGCTGGGGAAAAAATGCTTCATGCTGATTCGACGCGGGGACAATTGATAACGCATATTAGGCCGTCTTTGAAGTCGCCGGTTCCGTCGGATCCGGTCGCATAATGCAAAAAGCCCGTGCGTCTATAGCACCGGCTCAGTCCAGACTTACTATGGAGGCACTGTGAAGGCATTGCAAGGCGTTGACGGACATGTGGAATGGCTTGAACAACCCGGCCTGACATGTGATGTAGGGCAAGTACGCATTCGGATCGCTGCGGCGGGTCTCAATCGTGCGGATTTATTGCAGCGGGCCGGGCTGTATCCGCCACCGCCGGGAGCCAGTAAAACCCTCGGGATGGAGTGCTCCGGGGTGATCAGCGAAGTCGGTTCGGGTTCGTCCTGGCACGTAGGGGACAGAGTCTGCGCATTGCTCGCAGGTGGTGGCATGGCTGAAGAGGTCGTAGTCGACGGACGGCATGTGCTGCCGGTTCCCGAGGGCATGTCTTTGCCGGAAGCGGCAGGTATCCCCGAGGTGTACGCCACTGCATGGTTGAATCTGTTTCAACTGGCTGCATTGAAGCCGGGTGAAAAGGTATTGCTGCACGCCGGGGCAAGTGGTGTTGGTTCAGCTGGCATTCAGCTTTGCAAGGCGTTCGGCAACCCGGTATGGGTGAGCGTCGGCTCTGCCGAACGTCTGGCGTATTGCGAAGCGCTGGGGGCTCAGGGTGGGGTTGTGCGCAGCGACAACCTGGAAAGCCTGAAAGACCTCGGTCCGTTCGATGTCATTCTTGATCCGGTGGGTGCCAACTACGCGGCCTTGAACATCAAAGTGCTGAACGTTGATGGGCGATTGGTACTGATCGGTCTGATGGGCGGGCGTGAAGCGCAACTGGACCTGGCGCAAGTGCTGGTCAAGCGTGTGCAGATACTGGGTTCGACCCTGCGTAGCCGTGATGATCAATTCAAAGCGGATTTGCTCAGTGATCTGAGTCAGCACGTGTGGCCGTTGTTTGTCGAAGGACGCCTCAAGCCGCAACTGGCCAGAACGTTCCCGATCAAAGACGCCGAATCTGCCTTCGCCGAGCTGGCGACCAATCAGGTGTCAGGCAAACTGGTGTTGGTGATCGACGAAAGTCTGGTCTGACACATGGTGTGAAGTCGTTCGCTTAAGCGGCCTGCCAACCAGGCCGCTTATTCAGCCATCACTTCCAGCTATGAATCGGCCAGCTGGCCTTTTCTGCATGCTCGCGCAGTACCGGGTCCGGGTTGACGACGCGGGGGTATTGGACCTTGAGCAGCAGCGCCAGGTCATTGCGTGAATCCGAGTAGAAACTGGAGCCTTCCAGCGTCTCGCCTTCGTTTTGCAACCACTCCAGCAAGCGCGTGACCTTGCCTTCGCGGTAGGTCAGTACGCCCAATGTCGCGCCGCTGTAGACGCCATGTTTGACCTCCAGTTCGATCCCCAGTACTTCGTCGATGCCCAGTCGTTCGGCGATGGGTTTGACCAGGTGCGTGCCTGACGCCGATATCACTAAAATCCGGTCACCGGCCGCTCGATGGGCGGCGATGGCCCGGCAGGCCTCGCTGAAGATGATCGGTTCGATCACGTCTTCGACCCAAGGACCTACCAGGTGCGCGACTTCTTCCGGCGTGCGACCGGCCATGGGCTCCAGGCTGAAGGTCATGTACTCCTCCATCGCCAGTTCGCCTGCGCTGTACGCGGCCATCAGTTCATTGTTACGGCGCATGAACGACTCAGCGTCCACCCAGCCGAGTCGACCCATTTGTTCGCTCCACAAGCTGGCACAGTCGCCGTGGATCAAGGTTTCGTCCAAATCAAAAATCGCTAACGCCATTACTGCTGTCCTCTGAAATTTTGCAGCCTTCGTAACCTCTACAGGTTCTGCGGTTGTCGCTTAGGCTACTTCACACAGCGCCGACGGATCGATAGCCAAGGCCACTCGACGTCCATTGGGGTGCAAATCAGCCGCTGAACGGTTCAGTACGTCGACCACCAGTTCCACGCCTCGGGCTTCGATCCGGTAACGGATCACGTTGCCCAACAGGCTGTGGCTGCGCACTTCGCCGTCGAGGTCGCCGGTCAGGCTCAGCTCGATGGCTTCCGGACGAATCGCCAGACGGCTGTTGATCGGCCGTTGCAGCAAGCGGCTGGCGCTGTCGGCGTCGAGCAGGTTGTAGTTGCCGATAAAGCCGGCGGCAAACACGTCGATCGGCGCGGTGTATAGGGTTTCAGCATCGCCGCTTTGGACGATCCGGCCCTGGTTCATCAGGAAGATCCGGTCTGACATGGTCAGCGCTTCTTCCTGATCGTGGGTCACGAAAATCGTCGTCAGTCCCAATTCACGCTGGATCTGACGAATCTGTTCGCGCAGGTGTTTACGAATCCGTGCATCCAGCGCCGACAGCGGTTCATCGAGCAACAGCAGGCGTGGCCGGGTCACCAGCGAGCGCGCCAGCGCAACCCGTTGGCACTGGCCACCAGACAGTTGGTGCGGGTAGCGTGCGGCGAAGTCGTTCAGTTCGACCAGTTTCAGCACTTCGGCGACTCGCGTGCGGCTGTCGTCGGCGTTGACCTTTTGCATGCGCAGGCCGAACGCGATGTTTTGCTCGACGGTCATGTTGGGGAACAGCGCATAGCTCTGGAACACCATGCCGATGCCGCGCTTCTGCGGGCTGAGCGGGACAATGTCCTGGCCGTCGAGCAGGATCTTGCCGCCATCAACAGCGGTCAGGCCGGCAATACAGCGCAACAGGGTGGATTTGCCGCACCCGGAAGGGCCGAGCAGTGTCACGAACTCGCCTTTCCTGATGTCGCAGTTGATGTCGCTGAACACGGCGGTGCCGGCGTAGCTCTTTTGCAGGTGATCGACGCTGACGAAGCTCATTGGCTTTTGTCCTTGTTCATTAAATTGGCCGCCCAAGTCAGCACCAGCACAAAGAAGAAGTAGGAAACCACCAGCGCACTGGTGAAGTGACCGCTGCTGTTGCGCATGTTGTTCAGGTAGACCTGCAGGGTTTCGTAGCGCGTGCCGACCAGGATGTTGGCGAACACGAACTCACCGAACAGGAAGGAGAATGACAGCAACAACGCGACCATCAGGCCTTTGCGCAAGTTTGGCAGCACCACCAGGAACGCGGCCTGCCAGGTGCTGGCACCGAGCAGTTGCGCAGCGTCCATCAGGTCGCGCAGGTTAATCGCTTGCAGGTTGTTGGTAATCGCCCGGTACATAAACGGCAGCGCCACGGTGAAGTAGCAGCCGATCAGAATCCACGGCGTGCCGACCATCGCGAAAGGCCCGGACCCATAGAGCTGCAACAGGCCGACGGATGACACCACGGGAGGCACGGCGAAGGGCAGCAGGATCAGGATATTCATCAGCGCATCAAGCTTGGGGAAATGGTAATGCACGACGAACAGCAGTGGCAGGATCAGGACCACTGACAGCACCAGGGAGCCGACACATACCAGCAGTGACTGGCCGAATGCGTGGAGGAAACGCGGGTCGCTCCACAGTTCGACATACCATTTGACGGTAAACCCGCTGGGCAGAATGGTTGCCGACCAACTGGTGGCAATGGAGTAGATCAGCGTCCCTGCCAGTGGCAGCAACAGAATGATGAACAGCAGGTACACCACGACGCGGTGGTAGAGGACGGCGGAGCCCGGTTCAGCGCGAGACATGGTAGCTCCTCTTCAAAAGCCACTGGTGCACGAGGGTCACCAGGGTCATCAGGCCCACCAACACTACGGCCAGGGCGCTGGCCATATTCGGGTCGAGGCTGATGTCGCCTGAAACCATGGCGGCAATACGGATGGGCAGCACGTTGAAGTTGCCTGTGGTCAGGGCGTACACGGTGGCGTAGGCGCCGAGGGCATTGGCCAGCAGAATCACGAAAGTACCGATCAGCGCCGGGGTCAGCACTGGCAGGCCGATATACCGCCAGAACTGCCAGCTGTCGGCCCCGAGCAAGGCAGCGGATTCGCGCCAGTCTTCGCGCAGGGCGTCGAAGGCCGGGTAGAGCAGCAGCACACCCAATGGAATCTGGAAGTAGGTATAGAGGATGATCAGCCCGGTTTTCGAATACAGGTTGAAATCCTCGATGATCCCAGCTTGCTTGAGCATGATTGTGATACTGCCGTTGAACCCCAGCAGGATGATGAAGGCGAAGGCCAGCGGCACACCGGCGAAGTTGCTGGTCATATTGGCGAAGGCGTTGACGAAGTTACGCAGTCGCGAGTCGACCCGACGCAGGGAGTAACTGCCCAGCACGGCAATGATGATTCCGAATACGCTGGACCAGAAGCTGATCTCCAGGCTGTGCTGGATCGCTTGCAGGTAGAACCGGGAGCTGAACACTTCAGTAAAATTAGCCAGGCCCCAGCCGTTGTCTTCCGATTGCAGGCTGTGGATCACGACCCAGGCCAGCGGGGCGATCTGGAATACGATGAAAAACACGGAGAAGGGCACCAGACACAGGGCCGCCAGCCATTTGCCTCGGGTGATTGAGTTCACTTCAACAACTCCCGGCACACTGGCTTGTCGTGAGGGACGCCGAGCAGTTCGCAGACCGTGCCACACAGATCGGTCTGTTTCGGTTGGGCATTGCTATCGAAACTGAAGGCATCGCCGAACACGAACAGCGGAACTTCGCGTTCTTCCGGGAGTAAGCCATTGTGGGAACGGTCGTTGTTCATGCCGTGGTCAGCGGTCACTAGCACCTGGTAACCGGTGTCGAGCCAGCCTTGCAGGTAATCGGCGAGGATGATGTCGGCAGAGCGCGCACTGTTGCGGTATTGCGGGGTATCGAGGCCGTGCTTGTGCCCGGCGTCGTCAATGTTCATGGGGTGTACCAGCATGAAGTTCGGCGCATGGCGCAGACGTAGGCTTTCGGCATCAGCGAACAGGTGTGAATCCGGATAGTGATCCGCATAGTAGAAGTGTCCATGCTGGATCGGCAGGTGTGCGTCGTCAGTGTGGCGGTCGCGGGCGGCAACGAACGGTGAGCGGTTATACAGTTCGCTGACCCAGTGATAAGCCGCTGCGGCAGTGCTGAGACCAGCGTCGGTGGCATAGTGGAACACGCTGCGCTGATTCGACAGGCGCGTGACGTTGTTGTGCACGATACCGCTGTCGATCGGTTTCACGCCGGTAAGGATGCACTCGTACAGCGGTCTGGACAGCGAAGGTAGCTCGCATTCCAGTCTGTACAGGGCGGCGCGTCCTGCACCTGCGTATGCCTGAAGGTGTCCCATGGCATGTCGGGCGACTTGGTAGTTAAGACCATCGAGCACGACCAGGATGACGTTGTGCCTCATAACGGATGAGCTCCAGAAGCGTTGTACACAATCAGAAAAAATGGTCCAAAGAGGGAAAAACGGGCGAACCCGTTCTTCCCTCAAATAACGCTTATTTCATTTCGATGATGACTTGTTCGTTCCACTTTTTCGGCAGGCTTTTCGAGGTTTTTTCCCAGGCATCCGCGTCGGCAATCGGCTTCACGTGTTTGTACTGCTCGTTAGGCAGCAGCTTGGCTTGTACGTCAGCCGGCAGGGTGATGTGTTCAGCACGAATCGGACGGGCATTGCCCCGCGCCAGGTTGGTCTGGCCGGCATCGCTGAAGATGTATTCGCGAGCCAGTTTGGCGGCGTTCGGGTGTTTGGCGTATTTGTTGATGATGGTGGTATAGCCGGAAATCACCGAACCATCGGAGGGGATCAGCACTTCATAATCGTCAGGATTGACCATCTTGTCGCGGTAGCTCAGGCCATTGAAATCCCAGACCACGCCCACTTCGATTTCGCCTTTTTCCATCGTGGCGATTGTCGGGTTGGACAGCGACAGACGCCCCTGTTTGGCGATTTCGGCGAACATCAACAGTGCCGGTTCAATATTCTTTTCATCGCCACCTTTGGAAATGGCAGCAGCCAGCACGCCGTTGGCGGCCTGGGCGGCGGTGCTCACGTCACCGATGGAGACCTTGTATTTGCCTTTCTCCAGGTCAGCCCAGGTTTTGGGGGCGTCGGAGCCATGGAGCAATTTTTTGTTGATGATGAACGCGATGGTGCCGGTGTAGGCCAGTGCCCAGTTACCGTCTTTGTCTTTCGCCCAATCCGGGATTTGAGCCCAGGTGCTTGGCTTGTACGGCTGGGTCACGCCCTGTTTTACTGCGATAGGACCGAAGGCTGCACCCACATCGCCGATATCCGCGCTGGCGTTGTCTTTCTCCGCAGCGAATTTAGCGACTTCCTGGGCCGAACTCATGTCGGTGTCGATATGCGTGAGGCCGTAGTTTTTCAGCAGGTCGTCCCAGGTGCCTTTCCAGTTGGCCCAGTTATCGGGCATGCCGACGCTGTTGACCGCACCTTCCGTCTTGGCCGAGGCCTCCAGGGTTTTCAAGTCGGTATCAGCAGCCATGGCGGCTGTGCACAGGGCAATGGTCGAACCTAACAGTGATGCCAGGAAAAGATGTTTCATCCGAAGCTCCTTTGGGCGTTTTCAACGCTACGTTTTTATCGACGTTAGTGCGGTTGGGTTGGTCTAGGTCAGCAATACCTGAGCCAATTTAAGCCTGCTGAATGACACTTTGATGTCGGCATCACTCCTGCAAGGGTAATCATCAGCTAAGGGAGGTCAGTCCAAGGTAAGCGTAGACCATGGCTAATATATTGATATTCATCGGTTTTGTTGATCTGGAACAACCGTATCAGGCCGTCCCTCGGCAGCTTTGTCATCGATCAGTCATGTGCTTTGTCTAGGCTGACCGATACTCACAGGAGCGATATTCATGCTCGGTCCTGCTCTTAAACAGCGCTGGACTAGTCCAGATAGGTAACGTTGATGCGCGAAGATGCACCAAAGGCGGTGACAGCCATCGGTCTGGCCTTGCAGGAACAGATCGAGCACGGCTTGTTGCCGGCCAGTAGTAAGCTGCCCGCCGAGCGCAAACTCAGTGAGTTGTTCGGTACCACGCGGATCACCGTGCGTGAAGCGTTGTTGCAGTTGGAGGCACGGGGTCTGGTTTATCGCGAGGAGCGACGTGGCTGGTTTATCTCGCCGCCGCGCCTGGCTTACGATTTGATGCGCCGCAGCCATTTTCACGCCATGGTCAGTGCGCAGGGACGAGTGCCTTCGACGGAGGTGATTTCAGCGCGTCTGCAGCCTGCGTCGGCGGCGGTATGTGCCTGGTTGCAGTTGCCAGCATTGTCCAGCGTGATCCAGATCTGCCGCGCGCGACGCATTGATCAGCGACTGGTGTTGTACGTGGAGCACTATCTCAATCCGGAATACTTTCCCCAGATACTGGATGTCGATCTGAGTCAGTCGCTGACCGAGTTATACGCCAGCCGTTATGGCTTGCGGTATGGCCAGGTGCGTTTCGAGATGGTGCCGACGGCCTTGCAGGTCGAGGCGGCAGCGGCATTGAAAGTGTCCGTTGGCAGCCCGGGCCTGCGCATTGCCCGGGTCAACTATGATCAGCAAGGCCGTCTGATCGACTGCGACCTTGAGTATTGGCGCCATGATGCGATTCATGTGAGTGCGGTGGTGCCGGGGTAGGGCGCGATCATGTCGTCACGCCCAGTGTGGTCGCGATCATTGCTTTTCCTTGGCCGCTCCAACGCCAATCACGCTACCGCCGCCGGTGCTCACCTGTACGCTTAAACGTGGGGTTGCCAAATCGAGTCCGGCTTCATCCAGATGGCGTTTAAGCGACAAGTTGAAGGCGCGCGAAACTTCCCACTGTTTGATCGGAGCAGTCTTGAAGCGCGCCCGCAGGACTGCGCTGCCGGATTCGAAACTTTCGACCCCCTGAATCTCCAGCGGCGACCAAATGTTGCGTCGCTCCAGCGGGTCACTGTGCATTTTATGCCCGACCTCACGAACCAGTTTGATCGCGTCGTCGATGTTCATGCTGAACGGAATCGCAATGCGGAAAATCGCATAGCCGAACTCCCGCGAGTAGTTCTGGATGCTTTTGATCTCGCTGAACGGAATGGTGTGGACGATGCCATCGATATCCCTCAAGCGCACCGTGCGGATGGTCAAACCTTCGACCGTGCCCAAATGCCCGCCGACGTCGACGTAGTCGTCGATGGCCAGCGAGTCTTCGATGATGATGAACAGGCCGGTGATCAAATCCGCCACCAATGACTGCGCGCCGAAACCAATGGCCAGGCCGATAACCCCGGCACCGGCCAGCAGAGGGGTCACGTTCATGCCCATGTTCGCCAGTGCGACGATCAGGGCGATGATGAATATCGCCACGAACAGCACATTGCGGATCAGCGGCATCATGGTTTGCGCCCTGGCATTGGCCAGGCCTTTGCGTGACCGGGTCAAGGCATGATGCACGGCGGTGTCACCGAGGATCCACACCAGCCAGGCGAACAGCAATGTTGCGCCCAGGCTGAACAGCTTGATGCTGACTTCGTGGCCGTCACCTTCGGCGAAACGAATCAGCGACAAGCCCCACACGCGAAGGCCCAGTTCGATGAACAGCAACCAGACCAGCAGATGCGCCAGGGTATAGAAGAAGTTTCTCAGTCTGTCCGAATACAGCGCATGACGTTTTTGTCCATGGTACGGCCGTTGCGCATGACGGCGCACCAGGCCATTGATGACCATGCACAGCACCAGCAATACCGCGCAGATCAAGGCCTGACGCAGGGCGGTACTGGTATCGCCAGCAGAGAAGAACGTGGCGAACAATGACACCGCCACCAGCATCAATGCCGGCACATACCAGAACGAGCCCAGGATGTAGAGGCTGTCGCTCAAGGCGCGCCGGGTCAGGCGACGGGACAGCGGCTGGTTGCGGATCAAGTGGCCGATGGGGCGGCGGAATCGCAGGATGAACAGCCCCGTGGAGATCGCGGCCAGCACGTTAGCCAGGGTTGCGGCGGTGTGCGCCAGGTGTTCGCCAAGACTGGCGATCAGGCGCGGGTCGCTCAACGCTTGGCCGAAGGCGGCAAAACTGCCGATCAGCCACAGCGGGCGAAACGCCTGATGACGCAGGATATACAGCGCTCGGCGGCGGTGGGGGCCGTCGACAACGGAAAAGGCAATCACGCAAATGGCCGAGAATAAGGTGCCAACCACCAAGGCATACGCCAGCACCATGGCCAAATCCTTGCCCAGCGAAGAGGGCAGGGAATAGCTCAAGTACACGGTGATAACCAGGGCCACCAGCCACGGCCCCAGTTTGCGCAGGGCAAAACGCAGCATGTCCCAGGTACGAGGGTGTTGTGGCAGCTCTTCTGACAGACCAAAGCGCAGGCGCACCCGATGGCTGAGCCAGATCAGCACGGCAGCCAGCAGGCTCCAGAGCAGCATCACCAGGGCGAAACCGAAGATGACCGGCAACCATTGATTGGCGGGCAGCATCAGCCCCAACAGCTCTTCCTGCGCCAGGGTCAGTTCGTCGGACCAGCGCTGAATCGGACTGTCATCACCGCTGAATTGCTTCTCGAAACCGGACAGGGTGCTTCCGATCAATCCAAGCACGCCTTCTTCGGCGGTCGGTTGAGCTTTCTTGGTGGTGTCGCGGAGTTTTTTCAGGTCGTCGAGAAGTTTGGTGCGTTGTTGATCGTTTTCCAGGGTCTTGATCACTTCATCCAGCGATTGCCCAAGAGGTTCCTGTGCTTGCGGTTGGCCTTTCTGTGAGCCACCTAGTGAACCCGGCAGGCTTAGGGCCTGAGCCGCGCTAATGGGTATCAGGGCCAACAGACAGATCAGAAAAAGGCGCGGGAGAGCGAGCAGGCGGACAAAAACAGGCACTGGGCGGTGAACCTCGAATCAGCACAAAAACGCCCGGTATCATCAGGCAATGACTGGCGAGTGTACGAGTGACGCGTGGGCTTGGCGAGCGCCATTGTATAGACAGCTTGCGGTTATGCACGCCATACGCCGAGCGGCTTACACCAGTTTTTCGAGGAGTTTGTAAACCACCGTCCCGAGGATGCAGACCATGCCCAGCCAGAGTAAGAACACACCAACACCTCGCTCCTGGTAAGAGAAACCCACACACAGCATGAGCATGCCGGCGACTATCGGTATTAGCATGGAGTGGAACGGATCCATGAGCACTGCACCTGTCTGGTTCGGTAGTGTCAGTCTAGGTGGGTTTTTGCAGATGGACCAAGTGATCGTCTTCGCAGGCAAGTCCGCGAAGACGATGGACTGGATCAAGGCAGTTCGTGGCTGGCGTAGAACGCGGTAAGCACTTTCACCAAATGCGCCAGATCCTGGCTGCCTGCCAGTTCACGGATCGAGTGCATGGCGAAGGTAGGCAGGCCGATATCGACGGTGCGCACCCCCAGGTGGCTGGCTGTGATCGGGCCGGTGGTCGAACCGCAGGCCATGTCGCTGCGCACCACAAAACTTTGCACCGGAACTTCTTCGGCCATGCACAAATGGCGGAAGAAACCGGCGGTTTCGCTGTTGGTTGCGTAGCGCTGGTTACTGTTGACCTTGATTACCGGGCCTGCGTTGAGTTTCGGGCCGTGATTGGCGTCGTGCTTGTCAGCGTAGTTCGGGTGGACGCCGTGGGCGTTGTCGGCCGAGATCAGCAACGACTTTTGAATGGTCCGCACATAATCTTCGCCTTCAGGTAGCAGGCGTTGAAGCACTTGTTCCAGCATCGGACCGTCTGCACCGCAGGCGGAGCTGGAGCCAACTTCTTCGTGATCAGTGCAGATCAGCAGGCAGGTCTCATCGGTTTCGGCAGTGAGCAAGGCGTTTACACCGGCGAAGCACGACAGCAGGTTATCCAGGCGTGCGCCGGCGATAAAATCACCATGCAGGCCGACGATCGCAGCGCTTTGGGTGTCGTAAAAGCTCAGCTCGTAATCGAGTACCACATCAGCATTCAAACCGTGTTCGCGGGCCAATTGATCGGTCAGCAGTGCACGGAAATCTACACGCTCATCGCCTGCCACCTGCGCCAGAATGGGCGGTAACTCGTTCTGGGCGTTGATCGCCCAACCTTCATTGGCCGTGCGGTTCAAGTGGATCGCCAGATTCGGGATCACGGCGATGGGCAGTTTGAAATCGATCAGTTGGCTTTCGACCTTGCCATCACGGCGGAAGGTGACACGCCCGGCCAACGACAAATCACGGTCGAACCAAGGCGCAAGCAGGGCGCCACCGTAGACTTCGACACCCAGCTGCCAGAAACCCTGGCGCTGTATCTCGGGCTGCGGCTTGACCCGCAGGCACGGGCTATCGGTATGGGCACCGACCAGACGGATGCCGCCGCTCAAGGGCGATAGACGGCCCAGTTTGAAAGCGACAATCGACGAATCATTGCGGGTGGCGTAATAGCGCCCACCGGCCTCGGTGGCCCATGTTTCGCGTTCATCCAGACGTAGGTAACCGGCCGCTTCCAGGCGTTGAACAAGGCTTGCGGTGGCATGAAAGGGGGTGGGGGAGGCCTTGAGGAAATCGATCAGGCCTTGGTTCAACTCTTCGCGCATAAGTTACTCCAGACAGCAGTGGCGCGAGTTTACCGTATCTTGTGACTGACGCCGACCTTGTGGGGATTTGCATGTGCGTCCGGTTCGGATTGCACGCAATCAAAACGGCGCAGGGCACTCGAAGCGCATGCGCTCACCCGATTGTGGGTGAGTGAAGCTGAGCATGCTGGCGTGCAGGCACAGGCGTGGGTAAGCAGCCAGCGCTTGCGGGTGTGCGTACAGCCCGTCGCCCAACAACGGGTGGCCGATGGACAGCATGTGCACGCGCAATTGGTGTGAGCGACCGGTAATCGGCGTCAACTCGACACGGCAGTAATCACCGCAGCGTTCCAGCACTTTCCAGAATGTCAGTGCGTGCTTGCCGAATTCGTGATCGACCACGTGCCGGGGTTTGGTAGGGGGGTCGTAGCGCAGCGGCAAATCGATACTGCCACTGTCCAGTTCCGGCTGACCCCAGCACAGAGCGGTGTAGGCTTTTTCGGTTTCACGGTCGTGAAACTGCCGTGACAGCTCGCGATGCGTATCGGCATCGCGGGCCAGCAGGATGATGCCGGAGGTTTCCCAGTCCAGGCGATGGACAATGCGGGTCTCGGGGTAACCGTTTTCCTGCAGGCGGGTAATCAGGCAATCCTTGTTGTCCTCGGCACGGCCGGGAACGGAAAGCAGCAGGGTCGGTTTATCGACCACCAGAACGCCAGCGTCCTGGTGAATGATGCGGATGTTCGACAACGGCATGTGCAACGGGCCTCGAAACGCTGGAAACGCCAACGGCGGTATTCAGACCCTTTTTTTCAAAAGGTCCGAGATACCGCCGCAGGCACCCGCCGGATCAACGATCTGGCAGGGTGATATTGAGTTCGAGGATCGAGCAGCTGCCCTGGTTTTCCAGCGCGACATGCACTTGTTCAGACTCGATGTTGACGTATTTACGGATGACTTCAACCAGCTCTTTTTGCAAAGCCGGCAGGTAATCCGGGGTGCTGCGTTGGCCTCGTTCGTGCGCCACGATGATCTGTAGACGCTCTTTCGCTACCGAAGCTGTACTTTCCTTCTTACGGTCACGAAAGAAGTCAAAAATATTCATTCACGGCCTCCAAAGACTCGCTGAAACCATCCCTTTTTCTGCACATCGATGAACCGGTGTGCAACTTCCTTGCCCAGCAAGCGATCCACGGCATCGCTGTACGCCTGACCGGCGTCGCTCTGGTCGTCAAGGATGACCGGGATACCCTGGTTAGAGGCTTTCAAGACTGCCTGGGACTCAGGAATCACGCCCAGCAGGCGGATTGCAAGGATCTCTTCGACGTCTTCGACGCCAAGCATTTCGCCCTTGGTGACACGCTCTGGGTTGTAGCGGGTCAGCAACAGGTGTTCCTTGATCGGGTCTTCGCCTTTTTCTGCGCGACGGGACTTGCTCGCCAGCAAGCCGAGCATGCGGTCCGAGTCACGTACCGAAGACACTTCCGGGTTGGTCACAACGATTGCTTCGTCGGCGAAATACATCGCCAGATGCGCGCCTTTCTCGATGCCCGCAGGGGAATCGCAGACCACATATTCGAAGGTTTCCTTGAGTTCCATCAAAATCTTTTCAACGCCGTCCTGAGTCAGGGCGTCTTTATCACGGGTCTGGCTTGCGGCCAGCACGTAAAGATTTTCCAGTCGTTTGTCTTTGATCAGTGCCTGGGTGAGGGTTGCTTCACCGTTCACGACGTTGACGAAGTCGTAAACCACGCGGCGTTCGCAGCCCATGATCAAGTCAAGATTACGCAAGCCGACGTCGAAGTCGACGATCACTGTTCTGTGGCCGCGCAAAGCGAGACCGGTACCGATAGCGGCGCTGGTGGTGGTCTTACCCACACCACCCTTGCCGGATGTAACCACGAGAATCTTGGCCAAGGTGTTTCACCCCTAGAGGAAAAGGACAGTTAGTCCCTGAAGGGCATCCCTTGAAACGGCAACAGTCGAGCAATGCTGGAAATCGAGAACCCCTGAATCAGAGGTTTAACCATTGGGAAACCTTGGCTTTCTCGACTTCCGACTTCTTTTGCTACGTTTTCGCGACGAATCAGGGATGCTTTAAAATGGCGGCAGTATCCGTTAAAGACGGGTGATGTTCAACACTTCACCGGACAGGCTGACCTGTACCCCGGCCCCCCACAGCGGATCTCTGCGCAGGTCTTCGGAAACCTTGTATTGCCCGGCGATCGAGACCAGTTCAGCGCCCAACTGTTGGCAAAAAATCCGTGCCTTGGTATCACCTTTGATCCCGGCCAATGCTCTTCCGCGCATAGGGCCGTATACATGGATGTTGCCATCGGCCAGAAGTTCCGCACCGGGACTGACCGGGGCGATGACCACAAGGTCGCAGCCCTGGGCATAAATCTGCTGACCGCCACGCACGGGAGAGGTGATGATTTTGGTCGGTTTTAGGGTTGGCTCAGGTGGCTTTTCCGCTTTTTTCTTCGCTGCATCGCCTTCGACCGGTTCCAGCGGACGCTCCCGGGCACCCGAAGGGGGCAGTACCGGCAGGTCAATAGCAATGGCGGCAGCGATGTCTTCGATGCGGTTGGCACGAATCGCCAGCGTGCGCAGGCCGTGTTGCCGGCACACACGCATCAAGGCCGGCAGGTCGACCGCGCCTTCGCCAGCGGGCAGTTTGTCCAGAGCCAGCACCAGAGGGGTGTTGCTGAAGAAGTTCGGCGCGAGGGCAACCTTGGCCGCCAACTGGCGATCAAGGCTTTCAAGATTGTTTCGGGCCAGCTCAAGCACGGTAATGGCAAGCATGCTGCCCTTCAGCTGGAACACAGGATCCTGGTCTTGCAATTCGATTTGGCTCATGGTCGGCACAAAGCAGCTTGTCGCTAAAAGTGCCGAGACTTATAACGAGAACGCTCGCGAGTCGCAAGCCAAGCCGAACCGATGTTGCCGAACCGATGTAGAATGCGCGGCCCTTATCTTTACGGAAGCTGTAATGGATCGCCCGCGTTTTCGAGCTCGTTTTCTTCTACCGCGTTTCTGGCCGCTATGGCTGGGGCTGGGGCTGCTCTGGCTGATCGTTCAGTTGCCGTTTCGCACGCTGATAGCCGTTGGTCGGGCGCTGGGTGCGGTGATGTATCGTTTTGCCGGTGACCGACGGCGTATTGCGTCGCGCAACCTGGAGCTGTGCTTCCCCCATCTGTCGAAAGCCGAGCGTAAACAGCTGCTCAAGGAAAATTTCGCGTCTACTGGCATCGCGTTTTTTGAGATGGCCATGAGCTGGTGGTGGTCGCGCCAGAGGCTGGCCAAACTGGCCCATATCGAAGGACTGCAGCACCTCAAACAGGCGCAGTTGGAGGGGCAGGGCGTGATTCTCATGGCACTGCACTTCACCACGCTGGAAATCGGCGCGGCCTTGCTCGGTCAGCAGCACACCATTGATGGCATGTACCGCGAGCACAAAAACCCGCTGTTCGACTTCATCCAGCGTCGCGGCCGTGAACGCCATAATCTGGACTCTCTCGCTATCGAGCGTGAAGACGTGCGTGGCATGCTCAAGCTGCTACGCGCTGGCCGGGCCATCTGGTACGCGCCGGATCAGGATTACGGCGCCAAGCAGAGCGTGTTCGTGCCACTGTTTGGGATTCAGGCGGCGACCGTGACCGCCACCAGCAAGTTCGCTAAGCTGGGTCGCGCTCAAGTGGTGCCGTTTACCCAGCAACGCCTCGCTGATGGCAGTGGTTATCGACTGGTGATTCATCCACCGCTGAGCGATTTTCCCGGCGAAAGCGACGAGGCCGATTGTCTGCGGATCAATCAGTGGGTCGAACGCGCCATCATCGAGTGTCCGTCCCAGTACTTATGGGCGCATCGACGCTTTAAAAGCCGACCAGCGGGCGAGCCAAAGCTGTATAAGACGCGTGGCTGACACTAAACAGGCTGAAAATTAAAAAATGCGTTCACGTGCCATAGAAAATCGGTCATGAGTGCCGCTGAAATCTCTTCCGCAGAGCCGATCACCGGGCTGATTCTTTCCGGTGGCCGTGCACGGGCGGCTTATCAGGTCGGCGTACTGGCCGGGATAGCTGATTTGTTGCCTGCCGGTGCTCCAAATCCCTTTCCGGTGATCGTCGGCACCTCGGCCGGGGCCATCAATGCCGTCAAGTTGGCCAGCGGTGCTTCGCACTTCTGCGCCGCCGTTCACCAATTGACCGAGTTCTGGCAGGGCTTTCGCAGTCATCAGGTGCTGCGTAGCGATTGGGCGGGGGTGGTCCATCAAGCCGGCCGCTTCGTCGGCCACCATCTGATGGGGATTGGCTCGCGAGTCCCCGTGGCGTTGCTCAACAGCTCGCCCTTGCGTGACCTGCTCAACGCCCGTATGGACCTGAGCGGTATCGAGCATGCCATCGAAGCCCAGCATCTGCGTGCCGTGGCAGTAACAGCGTTTGGTTATGAGTCGGGACAAGCCGTGACCTTTTATCAAGGTAAGGACTCCATCGACTCCTGGCTGCGTCATCGGCGTATCGGCTTGCCAGCACAACTGACGGTCGATCATTTACTTGCCAGCTCAGCGATCCCCTTGCTGTTCGCGCCGATCAAGATCGAGCAGGAGTATTTTGGCGACGGAGCTGTACGTCAATCAGCACCGATCAGCCCGGCGTTGCACTTGGGGGCGAATCGGGTGCTGGTGGTCGGGGTCAGCGGCAACCCGCGCAGTGTCGAAGCGAAAGCTCCGCTGCACCGGCCAACACGGGGCGCGCAGCCGAGTCTGGCTCAGATTGGCGGGCATATGCTAAACAGCACCTTTATCGACAGCCTGGAAAGCGACATCGAATTGCTGGAACGTCTCAATGAATTGAGTCATTTGTTGGCTCTGCAACAGCCAGTACGCAGGTTGGGTCTGGCACCGGTCGACGTGCTGGTGATCGCGCCCAGCCAGCCGCTGGACGAAATCGCCGCACGTCATCGGCACGAGTTGCCGGCCGCCTTGCGCATGTTCCTGCGCGGCCCGGGCGCGACTAAAACCAGCGGCGCCGGTGTGCTGAGTTACCTGTTGTTCGAAACCGGGTATTGCAGTGAGTTGATCGAACTGGGCCGACGCGATGCCCTGGCCCAGAGTGACCAGTTGAAGCGGTTTTTAAGGCTGGCTTGAGGACGCGCCCCTGCGGGCGCTTTCGCCGTTCAAATCGGCCCCGGCAGAGTCCAGACTGGCAGCAAATGCTACAGGCGTTACCCACCCCCCCCCCGTCGTTGATGTAGGACTTGTCCTCAAGCCATACCGGAAACGTCTCCTTCGTATCCCCCCGCATTGAACCCGTTCGTCATCCACTGCATGTTTCGCCCTTTCTGGCAGACCTATCAAAGGACGGCTTATGTCTGACGCGATCATCCGGTTTCTTGAGCGTCCCACCCTGAACGGCCCTCGTCTGGAACAGGGGCAGAAGATAGCGTTCCTTATCGAAGCCGCCCACGCGCCTGACGCATGGAAGGTACTGATGCAGCAAGGCGCGGAGTACAGCGTTGACCGGCTGTGGTTCGGCACGCCGTTTCAGGCGCACATGGCCCAAGGGCCCTCCTGGTTTTTGGTCAACACAGTGTGCATCGACGGGCTGGCGGAGGTGTGTCATCAACGCCCCGCAGGCACGGCCTTGACCTGCACCGACCCGGCGCAGGCACTGGCGCATGCCCGAACATTGCTGAGCATGATCCCGACGAACGTATTGTCGATTCACGACCCCGCTATCTGGGCCGCGCTGGCAATGGAAAACACCCGGCAACACGCCTGCCTGTTCGGGCCGTGGAGTGAGGTTTACACCCCGGTTCCTGGCGTTAATCCCGCATCACGTCAGTGGCATGTCTGGAAAGCCGAAACACCCGCCACAGGGCCCTGCGAATACCCCCTCGTTTTCCCCGACACCCTGTACTCGACCTACAAGGACATCCGCTGGCTGCACTGGCTACGGCAGAACCCACAGCACTTTGCCCAGGTGCCAGATCATGAACTGCCTCGCGCAGTCAGCAACCTCAATTTCTTCGTGAAGCACGGCATCGGTATCGACCGTGACCTGTTGCAGCTCTCTGCGCTAATCACCCACGGCGACGTGCGTGAGCGCGAAGACCTGCTCCCGATCCTCACCTCGCGCGAACGGCCACAGCGTCGGGTCGAGCAACTGCTACAGGGATTACAGCCATGACCACTCACATTTATACCGTCCAGGAAGGCGACACCCTCAGCGGTCTCGCGCAGCGATTGAACAGCGGTGTTGACGAATTACGACGTCTCAATCCCTTTATCAACAATCCGAACTACATCCGCACGGGGTGGACATTGAATGTGCCGGACACCACCAACGCGCGCGTGGCGGACAACCCGGCGCTCGCACCCGACACCAGCGCTCTGGAGGTGTTGCACCTCGACCCCGTTGCCGCGCCGCCTGAACACTGCACCGTCAATTTCTGCGGCGAGCAGCCGTGCACGCGAGACACCCATTACGCCGACGTTATTTATGAAGTCGGTCAGGAACGCTTCTGGCTGTTGCGCGAACACACCCTGAATACGCTGGTCGCCGCTGCCGATAGTCTACAAAAGAAGCTGCTGACCACTAATCCCGACTCACGGATCAACGCCCTGAATGACGCGGGCCTGCTGGAGCCTTTTCTCGAACCCAAAACCAACAGTTTTCTGGATGCCCAAGACAGCCAGCGGTATCTCGAAATCGAGCATGAGTTGGGCCAGACAGGGCGCGACCTCGGACGTCTGGGGATACGCGAAGAGGGCTTGCAGGACGTCAAACACGTACCGAGTCTCACGGTTGAGCAGCTCAGACACGTCAACCAACAGCAACAGGCCGCCCTGCCGTTACGCCGCGAACTGGCTGCACTCGATGCCAAGGGCCATAAAATCGGCCTCGAACGCGGCTATAGCTTTGAAGACGGTCATCTGTACAGCGCCGAGGCGATGAAAGCTCGCGAGATCATCCAGCGTTATCTCAAACAGCGCCAGATTCTGGTGGACCTCGGCAAACCTCATTTCAGCCAGCAAGAAATCGAGCAATTCTCCCGAGAGCAGGCCCAACTGCTCACAGAGATTGATAGTGCGACTCGTGACCTCACTTCACCGCGACTGGACATTGCGCAATGGGTACGGAATTCGACAGGAAAGTTTCATTATTCCGAACTGGTAAAAACCCTTCTCGAAGCCGCCGCCTACGGCCTGGCCTTGCCCGAATACGCTCTGCAAGGCGACAACGGGGATATTCAGCACGGGTTCGAGGAGTACGAGAAATACCACGCCTGGCTCAGGCAAAAAGCAGCCCTGGATCAACACGTCGAAAAATCATTCGACAATTGGGTCAATGTCGCCAAACAACAGCCTCCGAGCAGCCTGTTCACCACGGAAGCCGTGCAGTGGCAGGCACTCGAAGCCCAAGAACAGGCGCTGAAGAAAAAAGCCGAAGATTTCGTCAAACGCTCAAAACCCCTACGCCACCTGCTCTGGAACCCCGAGACCTTTGCGCCAAAACCGCAACAACGACTGGTACGCACTAACTTTCCGTTGCGAGAAATCAGCGTGCCCACCGAGCGCACGCGCCTGCGTCACTTGAGCCTCACCGACGTACTCAACCACCTCAACCAAAGCACCCGCGACCTGCTCAAGGACGACCTGAACAAAGCACTGGCCCAAGCCAAAGATCCCACCGTCAGAGTGACTGCGGGCAATACCAGTGCCGACCCGGATCTGTTCACCTCCTGGCTGAGAATGAACGACGCTCGGCCCGTTGAAATCCAGGCCGGCTGGTTCGACCGCAACGGCTTCTTCCAGCCCGAAACGTTCAAGCGCTACATCAAAACCGAAAAAATCTACATCGAGAACCTGCGCGACGACGCCACCTTCGATGCCTGGGGCAAAGACCTTGAACAGATCCTGTTCAAAAAAAGCATCCTCGGCCCATTGCGCTTATTCGATAACAGCCCGCAGGCGCGCTTGATCCGCTGCTTGACCCCGGCCCAGAGCAACGTGCAACTCGCCACTCAAACACTAGACCCCAGCGTCAGCCTGAAAAAAGGCCTGGGCGCGTCGGCCAACGTGACGCTGGACGTCAATCGGGCGCAGGGCGAAGTTGATGTGGCCTCGTTTGAGCTGCCAGGGAGGGCCGAGGCGACACCGAAAACGCTGAGCTACAAAAACGAAAACGACGACCAAGGCCAGAAAGTCGCAGACGGTATCGTTACGTTCGGAAAGTTTTGCCTGACCGGCAGCATCAAGGCCTGGGGCTTCGCCGGCGCCTCGATGATGCTCAGCGCCAACCTGCGCGTGGGGCCGAACAAACAGGAAAACGACGACCTGGGCCTCGACACCGGCCGCGACGCGGAGCGCCGCCTCAGCCGAGCGGAGACCGGCCTGAGACCCCACATCCGCCACGACGACCTCCTCGGCGGACAGTTCAACCTGTTCGCTGGCGTACAAGGTGGGGTCAAAATCAATGGCTCACTGCTCTGGACTCCGCCCGACGACCTGCTGACCCTGCGCCACCCGATCTTCAAGAAACACGTCGATAATGACGGTTGGCTGGAACTCGCCACCTTGGGCATCGACGCCTCCGCCGCATTGGGTGTCGGCACCAAGGCCGGGCTTAACCTGTCCCTGCAAAACGGCTACGTGATCCTGCGCATGAACGCCGCCATCATTGCCGGCCCCGGCGTGCAAGGCGCCTTCAACTTCGTCGTGGGCTACAAGGCCATTATTCAGATCCTGGATATCTTCAATAAAGCCCTGGTTGAAAACAACTATAAGAAAATGGTCTGGGTACAACCGGAGGCCTTCGCGTACTTCAGCAAACTGCAACTGCTCAGTGCGGTCGGCGTGGACATGCAGTGGGCTTTTTTGAGGGGGTATAACGTTGTGAGTCGGATGTATGACGTGATAAAGGCTGGCGGGCGGGCGGGGCCGATGGCTCACGAGATTTTTGATAAACAAGACGATCAGGAATTGAGGCGGTGGTATTCAACCTTGACGCCAGAGGGGTTGGGGTCGCTGCTGGATACGCTACTTCAAAGGCCAAGGGCGTTTGAAGTATAAGCGCAGGGCGATATGGGTGGCACAAGGACGGTGAGGTATACAGCGCAGCAATGCCATTTATTGCAGCAGCACGCGATCGAAATCATTTTAACTTCCATCCATGAGAATGCCACGGCAAGCGCATATAACACGATCGGCTATGAAAGCCTGGCCTCGGCGCAAGAGCGGTTTGGCAAAGCAGTGCTGCGTTTTTCATCCTTTAATAAACCGGATAATCCCAAGTTTATTTATTGTGAAAATGTATACCGGATGAGTAATTTCATGGCGGCAAATGCTGGTGAAAAAATAGAAGATAGAATCATGCAGGAACGTTATAGAAAAGCGAGACGTCGATTGGGCGAGGCGATGGACACTGCCTGTGATTTTGCATCACAGACAAAATTCTGGAACCCAGATGCAGGGACGGAGCTGGCACCATGGCCA
Source organism: Pseudomonas sp. 5C2 (assembly GCF_034314155.1). Taxonomy (NCBI): domain Bacteria; kingdom Pseudomonadati; phylum Pseudomonadota; class Gammaproteobacteria; order Pseudomonadales; family Pseudomonadaceae; genus Pseudomonas; species Pseudomonas sp. 5C2. Next base: position 2,405,473 of record NZ_JAVIWH010000002.1, on the reverse strand, counting down.
AGATATTGATTGTTGCAGTGAAACTAACCGGCCTGCTGTTGCTGTTCAGTCATTGCGCCTGGGCTCAATTGACACCAGAGCAAGAAGAGGCACGCAGCCAAGGTCTATTTTTCTTAAATATGATCAAGAGTGCAAAGGCAAGCCCCTTCCTTGAAATATCAGCCGAGGCTGGGGACACGGATTCACAGTATTACTTGGCTGAAATTCTTAGGCGGAACCAAAAAGTTATAACGCCGAGAGCTCAGGAGCTGTACGAAGCCGCCGCCGAAAAAGGCGATATCTACTCAATGATGCGATTGTCCGATAAAGGTGATGACCTTTGCCACATCATGGAAAATTGTCCGCCTGATATAAAAACACCTCAAGAGTGGCTGGAAAGCGCTCGCTCACTGGCCAAAGAAAGAGCCGCTCAGGGGGATGGTGAGGCCATGCAGCAACTTTTCATGATAAGCGGTCATTTTGATTGGTTAGTCAAAGCAGCGGAGTCCGGCTTCCCTGATGCGCAGGAATGGCTCGGCTCTTTATATAAAGAAGGTGTTGGCACTTTTCTGATCCCCGGCAACCGGAAAAAGGAAATCGAGAAATGGTACCGGGCCTCGGCGGAAAGTGGCTATGCGCCGGGTATGAGTAGCTATGCCGATTTACTGCAAAAATTTGGAGATCTCAAAGGTGCTGGTTATTGGACAGAAAAAGCAGCCGAGGCCGGTCACTTTGGTTCTATGTCTAGTTACGCCGCGTGGACTGCTCATATGCCCGACGAAGTCGGCTACCCGCTTGATATGGTAAAAGCCTATGGTCTGACACTGCTCATGGCAGAAGCGGACCCCGGTAGAAGGCCGTCATCGCCCGGCTACGGAGGGCAAGTACTGCCAAGTGTCGCCGCCAAAATGACCCCCGAACAAATAGACGCCGGCAAAGCCTACGCCAAAGAGTGGGCGAAAACCCATCCGTCGCTGTCGAGATTCCCGCCTAGGTACGGATATTGATGCCGGCTGGACGCTCTCACGCCAATGCACGTAGGACCCATCCTCAAACTTCGCAAGACAACTCCCTACCTGTATCCCCCTCATTGAAACCATTCCTGTGTCGCCGCATCTTGCAGTTCTTCCGAACTTTTTTGTAGGCGACGCACTGCCATGTCAACGGCCAAACACCCTGTCCTCGATCAAACCGAATCCTTGCGTGCCGCCGCTGACCGACAGCAGTTAGGGTGCCTGGAAAGTACGTGGCTGGGCTGGAACGAGTTGCATCGTTTTGTTTGTTCTAAAGGGCATGTTTTTCTCAAGACCCCGAGACGGATGAGCCGAAGCCAGGAGAGTTGTCAGGCGTGTATTCAGGATCGCTTTACGGAGCGGGTCCGCGCCATTGCCCTGGAGGCCGGGGTGACGTGGCTGGATGAGCAGTGGCTGGGTGATGGCGTGCCCCATAACTTTCGTTGTTCGCAGGGGCACACGTGGCAACGTAAATCTTCGACCATGGGCTTACACCCTGATTGCAGCCTCTGCAAGCGAGACAAGGCCAGAAACCTCAAGGGGTTCTCCGACGGACTGACCCGTTTGCAGCAGATCGCTGCGCAGCACGGCGGGGTATGTTTGGCTGATGCTTACACCAGTACCCGTCAACGGTATGGTTTTCGCTGTGCCCAAGGGCACGTGTGGGAGTCCCTAGGTGTCAATATCATGGGCGGCGCGTGGTGTCATGAGTGCGCGATCCAGCCCAGGCTTATCCATGAAAAGGGGGTGGACGGACTGTCACGGTTGCGTGAAGTGGCAGAACGCCATGGCGGAGTCTGTCTTGACCAGAAGTACCTGGGCGTAAAGCATCATTATCGCTTTCGTTGCGATGCCGGGCATGAGTGGATGAGGTTGGGGGCGAGCGCCTTGCATGGCAGCTGGTGTGTGACATGCCACCTGAAGGCGAAGACACTCACCCTTGATGACGCGCATCGGGCAGCCGCGGCAAAAGGAGGAACATGCCTGTCCACTGAGTATGTAAATGCCCAAATAAAGCTTCAATGGCAATGCCAGAACGGACATCGCTGGCTTGCCCCGATGGGGACTATCAGACAGGGTGGTTGGTGCAAACGGTGTCCAAAGAGCAGGCTAAGCCTCGACGATGCCCATCAGGCCGCGCGAGCAAGAGGTGGGAAATGCCTGTCCACCAAATACGAGAACTGCCACACAAAAATGCACTGGTTGTGCGAACGAGGGCATGGCTGGCACACCAATCTGTCAATCATACGTAATGGCCATTGGTGTCCTGAGTGCGCTCATATGGCGAAGGTAACCACTCTGAAGACGATGAAGCGATACTTGTCGGCTAAGTAAAGGGCGTTGGCCATGTGTCAGACCGGCTTGGTCATCACACCCATGAACAGCTCTGACGCGAGAAAGCGCTGTAACCAGGCCTGTAGGCGAGGGTAGGGGCTTTGCCAGAACCAGTCGGGGTCGACGTAGCAGAACTGCCGCACGAAGGGCGCCAGGGCGATGTCGGCCAGGGTCACGTGCTCAGCGGCCAGGAAGGTCCGTTGTAGCAGGCGTTTTTCGAGCTTTTGCAAAAACAGTGCACCCAGGTCGCGGTAGTGTTCCTGCGAGTGTTCAGGATGGCGGACCGCGTATTTGTAGTGATCCAGATGGTGCTTGAAGACGTGATCGTTTTCTTCGATCAATGCCCCGATGTCGCTCTGGGCCTGCGGGTCATTTGCCAGCAGCCAGTCATCGGGGTCGTTGAGCGCCAGTGCCCAGCGCATGATGCCCAGACTCTCGTCGATCACGCGTCCTCCCTCACAGATCAGGACGGGCACAGTGCCTTTGGGTGAACAGGCAAGCATGTGCGGCGGCTTTTCTTTGAGGCTGACTTCGCGAATGTCCAGTGCGCAGCCCGCGTAAAACAACGCCATGCGCGCACGCATGGCGTAGGGGCAGCGCCGGAAAGAGTAAAGAATCGGCGTCGCGGTGTTCACTGCGCTCAGCAACGGGTCTCTTTACGCTTCGGCAGGCAGTTGGCCGCAGTCGGCGATCACGACTTTTTTGCTGGTTTTGCCTGATTGCGAGCCCAGTGCTTCAATGGCCCTCACAACGTCCATGCCTTCGATGACTTTACCGAATACCACGTGTTTGCCATCCAGCCAGCTGGTGACGATGGTGGTGATGAAGAACTGGCTGCCGTTGGTGTTCGGGCCTGCGTTGGCCATGGACAGGTCGCCTGGCTCGGTGTGCTTCAGGGTGAAGTTCTCGTCCTTGAACTTTTCGCCGTAGATCGACTTGCCGCCGGTGCCGTTGTGGTTAGTGAAGTCACCGCCTTGCAGCATGAAGTCTTTGATCACACGGTGGAACGAGGAGCCCTTGTAGTGCAGGCCGTCGCCTTTCTCTCCGGTGCACAGGGCACGGAAGTTCTCAGCGGTTTTCGGTGCCACGTCTTCGCGAAGTTCCATCACGATGCGACCCATTGGCTCGTCGTTGGCGGTGATGTCGAAAAATACTTTTGGATTGGACACGGGTAGTTACCTTCTCATTTGAGGTGGCGCAACGGGTCGCGCCGTGGGTGTGTAGGGTACAGAAATTCCGCTTGGCAGTTTTGTCTGACACAGAAAATGGGGGCTGCCTGTCGGTTTATCAATTGCTGACCTCAATCGTACTCAAACCATTGCCTTGGCGCCGCACCTGAATCTGCACGGGGATTCGCTCATGCATTTCCTGCACGTGGGAAATCACCCCAACCTTGCGCCCCTGGGCTTGCAAGCCGTCGAGGGCATCCATGGCCAGTTGTAGGGACTCCGGATCGAGGCTGCCGAAGCCCTCGTCGATGAACAGAGATTCGATTTTCAGCGTGCTCGATGCCATTGACGCCAGGCCCAGGGCCAGGGCCAACGACACGAGGAAGGTCTCTCCACCGGACAACGAATGTACCGAGCGCAGTTCATCGCCCATTTCGGTATCCATCACCAGCAAGCCCAACATGCTGCCGCCGCGCTTCAGGCGATAACGGCGCACCAGTTGCCGCAGCTGTGCGTTGGCATGGTGAACCAGCAGGTCAAGGTTGTAGGCCTGAGCGATCTTGCGGAACTTGTCGCCTTCGGCCGAACCGATCAGCGTGGCCAAGCGCGCCCAGCGTTGATACTGGGCATAGGCGTCGGCAATCTGTTGCGCCAACGCTTGATTGGCGTCTTGGCGGCGTTGATCGTCGGCTTGTTGGGCGCGCAGGTCGGCATTGAGGTGTTCGCTGGCGGCGCACAGCCCCTGCAGCTCGCTCAAGGCGCTGTCCAGTTGCTCGGCGTCAAGGTAGCCATTGGCTTGCGCTTGATGGCTGTGCAGACGCTGTTCGCGTTCGTGCAGCAGGACCTTGGCTTGCTCGATGGCTTTTTCACTGTGCTGCAGGCGTTGGCGCAGTTGGCTGACGTGTTCATCGTCGATGCTCAGTAACTGTTCGAGAGCACTGTCATCCAGCTCGCTATGGAGGCTGCGCCATTCTGCAATCCTGGCGCTCAGCTCGCTGCGCTCTTGCTCCAGGCTTTGCAGGCGTTCCTGCCTGGCTTTGAGTTCGGCGGCGAGTTCGATCAGTTGGCTGCGTACGTCCTGCAACGCTTGGCCTGCTGCGCTTTCGACGTGACGCGCCTGTTCGACGGCGTGTTCCAGTTGTTGCTGCCAACGTTCAGCGCTGCGCTGTTCACCGGCTTGGCCACCCAGCAGTTCAGCGAGCGTTTGCTGGCTGGTGTGCTGCTGCTGGGTGAGGGCGGCAAAACGTTGCTGCAGGTCTTCCAGGTGCTTGGCGCGGGCGTGTTGCTGGAACTGCTCATGCTCGATTTTTTGCTGACGTCCACTCTGCTCAAGCAGCTCATCGCGTTGCTGCTCCAACTGGTCCAGGCGCTGGGTCACTTGCTGATCGAGCTGCATGACCGTCGCTGCGGCTTCGTTGCGCAAGCCATTGAGGATGTCGGCGGGCAGCAGTGGGGTGAAAGCCGCCAGTTCTTCTTCCAGCCGCTCATGGTCGCTGGCCAGTTGGCGCCGCTGTTCGGCCACATGTTGAGTAGCGGTCTGGCTGGCTTCTGTGGCGCTTTGCAGTTGTTGCTGCAGGCGCCCGGCGTCTTGTTGCAGTTTGAGCAATGCGCTCTGGCGCTGTTCATCTTGGGTGATGTTTTGAGACAGCTGACTTAACTGCTGGCTCAGCCAGCCGTCGCGCTTGGCCGCGTCCTGCTCCAGGAGTCGGGTGCTGAGCGGATGAGCCTCGAGACTCGGGGTCAAGGCGCGTTGCTGTGTGGTCAGTTGTTCCTGTTGGTGCAGGAATTCTTTTTGCTGAGCGATCAACCCACTGACGCTGGTACGCAGGTCGATCAATTTTTCCTTCAGTGTGTCCACGGCTTTCAGGGCGTTGGCTTCTTCGCTTTCGTCATGCCGGGTCAGGCTTTGCAGCAGGGCTTCGGGCTGATGATACGGATGCTCGCGACTGCCACACACCGGGCACGGTTGATCGTCCTGCAATTGTTCGCGCAATTCTTCAACGCTGGCGCTGCGAGCCAGGCGCTGGCGCTCCAGCAGTTGCTGAGTGACTGCCAGGGTTTGCTCGGCGACCTCGAGTTCATCCTTGGCCTGAATCCCCTCGCGGTTGAGGTGCTCGCGCTGTTGCTGGGCATGCTGCTGTTTCCGTGCAAGCGCCAGCGAACGCGTGTCGAGTTCCTGCTGCTCGGTCCATAAACGCGCAAGGTCTTCGAAGGCCCGTTGCTGTTTGCGATTGTCTTGCAGCAGGCTGCCGAGGATCTGGATTTGCTCAGCGACGGCATGCGCTTCGGCACCGGCTTCGTGGTACAGCAGCTCCAGGGCGCTACGTTGCTCGGTGAGATGTTGGCTGACGCTGGCGGCACGCTGCTCAAGCTGCGGCAACTCGATTTGGCCCTGTTTCAAGCGGCTGCCGATCTGCATCACTTGCTTCAGGCGTTCGCGGTAGGCATTCCAGGCTTCGCTGAGCGGAGCCAATGCGCTGCTCTGCTCAAGCTGTCCGGCAATTCGCTGCAGGCGCTCGGCTACTTGGTGTTGCTGGTCGAGCAGGCCTTGCAGGGCGCTTTGTCCCTGAATGCACTGTTGCTCCGCCTGTTGTTTGAGTTCAGTGGTCTGGTTCAGTTCGTCGATCAAGCGCGCGACGGTGCTTTGGGTTTCGAAGGCTTGACGTAACAGCGGTGTGGCGTCGGTCTGCTGCTGCTGAGCGTTGAGCAACGCTGCGTGGGCATCGACCTGGGTTTTCTCAAGCTGTGTCTGCTGGGCTTGACGTTCGATCTGCAGCTGTCGATGTTGCTGAATCTGCGCCACCAGCGTGCTGAGCTGGGCATTCAGTTCGGCCTGGCGAGCGAACGGGTGACGTTGCGGCGCGAGGTGTTCCAGTTGGGCCAGCTTCAGACGTTCGGCGCTCTGGCCGTCCCACTGCAATTGGGCCTGTTGCAGTTGTTCGGCAGCGCTTTGCTGTTCGTCCTGCAACTGATGCAGGGCCTTGAGCCAGTGGTGCTGAAGCTCGAGTTGCTTGAGTTGCACTTGCTGAGTTTTCAGCTGTTGTTGGGCTTCGTTGAAACGCTGGTCGAGTTCGGCGCGGGCCTCTGGCGCTAGCGGTGTTACACCGGTGGCCAGTGCTTTCAGATCTTCATGGACCTTTTCCGCTTCCTTGCTCTTGCTGTAGGCGCGCCGGCCCAGTTGGCTGTAGATCGCAGTGTCAGTGAGCTTTTCCAGAAGCTCGCTGCGCTCTTTGTCATCGGCCTTGAGGAAGGCGCTGAACTCGCTTTGCGCCAGCATGACGGCGCGGGTGAACTGTTCGAAGTTCAGGCCCAGGCGCGCTTCGAGCATGGTTTTGTATTCGGTTTTGTTCTGGCTGCTCAACACCTGTTCGCTGTCCAGATCGGTCAGGGTCTGGCGGCTTGCCTGGAGTTTTTTGCTGGCGTTGTCCCGTGCGCGGTTGGTTTCCCAGCGGGCACGGTAACGACGGCTGTCGATGCCGACGAAATCCACTTCGGCGTAGCCGCTGCCAGTGCCGCGCCGCAGCAAGGTGCGCGGGTCGTTGGTGCTGATATCACCGTCGATTTCCGGCACTTTGGACTGACCGACATTGCTCAGCCGTGGGATGGCGCCAAATAACGCCAGGCACAGCGCGTCGAGCAGGGTGCTTTTGCCGGCCCCGGTCGGTCCAGTGATGGCGAACAAGCCAGCACTGGCCAATGGTTCAGCGGTGAAATCCAGCTCAAACGGACCCGCGAGGGAGGCAAGGTTTTTCAGGCGAATGGCGAGAATTTTCATGGCTGTTCGCTTTCCAGTTGTACGTCCTGCAAGAGCGTGGCGAAATCCTTGAGGGTTTGTTCGTCGACCTCGCTGCCGTAGCTGTCCTGCCAGGCGCGGCTGAACAGTTCCAGGGGGCTGAGTTGGTCAAGGTCGATCAGGCCGTTGCCGCTGTCATCGCCCTCGGCGCCGCCGTTGCCCGCATATTCGGTGGCGATGCGCACCAAACGCACGGCCTTGCCCTGCAGCACGGTTTCGATTTGCTGGCGAAGGTCCGGTTGCGGTTCGTCGAGGCGCACCCGAACCTCCAGCCAGGGTTGGCGTTCGATGTCAGCCAGCAGATCGATATTTGGCAAGGACGCCAGTTGCACCAATAACTCCGCCATAGGTGCAGGACCGACGCGTTGCAGATTGACTGCGCGAGGAATCAAGCAGGGTTCGACGCTGATCAACTGATCGCCGTCGCAATTGATTTCGAGAATCTGATGCTGATAGCCGATCTCCGAAAACGATAGCGGGATCGGCGAGCCGCTGTAGCGGATGCGATCTTCACCGTTAACCTTCTGCGGCTTGTGCAAGTGGCCAAGGGCAACGTAGGTGATGCTCGGACCGAACAGGCTGGCGGGCAGGGCCTCGGCGTTGCCGATGATCAGGCTGCGTTCAGAGTCTTCGGACACCGAGCCGCCGGCCATGTGCGCGTGGCTGATGGCGATCAATGCCTGTCCCGGCTGGCGCTTGAGGTTGGCGGCTTCGATCAGCAGTTCATGGACCCGACCAATACCACGCAAGTAGTCGTCGCCCAGGGTGGCGCCCGTGACTTCGGCGGGCCGAAGAAAGGGCAGCGCCAGGCACCAGGCTCCGATTTCGCCGCTGGCCTCGGATAACGGCAGCAGCAGGCGCTCGGCATCCAGTTGTCCGTCATCGAGCCACAACACCCGTCCCAGGGCATGGGTGCGCAAACGGCGCATCAGTGGTGCGGGCAATTCGATGCGCGAGCCGGAGTCGTGGTTGCCAGCGATCATCACAATGGTCAGCAGCGGCAGCTGTTCGTGAGCGTTGACGATGAAGTCGTACAGGCGCTCCTGGGCTTTGACCGGCGGGTTGACGGTGTCGAAAATGTCCCCCGCGATCAACAGTACGTCAGGCTGGCGGTCGACCAGGCGGCCCAGCAGCCAGGTCAGAAAGCAGGCGTGTTCGAAGTCTCGCTCCTGGCCATGCAGGTTCTGGCCAAGGTGCCAGTCGGAGGTGTGGAACAAACGCATGGGGAATCCTTGTACAGCCTGATAGGAGCGGACTTGTCCGCGAAGAGGCCGGGTCAGTCAATGAAGATCGAATAAAAACCGCAGATATTCAAAATTATTTCGGGTACAGCGGTGGCAGGCTGGTGTCGGTGGCCGGATTCTGAACCCGCTCACCTGCTGGCAATGTACGCACGGCGCGCCACAGTTCTTCACCTTGCCAGTACTGGCCTGCCTCGCTGTACAGCGCGCCGTTCAGGCCGTCGAGGGCGTCGGACAAGGGTACGAAACGTGCAGCCATGTCGGCCAGGGTTTCCGGTTGTTGGCGGGCCCAGGCATCCAGCGCCTGGCGGGTCGCCTGCGGATCGTTGGACAGACTGGCACGTTTGAGTTCATCAAGTACGGTGCGTGGGCTCGGACCCGCTTGCACAACCCGCGACACTGCCGGTTGCCAACGCGCGCGCCACCATAGGCCAAAGCCGAGCAGGGTAGTGCAGGCCAGAAGTAATGTACTCAGTTGCCATGGCCACAACGATTGCCCTGCGATGGTCATGCCGTTCGCATCGGTGCTCACCGGAGTGTTCAGAGACAGACTCGGGTTATTCACCACCTGAAGGGTGCGTGCGGGGAGACTGCTGTGTTCCAGATGATCGTCAAGGGTGTTCCACCAGACCACGTCCACTGCCGGTAAGTCGATTGCGCCTGTGCGTGTAGGCACCAGGGCTTCACGTTCTTCGCGGCTGCCGATCAGGCCCCGCTCGCTGGTCAGGTTGGCCAGTTGAGGTTGGTCGGGGTAGCGACGCAGGCCGCTGACGTCGGTGCTGGGCAGTGGCGTCAGTTGCGCGCTCGACAAGCCTTCGGCGCGGATCGTCAGGCTACGGGTCAGGGAGTCGCCGAGCAGGATGTGTTCCGGTTCCGGTTCCGGGTTCCAGGCTTCGCTCAGGCTCACGCTGCGTGCGGGCAACCATGGGGCGTCGGCAGGGTAGTCGGTGGGCTGGGGTTTTATCCACAGGGGGATTTCGGCGGAGCTGACGTGCACCTGCTTGCCTGGCTTCGGCCCCGTCGGGTTGACACCCTGAGCCTGTCCCTGATTCTGGGCTTGAGCGTCCTGCACCAACGTTGCACTGAAGACTTGCGCGGGAATCAGCAACTCACCGCTGTGCTGTGGATAAATCGCATAGCGTATCTCAATGACACCGTGGCGAATGCCATTGATCAGTTTTTCATAGGTGCGCGAATCACCGAGTTTTTCGATCCGTGCATCCGGGATCTGCAGAGGCGTCAGGTTGCTGTCATCGAACAGTGCGACCGAGTGATAGACGCGCAGGGTCAGCACGACCTGAGCTTGAACGTAGACGCTTTCCTGATCGAGGCTGGCGTCGATGAACACGGGCGCCAGCGTCTCTTGGTCCTGGGCTTCGCTTTGTACCACTTGCAATGTGATCGGCTGACTTTTCAGCTCGCCCAGTTGCAACGAGGGGATGACCACGGTGCCGTTCTGCTTCGGCAGCAGGGTAATGATCCAGCGGGTGGTGGCTTGAGCGCCGCCGTCCAGGGTGGTCAGGTGGTTGATCTGCCGCGTGCCGTGTACGTCGAAGTTAACCTCCAGCACGGTCAGATCGGGTTTGCCGAACAACGTGACGTCATTGGATTCCAGGGTCAGCTCTACGGTTTCGCCGGAGTTCAGGCGTGCGCGATCGACGCTGGCCACCAGCTCTGCAGCCTGAGCCGACAGCGTCATAAGACCTAGCATGAGGCTGATCAATAAAGTGTACGGGCGACTCATCGGGTTTGTTCCTGACGCTGTTGCTGTTCATACCAGAATTTACGTCGCAACAATTCGCCGGGATCGTCCGGGATCTGTCGCAACCATTGTTCCAGAGCTTGTCGTCGTTCTCCGTCGAGGGCGGTGTCGGCGGGTTTTATCGGTGGTCGGGTGGTGTTTTCATCGCCCAGTTGTGAGCCAGGTACGTCGTTGCCGCCAGCCGGGCTGTTCGGGTTGCTGGTGACGGTGTTGTTATTGGCGCTGCTGTCGTCGCCTGATGGGGGTAGCGGCTGATTTGGATTCTGCGGTGCTGTCGCCGCGCCAGCTTGTGGACTTTCGCCGATGTCGTCCTTTTTGCTGCCGTCCGGCTTGTTGGGGTTGGAGGCCTGTTGCTGCTTGTCCTGTTCCAGCAAACGCTCGACCAGCGCCTTGTTTTTCAAAGCCGGTTGCAAATCGGGCTGGCGTTCCAGGGCCTGTTCATAGGCATCCAGCGCGGCTTCCAGTTCGCCAGCCCTGGCCAGCGCATTGCCGCGATTATAGTGGTCGGCGGCGTTGTTGCCTTCAGCAAATCGCTGAGCGGCACTGGCGTAGTCGCCGGCCTGGTACAGCGCCAGACCTTGCCATTGGCTGTCCTTGAAGTGTTGTGCAGCTTCGGCAGGCCGACCTTGTTCGAGCAGGCGCTGGCCCTGCTGGTCGGGCCGCAACCACAGGTCGTTGAACTCGAAAGCATAGCTGGGCTGTGGAAGCATGAATAACAGCGGCAGGCACAACAACCAGCCTCGGCGCCCGGCGCAGGCCGCGAGCAATAATAGTGGCAGCAGCAGCCACGGACCCTGATCGTCCCAGCTGTCCAGATGCACGGTCTGGCCATCGCTGCGCAGGCTTTGCGGACTGTCGAACAGGCCCAGTCCTCGCAGGTCGGAGTCATCCAGGGAGGCCTGACGATAGCGCCCGTCGATCTGGCTGGCGAAGTCTTTCAGGCTTGGGCTGTCCAGGCGAGGCAGGAGGATCGCGCCTTGTGGGTCTCTGAGAAAGCCCCCTTTTTCCTGCATGACCGGCGCACCGTCGGCGGTGCCAACGCCGAGGATCAGCAGCGGGTTAGACTGTCGGCTCAAAGCCTCGCGTATGCCTTGGCGTTCCTGTTCGCCGAGTGACGAGCCGATCAACAGCAAGCGCCCTTGGCCCTGCGCACTTTGCTTAAGTAGGGCAAGTGCGTTGGTTACCGCCAGATCGGCGCGGTGGCCGGCTTCAGGCATGATAGAGGGCTTGAGCGCGTCGAGCAGGTTGCGACTGGTGGTCAGGTCGTCAGACAGCGGCACCAAGGTGTGAGCACTACCGGCATAGACGATGATCGCCGTTTGCGAATCGCTGCGGCTCTGCAACAGGTCGAGCAGTTTACGTCGCGCCTGCTCCAGGCGAGTCGGCGGAGTGTCGGTGGCGAGCATTTCCGGGGTCAACTCGAGCAACACGACCAACGGGTCGGCGGGCTTCTGGCTGGATTGCTCGACGTGCTGCCAACTCGGTCCGAGCAACGCCAGCACGGCGAGGGTCCAGGCCAGGCCCAGCGCAACCCACGGCAATTTGCTGTCTCGACCACTGCCGCCTCCGAGCAGTACCGCGTGGAAAGCCACAGGCAAGATCATCTGCCAGCGTCCTGCACGTTTTTGTCGGTGCCAGAGTTGCCACAGCAACCAGCCCAGCAGCGGTAGTAGTAGCAACCACCAAGGCCTGAGCCAGTGCGGCCAGAATGTGATCATCGACGCCTCCGCAAACGCTTGAGTCGCTGACGCCATTGCTCATTCGACGGCAGAAAAACTTTCTGCTTGAAGAAGCGTTGCAGCAGGTTGTTCGGAAAGCGTTCGCGGATAACCAACAGCATACTCAATAGCAGCGCGCCGGCCAGCGGCCAGTGATACAACGCCTGGGTCGAGCGTGCTTGGGTAGGCTGTTGGGCGACCGGCTCCAGGGTATCGAGTGTTTGTCTGATTTTTTGCAATTGTTGGCCGTCGCGGGCACGAAAATATGTGCCCCCGGTGATGTCGGCAATGTGTTTAAGGGTGGGCTCGTCCAGGTCCAGGCTCGGGTTCAATCCCGGCATGCCTAGCGTTGCGCCTTGTTCCGGGTCGGCACCGATGCCAATCGGGTAGATTTTGACCCCTTCATTGGCGGCCAGGCGCGCGGCGGTCAGCGGATCGATTTCGCCGCCGTTGTTGGCGCCGTCAGTGGCCAGCACCAACACCCGGCTTTGTGCCGGGCGCAGACGCAGACGCTTGAGACCCAGGCCGATGGCGTCGCCGATGGCTGTGTTTTTTCCGGCGATGCCAATCCGTGCTTCATCCAGCCAGATACGCACGGTGTGTCGGTCGAAGGTCAGAGGTGACTGAAGATAGGCCTTGCTGCCAAACAGGATCAGGCCAACACGATCACCTTCACGACTTTCGAGAAAGTCTCCCAGCAAATTTTTGACCAGGGTCAAGCGGCTGACCTCATCGCCGTTCCAGTGCATGTCGGGGTAGTCCATGGAACCGGAGACATCAACGGCCACTAACAAGTCGCGGCCACTGGCAGCAATTGGCAGCGGCTCACCCAGCCACTCTGGACGGGCAGCGGCCATCAGCAATAACAGCCATAGCAGAATGAGTGGTGCCTGTTGCCGCCACCCAGGCAAACTGGTCCGTGCCCGACGTCCGGCCAGACCTTCCAGCTCGCTGAGAAAACTGACCTCGAGTGCTGCTTCACCGCTGTCTGCCACAGGCAACAGTATCCTCATCAGCCAGGGCAGAGGCAGCAGGGCGAAGACCCACGGCCAGGCGAACTCAAACATGTTTGCGAATCCAGGTGTCGACCGCCTGATTCAGGCCGGTGATAGCTTTGTCATCGAGTTTGCACTCCGGTTTGTACGCGCCTTCGACCAGCACCATCCAGCGGGTCAGGCCCGCAGCGGGACACCGGTTGTCGAGAAAGGCCAGCCACTTGCGGCCGTTCAAGGTGTGACTTTGGCTGTAGGGATAGTGGTTGCGGCACAGGCGCTTGAGCAACGCGTTGATTTGCTGCAGCCAGGCGCCAGCAGGTGCTCCGTCGTAAGGCTTGGGCAGTCCGGCGAGTTCTTCCAGGGCCGCGACCCTCAACGGATCCAGGGGTTGCTCGGCACGGCTGACCGGGCGCTTGCCGGGCCAGTAACGACGCAAACGCCACAGCCACCACGCCGCCACTGGAAGTAAGAACAAAAGCAGCCACCAGCCCGGCGCCGGTGGCCAGAGGCTGACCGCCGCGGGAGGGATCAGCGGTTGCAATTGCTCCAGGTTATTCATGGTTGTTTACCGGGACGCTGGGGATTCAGGTATTCGCGCAGCTGCTCGACCATTTCGCTCTGTGTGCTCAGTGGCATCAATGGCACACGCAGTTTTTGCGCGAGTAATTCCCAGTGTGCAACGCGGGCTTCGCCTTGAGCACGATAGGCCTGGCGCAAGTCTGGTTTGAGGGTGTCGAGTTCCAACTGCGCGCCGCGTTCGGAGAAGCGTAACAGGCCGGCTGCCGGCAAAGCGTGATCCAGTGGGTCGGACAGCGGCAACAGCAGCAGATCGCAATGCCTGGACAGCAGACTCAGTTGCTGCTCGGCCGCATCGGACAGCGCCCGCTCATCGCAGATCACGATCACCAGGCTGCCGGGGCGCAGCACTTCACGGGCGCGGCGCAGGGCGGTGCCAAAAGCGTCACGGTCGGCGGGAATTTCGGTGTGCAGTGATTGATTGACCCGCACCAGCCGGTTGAGCAACTGCAACAGGCTCTGCTTGCTGCGCCGGGGTTTGATCTCATAGTGCTCGTTGTCGCCGAACACCAGACCGCCGACCCGGTCGTTATGGCTCAGGGCGGCCCAGCCGATGAGTGCCGCAGCCTGAGCGGCGAGGACCGATTTGAACATCAGGCCCGACCCGAAAAACAGCCGACGGCTTTGTTCCACCAGAATGAAGATGGGACGTTCGCGCTCTTCATGGAACAGCTTGGTGTGCGGCTCCTGGGTGCGGGCGGTGACACGCCAGTCGATGGTGCGCACGTCGTCGCCAGCCTGGTAAACCCGCACCTGATCGAAGTCCACGCCACGCCCGCGCAGCTTCGAGTGGTGCAGGCCGATCAACGGGCTGCGCTGGCTCGGGGTGGAAAACAACTGCACTTCGCGCACGCGATGGCGCATCTCGATCAGCTCAGCGAGGCTGACGCGAATTCCCGGTTCGGCAATCGGTTGGGGTTGCATGGGGTCAGGCGACAGCCACGACGTCGAGGATGCGCTGGATCACGCGGTCCTGATCGATACCGGCGGCTTCCGCTTCGAACGACAGAATAATACGGTGGCGCAACACGTCGAACAGCACCGCCTGAATATCTTCGGGGCTGACGAAATCCCGGCCAGCCAGCCAGGCATGAGCCCGTGCGCAGCGGTCCAGGGCAATCGAGCCACGCGGGCTGGCGCCGTAAGCAATCCAGTCGGCCATTTCCGGGTCGAACTTGGCGGGTGTGCGCGTGGCCATCACCAGCTGTACCAGGTATTCCTCCACCGCATCGGCCATATACAGCCCGAGGATTTCCTTGCGTGCAGCGAAAATCGCCTGCTGGCTGACCCGGCGTTCTGGCTTGGTTTCACCATTAAGTGCTTCGCCGCGAGCTTGCTGAAGGATCTTGCGTTCGACTGCCGCGTCCGGGAAGCCGATTTTGACGTGCATCAGGAAGCGGTCGAGCTGGGCCTCGGGCAGCGGATAGGTGCCCTCCTGCTCGATGGGGTTCTGCGTCGCCATCACCAGAAATAGCGGCGACAGTTCATAGGTGCTGCGCCCGACACTGACCTGACGTTCGGCCATGGCCTCCAGCAAGGCTGACTGAACCTTGGCCGGGGCCCGGTTGATTTCGTCGGCGAGCACCAGATTGTGGAAGATCGGCCCCTGTTGGAAGACGAAGCTGCCCGTTTCCGGACGATAGATCTCGGTGCCGGTGATGTCGGCAGGCAGCAAGTCAGGGGTGAATTGAATGCGGTGGAATTGTGCTTCGACGCCTTCGGCCAGTTCCTTGATCGCTTTGGTCTTGGCCAGACCCGGTGCGCCCTCGACCAGCATGTGGCCGTCAGCGAGCAGGGCAATCAACAGCCGCTCGATCAGTTTTTCCTGGCCGAGAATCTGCGTTGAGAGAAAGGTTCGCAGCGCAATCAGCGCTTCACGATGTTCCATCGTTGACTGTTCCTGGCAGGGTGACCGACAGCGTCAAACGACGCTGAGGTTGGGGGTGTTACTTTAATCCATCCGGGGCTGTGCCGACTAACGGCTATGGGCTTTTTTCCGGGATTGTCGGATTTAACCTGCGTAAATATCGGAATTGTCTGACGTGTCGTGTTTAAGCTGTGTAGGAGATTGCTGCTGGATAAATCTCCATCACGGCCTTCCGCAGTACTTACACCCGATAAAATGCCGTCGCATTGTCCCACAGCGCCAGCCGTGCGCCTTGTTCGCCCACTGCATCGATCAGCAGTTCGATATCGCTCGCTGCAAACGGCCGTGGCGCACGAGTGGAGGGCAGGTCGGTGCCGAACATCAGGGCGTGGGGGTTGGCGGCGAAAATGTCTTTTAGTGTCGAGGCTGCCGGGAAGTCCACCCGACCAAAACCGCAGGCCTTGATACGTACGCCTTTTTCGGCCAGACGCAGGACGCTGGGCAGACCCTCTTTGCTCAAACCCAGATGATCAATGCTGATCGCCGGCAATTGCAGCAGGCGTTGTTCAATCTCGGGCAACTCACGGGAGTCGATGTACAGCTCAGAGTGCCATCCCACTTGCTCGTGCACGCGATGGGCCAGCGCTTCAAGCTGGTCCAGTTGCTCCGAACCGCCACGCTTGAGGTTAAAGCGCAGTGCGCGCACCCCAAAGCCATTCAGGGTTTGCAGTTCGGCGTTAGTCACGCGGCCTGGCAATTGGGTCACGCCGACGAAGCCTGACCCTAGTCGATGCAGGGCGTCGAGCAGATAACCTTGATCGAAGCCCTGGAAAGAACCGGACACCACCGCACCGCCGGTGACGCCCAGTGGCCGGGTTTGGGCCAGGTAATCCTCGACGGTAAAAGGTTCGGGCAGATAACCGTTGTTGGGCACCAGGGGAAAGCGCGAATCGATGATGTGGCAGTGGGCATCGAAAATCGATGGGGTCATGACTGTTCCCGTCTTAGTGTCGGTTGACGATCAAGCGATGGGGTTCAGGCAATTTCGCTGACGTAGGTACCGATGTCTTCCAGAATGATCTGCAAGGTTTCCTGGACATCACGCAACTCGTCCGCCGGTGTTGTGTGACGAATTTCATAGGTGACATGACCCTCGAGCTGCTCAGCGTCGGCGGGGTCGATTTCAACCAGCAGGCGTTCGGCGCTGAAGGTGACTTTCAAGTTTTCCAGGGTCAGTGTCTTGTCGTCACCGACTGTGATCTCCACCTGATTCTCGTCAGGGAAGCGGGTCAGCGAGAACAGATCGCCTGTTTCCCCGTGGCAGCAGAACAAGGCCATATCGTCGTATTCGTCATCGCAAGGGTTGACGATGAGGGCGGTCGCGTTGATTTGCATGATGGTTTCCTGATCTATCGAGGCAGACAAAATTTGATTTTGCCAGTCTCGGCGATTGTTTGTCGGTTAATTACACGCTATGTCCCAGTGGCCTGCTAGGTTTTTATTGGGCGGGGCAGGGGCTATAATGCGGGCCATTACACCTTCGTAATGCTTAAGAATGTTTACTCGATATGACCCTGATTGTTAGAGACAGCAATGGTACCCAACTGGCCGACGGCGACTCAGTGACGCTGATCAAGGACCTTAAAGTCAAAGGCACTTCGGTCACGCTCAAGCGTGGCACCATGGTCAAGGGCATTCGCCTGACCGATAACGAAGATGAAGTTGAATGCAAGGTCGAGAAAGTCAAAGGCTTGGTATTGCGTACCGAGTTCTTGAAAAAAGCCTGATCCCTGATCATCGGCTGCTTGTCCAGGGGTGCGCAATCGCACCCCGTGACGTTTTATCCACAATCCCCCGCTTCATCCGGCTGGCTGTGATCCTCTTCTCAGTCTCGGCAATGCCTTCCCTTGATCATTCAAGAACACCTGATTCGGTGTCGACCTCTATTTAGAGGGGATTTCGCGCGCCTGTTACGTGCCGATGACCGAATATGTCGCAGCACCGCAAGCAGGGTCGGGCCCGCTATCGTTAAGCTTCGCAGCAGGATGGACACCTCTAAAGACACAGCCCGCCCGGGCAGTCGTTTTTGTAGATGCCCATTTTCTTCACCGAGTTCACTCTCGGGAAAATGAATGTGACTACCCGATCGTGACGAGCGTTTGTTCTTTAGCTTCATTACCCTGTCATGCTGTGCTGCGTTTGTTTGAAACTCAGCACGCGTGATGGCGATTCCCTGAACGGGATGCGACGCTTCTATCAATAAAAAGCCCAAGCGGAGTACCACAGATGGCGTTCTTCACCGCAGCCAGCAAGTCCGACTTCCAGCATCAACTGCAAGCGGCACTGGCGCAGCACATCAGTGAACAGGCACTGCCACAAGTGGCGCTGTTCGCTGAGCAATTCTTCGGCATTATTTCCCTTGATGAACTGACCCAGCGCCGGCTATCCGACCTGGCCGGTTGCACCTTGTCTGCCTGGCGACTGCTTGAACGTTTCGAACATATTCATCCGCAAGTGCGGGTCTACAACCCTGATTACGAGCGCCATGGCTGGCAGTCGACCCACACCGCGGTCGAGGTTCTGCATCACGATCTACCGTTTTTGGTGGACTCGGTCCGTACCGAGCTGAACCGTCGCGGTTACAGCATTCACACCCTGCAAACCACCGTGCTGAGCGTGCGTCGCGGCAGCAAGGGCGAATTGCTGGAGTTGTTGCCCAAGGGTTCTCACGGCGAGGACATCCTGGAAGAGTCTCTGATGTACCTGGAGATTGATCGCTGCGCCAATGTTGCCGAAATGAATGTGCTGGTTCGTGAACTCGAGCAAGTGCTGGATGAAGTACGGATCGCGGTCGCTGACTTCGAACCGATGAAGGTCAAGATCAACGAGCTGCTGGCCGGTATCGACACCCTTGAGTTTGCCGTTGAAGAAGGCGAGAAGTCCGAGGTCAAGGTCTTCCTGCAATGGCTGGTGGACAACCACTTCACCTTCCTTGGCTACGAAGAGTTCGAAGTCCGTAATGACAATGGCGGCGGCTATCTCGTGTATGACGAGTCGTCCTTCCTCGGTCTGACCAAGCTGCTGCGCGCAGGGCTGACCAAAGAAGACCTGCACATCGAAGACTACGCAGTGAATTATCTGCAAGAGCCGATGTTGCTGTCGTTCGCCAAGGCCGCACACCCAAGCCGGGTGCATCGCCCGGCGTACCCGGATTACGTGTCGATCCGCAAGATCGATGCTACCGGCAAAGTGATCAAGGAATGCCGCTTCATGGGCCTGTACACCTCATCGGTGTACGGCGAGAGCGTGCGTCAGATCCCTTACATTCGCCGCAAGGTTGCCGAAGTCGAGCGTCGCTCCGGTTTCGATGCCAAGGCGCATCTGGGCAAGGAATTGGCGCAGGTGGTGGAAGTGCTGCCGCGTGATGATCTGTTCCAGACCCCGGTGGACGAGTTGTTCAGCACCGTGATGTCCATCGTCCAGATCCAGGAGCGCAACAAGATTCGCGTGTTCCTGCGCAAGGACCCGTATGGCCGGTTCTGCTACTGCCTGGCCTATGTGCCGCGCGACGTTTATTCCACCGAAGTCCGGCAGAAAATCCAGCAAGTACTGATGGATCGCTTGAAGGCCAGCGATTGCGAATTCTGGACCTTCTTCTCCGAGTCAGTATTGGCGCGCGTGCAGTTGATCCTGCGAGTGGACCCGAAAAGCCGTCTCGACATCGACGCACAGCAGCTGGAAAACGAAGTGGTACAGGCTTGCCGGTCTTGGCAGGACGATTACTCCAGCCTCGTTATCGAAAGCTTCGGCGAAGCCCACGGCACCAATGTGCTGTCCGACTACCCTAAAGGTTTTCCGGCCGGTTACCGTGAGCGCTTTGCTGCGCATTCGGCCGTGGTCGACATGCAGCATTTGCTCAGCCTGACTGAAGCCAATCCGTTGGTGATGAGCTTCTACCAGCCGCTGGCGCAAGCCGGTAAGCAGCAACTGCATTGCAAGCTGTACCACGCCGATACCCCGCTGGCCTTGTCCGACGTCCTGCCGATTCTGGAGAACCTTGGCCTGCGCGTGCTGGGTGAGTTCCCTTATCGCCTGCTTCGAAAAAATGGCCGCGAGTTCTGGATTCACGACTTTGCCTTTACGGCGGGTGAAGGCCTGAACCTCGACATTCAGCAACTCAATGACACGCTGCAAGATGCGTTCGTACATATCGTGAGCGGCGATGCCGAAAATGATGCGTTCAACCGTCTGGTGTTGACGGCGGGTCTGCCGTGGCGCGATGTCGCGTTGCTGCGTGCTTATGCCCGTTACATGAAGCAGATTCGTCTGGGCTTTGATCTGGGTTATATCGCCAGCACCCTGAACAACCACACCGATATCGCTCGCGAGCTGACGCGGTTGTTCAAAACGCGCTTCTATCTGGCGCGAAAACTGACTTCCGACGACTTGGAAGACAAGCAGCAGCGCCTGGAACAAGCGATTCTGGCGGCACTGGACAACGTTCAGGTGCTCAACGAAGACCGCATCCTGCGTCGTTACCTGGACCTGATCAAAGCTACCTTACGGACCAACTTCTACCAACCGGACGCCAACGGTCAGAACAAAAGCTACTTCAGCTTCAAGTTCAACCCGCGCCTGATTCCCGAGCTGCCCAAGCCGGTGCCAAAATTCGAGATCTTCGTCTATTCGCCACGGGTCGAAGGTGTGCACCTGCGCTTCGGCAACGTCGCTCGTGGTGGCTTGCGCTGGTCGGACCGTGAGGAAGACTTCCGCACCGAAGTGTTGGGTCTGGTAAAAGCCCAGCAAGTGAAGAACTCGGTCATCGTGCCAGTGGGCGCCAAAGGTGGCTTCATTCCGCGTCGCCTGCCGTTGATTGGCGGCAGCCGTGACGAGACTCAGGCTGAAGCGATCACCTGCTACAAAATCTTCATTTCCGGTTTGCTGGACATCACCGACAACCTCAAGGACGGTGGCCTGGTGCCGCCGACCAATGTGGTACGGCATGACGAGGATGATCCGTACCTCGTCGTTGCAGCTGACAAAGGTACCGCAACGTTCTCTGATATCGCCAACGGGATTGCCATCGATTACGGCTTCTGGCTCGGCGATGCTTTCGCCTCGGGTGGTTCGGCCGGTTACGACCACAAAAAAATGGGCATCACCGCTAAAGGCGCGTGGGTCGGTGTGCAGCGTCACTTCCGTGAACGCGACATCAACGTCCAGCAAGACAGCATCAGTGTGATCGGTATCGGTGATATGGCCGGTGACGTGTTCGGCAACGGCTTGTTGATGTCCGACAAGCTGCTGCTGGTTGCTGCGTTCAACCACCTGCACATCTTCATCGATCCGAATCCTGAGCCGGCCAACAGTTTCATCGAGCGCCAGCGCTTGTTTGATCTGCCGCGTTCGGCCTGGAGCGACTACGACGCCAGCATCATGTCCGAAGGCGGCGGGATCTTCTCGCGCAGTGCGAAAAGCATCGCCATCAGCCCACAGATGAAAGAACGCTTCGACATCACGGCCGACAAGCTGACCCCGACCGAGTTGCTCAATGCGCTGCTCAAGGCGCCGGTGGATCTGCTGTGGAACGGAGGTATCGGTACGTACGTCAAATCCAGCGAAGAAAGCCACGCCGATGTCGGCGACAAGGCCAACGATGCGCTGCGTGTGAACGGCAATGAACTGCGCTGTAAAGTAGTGGGCGAGGGCGGCAACCTGGGCATGACCCAATTGGGTCGGGTCGAGTTCGGCCTCAATGGCGGCGGCTCCAATACCGACTTCATCGACAACGCCGGTGGTGTGGATTGCTCCGACCACGAAGTGAATATCAAGATTCTGCTCAACGAAGTCGTTCAGGCCGGTGACATGACTGAGAAGCAGCGAAACCTGCTGCTCGAAAGCATGACCGACGAAGTCGGCAGCCTGGTGCTGGGCAACAACTATAAGCAGACGCAGGCCTTGTCCCTGGCCGCGCGTCGCGCTTATGAGCGGATCGCTGAATACAAGCGTCTGATGAGCGATCTGGAAGCGCGTGGCAAGCTGGACCGTGCCATCGAGTTCCTTCCGACCGAAGAGCAGTTGGCCGAGCGGACTGGGGCGGGCCATGGCCTGACCCGTGCCGAACTGTCGGTGCTGATCTCTTATAGCAAAATCGACCTCAAGGAATCGCTGCTCGGGTCCCGCGTTCCAGATGACGATTATCTGGTGCGCGACATGGAGACGGCATTCCCGCCTTCGCTGGCCGCCAAGTTCTCCGAGGCCATGCGTCGTCACCGCCTCAAGCGCGAAATCGTCAGCACCCAGATCGCCAACGACCTGGTCAACCATATGGGCATCACCTTCGTTCAGCGGCTCAAAGAGTCCACTGGCATGAGTGCGGCCAATGTGGCGGGCGCTTACGTGATCGTGCGGGACATCTTCCACCTGCCGCACTGGTTCCGGCAGATCGAGGCCCTGGATTACAAGGTTCCGGCCGAAATCCAGTTAGCCCTGATGGACGAGCTGATGCGTCTGGGTCGTCGCGCCACGCGCTGGTTCCTGCGTAGCCGTCGCAACGAACTGGATGCTGGACGCGACGTCGCACACTTCGGTCCGCACATCGCGGCGTTGGGTCTCAAGCTTGACGAGCTGCTGGAAGGCCCGACCCGGGAAGTCTGGCAGGCTCGTTATCAAACGTATGTCGAAGCCGGCGTACCCGAGTTGCTGGCGCGCATGGTCGCAGGCACCAGCCACTTGTACACGCTGTTGCCAATCATCGAAGCGTCGGATGTCACCGGGCAGAACGCTGCCGATGTGGCCAAGGCTTACTTCGCCGTGGGCAGCGCGCTGGACGTGACTTGGTACTTGCAACAGATCAGCAACCTGCCGGTGGAAAACAACTGGCAGGCCCTGGCACGTGAAGCCTTCCGTGACGACATCGACTGGCAGCAACGGGCGATCACTGTGTCGGTCCTGCAGATGCCGGATGCTCCGGCGGATGTCGAAGCGCGCCTGACATTGTGGCTTGAACAGCACCTGCCAATGGTCGAGCGCTGGCGGGCAATGCTGGTTGAGCTGCGTGCGGCCAGCGGAACTGACTACGCGATGTATGCCGTCGCCAACCGTGAGTTGCTGGATTTGGCGATGAGTGGTCAGGCGGTTGTGGTTTGATGGTGTGAGTTGAAGCGGTAACAAAGGGCCCTGCATCGCGAGATGTGGGGCTTTTTTGTTTTCTGACTCTGACAGTATTGAAGGCAAAAAAAACCCCGTCACCAGGACGGGGTTTTTTCAACGCGGTGTTTCGTTACGCTTGAACGACCGGGATGTTGGCGTTCGCTGCAGCTTCACGGAACTCGGCGATCTGGTCGAAACTCAGGTAGCGGTAAACGTCCGCTGCCATGGTGTCGATTTCTTTCGCGTAGGCCATGTATTCCTCAACGGTCGGCAGGCGACCCAGGATCGATGCAACAGACGCCAACTCGGCCGAGGCCAGGTAAACGTTCGCGCCATCACCCAGACGGTTGGGGAAGTTACGGGTCGACGTGGACACCACGGTAGCGTTAGGTTCAACGCGTGCCTGGTTACCCATGCACAACGAGCAACCTGGCATTTCCATGCGTGCGCCAGCTTTGCCGTAGATGCCGTAGTAGCCTTCTTCGGTCAACTGGTGCGCGTCCATTTTGGTCGGAGGCGACAGCCACAGACGGGTTGGCAGCGAACCTTCAACTTTCTGCAGCAGTTTGCCTGCAGCGCGGAAGTGACCGATGTTGGTCATGCACGAACCGATGAATACTTCGTCGATCTTCTCGCCAGCAACGCTGGAAAGCAGACGGGCGTCGTCCGGGTCGTTTGGCGCGCAGAGCACAGGCTCTTTGATGTCAGCCAGGTCGATTTCGATGGTTTCGGCGTATTCGGCGTCAGCATCGGCAACCATCAGCTCAGGGTTGGCAACCCAGGCTTCCATCGCTTGAGCACGACGTTCCAGAGTACGAGCATCGCCGTAGCCTTCGCCGATCATCCAGCGCAGCAGGGTAATGTTGGACTTCAGGTACTCGGCGATCGACTCTTTCGACAGCTTGATGGTGCAACCGGCAGCGGAACGCTCGGCAGAGGCGTCGGACAGCTCGAAAGCCTGTTCGATGCTCAGGTTGTCGAGGCCTTCGATTTCCAGGATGCGACCGGAGAATGCGTTTTTCTTGCCTTTCTTCTCTACGGTCAGCAGGCCAGCCTGAATCGCGTAGTAAGGAATGGCGTGAACGAGGTCACGCAGGGTGACGCCAGGTTGCATTTTGCCTTTGAAGCGGACCAGGATCGATTCCGGCATGTCCAACGGCATAACGCCCGTGGCAGCAGCGAACGCGACCAGACCGGAACCGGCCGGGAAAGAAATCCCCATTGGGAAACGGGTGTGCGAGTCACCACCGGTACCGACGGTGTCCGGCAGCAGCATACGGTTCAGCCAGCTGTGGATGATGCCATCGCCCGGACGCAGGGAAACACCGCCGCGGGTCATGATGAAGTCAGGCAGGGTGTGGTGAGTCTTGACGTCGATCGGCTTTGGATATGCCGCGGTGTGGCAGAAAGACTGCATGACCAGATCGGTAGAGAAACCCAGGCAAGCCAGGTCTTTCAATTCGTCGCGGGTCATCGGGCCAGTCGTGTCCTGGGAACCGACGGTGGTCATCTTCGGCTCGCAGTACGTGCCTGGACGAACGCCGGCGACGCCGCATGCCTTGCCGACCATTTTCTGCGCCAGGGTGAAACCCTTGGTGCTGGCAGCCGGTTGTTCAGGCAGCTTGAACAGGGTCGAAGGTGGCAGACCCAGTTCGGTACGGGCTTTTTCGGTCAGGCCACGGCCAATGATCAGTGGGATACGGCCGCCAGCACGAACTTCGTCGAGCAGTACCGGGGTCTTCATTTCGAAGGTGGCCAGGACTTCTTCGCTGTTGTGCTTGGTGACTTTACCGGCATGCGGGTAAAGGTCGATCACGTCGCCCATGTTCATCAGGGAAACGTCGAATTCGATCGGCAGAGCGCCGGCATCTTCCATGGTGTTGTAGAAGATTGGAGCGATCTTGTTACCGAAGCAGAAGCCGCCGGAGCGCTTGTTCGGTACGAAAGGAACGTCGTCGCCGAAGAACCACAGCACCGAGTTGGTGGCTGATTTACGCGAAGAACCGGTACCGACCACGTCACCGACGTAGGCGATAGGGAAACCTTGGCCGCGCATGGTTTCGATCTGCTTCATCGGGCCAGTCACGCCTTGTTCATCAGGCACGATGCCGTCACGGGCCATTTTCAACATGGCCAGGGCGTGCAGCGGGATGTCAGGACGGGACCAGGCATCAGGTGCAGGGGACAGGTCGTCGGTGTTGGTTTCGCCGGTGACCTTGAACACGCGTAGGCTGATTTTGTCGTCCAGAACAGGGCGCTTCTGGAACCACTCGCCGTCGGCCCAGGATTGCAGAACACCTTTAGCATGAACGTTGCCGTTCTTGGCTTTTTCAGCCACGTCGTGGAACGCGTCGAACATCAGCAGGGTGTGCTTGAGTTCTTTGGCAGCGACTGGCGCCAATTCAGCGTTGTCCAGCAGGTCAACCAGGGTGACGATGTTGTAGCCACCTTGCATGGTGCCCAACAGTTCAACAGCACGCTTTTTGTCGATCAGCGGAGAGGTGGCTTCACCTTTGGCCAGAGCGGACAGGAAGCCAGCTTTGACGTATGCAGCTTCGTCAACGCCTGGTGGAACGCGATTTGTAATCAGGTCGACAAGGAAAGCTTCTTCGCCAGCCGGGGGATTTTTCAGCAGCTCGATCAGGCCTGCGGTTTGTTCGGCGTTAAGCGGCTGGGGCACGATACCCTGGGCGGCACGCTCTTCGATGTGTTTACGGTAGGCTTCAAGCACAGTATTACCCTCATCAGTGGTCCCAAATGGGTGTCCGGGACGCTCATCCAGAAAATTATCCGCACCCATGCGCTTTTTAGGCTTTTTGAGCCATTTGGCCGGGGAGTCGGTAATTTCTTACAGAAGCTGTTTTCAAAGTTTTACGCCTGCAGGACGGCTGATGAGTGTCGACACAGAATTTTTCGAAGAGAAATACCTGCATCAACACCGGACTGCTGGGTTACTTGACTGTGCTCGTGACGCTTTGAAAACAGCTTCTAACGGACATTGGCGCCTTAAAAGGCTCGATGATTCTACGGCAAAAATCGGGTAAAGGTAAGTTAGACCCTGCATGTTCAGGGGTGACCCTCGTTAGACAAAGGGCTAACATGCGCGCTTGTTTTGCCTGTTGCCGTCCTCTCGACCATGTCCAATCAAACCATCAAGACTCCCTGCATCGGCCTCTGTTCTACTGTTTATGGGGATCTGGTGTGCCGTGGTTGCAAGCGATTCCACCACGAAGTAATCAACTGGAATGGTTACAACGAGGATGAAAAGCGTGCGGTCTGGCTGCGCCTGGAACAACTGCTCGTCCAGGTCATGACCGCCAAGCTTGAAGTGTTCGACGCTGCCAAGCTGCGTCAGCAGCTGGAAAAACGCAAAATCCGCTTTGTGCCACATCAGTCGGCCTATTGCTGGGCCTACCAACTGATTGCCCGCGGTGCGCGGGTTATCAGTCAGCTTGATGCGTATGGGGTGGTGCTGATGCCGGAGTTTCGTAGTTGGGCCCTGCCAGAACTGCGCGATGCGATTGATCGCGAGTTTTTTCTGCTGTCAGAAGCCCATTACGAACGGTACATCGCCCCGGGTTTTCTCAAGGATGCGTTTGGCGTCAGGTAAATCGCTTCAAGCCATTCGCGAAGGCGATGTAACGGGCACAAACGCTATCAGCCCTTGGCCGCCAGCTCTTCCAGATGAGCAATGATTTCTTCGGTTTTCAGCACTAACACATCGGTTTCCAGTGAATCGAGCACCACTTCGGCGGTGTTGCCGATCAGTGCGCCGGAAATACCCGTGCGCGCCACAGTGCCGATCACGGTGACGACCGCGTTGAGTTTGCGCGCGGTATAAGGGATCAGCACGTCGGCCGGGCCTTCGGCGATGTGCAGGTGGGCGTCATCGACATCGAACTCGGCCTGAAACGCCCGGCATTGATCCCGGTAGCGCGCTTCGATGCTTTCTTTGAGCTGAAACACCGGATCGGCGGCTGACAGCATGGGTGAAGGGTGCGCGGTGATGACATGCAATTGCGCCTTGGCCAGCGCGGCAATCTGGAAGCCGTGATCAACGATGTTGAAGTGCAGGGCACGGTGCTCACCGTCAGAATTACCGACATCAACCGCCGCCAGAACCACCCCGCCAGTCCACGGCGTCGAGGTTTTGACCATCAGCACCGGGCTTGGGCATAGCCGCAGCAATTTCCAGTCATCGGGAGTCAGCAACGCTTTTTTCAGCGGGTTATCGGGGAAGTGCTGCTTGATGACCAGGCCACACCCTTTTTCCAGCTGAGCATCAATGATGGTTTGATGCAGCGTCTCGTTCCACTCTTGCTCGGCGGTAACGCTGAAGCCTTCGCTGATCAACCCGGTCGTGAGAACGCTGAGCAGGGCCGAGTGATCATGTTTTTTGTCGCAGACCAGCAAATGCAGATGTGCGCCAGTCACCCCTGCGATCAGTTTGGCGCGTTTAAGGGCCAGGCTTTCGGCATGTTGAGGCTCGATTATCACGAGGATGCTGCGAACGGCTTGCATGAGTTGGATCTCCCTAGATGCGACTGACTATTTTCACGGCGGCTGTTTAGCTACAACTATAGTTGCAGTCCGCTGACTGGGTTGTTGATCCAGATCAGGTCAAATCTGCTGCAAGGCGCTGGTTCATTCGCTCTGCCCTCGTATAATGCTGCGTTTTGCCCACCCAGCCGTGCTGTGAGCCTATGCAACTGAACCCTGAAATCGACGCTTCACATCCTGTAACCAAGGTTTCGAGGGCGCCCGTGCTGCCTGAAATCCATGAGTTTCTAGGGTGCAGGACCCCCGCGGGCTGGATTGAGGCGGCGTTGGCCAATCAGGAAAAGATGCTCCTCGATCACAAGAACTGTGAATTCAAGGCCGCCAGCACTGCCATGAGCATGATCGCCAAATACGGTTCGTATCCTGACTTGGTCATGATGATGTCGCGCCTCGCCCGTGAGGAGTTGGTGCACCATGAACAGGTCTTGCGGCTGATGAAAAAGCGCAAAATCGAATGGCGCGCATTGTCAGCCAGTCGTTATGCCTCTGGGCTGAGAGCAGCGGTGCGGACCCATGAGCCCGTCAAACTGGTCGATACGCTGGTGGTGGGTGCGTTTATCGAAGCCCGAAGCTGTGAGCGTTTCGAAGCCCTGGTGCCGTATCTGGATGAAGAGCTGGGCCGCTTCTATGATGGGTTGCTGAAAAGTGAAGCCCGGCATTTCCAGGGTTACCTCAAGCTGGCCTATCAATACGGTGAAGCTGCTGACGTTGAGCGGACCGTCGAAAAAGTCAGGGTACTCGAAGCCAGCCTCATCGACAGTCCCGATGTCGAGTTCCGCTTTCACAGTGGTATTCCGAGCCCTCAGCCCCGAGATTAAAGCTCCTCAGCCTACAGTCGCACAACGTTCTGTGTGAATAGGCCCGCGGCGCGCTTTCGCGGCTTTTGACGGCCACGACTTTGCCGATGGATGCGCTGCGGGTGTCCAGGTCCATCTGTTGTTCGATAGGGTTATAAAAACGGCTGTTGTCCGTCCAACTAGCAAGCTTGCTAATTAATGCATTGACATTCGCTGCCTAGGCAGTAGTATTTCGCCAGCTCTCTGCCTAGGCAGCTTTTTGGTGGTTCGATGAAGCATTTCACGTCTGACAACTTCAACTCCGGTCTCATGGGTCTGTTGATCGGGCGCATGAACGCGCTCAAAGATCGCCTGCTGGACACGCATCTGGTGCCGTACGGTGTGACCGCATCGCAGTTTAAAGTGTTGGTTATCATTGCCCAGTTTTCTGCCGACACCCCGGCCGACCTGTGCCGTCACCTGTCCCTCGACAGTGGCTCAATGACTCGCATGCTGGACCGCCTTGAACAAAAAGAACTGATCACCCGCACCCGCTCGGACACTGATCGGCGCCAGGTACATCTGGCGTTGACCGAAGAGGGGAAAACGCTTTCGGACCGCCTTCCGCAGATCGGTGCCGAGGCCATGAACGACCTGTTGGGTGCGCTCGAACCGGCCGAATTGCAGAGCCTTGAGCAGATACTGACCAAGGTGCTGGTGGCGGCCGATGATCAGATCACTATTGCCCGTCTAGGCGTTAAAGCGACAGGTGGGAAATGAGTAACCTGACTCTGCGGACCTCAGTGAGTCTGGTGTTTCTCGCCATGAGCCTGGCCGGGTGCGCCAGTTACCGTGGTCTTGGCCCCGAAGGCACACGCCTGGATGCGAAAAACCTCCAGGCCGCGCAGACGCTCGATGGCGTGACGTTGTCGCCCGCCGTCTGGCCGAAAAGCGATTGGTGGAAAAGCCTCGGTGACCCGCAACTCGATGGTCTGATCAGTGAAGCATTGCGCGACAGCCCAGACATGCAAGTTGCCAGTGCCCGGGCGCATCAGGCCAGCGCCGCGGCGTATGCCACCGACGCTGCACGGATGCCGACCGTTGATGCCGAGGGGGGTATCAGTCGTTCACGTCTGGCTCGCGATCAGAGCCCGACAGGCGAGGGTGGTACCTACTCTACCGTGCGTAATCTGGGTGTGAATTTCAATTACACCTTCGACCTGTGGGGCGGCCAACGCGCCACGTGGGAAGCTGCACTTGGCCAGGCACGTGCCGCCGAAGTCGATCAGCAAGCCGCGCAACTGACCCTCGCGGCCGACGTTGCCCGCGCCTACAGCGACCTTGGTCAGGCCCATGTGGTTCATGATCTGGCGGCTGACGACTTGAAACGCACCCAACAAATGCTTGAACTGGGTGACCGTCGTCTGAAGTCCGGGATCGACAGTCGCTATCAGTTCCAGCAGACCCAAAGTCTCGAAGCCAGTTCTGAAGAACAACTGATCAATGCCGCAAAACGTCTGCGTAGCGCGAAAATAGCCTTGGCGGTGTTGCTGGGCAAAGGGCCGGACCGGGGTGAAGAGATCGCCCGTCCTAAGGTTCTCCAGCCCAGTGCAGTTGCCTTGCCGTCGGCGCTGCCAGCTGAGCTGCTCGGGCGTCGTCCCGATCTGGTGGCCGCGCGTTGGCGGGTGGAAGCCGCGAGCAAAAGTATTGTCGCTGGCAAAACCCGCTTTTACCCAAACCTGAACCTGAGCGCTGCCGCAGGCACCGAGTCTTTGCTGGGTGACGCGCTGTTCGGTTCGGCCAGCCGCTTCTTCAATATCGCGCCTGCCGTGTCCTTGCCGTTGTTCGACGGCGGACGCCTGCGCGCCGATCTTGATGCTCGCGATGCCGATTACGACCTGGCCGTCGCGCAGTACAACAAAAGCCTGGTTCGGGCGTTGGGTGATGTCAGCGACACGCTCTCTCAACTGCGTGCCATCGGTGGTCAGATCGACGCCAAACAGCGCGCCACCGACATCGCTCAAGACTCCTACAACACGGTGGTCCAGCGATTTGGCTCGGGGATAGGCAACTACCTCGATGTGCTGAGCATTGAACAGCAATTGCTCCAGTCACAACGCCAACTGGCGGATCTCAACGCCGAACGAATCGATTTGTCGATCCAGTTGATGCAGGCACTGGGCGGAGGCTTTCAAGGCGAAAGCCAAGGCCTGAACACCCCATCAACCGCTTCGCTGACTGAATAACTCAAGGTAATCGTCATGGCTACTGCCGCTACCGAAAAGACGTCTGTACACGACCCAAAAGCTCAGAACGAAGTTCAGAACAAAGATCGGGATCAGAACCCGCGCAAGCGCAAGATCTGGCTGCTGGTGGTCCTGATGCTGGTGATCCTCGGCGGTCTCGGTATCTGGGGCTGGTATGAAATCTACGGGCGCTGGAACGAAAGCACTGATGACGCCTACGTAAACGGCAACGTGGTGGTCATTACCCCGCTGGTCACCGGGACGGTGGTGAGCATCGGCGCCGACGATGGCGATCTGGTTCGAGAGGGCCAGGTGCTTATCCAGTTCGACCCGAGCGATGCCGAAGTCAGCCTGCAAAGCGCCGAAGCCAATCTGGGCAAGACGGTGCGCCAGGTGCGCGGCCTTTACAGTAATGTCGACGGGATGAGGGCCCAGCTGGCCGCGCAACGGGCCGAGGTGCAGAAAGCCCAGGACAACTACAACCGCCGCAAGAATCTTGCCGCAGGCGGGGCGATCTCTCTGGAAGAGTTGTCCCATGCTCGCGACGACCTGACGACCGCGCAAAATGCGTTGAACAACGTCCAGCAGCAATTGGCTACCAGCTCCGCGCTGGTGGACGACACGGTGGTGTCCTCGCACCCGGATGTGAAAGCAGCTGCCGCGCAGTTGCGTCAGGCTTACTTGGGTAACGCCCGCAGCACCTTGATTGCCCCGGTCACCGGCTACGTAGCCAAGCGTACCGTGCAGTTGGGCCAGCGGGTTCAACCCGGCACCGCGTTGATGGCGGTGATTCCTCTGGATCAGCTGTGGATCGATGCCAACTTTAAAGAAACCCAGCTGGGCAAAATGCGCATCGGTCAGTCGGTGGACATTGAATCTGACCTGTACGGCAGTGACGTGAAGTTCAGCGGCACGGTTGACAGCCTGGGTGCCGGCACGGGTGGCGCGTTTGCCTTGCTGCCGGCGCAGAACGCCACCGGTAACTGGATCAAGATCGTGCAGCGCGTGCCGGTGCGGATTCACATCAACGCCGAGCAGTTGAAAGAGCATCCGTTGCGTATTGGCCTGTCGACCGTGGCCAACGTCAACCTGCACGATCAGAGCGGCCCGGTACTGGCACAGCAACCGCCGCAGAAGGCCTCGTTCAGTACCCATATCTACGAAGAACAACTGGCCGACGCCGACGCCCTGATCACGCGTTTGATCCACGATAACAGCGCCAACAACAGCAGAACGGTTCAGCGCTGATTCGCCAATCCGTCCGCTCCGGCCCTGTGGCTGGAGCAACGTTCAAGTGTTAAAGGATTCGCGATGAGCTCGACCGCCCCGGCCTCTTTTACGCCGCCCAGTTTGTTGATGTGCACCATCGGCCTGTCGCTGGCGACCTTTATGCAGGTGCTCGACACCACCATCGCCAACGTCGCTTTGCCGACCATCTCCGGTAATCTGGGGGTGAGTTCGGAGCAGGGCACGTGGGTCATCACCTCGTTTGCGGTCAGTAACGCGATTGCCTTGCCGCTGACCGGTTGGCTCAGCCGCCGGGTGGGCGAGGTAAAACTGTTTATCTGGGCCACCGTGCTATTCGTGATGGCGTCGTTTTTGTGCGGGATTTCCCAGTCGATGCCAGAGCTGGTGGGTTTTCGCGTGCTGCAAGGGGTGGTCGCCGGTCCGCTGTACCCCATGACCCAAACGCTGCTGATTGCGGTTTATCCCCCGGCAAAAAGGGGGATGGCGCTGGCATTGCTGGCGATGGTCACGGTGGTGGCGCCCATTGCCGGGCCGATCCTTGGTGGATGGATCACCGACAGCTACAGCTGGCCATGGATTTTCTTCATCAACATTCCAATCGGTCTGTTCGCTGCGTTCGTTGTGCGCACACAAATGCGTACGCGGCCGGTGGTTACCAGCCGACAACCCATGGATTACGTCGGCCTGTTGACGTTGATCGTGGGTGTAGGTGCGTTGCAAATCGTGCTCGACAAGGGCAATGATCTGGACTGGTTCGCGTCCAGCTTCATCGTGATAGGCACCGTCATTTCAGTGGTCTTCCTGGCAATATTCATCATTTGGGAAATGACCGACCGGCACCCCATCGTCAATTTGCGCCTGTTCGCCTTTCGCAACTTCCGCATCGGTACCATCACCCTGGTGGGGGGCTATGCCGGATTCTTCGGCATCAACCTGCTACTGCCGCAATGGCTGCAGACACAGATGGGCTATACCCCGACCTATGCCGGGCTGGCGGTGGCGCCCATTGGTATTCTGCCGGTGTTGATGTCGCCCTTTGTCGGAAAATACGCGCACAAATTCGACCTGCGGCTGCTCGCCGGGCTGGCGTTTTTTGCGATAGGGCTGAGCTGCTTCATGCGCGCCGATTTCACCAATCAGGTTGATTTTGAGCATATCGCACTGGTGCAGCTCTTTATGGGGGCTGGCGTGGCGTTGTTTTTTATGCCGACGTTGACCATCTTGCTGTCTGACTTGCCGCCTGACCAGATCGCCGATGGCTCGGGGCTGGCGACGTTTCTGCGGAACCTGGGAGGGAGTTTTGCCGCATCGCTCACCACCTGGATCTGGATTCGGCGGGCGAATCAGCACCATGCCTATTTGAGCGAAAACATCAGCACCTATGAGCCCGCGACCCGCGACGCGCTGAACAATCTGGGCGGGGCGGGCAGTCAGGCCTACGCGCAACTCGAGGGGATGCTCAACAGTCAGGCGTACATGATGTCGACCGTCGACTACTTCCACATGCTGGGCTGGGCTTTTATGGGCTTGATCGTGCTGGTGTGGATGGCCAAACCACCGTTTACGGCGAAGGCTGGACCGCCGGCGGGGCATTGAGGGTCACCAGAAGCAGGTCTGTGGTTCTCCGAAAATTCATGGTGGCGGGCTGGCAACTACGCGTCCCGCCGCGATGGTGTCAGTGAGTCAGCGCCGGTACCGGCACAAAATCAAACGCCGCCAACTGAAACCCCTGTTCATCCACCTGCAACGCCCAGCCCTGACGATCCCAATCCCCCAGGACAATCCGCTTCGCCGCATCGTTGCCGATCAGCAGTTTATGGATCGCCGGACGATGGGTGTGACCGTGGATCAGCGTGCGCACACCGTATTGCGCCATGATCCGTGGGATTTCCTCGGGCGTAACGTCGACGATGTCGTTGGCTTTCATGCGGGTCTGTGCGCGACTTTCGCTGCGCAGTTTGCGCGCCAGTTTGTGCCGCGTGCCCAAGGGCAAATGACGCAAAACCCATAAGGTCAGCGGGTTGCGCAGGTAACGGCGCATGCGCATGTAGGCTTCGTCGCGGGTACACAGGCTGTCACCATGCATCAGCAGCACAGGCTCGCCATTGAGCTGGACCACGCTTGGGTCCTTCAACAAGGTGCAACCCGCCGCCTTGCAGAACGCCTTACCGATCATGAAGTCGCGATTGCCGTGCATCAGGAACACCAGCGTGCCGCTGTCGCTCAGTGCGCGCAGGGCTTGGCAGATAGACAGTTGGAACGGCGACATGGCGTCATCGCCGATCCATGCCTCGAAAAAGTCCCCGAGGATGTACAGCGACTCGGCCGTGCGGGCCCGGCCGTCGAGTAATTCCAGAAACGCCCGGGTGATGTCCGGCCGCTGCTCTTCCAGGTGCAGATCAGAGATCAGCAATATCACTCAATGATCTCGGCTTT
The DNA here is from genome assembly GCF_034314155.1 of Pseudomonas sp. 5C2. Lineage (NCBI taxonomy): Bacteria > Pseudomonadati > Pseudomonadota > Gammaproteobacteria > Pseudomonadales > Pseudomonadaceae > Pseudomonas > Pseudomonas sp. 5C2. Next base: position 2,371,607 of record NZ_JAVIWH010000002.1, on the reverse strand, counting down.
CACGATGATCACGTCTTCGGCGGGCACGTCCTGATGACCGGCTTTCATGGTGGTCGCCACGCCTTTGATCTTCTCGACCGTGTCCATACCCTCTACCACTTCACCAAAGACGGTGTAGCCCCAGCCTTGAACGGTCGGTGCAGTGTGGTCAAGGAAATCGTTGTCGCCCACGTTGATGAAGAACTGCGAGGACGCCGAATGCGGCTCCATGGTGCGGGCCATGGCCACGGTGCCTTTTCGGTTGGAAAGGCCGTTGTTGGCTTCGTTTTTGATCGTGGCGCGGGTTTTCTTTTGTGCCATGCCCGGCTCGAAACCGCCGCCCTGGATCATGAAATTGCTGATCACACGATGGAATATAGTGTTGTCGTAATGGCCTTCTTTAACGTACTGCACAAAGTTGGCTACGGTTTCCGGCGCTTTATCGGCGTTCAGTTGCAGGACGATGTCGCCGTGGTTCGTGCTCAGTTTGACTTTGGACATTTTAAAAATCACTCGTTTTGAATTCGTGGAAGGCGCGCGCTGGTCGCAACACCTTGACAGCTTCGGCTATGATAAGCGCTTTGATTTAGTCGGCCTACCCTGGCCGCGCACTTGTACGTTCAAGGATCCTATGAGCAAGCCCACTGACTCCACTGCGAATTCCAAGGCAGGTCCTGCTGTCCCGACCAATTTCCTGCGCGCAATCGTGCAGGCAGACCTGGACTCTGGCAAGCACACCCAGATCGTGACCCGTTTCCCGCCTGAGCCCAACGGTTACCTGCACATCGGCCACGCCAAGGCGATCTGCGTGAACTTCGGTCTGGCTCAGGAGTTCGGTGGCGTAACGCACCTGCGTTTCGATGACACCAACCCGGCCAAGGAAGACCAGGAATACATCGACGCCATCGAAAGCGATGTGAAGTGGCTGGGTTTCGAGTGGGCCGGCGAAGTGCGTTATGCCTCGCAATACTTCGATCAATTGCATGAGTGGGCCATCGTACTGATCAAGGCTGGCAAGGCGTTCGTCTGCGACCTGAGCCCCGAGCAGTCCAAGGAATACCGCGGTAACTTGATCGAGCCTGGCAAGAACAGCCCGTTCCGTGAGCGTAGCGTCGAGGAAAACCTGGACCTGTTCGCCCGGATGAAGGCTGGCGAGTTCAAAGACGGTGAGCGTGTACTGCGGGCCAAGATCGACATGGCTTCGCCGAACATGAACCTGCGCGACCCGATCCTGTACCGGATTCGCCATGCGCATCACCATCAGACCGGCGATAAGTGGTGCATCTACCCGAACTATGACTTCACCCACGGTCAGTCGGACGCCATCGAAGGCATTACCCACTCGATCTGTACCCTTGAATTTGAAGGCCATCGCCCGCTGTACGACTGGTTCCTGGACAACCTTCCAGTGCCGAGCCATCCGCGTCAGTACGAGTTCTCGCGTCTCAACCTGAGCTACACCGTCACCAGCAAGCGCAAGCTCAAGCAACTGGTCGACGAGAGGCATGTGCATGGCTGGGATGACCCGCGCATGTCGACTTTGTCGGGGTTCCGTCGTCGCGGCTACACTGCGGGCTCGATCCGTAACTTCTGCGAGATGGTCGGCACCAACCGTTCCGATGGCGTTGTCGATTTCGCCATGCTCGAATTCAGCATCCGTGATGACCTCGACCACAGCGCACCACGTGCCATGTGCGTGCTGCGTCCGCTGAAAGTCGTGATCACCAACTACCCGGAAGGCCAGGTCGAGAAGCTCGAGTTGGCGCGTCACCCGAAAGAAGACATGGGTGTACGTGAACTGCCGTTTGCGCGCGAAATCTACATCGACCGTGATGACTTCATTGAAGAGCCGCCAAAAGGCTACAAGCGTCTTGAGCCCAATGGCGAAGTGCGCCTGCGTGGCAGTTACGTGATTCGCGCCGACGAAGCGATCAAGGACGCCGACGGCAACATCGTCGAACTGCATTGCTCGTACGATCCGGAAACCCTGGGTAAAAACCCTGAAGGGCGCAAGGTCAAAGGCGTGGTGCATTGGGTGCCGGCAGCGGCAAGCCTCGAGTGCGAAGTACGTTTGTACGATCGTCTGTTCCGCTCGCCGAGCCCGGACAAAGCGGAAGACGGCGACAGCTTCCTGGACAACATCAACCCTGATTCCCTGCAAGTGCTCACGGGTTGCCGTGCTGAGCCGTCATTGGCGCAAGCGCAGCCGGAAGACCGTTTCCAGTTCGAGCGCGAAGGTTATTTCTGCGCGGACATCAAGGACTCGAAACCCGGTCAGCCAGTGTTTAACCGTACTGTGACGCTGCGTGACTCATGGGGTCAGAGCTAAGGAATCATCGTGCTCTCAATTTACAACACGCTCACCAAGAGCAAAGAAGTCTTCAAACCTCTGGACGGCAACAAGGTGCGGATGTACGTGTGCGGCATGACCGTATATGACTTCTGCCACCTTGGGCACGGCCGCAGCATGGTTGCGTTCGATCTGGTCACTCGCTGGTTGCGCTTCAGCGGGTATGACTTGACCTATGTACGCAACATCACCGATATCGACGACAAGATCATCAATCGTGCGCGTGAAAACGGCGAGTCATTCGAGGCGCTCACCGCACGCATGATCGATGCGATGCACGAGGACGAGGCGCGGCTGAACATTCTGCCGCCGGACATGGAGCCGCGCGCGACCGATCATATCGCGGGCATGCACGCCATGATCCAGACCTTGATCGACAAAGGTTATGCGTACGCCCCGGGCAACGGCGACGTGTATTACCGCGTCGGCAAGTTTGTGGGTTACGGCAAGCTGTCGCGCAAGAAAATCGAAGACCTGCGCATCGGTGCGCGGATCGAAGTGGATGAGTCCAAGGATGATCCGCTGGACTTCGTGCTATGGAAGGGCGTCAAGCCGGGCGAGCCAAGCTGGGATTCACCGTGGGGCGCTGGGCGTCCGGGCTGGCACATTGAATGTTCGGTGATGTCGACTTGCTGCCTGGGCGAGACCTTCGATATTCATGGCGGCGGCAACGATCTCGAGTTCCCGCACCATGAAAACGAAATCGCCCAGAGCGAGGCGGCCACGGGCAAGCCGTACGCCAACGCTTGGATGCACTGCGGCATGATCCGCATCAATGGCGAGAAGATGTCCAAGTCCTTGAACAACTTCTTCACCATTCGCGACGTGCTGGAGAAATACCAGCCGGAAGTGGTGCGCTATCTGTTGGTGTCCAGCCATTACCGCAGCTCGATCAACTACTCCGAAGACAGCCTGAAAGAGTCCAAGGGCGCGTTGGAACGTTTCTATCACGCCCTTAAAGGCTTGCCTGCCGTAGCGCCTGCCGGTGGCGAAGCGTTCGTCGAACGTTTCTCCGCGGCGATGAACGACGACTTTGGCACGCCGGAAGCCTGCGCGGTGCTGTTCGAGATGGTGCGCGAAATCAACCGTCTGCGTGACACCGATCTGGCGGCAGCTGCGGGCTTGGCGGCACGTCTGAAAGAATTGGCCAGTGTGTTGGGTGTTTTGCAGCTTGAGGCGGATGACTTTTTGCGTGCAGGCGCAGAGGGTCGGGTCGATGCGGTTGAAGTCGAAGCGCTGATCCAGGCCCGATTAAGCGCTCGTGCCAACAAGGACTGGGCCGAATCGGATCGCATTCGCGCCCAGCTCACCGCGATGGGGGTGGTGTTGGAAGACGGCAAGGGTGGAACGACCTGGCGTCTGGCGGACTGACTGTTGAACCATAAAAAACGGCACCCGAGGGTGCCGTTTTTTATGCCTGATCCCGCGCACTCAGACGTGCAGGGTTTCCGCGGCGTACAAGGTGTTTTCCAGTAGGCAGGCACGGGTCATCGGGCCAACGCCGCCCGGTACCGGGGTGATCCAGCCGGCGCGGGGCAGGGCGGTTTCATACACCACGTCACCGACCAGCTTGCCGTCTGCCTGACGATTGATGCCGACGTCGATCACGATCGCGCCTTCCTTGATCCACTCGCCTTTGACCAGGCCGGGCTTGCCGGCAGCGACAACCACGAGATCAGCACGGCCGATATGGCCTGGCAGGTCGCGGGTGAATCGGTGCGTGACAGTGACCGTGCAGCCGGCCAGCAACAACTCCATCGCCATCGGACGTCCGACGATGTTACTGGCGCCAACGATGACGGCATCCATCCCGTAAAGATCGACACCGGTGCTTTCCAGCAAGGCCATGATGCCCTTGGGGGTGCAGGGGCGCAGCAGGGGGATGCGTTGCGCCAGCCGACCGACGTTATAAGGATGGAAGCCGTCCACGTCCTTGTCCGGGCGAATGCGCTCCAGCAATTTTGAGGCATCCAGATGCGCGGGCAGTGGCAGTTGCACCAGAATGCCGTCGATATTTGGATCGTCGTTGAGGCGATCGATCAGGTCGGTCAGCTCATCCTGCGAGGTGTCGGTAGGCAAGTCATAGGCTTTGGAATTGAAGCCGACTTCTTCACAGTCTTTACGCTTGTGCGAGACATAAACCTGGGACGCGGGGTCGTTGCCAACCAGAATCACCGCGAGGCCCGGTGTACGCAGGCCCTGTTCGCGACGCTCGGTGACACGTTTAGCGATCTGCTGGCGCAGGCCGGCTGCGATCGCTTTACCGTCGATTAGTTTTGCTGTCATGACGCGTGATTAACCATCGAAAGGGATTGAAAAAGAGCGCGCATTCTCGCATGCCATGGCGCGAGGGCAAAGGCGCTTGGTCTGTATATTCCTCTAACTCCTTTATCTAACTGAATTTTTTTCGAAAAAGAGTTGACGACCTCGGGGCTCGTCTATAAGATTCGTCGCACTTGTCGGGCACAGCCTAGCACTGGTTAAGAACGTCGGGCAGAGTTGTAGATTGGCTCAGCGTGACTGAAGCTCTTAATTTGTAATCGGTTAATGAATACAGATTAAATAAGCGCCCGTAGCTCAGTTGGATAGAGCATCCGCCTTCTAAGCGGATGGTCGCAGGTTCGAGTCCTGCCGGGTGCGCCATTTAGGCAACTTTGGCACAAGTAATGTTGCATCGGTCACACGCTATATGGTGGGCGTAGCTCAGTTGGTAGAGCACGGGATTGTGACTCCCGTTGTCGAGGGTTCGATCCCCTTCGTCCACCCCATATTCGAAAGGCGCCTGACTTAAAAATCCGGCGCCTTTGCTTTAAAGGCTTGAAGCGCGGACGTGGTGGAATTGGTAGACACACTGGATTTAGGTTCCAGCGCCGAAAGGTGTGAGAGTTCGAGTCTCTCCGTCCGCACCAAGATACAAGCTTTGTGAAATGCCCGCGGCATTCATAAAGCAACAGAAAGCCGCCTAGTGCGGCTTTTTTTTGTTTCGGAATATTGAAAGTTTCGCCCGGCGCGACCACTCGCTTCGCCTGTTTTCTCTGGCGTTCAGCGATTTTTGGTTGATGCAGAGAGCTGGCGACGCATCAGGGGTTCCTTATGTGGGGTGTGCCAGACGCGTCGCTTGCTGCCTTGCGTCAATCGTTCGCAATGGGCGTCGTCGCCCCCCTGCCGGCTGCTTGATTTCATGCTGCTTACTTACCCTTTTCAGTGGGGTGACTTCTTGAGTTTGACCCACTAGAATGCATGCCCTTGATTCTGGGGTCGGAAACGGCCGGCTAACGTCTGTGCAACGAGGAATATCCATGCAAGTTTCTGTTGAAAATACTTCCGCTCTTGAGCGCCGCATGACCATTGGCGTGCCTGCCGAACGCATCGAGACTGAAGTCAACAAGCGTCTGCAGCAGACTGCCCGTAAAGCTAAGATCCCAGGCTTCCGTCCTGGCAAAGTGCCTATGAGCGTGATCCGTCAGCGTTATGAAGATGGCGCTCGTCAGGAAGCGCTGGGCGATCTGATTCAGGCAACGTTTTACGAAGCAGTGGTTGAGCAGAAGCTCAATCCAGCTGGCGCACCTTCTGTAGAGCCAAAAACCTTTGAAAAAGGTAAAGACCTGGAATACGTGGCTACTTTCGAAGTATTCCCGGAATTCACGGTTGCAGGCTTCGAGTCCATCGCTGTCGAGCGTCTGAGTGCAGACGTGGCTGACGCCGATCTGGACAAAATGCTGGAAATCCTGCGCAAGCAAAATGTTCGTTTCGAAGTCACTGAGCGTGCCGCTCAGAACGAAGATCAACTGAACATCGATTTCGTTGGCAAGGTTGATGGCGAAGTGTTTGCTGGTGGCTCTGCCAAAGGTACTCAGCTGGTTCTGGGTTCCGGTCGTATGATCCCTGGCTTCGAAGACGGTCTGGTTGGCGCTAAAGCCGGCGAAGAGCGTGTTCTGAACCTGACCTTCCCGGAAAACTACCAGAACCTGGAGCTGGCCAATAAGGCCGCCGAGTTCACCGTGACGGTCAACACTGTTTCCGAGCCTAAATTGCCTGAGCTGAACGAAGAGTTCTTCACTCAGTTCGGCATCAACGAAACGGGTATCGACGGTTTCCGCACCGAAGTTCGCAAGAACATGGACCGTGAGCTGCGTCAGGCGATCAAGTCCAAGGTCAAGAATCAGGTGATGGACGGCTTGCTGGCCTCCAACCCGATCGAGGTGCCTAAAGCACTGCTCGAAAACGAAGTGAACCGTCTGCGCGTGCAGGCTGTTCAGCAGTTCGGCGGCAACATCAAGCCGGATCAACTGCCAGCCGAGCTGTTCGAAGAACAAGCCAAGCGCCGTGTAGAGCTGGGCCTGATCGTTGCTGAAGTGGTCAAGCAGTTCGACCTCAAGCCTGATGATGCCCGTGTTCGCGAGATGATCCAAGAGATGGCATCGGCTTACCAAGAGCCTGAGCAGGTCGTGTCCTGGTACTACAAGAACGACCAGCAACTGAACGAAGTGCGTTCGGTTGTGCTGGAAGAGCAAGTTGTGGATACTGTTTTGCAGAAAGCTAGCGTGACCGACAAATCGGTCTCTTACGAAGAAGCAGTCAAGCCGGTAGAAGCTCCACACGCCGACTGATTTTTTCTCTCGTTCGAAAACACCCATAAGCCAGCCTTCGCGCTGGCTTATGTGTATTCAAGAAATGACTATTTGGGAGTGAATGCGAGACATGTCCCGCAATTCTTATATTCAGCAGAACTCTGACATCCAGGCCGCTGGCGGCCTGGTCCCGATGGTTATCGAGCAGTCCGCCCGTGGCGAACGCGCCTATGACATCTACTCGCGCCTCCTCAAGGAGCGGGTGATCTTTCTGGTAGGTCCAGTAGAAGACTACATGGCCAACCTGATTGCGGCGCAGCTGTTGTTCCTTGAAGCCGAAAACCCGGACAAGGACATCCATCTCTACATCAACTCACCAGGCGGTTCGGTGACTGCGGGCATGTCGATCTACGACACCATGCAGTTCATCAAGCCAGACGTGTCGACCATTTGCATCGGTCAGGCCTGCAGCATGGGTGCTTTCCTGCTGGCTGGCGGCGCCGCTAAAAAGCGTTACTGCCTGCCAAACTCGCGAATGATGATTCACCAGCCACTGGGCGGCTTCCAGGGGCAGGCATCGGATATTGATATCCATGCCAAGGAAATCCTGTCCATTCGTGCTCGCTTGAATGAAATTCTCGCATACCACACCGGGCAAACGATTGAGACCATCGAGCAAGACACCAATCGGGATAACTTCATGGGCGCCGGGCGCGCTGCTGAATACGGTTTGATCGATCAGGTTCTTACTCAGCGTCAAATGGCTCGCTAAGCAGCTCAATCGTAGGTGGTTGGAACAACTGACCACCTGCGGACTTGAAAAAGCCCGCAATAGCCTTCATCTTGTGTTGCAAGCCTACCGGATTGGATCGATCGAATGACTGACACCCGCAACGGCGAGGACAACGGCAAATTGCTCTATTGCTCCTTCTGTGGCAAAAGCCAGCATGAAGTGCGCAAATTGATTGCCGGCCCCTCGGTTTTTATCTGCGACGAATGCGTCGACCTGTGCAACGACATCATCCGAGAGGAGGTGCAAGAAGCCCAGGCCGAAAGCAGCGCGCATAAATTACCATCGCCTAAAGAAATCAGCGGCATCCTTGATCAGTATGTGATTGGTCAAGAACGTGCAAAAAAGGTTCTGGCAGTAGCGGTGTACAACCACTACAAGCGTCTGAACCAGCGCGACAAGAAGAATGATGATGTTGAACTCGGTAAAAGCAACATCCTGCTGATTGGCCCAACCGGCTCCGGCAAGACGCTGCTCGCTGAAACATTGGCTCGTTTGCTCAATGTGCCGTTCACCATCGCGGACGCCACCACCCTGACCGAAGCTGGTTATGTGGGGGAGGACGTGGAAAACATCATTCAGAAACTGTTGCAGAAATGTGACTACGACGTAGAAAAAGCCCAGATGGGCATTGTCTACATCGATGAAATCGACAAGATTTCGCGCAAATCCGACAACCCTTCGATTACCCGCGATGTTTCCGGCGAGGGTGTGCAGCAAGCCTTGCTGAAGCTGATTGAAGGCACCGTGGCTTCCGTTCCTCCTCAAGGGGGTCGCAAGCATCCACAGCAGGAATTCCTGCAGGTGGACACGCGTAACATCCTGTTTATCTGCGGTGGCGCTTTCTCGGGCCTCGAAAAGGTTATTCAGAGCCGCTCCACTCGCGGCGGCATCGGCTTCAATGCCGAAGTACGCAGCAAGGACGAAGGCAAGAAGGTTGGCGAATCGCTGCGTGAGGTTGAGCCTGACGATCTGGTCAAGTTCGGTCTGATTCCAGAGTTTGTTGGCCGTCTACCTGTTCTGGCGACGTTGGACGAATTGGATGAGGCTGCTTTGATGCAGATTCTCACCGAGCCGAAAAACGCGCTGACCAAGCAGTATGCAAAACTGTTCGAAATGGAAGGTGTGGAACTCGAGTTCCGTGCTGATGCACTGAAATCGATCGCCAAACGCGCACTTGAGCGCAAAACAGGCGCTCGCGGTCTGCGTTCCATTCTCGAAGGTGTTCTGCTCGACACCATGTACGAGATCCCCTCGCAGTCCGAGGTGAGCAAGGTGGTGATCGATGAGAGCGTCATCGAGGGCACGTCCAAGCCGTTGTTGATTTACGAAAACAGCGAGCCGGTTGCCAAGGCTGCCCCAGACGCGTAAGTGAAGCTGCTGCGTTGACAGGTAATAAAGAAGGGGCCTTCGGGCCCCTTCTGCTTTTCCTGCGCCAGAGCTTGTTTTTTTAAGACGCTACCCCCATCTTGACCTCAAGCTAACTTCCATATGTTCCGGCCTTATGGCCGCCGTAGAGGCGAAATCATGAAGACAACCATAGAATTGCCTCTCCTGCCATTGCGCGATGTCGTGGTTTATCCGCACATGGTTATCCCGCTGTTTGTGGGGCGCGAGAAATCTATCGAAGCCCTCGAGGCCGCGATGTCTGGGGATAAGCAGATTCTGTTGCTCGCGCAAAGAAACCCTGCAGACGACGATCCAGGTGAAGAGGCTCTTTATAGCGTCGGCACCGTTGCAACCGTGTTGCAGCTGCTCAAGTTGCCTGATGGCACCGTTAAGGTGTTGGTCGAAGGCGAGCAGCGTGGCGCTGTCGAACGTTTCATTGAGGTCGATGGCCATTGCCGCGCTGAAGTGACCTTGATTGACGAGGTCGATGCCCCTGATCGCGAATCTGAAGTGTTCGTGCGCAGCTTGCTGGCCCAGTTCGAGCAGTATGTGCAGTTGGGCAAAAAAGTCCCGGCTGAAGTCTTGTCATCTCTCAATAGCATTGATGAGCCGGGCCGCCTGGTCGATACCATGGCCGCGCACATGGCGCTGAAAATCGAGCAGAAGCAGGCCATTCTCGAAATCGTCGACCTGCCTGCACGGGTAGAACACGTATTGGCTTTGCTGGATGCCGAAATTGATCTGTTGCAGGTCGAGAAGCGCATTCGCGGCCGCGTCAAAAAGCAGATGGAGCGCAGCCAGCGCGAGTACTACCTGAATGAGCAGATGAAGGCCATTCAGAAAGAGCTGGGTGACAGTGACGAAGGTCACAACGAAATCGAAGAGCTGAAAAAGCGCATTGACGCTGCCGGCTTGCCTAAGGACGCCTTGACCAAAGCGCTGGCTGAGCTGAACAAGCTCAAGCAGATGTCGCCGATGTCGGCTGAAGCGACCGTGGTGCGTACCTACATCGACTGGTTGGTGCAAGTGCCGTGGAAGGCTCAGAGCAAGGTGCGTCTGGACTTGGTTCGTGCTGAAGACATTCTTGATGCCGACCACTATGGTCTTGATGAGGTCAAGGAACGCATCCTTGAATACCTCGCCGTGCAAAAACGCGTGAAGAAAATTCGCGGTCCGGTTTTGTGCCTGGTAGGTCCGCCGGGTGTGGGTAAAACGTCTCTCGCAGAGTCGATTGCCAATGCGACTAACCGCAAGTTCGTGCGTATGGCCCTCGGTGGTGTGCGTGATGAAGCGGAAATTCGTGGTCATCGCCGGACATATATCGGTTCCATGCCGGGAAGATTGATACAAAAGATGACGAAAGTGGGCGTGCGCAACCCGCTGTTTTTGCTCGACGAAATCGACAAGATGGGCAGTGATATGCGCGGCGATCCGGCCTCTGCATTGCTGGAAGTGCTCGACCCTGAGCAGAACCACAACTTTAACGACCATTACCTGGAAGTCGATTACGACCTTTCCGACGTGATGTTCCTGTGCACCGCGAACTCGATGAACATTCCTGCGGCATTGCTGGACCGGATGGAAGTCATCCGGCTGCCTGGCTATACCGAAGACGAAAAAATCAACATCGCGATCAAATACCTGTCGCCAAAACAGATTCAGGCCAACGGCTTGAAAAAAGGCGAGGTTGAGATAGACGAGGAAGCAATTCGCGACATCGTCCGCTACTACACCCGTGAAGCGGGTGTGCGGAGTCTGGAGCGGCAAATCGCCAAGATCTGTCGCAAGGCGGTGAAGGAACACTCGCTGGAAAAACGCTTCCAGGTCCGCGTTACTGCGGAAATGCTTGAGCATTTCTTGGGTGTGCGCAAATTCAGCTACGGTTTGGCCGAGCAACAGGATCAAATCGGACAGGTGACAGGCTTGGCGTGGACGTCGGTGGGCGGCGAATTGTTGACCATCGAAGCGGCCGTGGTGCCTGGCAAAGGCCAGTTGATCAAGACCGGTTCGCTGGGTGATGTGATGGTCGAATCCATCACCGCTGCCCTGACCGTTGTGCGCAGTCGTGCGAAAAGCCTGGGAATCCCCGTGGACTTCCATGAGAAGCGTGACGTTCATATCCATATGCCAGAAGGAGCCACCCCGAAAGACGGCCCTAGCGCTGGCGTAGGTATGTGCACGGCCCTTGTTTCAGCGCTAACACAGATCCCGGTCCGTGCTGACGTGGCAATGACCGGTGAAATCACCCTGCGGGGGCAGGTTCTGGCCATCGGTGGTTTGAAGGAAAAACTGCTTGCGGCGCACCGTGGCGGAATCAAAACGGTGATCATTCCTGAAGAAAACGTACGGGACTTGAAAGAGATTCCGGACAATATCAAACGGGACCTGCAGATTAAACCGGTTAAATGGATTGACGAGGTCCTGCAAATTGCGCTGCAATACGCGCCGGAGCCCTTGCCGGATGTGGCCCCGGAGATGGTTGCGAAGGACGAAAAGCGCGAGACTGACTCTAAGGAGAGAATCAGCACGCATTAGCCTGAATGACCTTCCTTGACAGCTTTTTAGAGCCCTTGTTATAAAGCGGCTCTTAAAGTGTCTGTTCTTCATTCAGCACTCGTTTTTGTCTACACCAAAAAACTTAGAAACATACTCAATAGATATAAGGGGACTTAGAGTGAACAAGTCGGAACTGATTGATGCTATCGCTGCATCTGCTGATATCCCGAAAGCTGCTGCTGGCCGTGCGCTGGACGCAGTAATCGAATCCGTCACTGGCGCTCTGAAGGCTGGCGACTCTGTGGTATTGGTAGGGTTTGGTACTTTCTCCGTAACAGATCGTCCTGCTCGTATCGGTCGTAACCCGCAGACCGGCAAGACGCTGGAAATCGCAGCAGCTAAAAAACCAGGTTTCAAAGCCGGTAAAGCCCTGAAAGAAGCTGTTAACTAAGTTTCTTTCAAGCCTTTGCCCATCCAGGACCTGGTCATTCTTGTCCTGGCAGCGGAGCGGTAGTTCAGTCGGTTAGAATACCGGCCTGTCACGCCGGGGGTCGCGGGTTCGAGTCCCGTCCGCTCCGCCAGTTACGAGAAGGCGCATCCTCGGATGCGCCTTTCTTCTATCCGGATTCCACCCACGCTCCGCGGTTGGTTAATCTTTACAACCGTTCTGGGGGACGCATGCTGCAAAATATCAGGGACAATTCCCAAGGCTGGATTGCCAAGACGATCATTGGGGTCATCGTGGCATTGATGGCCTTGACCGGTTTTGACGCCATTTTCAGGGCCACCAGCACGAGTCAGGATGCTGCCAAGGTCAATGGTGAAGAAATCACGACAAACGAGCTGAGTCAGGCGGTCGATATGCAACGCCGTCAGCTTATTCAGCAGTTGGGCAAGGATTTCGATCCTGCGCTGCTGGATGACAAAATGTTGCACGACGCAGCCTTGAAAGGGCTGGTTGATCGCAAGTTGTTGCTGCAAGGTGCAGCCGATTCGAAATTTGCTTTCTCCGAAGCGGCTCTGGATCAGCAGATTTTGCAGACACCTGAATTTCAGGTAGACGGCAAATTCAGCGCTGACCGTTTCGATCAGGTGATTCGTCAACTGGGCTTCAGCCGTTTGCAATTCCGCCAAATGCTGACTCAGGAAATGCTCATTGGTCAGTTGCGTGCCGGTTTGGCAGGTAGCGCTTTCGTGACCGATGCTCAGGTTGATGCGTTCGCTCGTCTGGAAAAACAGACTCGCGATTTCGCCACGCTGACATTCAAAGCGGACACTGCGGCCGCGAAAGTGACCGACGATGAAGTCAAAGCGCATTACGACGAACACGCCAAAGAGTTCATGAGCCCGGAGCAGGTCGTACTCGACTACATCGAATTGAAGAAGTCTTCTTTCTTTGATCAGGTTGAAGTCAAAGACGCCGATTTGCAGGCGGCTTATCAGAAAGAAATCGGCAACCTTGCCGAGCAGCGTCGTGCTGCGCACATTCTGATCGAAGTGAATGACAAACTGAACGAAGCTCAGGCCAAAGCGAAGGTTGAAGAGATTCAACAGCGCTTGGCCAAAGGTGAGGATTTCGCGGCCCTGGCCAAGGAGTTTTCCCAGGACCCGGGTTCGTCCAGCAAAGGCGGTGACCTGGGTTACGCGGGCAAGGGTGTCTATGATCCGGCTTTCGAAAAGGCGCTGTATGACCTGAAGAAAGATCAGGTCTCGGGTCCGGTACGCAGCGACTACGGTTGGCACTTGATCAAGTTGTTGGGCGTTGAAGCACCGTCGGTGCCGAGCTTCGCCAGCTTGAAAGACAAGCTCACCCACGAATTGAAAAGCCAGCAGGTCGAGCAGCGTTTCGTTGACGTGACCAAGCAGCTTGAAGATTCGGCGTTCGAAGCGTCCGATCTGGTGCAGCCAGCTCAAGAACTGAAACTGAAAGTGCAAACCACTGCGCCATTTGGTCGAGAGGGCGGTGAAGGCCTGACCTCCAACCGTGCAGTGATCCAGGCCGCGTTCAGCCCGGAAGTGCTTGAAGAAGGCTCCAACAGTGCTCCGCTGGAACTTGATCCGGAAACGGTTGTGGTCGTACGGATGAAGGAACACCGTCAGCCAGAGCAGCTGCCACTTGAAAGCGTTGCCAGCAGCATTCGTGCGCAGCTGATCAAGAATCACGCCACCGAAGCGGTCAAGACCAAAGGTGCCGAGCTGGTTGCAGGTCTGCGCGATGGCAAGATCGCTCTCGCTGCGAAGCAGAACGGTCAAAGCTGGAAAGTCCTGGAAGCGGTCACCCGCAGTCAGGAAGGCATCGATCCGGTGGTTCTGCAGGCGTTGTTCCGCATGCCCAAGCCTCAAGGCAAGGACAAGCCGTCCTACACCAGCCTGACGTTGGCTGATGGCAGCTTCGTGGTGGTGCGCCTTAATGGTGTCAACGAAGCCGCAGCACCGACAGCCGATGAGAAGGCCCAGTACCGTCGCTTCCTCGCCTCGCGTGCCGGTCAGCAGGATTTCGCTGCTTACCGCGCACAGCTGCAAAGCAAAGCGAAGATCACCCGTTACTGACGTCTGATCCCGCGACAAAAAAGAAGGCCGCTCAATGAGTGGCCTTTTTTTGTCTGAAGTTTTTTGTGCCTGAACAGACGCTTTCGCAACTCCCGTAGGGCCGAACACAAAAAGCCCGCCGTTCGTGAGAACGGCGGGCTTTTTGGGTGCCGCGCGTTGAGTTTTTACTCTTCGAGGTTGCCCATCGCGGTGGTGTTGAAGCCGCCGTCGACGTACATGATCTCGCCGCTGATGCCGGACGCGAGGTCCGAGCACAGGAACGCGCCGGCGTTGCCGACTTCATCGATGGTCACGTTGCGACGCAGCGGTGTTTGCGCTTCGTTGGCAGCGAGCATTTTGCGGAAGTTCTTGATGCCGGAGGCGGCGAGGGTGCGGATCGGGCCAGCCGATACTGCGTTCACTCGTGTGCCTTCCGGGCCAAGGCTACCGGCCAGGTAACGTACACCGGCTTCCAGGCTGGCCTTGGCCATGCCCATCACGTTGTAGTTAGGCATGGTGCGCTCTGCACCCAGGTAGGACAGGGTCAGCAGGCTGCCGTTGCGGCCTTTCATCATTTCGCGACCGGCCTTGGCCAATGCGACGAAGCTGTAGGCGCTGATGTCGTGAGCGATGCGGAAACCTTCGCGTGTTGTCGCTTGGGTGAAGTCACCGTCAAGCTGGTCGCCAGGGGCGAAGCCAACCGAGTGAACGATCACGTCCAGGCCATCCCACTTCTTGCCCAGTTCTTCGAAGACCTTGGCGATCTCTTCGTCGCTGGCCACGTCGCAAGGGAAGCACAGTTCCGGGCCTGAGCCCCAACCTGCTGCGAACTCTTCGACACGACCTTTCAGTTTGTCGTTCTGATACGTGAAGGCCAGCTCTGCGCCCTCGCGATGCATGGCGGCAGCGATGCCGGATGCGATGGACAGTTTGCTAGCGACACCGACGATCAGGACGCGCTTACCGGCGAGAAAACCCATGTGTTGTTCCTCTTCAGGTTAATCGACAGCTACCGGTGCCAAAAAGGCGGCTTCCAGCAGCTGCTGTGTATAGGTATGTTGCGGTGCGGCAAAAATGCTGCGCGCCGCACCCTGTTCAACGACTTTCCCCTGCTTGACCACCATAAGCTGGTGGCTAAGCGCTTTGACTACCGCCAGGTCATGGCTGATAAACAAATAGGTCAGGTTGTACTTTTTTTGCAGTGAGCGCAGTAGCTCCACCACTTGGCGCTGAACGGTCCGGTCGAGCGCCGAGGTGGGCTCGTCCAGCACAATCAGCGCCGGTTTTAACACTAATGCCCGGGCAATGGCGATTCTCTGCCGTTGCCCGCCGGAAAATTCGTGAGGGTAGCGGTACCGGGTTTCCGGGTCCAGGCCTACCTCCTTGAGCGCTTCGATGATGGCGAGTTCCTGTTCAGCCTCTGTGCCCATGCCATGGATACGCAGGCCCTCACCCACAATTTCGCCTACGCACATGCGGGGGCTCAGGCTGCCGAAAGGGTCCTGAAACACCACCTGCATTTGCCGACGCAGCGGACGAATCTCCTTTTGCGTCAGGCAGTCTAGCGTTTTGCCTTGAAACCGTATGGCGCCCTTGCTACCTATCAGCCGAAGAATCGCCAGACCCAGCGTCGATTTGCCCGAGCCGCTTTCACCGACAATCCCCAAGGTATGCCCTTGGGGCAGGCTGAAGGTGATGCCATCGACTGCTTTGACATGATCGACGGTTTTTTTGAACAGGCCTTTCTTGATCGGAAACCACACCCGCAAGTCATCGACTTCGAGCAGCGGCGCGCCAGCAACGTTGTCCACCGGGCCGCCACTGGGCTCGGCACCCAGCAATTCTTGTGTGTACGGATGCTGAGGTGAACGGAACAGCTCCTCACATGACGCTTGTTCGACGATGCGACCGTGCTGCATGACACATACCCGATGTGCAATTCTCCGAACCAGGTTCAGATCGTGGCTGATCAGGAGCAGCGCCATGCCCAGTCGGGCCTGCAGTTCGGTGAGCAATTTGAGGATTTTCAGCTGTACCGTCACGTCGAGTGCGGTGGTCGGTTCGTCGGCGATCAGCAGTTCAGGCTCGTTGGCCAAGGCCATGGCGATCATCACACGCTGTCGCTGGCCGCCTGAGAGCTCGTGTGGCAGAGCTTTGAGTCGTTTCTCGGGCTCGGTTATACCCACCAGCTCAAGCAGCTCCAGTGTGCGCAGGGTGGCTTCCTTGCCCTGCAAGCCTTTATGCAGACCGAGGACTTCATTGATTTGCTTCTCAATGGACTGCAGCGGGTTAAGTGAGGTCATCGGCTCCTGGAAAACCATGGCGATCCGGTTGCCACGGATCGCGCGCAACCTTTTTTCGCTCAGCGTCAGCAGGTCGTGCCCGGCGTAGTAGATGGTCCCGCTGGGATGGCGCGCCAGCGGGTAGGACAGCAGGCGCAGAAACGAGTGCGCGATGACTGATTTGCCAGAACCGCTTTCGCCGACCAGCGCCAGGGTTTCGCCCCGGCGGATATCGAAGCTGATGCCTTCGACCACGCGATGGACCTGCTCGCCGGTAACGAACTCGACGGCGAGATCGCGGACTTCGATCAAATTGTCCTTGTTCATCTCATTTCCTTGGGTCGAAAGCGTCGCGGGCGGATTCGCCAATGAACACGAGAAGGCTGAGCATCAGGGCCAGCACGGCAAAGGCGCTGATCCCAAGCCAAGGGGCCTGGAGGTTGGATTTGCCTTGGGCCACCAATTCACCCAGCGACGGGGAGCCTGCTGGCAAGCCGAAACCGAGGAAGTCCAGGGCGGTCAGGGTGCCGATAGCGCCCGTGAGAATGAACGGCATGAAGGTCATGGTCGAGACCATGGCGTTGGGCAGGATGTGGCGGTACATGATCGCCCCGTTTTGCATGCCCAGGGCCCGTGCGGCGCGCACATATTCCAGGTTGCGCCCCCGCAAGAACTCGGCGCGTACCACGTCCACCAGGCTCATCCATGAAAACAGCAGCATGATGCCCAGCAGCCACCAGAAATTAGGCTGGACGAAGCTGGCCAGAATGATCAGCAGGTACAACACCGGCAGCCCGGACCAGACTTCCAGGAAACGTTGCCCCAGCAGATCCACCCAACCACCATAAAAACCCTGCAGGGCGCCCGCGATGACGCCAATGATCGAACTGAGTACGGTCAAGGTCAGTGCAAACAGCACGGAAATACGGAAGCCATAGATGACCCTTGCCAACACATCGCGGCCCTGATCGTCGGTGCCGAAGTAGTTCTCCCGCGACGGCGGGCCAGGGGCCGGGACTTTCAGGTCGTAATTGATGCTCTGGTAGCTGTAGGGGATCGGTGCCCACAGGGTCCAGCCGTCCTTCGCTGCCAGCAGTTCCTTGATGTAGGGGCTTTTGTAATTGGCTTCCAGCGGAAATTCGCCGCCGAAGACCGTTTCGGGATAGCGCTTGAATACCGGGAAATACCACTCGCCGTCATAGTGCACGGCCAGCGGCTTGTCGTTGGCGATCAGTTCGGCGCCCAGGCTCAGGCCGAACAGAACCAGGAACAACCACAGTGACCACCATCCGCGCTTGTTGGCCTTGAAGCGCTCGAAGCGTCGGCGATTGAGAGGGGAGAGGGTCATGTCAATTCTCCCTGCTTTCGAAGTCGATACGTGGATCGACCAGCGTATACGTGATGTCACCGATCAATTTCACCACCAGCCCGAGCAGGGTAAAAAGAAACAAAGTACCGAAGACCACCGGATAGTCGCGGTTGATGGCCGCCTCGAAACTCATCAAGCCCAAGCCGTCGAGGGAGAAGATCACTTCCACCAGCAGCGAGCCGGTGAAGAAGATGCTGATAAAGGCCGAAGGGAACCCCGCGATCACCAACAGCATGGCGTTACGAAACACATGGCCGTACAGCACACGATGCTGGCTCAGGCCCTTGGCTTTGGCGGTGATGACGTACTGCTTGCCGATCTCGTCGAGAAAGCTGTTTTTGGTCAGCAGGGTCATGGTCGCGAAGTTGCCGATCACCAGTGCGGTGACGGGCAACGTCAGGTGCCAGAAGTAATCGAACACTTTACCGCCCCAGCTCAGCTCGGAGAAGTTGTTCGAGGTCAGGCCGCGCAAGGGGAACCAGTCGAAATAGCTACCGCCAGCGAACACCACGATCAGCAGGATGGCAAACAGAAAGGCCGGAATGGCGTACCCGACGATGATCGCCGAGCTGGTCCAGACATCGAAGTGGCTACCGTGACGTGTCGCCTTGGCAATCCCCAGCGGGATCGATACCAGGTACATGATTAAGGTGCTCCACAGTCCAAGGGAAATGGACACCGGCATCTTCTCGATAATCAGATCGATCACTTTGGCATCGCGGAAAAAACTGTCGCCAAAATCCAGCGTGGCGTAGTTCTTGATCATGATCCACAGGCGTTCGGGTGCTGACTTGTCGAAGCCATACAGGTGCTCGATTTCCTTCACCAGTGCTGGATCAAGCCCTTGCGCACCGCGATAACTGGAGCCTGCCACCGACACCTCTGCGCCACCGCCCGCAATGCGACTGGTTGCGCCATCGAAGCCCTCGATCTTGGCGATCATCTGCTCCACCGGACCGCCGGGCGCTGCCTGGATGATCACGAAATTGATCAGCAAAATGCCGAACAACGTCGGAATGATCAGCAGCAAACGCCGAAAAATATAAGCCAGCATCTTATTGCTCCACGCTCGCCGGCTCGGCTTGCTCAGGGGGTTGTGCAGGGTTGGCCGGTTTGGCGTCGGGTTTTATCCACCAGGTCGAGGTAGCGACGTCGAACAGCGGTGTCACCTTGGGATGACCGATATGGTCCCAGTACGCCACACGCCAGGTTTTGATGTGCCAGTTGGGGATCACGTAGTAGCCCCAAAGCAGCACACGGTCCAGCGCACGGGCGTGGGTGATCAGGCTTTGCCGCGAGTCGGCATCGATCAGTCCGTCGACCAGGCTATCGATGGCCGGGTCTTTGAGGCCGATGAAATTGCGGCTGCCCGGCTTCTCCGCGCTGGAGGAGTGCCAATACTCGCGTTGTTCGTTGCCCGGTGAACTGGATTGCGGAAAGCCGCTGACAATCAGGTCGAAGTCACGCGAACGCAGGCGGTTTACGTATTGCGAGACATCGACCCGACGCAGCACCAGATCGATGCCGAGGTCGCTGAGGTTGCGCTTGAAGGGCAGCAGGATGCGTTCGAATTCGGTGTGCGCCAACAAGAACTCGAGGGTCACTGGCTTGCCTTGGGTGTCGACCATCTTGTCGCCGACGATCCTCCAGCCGGCCTCTTGCAGCAGTTGAAAGGCTTTACGCTGTTGTGGGCGAATCATGCCGCTGGCATCGGTGACCGGCAGCTTGAACTCGTCAGTGAACACCCGGTCAGGAATGGTGCCGCGCAACGGCTCGAGTACGGCCAGTTCGTCTTTACTCGGCAAGCCGCTGGAGGCCATGTCCGAATTATCGAAGTAGCTTTTGGTCCGGGTGTAGGCGCCATTGAACAGTTGCTTGTTGGTCCACTGGAAATCCAGCAACAGGTTCAATGCTTCACGCACCCGCACGTCTTGAAATATCGGACGCCGCAGGTTGAAGACAAAGCCCTGCATGCCGGTAGGGTTGCCGTTGGGGATTTCTTCCTTGATCAACCGACCGGCGTTGACGGCAGGCGTGTTGTAAGCCGTGGCCCAGTTCTTGGCGCTGGTTTCGAGCCAATAATCGAATTGCCCGGCTTTGAGTGCTTCAAGGGCAACGGTATTGTCTCGATAGTAATCGATGGACAGGGTGTCGAAGTTGTAAAAACCACGGTTAACCGGCAGGTCTTTGCCCCAGTAGTCCTTGACCCGTTCGTAACGGATCGAGCGCCCGGCTTTGACTTCGGCCACCTTGTACGGGCCGCTGCCTAACGGGATTTCCAGATTGCCTTTGGCGAAGTCGCGATTTTCCCACCAGTGCTTGGGCAGGACCGGCAGTTGGCCGAGGATCAGTGGCAACTCGCGGTTGTTGCTGCTTTTGAACTTGAACAGCACGCGCAGAGGGTCTTCGGCGATGACCTGATCAACGTCTGCATAGTAGCCGCGATACATCGGGGCACCGTTCTTGATCAGGGTCTGGAAGCTGAATACCACGTCTTCGGCACGGATGGGGTGACCATCGTGGAAGTGGGCTTCGGGGCGCAAATAGAAGCGCACCCAGCTATTGTCCGGCGCTTTTTCGATTTTGCCGGCAATCAGGCCGTATTCGGTAAAGGGCTCATCCAGACTATGGCGGGTCAGGGTGTCGTAAATCATGCCGATGTCGTCAGCTGGCACGCCTTTATTGATAAAGGGGTTGAGGCTGTCGAAACTGCCAAAGCCGGCCTGACGAAAGCTGCCGCCCTTGGGGGCGTCCTGATTGACGTAATCGAAATGTTTGAAATTGGCGGGGTATTTCGGCGCCTCGTTGTACAGGGTCACTGCGTGTTCGGGGGCGGCCAGGGCTATGCAGGCCACGCCCATCAGCAACATGCCGCTGGCCCGCATCAGCAGGGAGCGCATAGCAATCATTGGGTTTTCTCCGAAGGCTTGAGCCACCACGCACGCAAACCCAGAGTGTAGGTTGGGGTGGTGACCTGGGCGAACCGGTTGCGGTACGCCAGGCGATGATAATCGAGGTACCAGTTTGGGATGCAGTACTGCTGCCAAAGCAACACCCGGTCCAAGGCACGGGCTGCGGCGATTTGTTCGTCGCGTGATTGTGCCGCCAGCAATTGATCGAGCAGGCTGTCGACCACCGGGCTGGATACGCCTGCGTAATTCTTGCTGCCTTTGATTCCAGCCTGACTGGAGTGAAAGTACTGCCATTGCTCAAGACCGGGGCTGAGGCTCTGGTTCAAGGTCATCAAGATCATATCGAAATCGAACTGGTCCAGGCGCTGCTTGTATTGGGCGCGATCTACGGTCCGTAAGCGAGCGTCGATCCCGAGGCGAGAGAGGTCCTCAATGTAAGGCTGCAGAATCCGCTCAAGGTTGGGATTGACCAGCAATATTTCGAAGCGCAAGGGCTGCCCGTTGCGATTGAGTAACCGCTGATCCGACAACTTCCAGCCCGCTTCGGCAAACAGCCCGAGCGCTTTGCGCAGGGTTTCCCGGGGAATATCACCCCCCTCGGTTTTAGACACACTAAACGGCTGGGTGAACAGGTTCGGCGGCAACTGATCACGCCAGGGCGACAGCATCAGCCACTCGTGACCTGACGGCAGGCCGGTGGCTGAGAACTCGCTGTTAGGGTAGTAGCTCGCCGAGCGGGTGTAGGCGTCACTGAATAGCGCGCGATTGGTCCACTCGAAATTGAACATCAGCCCCAGCGCTTCGCGCACCTTGACGTCCGAGAAGGTGCCGCGCCGGGAGTTCATGAACAGCCCTTGGGTCTGGGTTGGAATCTTGTGCGGGATCTGCGTTTTGATCACGTCGCCACGGGCGATCGCCGGAAAGTTGTATCCGTTGGACCAGTTTTTGGCCTGATGCTCGATGTAGATGTCGAACTCACCAGCCTTGAATGCTTCGAATGCCACATCGCTGTCGCGGTAGAACTCCACGTTGACCCGATCGAAGTTGTACTTGCCACGGTTCACCGCCAGATCTTTGCCCCACCAGTCCTTGACCCGCTCAAACACCAGTTGCCGTCCGGGTTGCACCTTGGTAATCCGGTAAGGACCACTGCCCACGGGTGGTTCGAAGGTGGTGGCTTTGAAATCGCGATCTTTCCAGTAGTGCTGCGGCAATACCGGCAGTTCGCCGAGACGCAGGATGAGCAAGGGGTTGCCGGCACGCTTGAAGACGAAGCGGATGCGATGGCGACCAAGAATGTCGACCCGCTGCACTTCCTGCAGGGCAGTGCGGTATTGCGGATGACCTTCCTTGAGCAGTAACCGATAGGAGAACGCAACGTCATACGCGGTGATTGGTTTGCCATCATGGAAACGCGCCTGCGGGCGCAGGTTGAAGACCACCCAACTGCGGTCTTCGCTGTATTCGACGGTTTGCGCGATCAGGCCGTAGCTGGAGGTCGGCTCATCACCGGACGGGTCGTACTGACCGGTGCCGACTATCAACGGTTCGTTGAGCTCGTTGACCCCGTATTGCAGAAAATTTGGCGTCGAAATCGGACTGCTGCCCTTGAACGTGTAAGGGTTGAGCGTATCGAAAGTGCCAAATGCCATCATCCGCAAGGTACCGCCTTTCGGCGCCTCGGGATTGACCCAGTCGAAATGGGTAAAGCTGGCTGGGTACTTGAGCACACCGAACTGCGCGTAACCATGGCTTTCGCTGATGGTTGCGCCTGCGGAAAAGCTCAAGACCAAGGTGAATAACAGGAGGAGGCGTATCAAGTCAGAGATTCGATCCAGGAGGCTTGGGCTTCTTGGTCGGTACAGTAACAGCTTGTATCCGTTGGAAAAAGGCCACCTCCAGGGTGGCCCTTTGCTGCGTATCCCGTCTGGTTATTCAGGGGTGCAAGCCAGTGGATCTCAAGGGGCCTGATACACGGTCAGGGTCTGGCCTGGTTTGAGGGCATGGCCGCTACGTGGGTTCAAGCGTTGGAGATGCTCCATCTCGACGTTGAAACGTTTGGCCACCATGTACATCGAATCGCCTTTGCGTATCGTGTACTGGGTCGACTTCTTGTCGCTGCTTTTGCCTTTGCTTTTGCCTTTACCCTTGGGGCTGATCATGTCCTGCATGACCAGGGTCTGCCCGACTTTCAGGTTTCGCCCGGACAGTTGGTTCCAGTGCTGCAGGTCTTTGACCTCAACTTTGTTGGCTTTGGCGATGGCTACCAGGTTATCGCCCTTTTTCACCCTGTAGTTGCGGCTTCGCGTAGGTTTGTCAAGGCTGGCCAGCGTGTCGCCAGTGCCGCGGTATTGCTGCCAGCCCACCATTTCCTGCGGTTTCATGTTCGACAGGCTGGCGGTCAGCAACTGTGCCTTGGCGGTTGGCACCAGCAAATGCTGTGGACCGTCGACGGTCATGCGTTTCTTGAACGCCGGGTTAAGCTGGAAAAGCTCGTCTTCGTCGATATCCGCCATGGCGGCGACCTTTGACAGGTCCATGCGCTGGTTGAGTTCAACGACTTGGAAGTAGGGCTGGTTGGCAATCGGATTGAGGTTGACGCCGTAGGCTTCCGGTGCGAGCACCACTTGGGACAGTGCGAGGAACTTGGGCACGTAATCCTGAGTTTCCTGCGGCAGTGGCAGGTTCCAGTAATCAGTGGGCAGGCCAAGTTTCTGGTTGCGTTCGATGGCCCGGCTGACGGTACCTTCGCCAGCGTTATAGGCAGCAAGCGCCAAAAGCCAGTCACCGTTGAACATATCGTGCAGGCGTGTCAGGTAGTCCAGGGCGGCGATGGTCGAGGCGGTAATGTCGCGGCGGCCGTCGTAAAAGCTGGTCTGACGAAGGTTGAAGTAACGCCCGGTCGATGGAATGAACTGCCACAGGCCTACCGCGTCGCTGCGTGAATAGGCCAGGGGGTTGTAGGCGCTTTCGATTACCGGAAGCAAGGCCAGTTCCAGCGGCATGTTGCGTTCTTCGAGGCGCTCTACGATGTAATGCATGTAGAGGCTGCCGCGTTCGCCAGCGTTTTCCAGAAAGGATGGATTGTTGGCGAACCATAGACGTTGTTGATCGATACGTGGGTTCTGACCGTTGCCTTCTTGCAACTGGAAGCCCTGACGCATCCGCTCCCAGACATCCTGAGGTACTAGTGGGGTCGGTTTGTCACTGAGAAAAATCGGTTTTTGCTTGATGCCGGCGGCGAGATTCGGCGCGTGATGGGTACTGACAGAGTCGATTTGGCTGGTGGTCTGACAGCCGGCCAGCGTAGCGCTCAGGGCCACGGCGATAGCCGGGACCAGTCGGGTCAATGCGTCTGAATTGATGACTTTGCGTATGGATGACGACATTGGCTGGGGGGTAGTTCCAGGCGAAAATGTCGGGCGATTCTAGGAACCAGCCAGCCAACGGTCAACCTTTCAGAATTTCTATGCTGATCAAGACGGTGCTTAGAACTTATCTTTCCAAGCACGCAAGCTAGCAAAAATAGCACTTGGCGACTGATTGTCCGTGCCAGTCCGTTCGTCTGCTTTTTCTTTAACGGATCTTTCATGGGTCCGAATGAATGGGTTAGTGCGTCGTTCCAGCGCTAAATTTGAAGGTAGGCTGATCCGGTTTTCGCTGCGCCATTGGCTCACTTGGGCGAAGCGTTCGGCGATGTCGCAATTACCCGGTTCTACCGCTTGGGCGAAGCGCAGATTGCTCAGGGTGTACTCATGTGTGCAATACACCAGTGTGCTGTCCGGCAGCGCCGCCAGACGGCTCAATGACTGATGCATTTGCTCGGGTGTGCCTTCAAACAGTCGGCCACAACCTGCCGCGAACAGCGTGTCGCCGCAAAATAGTAACGGTGCGGTCGGGTCGTCGTGGTAGAAGGCGATATGGCCCAGGGTATGACCGGGCACAGCGTACACAGCAAAGGTCAGGCCGAGTACGCTGATCTGGTCGTTGTCGTTGAGCGCGACATCTCGCGCCGGGATGTTTTCGGCCGCAGGACCCAGTACCCGGGCACCAGTGGCTTTTTTCAGTTGCTCGACGCCGCCCACATGATCGAAATGGTGGTGGGTGACCAGAATGTCGCTGAGCTGCCAACCCGGATGCTGTTCCAGCCAGGCCAGAACCGGTGCAGCATCGCCAGGATCGACCACCGCACAGCACCGGCTGGCAGTGTTTTGTAACAACCAAATGTAGTTGTCAGTGAAAGCGGGCAGGGCATCAATCTGTATCATGGCGCAGTTCGCTAAGCGGGAAACAATGGTGCATCTTAGGGTCTATAGAGGTTCTACGCGAGTGCCCTCATGGAGAACAGAAATGACTGATAAAGCTTTCGCCCAGGCTGATTCTGAATGGCTTGCGCTGATCAGCTCAGCCCGTGAGTGGTTGTCCGGACCGGTAGGGCAACTGCTGCTGGAGGAGGAGCGGCGGGTGCTCGAAGATGAGCTGGGCCGTTTTTTTGGCGGCTACCTGGTGCATTACGGCCCTTCTGCCGAAGCGCCGCCAGCGGCTAAACAGGTCCAGCGTAACGTACGTCTGGGTGCACCTTTGCCCGGCGTGGAAATCGTCTGTGAAGAACAGGCCTGGCCCCTGAGCGAGCACGCCGCCGACGTTGTGGTCATGCAGCATGGTCTGGATTTCTGTTTGTCGCCTCACGGTTTGCTGCGTGAAGCGGCCAGCAGTGTGCGCCCCGGTGGACATCTTTTGATTATCGGGATCAACCCGTGGAGCGCCTGGGGGCTGCGGCATGTTTTCGCTCATGATGCCCTGCGCAAGGCCCGCTGCATTTCGCCGTCGCGGGTGGTGGACTGGTTGAACCTGCTGGGCTTTGCGCTGGAGAAACGACGCTTCGGGTGCTATCGTCCGCCGCTTGCTTCAGCGGCCTGGCAAGCACGACTGGCCGGGCTGGAACGCCTCGGCGACGGTTGGCAAAGTCCCGGCGGCGGCTTCTACTTACTGGTTGCACGCAAGATCGTGGTCGGTCTGCGTCCTGTGCGTCAGGTGCGGCGTGAGACCATGGGCAAACTGCTGCCATTGCCGATGGCCAAGGTCAATCGGCGCAATCCGCAGCCGTAAAGCGTTACGCAAGACAAGCCGGTTGATGGTTTGTCGATGAAAGTTCGGTGGAAAGCTCGATGGAAGGTTTGATGGAAACGGTTGTAGTGAGCGAAAGCGTTGAAATATTCACCGACGGCGCCTGTAAAGGTAATCCTGGCCCTGGCGGTTGGGGCGCCTTGTTGGTATGCAAGGGGGTCGAAAAAGAACTGTGGGGTGGCGAGGCCAATACCACCAACAATCGGATGGAGCTGACCGCGGCCATTCGTGGTCTTGAAGAACTCAAACGGCACTGCAACGTACTGGTTGTTACCGACTCCGAATATGTCATGAAGGGCATGAAGGAGTGGCTGGTCAACTGGAAGAAACGCGGCTGGAAAACCGCGGCTAAACAACCGGTGAAAAATGCCGACTTGTGGCAGTTGCTCGATGAGCAAGTCAATCGCCATACCGTGACCTGGAAGTGGGTACGTGGGCACACCGGCCATGACGGCAACGAGCGCGCCGATCAGTTGGCCAACCGCGGTGTAGATGAAGTGAGAGGCATCAAACATGCGTAGTGTCGTACTCGATACCGAAACCACCGGTATGCCCGTTACCGATGGCCACCGGGTCATCGAGATCGGTTGCGTGGAGTTGATCGGCCGCCGCCTGACCGGGCGGCATTTCCACGTGTACCTGCAACCGGATCGCGAGAGTGATGAGGGCGCCATTGGGGTCCACGGCATCACCAACGAGTTTCTGGTGGGCAAGCCGCGCTTCAATGAGGTCTCGGAAGAGTTTTTCGAGTTCATCAAGGGCGCGCAGCTGATCATCCACAACGCAGCGTTCGACGTCGGCTTCATTAACAACGAATTCGCCCTGATGGGGCAGCGTGACAAGGCTGATATTACTCAGCATTGCACCATCCTCGACACCTTGGCGATGGCCCGGGAGCGTCATCCTGGCCAGCGCAACAGCCTTGATGCACTGTGTAAGCGTTACGGTGTCGACAACTCCGGCCGTGAATTGCACGGCGCTTTACTCGATGCCGAGATTCTTGCCGACGTTTATCTGACCATGACCGGCGGGCAGACCAGTCTGTCTCTGGCAGGCAATGCGACCGATGGCAACGGCTCGGGAGAAGGATCGGGCAACACGGCCAGTGAAATTCGCCGCTTGCCAGCGGATCGGCAACCAGCGCGGGTGATCCGGGCCAGCGACAGCGAAATGGCTGAGCACGACGTGCGCATGGCGGCAATCGCGAAATCTGCCGGTGCGCCAGCGTTGTGGGTGCAGTTGCAAGAGGCTCAAGCGCAAACTCCCCAGTAAACTCATTTTCAGATAGCGCAGTGGTGTCATGACTCAGGAAAACCCGGCACTGTCCATTCGAGTCGCGGATGAGTGCTTCGAGGATTACATCCTCAACAGCGAGTTCACCTTCACCGTCAGCGGCTATGCGTTGGCGCAGGTTGGTCAGCGTGTCGACTCCTGGGAAATCGACCCCGTCGAGCCTTATCGCAAGAATTACGGGATCGATTCCCAAGAGTTTTGCCATTATCGGGACGCTGCTGGCAGCACGGTACTGGTGGCCTGGCTAGGCGAGCGGGCAGTGGGCCATGTGGTGCTCAGCACTCACTGGAATGGCTTTGCCCATGTGGACGAGCTGGCTGTGGACGCTTCGGCGCGTCGCCAGGGGGTGGCGAGGTCACTGCTGGATGTTGCGCAGTTCTGGAGCCGCAAGCACCGCCTGCCGGGCCTGATGCTTGAAACTCAAAACAATAATCTGGCAGCCTGCAAGCTCTACGAGCGTTGCGGTTTTGTGATGGGTGGCATCGATCACATGCTGTATCGGGCTATCGACCCTGAAACACGGGAAGCCGCGATTTTCTGGTACTTGGTGTTTGAAGACTAACGCCAGAAGTTACTGAACGTTATTCTTGGGGCGTGCGGGGAGGGGGTAGCGATTTGGATTTACAGAAAGCGCAAGCGCGGAAATTTAATTATGTCCAAAAACGGACCTGAATCGCCGCTTGCGGCCACGTCAGTGCGGGGCGTTAAAACGGCGCACAGGTAACCTGACGATTCAGCACAGTTAACGATGCACGCTCCCGGATCAGGGAGTGCGGGTCATTTTTACGCCGGACTGAAGCAACTCGAAGTCATCTCCGCCCAAATGATTGACTCGATCGCCAATGGCCAGACGGTAGGTCGAAACAGGCTCCGTGCCGCTGGCCGCATCGGGCTGTGATTCCTGGAATTCATGCACCGAGTAGACGCGGCCTTCCGCATCTCTTGCATGAAAATGTCGGACGAGAACTGAAGCCATTTGCTTTGTAACCTCTGGAGATAACCGCTCATTTGCGCTGACATGCTAACACCACGCGCTGACAATCGATGCCCGCTTGTAAGGTAAGTCTGAACGAATTGATTCAGCTGCTACACCTATATTTGTCAGACCGCTGTTTTGCAGGCTAGTTTTCCAGTGCTGAAAAAATAGTCTGAGCCGTTGGTACTGCGGGTAGCAAGTGGCTGTGCGTGGCGTTTTCAACAGTTCAATCGTAATGGTCGGACCCGAAAACCAGACTAAATAGGTGACTTCATCTATAACTTACACCTCCATTAATCAGTGAGCGGAAATCTTCATGAGCCAGGTCTATACGATCGCTGTTGTTGTTGGCAGTCTGAGAAAGGACTCAATCAACCGTAAGGTCGCGCGCGCGTTGGTGGCGTTGGCACCCAGCAGCCTAAAGCTGAATATCGTCGAAATTGGCGATTTGCCCCTCTATAACGAAGATATCGATAGTGACTCTCCTCCGGCCGCTTACACGGCCTTTCGCCAGCAAATCAGCGCAGCCGATGGCGTGCTGTTCGTCACCCCGGAATATAACCGTTCGGTACCGGGTGTCCTGAAAAACGCCATCGACGTGGGTTCGCGTCCGTATGGCAAAAGTGCCTGGGACGGCAAGCCAGGCGCAGTAGTCAGTGCCTCGCCGGGTGCCATTGGCGGTTTTGGCGCCAACCATCATTTGCGTCAATCGCTGGTTTTTCTTAACGTACCGTGCATGCAGCAGCCGGAAGCCTACCTGGGCAACGCGGGGACTTTTTTCGATGCCGCCGGTACGGTGTCCGAGCAAACCAAGCCCTTCCTGCAAACATTCATGAACGCGTTTGCGGCCTGGGTTGAGCAGCATAAGAAGGTTTAACGCCTAAAGGCGGTGCGTCAGCGCCTGCCTTGCATTATGTAACGCAGGGCAGGCGAGGTAATTCGGTAAGTTTCTCTTTCACGTTCAACCACCGTCGCGGAATTCGTTCGGCGGGGTGGTTTTCAGCGCAAAAGGAAACTTGCCATGACATCCCCCTCCCGCCCGTACTTCCATACCGAATCGCTCAAAGAAAGATTTTCCCGCGACGTGACGGACGCCGTCCTCGCCGAACGTATAGACGAGGACGAAGCGCGCTGGTTGCGAACGCTGGTGGGTCCCTCTGCTCTGGACGGGACGGTGATACCACCGCGGCTGGACCGCGTGATCAAAACCGGTGGTCTGCCCACTGACGTTGAACTGGCTGCGGCCGTGTTAATCAGCTACCCATCGAGCGACACCACCGTTTACCTGAGTACCCTGCTGTATGGCCTGGAGCGATTCGATGATAGGGAACAACTGCTGGTCAAATTGCTAAAACGTTTCGGATCGCAAACAAGTGACGTGCCGGCGTTCGAAAATCAATTGATCGATGAGCCGTTGTTTGAGTTTCGGATGCTCAAGATCATCGATCACCAAGTACAAGAACTCGTTGAGCTGGCCCAGCATTTTGAGCAAACACCCTCATTGCAATCGGTACTGAAATACGGCTTGGAAGGGCAGATCAAGACCGCAATACCCGAGACGTCAATCGATCCTTCGACGCACATTCTGCAGATCATCCAGTCAACAACGCGGTCGTCGATGAAAGACGTCACGGCCGTCCAGTCGCTCGTGGATGCGGCACTGGACGAGTACATCGACCGGGAATTGCCGCAAGGCGCTGAGCACCGCTTTCTGGGGCCGTCGGGTACGACCCTTGACTCACTGGAGGCGCAACCTCAACGACAAGCACTGTCTGATACGGTCAAGGAACTGAAAACGTCTTTTGATAATCGACTGGGTCATTTTTGGTGGTCTCCGGTAGGTCATGGCCAGACGCGTCGTGAATACGTTGCCGCTGCGTTGTCCGAATGCTTCCGACAGGCGCTGCTGGCACGCAGGCACGATGCTAAGTTCGACGCTCATGAGTTTCGACGAGTCAGCTCACTGTTAGATCCGTCTCTTGAGCAATGGGGCGATGGTGGTCAGGTTCGCCTCAGGAAGCTCACACTGTCTCTTGATCATCGAGATCCGTCGGAGCTGGCGGGCGTATTTCTGGTGGAGTGGATTGTGCCGTCGCTGTCGGAACTGCTGCTTTACTCAGTGGGAAAGGGACTGCGTTCGTTTCGAAATCGAAGGGAATTGAGCGATCACTTCTCCACAGGCGAAGGACGCACAGAACTCCTTCACTACCTGTCGCTGGATGATCACGCTCGGGTGCGCACGGCGGCCAGGTTGCAGTTGGCGTTTGAAAACATCGACCGGCCCTTGTTTCTGGATCGAGTCGACTCGGTCATCGCCTTGCAGAACCGCAATCTGGCTTTCGTTATCGATCAGCCTCGCAGAGACCGCGATCTGGCAGCCGTCATGATTGACGATGCGTTGGATATTCGTCATCTGATTGACCATCGCCTGTCGCGGCTGGGTGGCGGTGGTCGATGGCGTGATGTACCGGGCACGTTCGGTGAAGCATGGCGCCTGACACCTTCGATCCCACTGGCACTCCCACCTGCCAAGGCCGTGGCGGCCACGCTCAGTCCATCCTGGCTAGAGCGGATGCAGACGCTTGATGATGCATCCCGGCTTATCTGGAAAGCGCACCCGGGTATCGAATCCTGCGCCCGCGATGTGCTGAACAGGCAGTTGGCCATCCTGTGTGATGGCCGTCTGGATGCGAAGGATGTTCACGTGCAGCTCATTGAGGCATTGCCTGTCGAGGTGCTGAGAAACACGGCAGAAGCCCGAGCTGGCGCAGTCAGTCCGACAATGCCCCCAGTCGATCTGATCACCCTGCTGCTCGACCGGGTGAGCGGTCATCGAGTAGTCGATGTGCACGTCGACAATCAGATTATCCTTGCTCCGGCAACGATTGCGCAGACAGACCCCAGCACACTGCTGACGCCTGCGTTGGTCAATCATCTGCTGAAATACGCGCATGCCCAGTTTTCCGCAGCGCTGGCACGTCAGACCAGGCGGTTCCACACGCATGCTCTGCGTCAGGTCAACTCCCGATTGGACCCTCGGGCGTTGTCGTGCGAGATAACGGCAGCACTGCTTCGCCTGGAGCTGAACCTGAAGGGACGTCTGGACGACCTCGATCAGCCAGCGCAGGTCATGCTTGAGCAAGTACTGGATTACCCTGTGCGTAGTCTGCGCCGGGTATTTGGCGACGCTATCGTCGAAGTCTGCGCCCTGTCGTGCACCTATGACGAGAAGCGCCCATCGGTGCAGATGACCAACCTTTTCATGCTGCATCAACCCTCACTCGCCCCCACGGGTGTAGTGCTCTGGTCTTCATTGTTGGGTGTACGACGATTCGACTCACTTGTTGGTCTCAAGCGGTTATTGATTGCGAAGCTGGCGAACACTCATCACCGCGAGCAATGGTTGGATCTTTTTCCCGAGCCTGAAAAGTGCATGATCCGCAAACACCTGGAGCAACCCGATGGCAATCTATTGTCTATCGATACTATTCCGCTGAATGAGCATTTCATTGAGCAGTTGCAACGGGTCGAGCAGGACCGGCAATGCAAGGCTGTCGAGCACGCGGTTCAACTCGCAACGGACTGCCGTCTAGAGACGAAACTGTTCAGCAACCTCGTGACCGCTGCCCAGGCCAATGACCAGATGGATGCAGCACTGGATGCGATGTCAGGGGCCATTCAGAGTGCCCTGTTCGAAGCGCAAATGCCGGCCTGGTTAAAAAAAGCCTCGATTGACGACTTGCAGAGCTATGCCGACGTACTCAAGCGTTACTTTCGGGTCGGTGATCCGATCAATGATTTTCTATTCGGCATTCCGTATCTAAAGGCGTACGCCCGCGAAAAAATACTCGACCAGCTGAGTATCGACTTCCCCGGCCAGTCATTTGACCCGGACACCTTGCGAATAACCCTTACGCGATACGTTGGAGCCCCGGTGGGCACGGGACAGACGCCTTCTTTTTTGCCCGCAGTGACCGATGTCAACACCGAAACATTGACCGAATACTCGCTTAATCATTTTTCGACGATCCAGGGGGCGAGCCTGGCGGTGAGTTCTGCTGAAGAGAGCCTGGCTACCGTTCTGTTGACGCCCGCCTACCTGAGTGGGTTGATCCACACGTTGGATGTGGGAGCACATTATCAAAAACTGCTGACGCAAAAGCTGGACAGCAGTCATTCAGACTACAGCCTTCGCAGACGTTTATTTTTCAAGCAGTTGCCAGCGCTGATGATCGAAACTGCTGTTCAGAAAAAGCTTGAAGGGCAGCTCAGTGCCAGCGCCTACGATTACATCGAGGGCCTCATGGAGATGCCCGATAGTCTTGCCCGGCAAACTGTACATGAAGAGGACATTATCCTGTGTCCGCTTCGACTGATCGCGCAGGCGGGCGCCATGGCGGACAGTGTGCCCGGCTTTTACGTCATAGGCCCAAAGGACCCATCTCAGGGGCCGGTGATCCTTTATTCGATTTTTAACCAGAATTTTTGCTTCAAGGAGTACGCCGACAACGCCAGCCTGCTGCAGGACATACGTACATCAAGCAGCCTGCAAACTCAGCTCATGCAGCGTGTCACGCCCGACGTGCAAACGCGTTATGGCCATCACAGCTTCCTTCTGCCTCCGGTGTGGAGTACCGAGTTCTATACGGATTTCCCAATGTTTTCATTGGGGCCTATCACCCTGGACAGCGAACCTGTTGAGGGCAATGTTTTGCAGTATCTGTTCCGTGATGCCGTTAGCGTATTCAAGGAAATAGCGAAAACGCAGACAGTCACTACTGCCCAGGCTGATTGGGAGTCGCTCACGTACCTGATGACGCTTCAGGCCGAGCAAGTCCTTATTTTTCTGCCCGGCGATCTCGGCCTGATGGCTGCTGGCTGGCAAGGGCTATCGTTGTTTCACTCATCAGCCACCTCGGCCGCCAGTCGACACTGGGGCGAGGCAGTGTCGGAGTTTACCGCTGCTTTGGCCATTTTTGTGTCGGCCAAACATTCAGCCTTGAAGGCGCTGGAGGTCGACGATTCAGCCTCTGAGGTGCTGAGTGACCTTGACGCGCCGCTGGGATTCTCTTGGCGAAATGCCCAATTGCCCCCAGACGTAAAAGTCCGTTTGCAGGCGTTCGAAGTGTCCGATATCGCATTGAGCGATTTGATGAAAGATGAGCTGTACAACCTTTACCAGGCGCCCTTGACGCTGAAAAAGTATGCGGCTGTCGCTGGCAAGGTCTATCAGGTACAGATGCAGGATGAGGGGGCCTGGCACATTGTCAGTGGTGACAATGTCGGGCCGAACCTGAAACTCAATGACCATCAGCAATGGGAACTCAATGTGCGTTGGGGGTTGAGGGGGGGAGGCGGGCTTCTTACTCGGCCTAAATCTCCTGATGCTTTAACCCTGAGTGAGATCGACGCAGCGGTCAATCATGAGTTCGACGTTCTGGCCAGTGGAATGCCTGCGATACGTCTGGGGTATCGAGACCACGCACGCAGGATTGGTCGCGCCCATCTGCAAACCAAACGCTATATCGAGACCTGCCTGGAAAATCTGAACGTGCGAACGCCCGCTGCACCGCTCAATGCACAGGTCAACACAATCATTGGTGAGTTCTTCGGTGTACAGACGCCGAGTGCCGGACTTGTCGATGCAATCAAAAAGTCGACAACGGGCTTGTTCAACGCCGTGATGGATGCCTCGTTGGCACCTTATTCTTCACCCCGTTTTTGTCTTGGGGGTGAATCGGGCAGGGTACGAAACCACTGTCGCGTTCACGCTAAAAGCTGATCCACTCCAGCGTATTTACCTGAGCGAGCAGTTTTTTGAAGCGTCGAAATATCACCTCAAGCCTTCAGCCGTTGGCAGCGCGGGTTTCAATCTGAGGTCCCACTATCGAGCGGCTGCACTCATCCACGAACTGTCTCACCTGAGCAATGACACGCACGACATCGCTTACCTGGAGGCCACGGCCCCTTTCCTCGATTTGTTGGCCATCGATACGCCGGACCAGATTCGGATCAAATCCGATCTGGAGGAGTTGCATCACCGCTATCTTTCGCATCGGACCCCCATCAGTCAGCTGTTCAAGCACTTTAAAAATGGCCAGTGGCAAGACATCAATGATGAAGGGGAGGGTAAGCAATTCGTTCTGAACATCACCGGACAGACAACCCTGGCAGACGCTCGCCCGGTTTTTCTGGCCGATGCTGAAAAACGCAGCGAAATCATCCTGGGAAATGCTGACTCTTTGGGCCTTCTCGTCACGTTGTTGGGGCGCCAACGCTTCGCCGCTTGACTCGCTTGTCGGGTGCATCAAGGCTGCATTGAAAA
Organism: Pseudomonas sp. 5C2; assembly: GCF_034314155.1. Lineage (NCBI taxonomy): Bacteria > Pseudomonadati > Pseudomonadota > Gammaproteobacteria > Pseudomonadales > Pseudomonadaceae > Pseudomonas > Pseudomonas sp. 5C2. The sequence goes on along the minus strand of NZ_JAVIWH010000002.1, from coordinate 2,337,219 downwards.
TGAGCCGCTTTAAAAAGCGGCTCGTCTTAGCTCTTATACCGGCGAATCAAATCGTGTAGTGCCGCAACTCACGGGCGATGACCAGGCGCTGGATTTCACTGGAACCTTCGTAGATCTGGGTGATCCGTGCATCCCGGTAATAACGCTCCACCGGGTAGTCTTCCAGGTAGCCATAGCCGCCATGGATCTGCATCGCCTTGGAGCAGACTTTCTCAGCCATTTCCGACGCGAACAGCTTGGCTTGTGACGCTTCCGACAAGCAGGGTTTGCCCGCGCTGCGCAGGCGCGCCGCGTGGAGGATCAGCAGGCGTGCAGCGTTGAGTTGGGTGTGCATGTCGGCGAGCATATTCGAGACGCTTTGGTGCTCGATGATCGGCTTGTCGAACTGCACCCGCTCACGTGCATACGCCAATGCGGCTTCGAACGCGGCGCGGGCGATGCCCAGTGCCTGTGCGGCAATGCCGATGCGTCCGCCTTCAAGGTTGGACAGGGCAATGGCCAGGCCCTTGCCACGCTCACCCAGCAGATTGGCGGCGGGAACGCGGCAATTGCTCAAGGTCACGGCGCAGGTGTCTGATGCGCGAATGCCCATCTTGTGTTCGGTACGGTCTACCACGAAGCCCGCAGTGTCGGTTGGTACCAGAAACGCCGACAGGCCTTTCTTGCCCAATTCGGGATCGGTCACGGCGAAAACAATGGCCAGTTTGGCGCGTTTGCCGTTGCTGACGAACTGCTTGGCGCCATTGATGACCCATTCGTCGCCCCGCAACTCAGCACGGGTCCGCAGGTTGTGTGCTTCGGAGCCCGCCTGTGGCTCGGTCAGGGCAAAGCAGCCGATGGCCTGACCGCTTGCCAGCTCGGCCAGCCACGTCTGCTTTTGCGCCTCGGTGCCGTAGTTGAGCACCGGGCCACAGCCCACCGAGTTGTGAATACTCATGAGCGCACCTGTCGCGCCATCGCCTGCGGAAATCTCTTCCACGGCCAGGGCGTAGGCGACGTAATCGACATAAGTGCCGCCCCATTCTTCCGGGACCACCATGCCTAACAGGCCCAGTTCGCCCATTTTGGCGACCAGGGCGTCATCGATCCAGCCGGCTTTTTCCCATGCCTGGGCATAGGGTGCGATTTCATTACGGGCGAAGTCGCGCGCCATGTCGCGAATCATTACCTGTTCTTCTGTCAGTTCGAGGTCGTGCATGGCTTAGCCCTCATGGCCGTTAAAGAAGCTTTGGACATGCTCGGCACTGAGCGCCTGCACGGTGGGTGGGTTCCACTGTGGATTTTTATCTTTGTCGACAATCAGTGCGCGGACCCCTTCGATCAGGTCGCCGCGCTTGAACCACTGGCGATCGAGGTGCAGCTCCAGAGCGAAGCAGGCTTCAAGTGGTAAATGGCGACCTCGACGCAGCATTTCCAGGGTGACCGACATCGCCAGCGGCGAGCGACTTTCCATCAAGGCAGCCGTACTCATCGCCCAGTCGTGGCTGTTAGCCACGGTGACTTCACGCAGTTGTTCGATGATGCTCTGCACGTTCGGCTGGCTGAAGAAATGGTCGATGACCGGACGCAGTTTTTCCAGCGGGGCATCGGGCAATTGCTGCACGGCGTTTTTTGCCAGCAGGTTTTGTAAATCCTTCAGTGCGTTGTCATTCCACAGCAGGCTGTCCAGTTGCTGGTCCAACTGCGGTAAAACTTCGCTGTTCAGGTACCAGTCGGCCAACCCGCAATACAGTGCGTCCGCCGCATGAATCTGTACGCCGGTGACGCCAAGGTAAACCCCCAGCTCGCCCTGTACCCGCGACAGGAAATAACTGCCGCCCACGTCCGGGAAGTAGCCGATGGCGACTTCCGGCATCGCCAGTCGGCTGCGTTCGGTGACCACCCGCAAGTCGGCGCCTTGAGCCAGGCCCATTCCGCCGCCAAGCACATAGCCATCCATCAGCGCCAACACGGGTTTACGGTAGCGGTGGATGGCCAGGTCGAGGGCGTACTCCTCGACGAAAAAGTCCAGATGCACAGTCAGGCCATTTTTGTGGCTGTCGTACAACGAACGGATATCGCCACCGGCGCAGAAGGCCTTGTCGCCGCTGCCGCACAAGACCACGGCGTACACCTCATCGTCCTGAGCCCAGGCATCGAGCTGTTTTTGCAGGATGCGGACCATGTCCAGGGAGAGGGCATTCAAGCCAGCGGGGCGGTTGAGGGTCAAATGGCCGATATGGTTACGCACCGTGGCGAGTACAGCGTTGCCAGTTCCAACGGGTAATTCCTGGGCAGTCATGGCTATCTCCCTGCTGCTTTATTGTTCTGCTTCTCATCTGGTGCGAGAAATGACCCACGGATGCTACCAGTGCAAATTTGCAAATGACAATCGAGAATACTGCAGTGCGGTTGGGCATTTTTGCATGGGCCAAAGAGAGGACATGCCAAATAGGCCTCAAGCCTTCAAACTGAACAGCGCCACTTGGGGGGCTTCGCTCACCCAGAAAGCACTCACCGACCAGTTGGCGTCCGCCGCAAGCGCGGTGAATGATTCGATGCTGAACTTGTGTGAATTCTCGGTGTGCAGGCGTTCGCCAGCGTTGAAGTGGAACGTGTGTCCAGCGACCTTGACTACATGTTCGCGGCGGCTCACCAAATGCATTTCCATGCGCTCCTCGGTTTCGTTCCACAGCGCCAGATGGTCGAAGGCCTCGACGTTGAAGTCGCCGTCGAGTTCGCGGTTGATACGGGTCAACAGATTCTTGTTGAAACGCGCGGTGACACCGTCGGCATCGTCGTAAGCGGCCACCAGAATGTCGGCCTCTTTGAGCAGATCCACTCCAACGATGAAATGTGCCTGATCGCCCAACAAGGTCCGGGCTGAACGCAGAAACTTCACGGCTTGATCGTGAGTGAAGTTACCAATGGTCGAGCCGGGGAAAAATCCCACACAGGTGTGCCCGGCTACCTCGGTCGGCAATTGCAGGGCGCGGCTGAAATCGTCAATCTGCGGCACGATGTTCAAGTGCGGGTAGCGTTTCCTCAGTCGTACGGCGGCCTTCTTTAATGCGTTGGCGCTGATGTCGATCGGTACATACAGCGCAAGCTGCGGCGCTGCATCGAGCAACAGACGGGTTTTTTCGCAGGCGCCACTGCCGAACTCCACCAGCGCTGCACCGTCTGGAATGGTACTGGCAAGCTGTTGGGCCACGTGAGTCAACAGGGCGGTTTCAGCGCGGGTCGGGTAGTACTCGGCGGTCTCGCAAATGGCCTCGAACAGCTCGGAGCCAGCAGCGTCATAGAAATACTTGGGCGACAGACTTTTCACCGACGCCGACAACCCGGCAATCACGTCGCGGGCGAACTCGCTGTCGTGGCTGTTCACTGCGCCAGGCTGGCGGGCATCACGGGCCAGGCGCAGGCCGGAAAACATCCAGCGCTTTTCCGGGTGGAAAAAGTTGCGGTAGGTCGTGCGGGTGTGGCCAGGGGCGGTGACACTGGCCCCGCCGCGAAGGACCATCAGGTTGATCATGAATTTGCCGTTGTACTCGCCCACCGCGCCAGCAGCCGGACGAAACCCCGGGTAGGCGCTGTAGGCACTTTGCGTCCATTGCCAGGCGACGTCATCCACCTGCTCCAGCAGTCCGGCCTCTGCGGCAGCTTCCCATTCGGCCTCTGTTGGCAGGCGCGCATCAGCCCAGTGGGCAAAGGCGGCCGCTTCGTAATAGCTGATGTTGATCACTGGCGCTGTCGGGTCAATGGCTTCCAGCCCGCGCAAGGTCAGCTGGCGCCAGCCGGGCGCGTCGTATTGCCAATAAAGTGGGGCATTCCAGCCATGTTCCTGGACCGCGGCCCAGCCGTCCGATAGCCATAGCCCGGCTTGGGTATAGCCACCGTCCGCCATGAACGCCAGCCATTCGCCGTTGGTCACCAGGCGGTCGCTGATTTCGAACGGTTGCAGGTAGGTGGTGTGTCGGGGGCCTTCATTGTCAAAGGCAAAGCCTTGGCCCTTGTGGCCGATTTCCGTCAGTCCCCCCTTGAGCGGCTTGAACCGGCCGCGCCGCCCGGGAAGGTCTTTGGGCCAACGTGGGTCATAGGCCGGCTTGAGCGAGGAGGTGCTGAACAGGTGCAAGATGTCCATCAGCAACAACTCTTGATGTTGTTCCTCATGGGCCAGACCCAGCTCAAGCAAATCGGCAGTGGCCGTGGTTATGTCTGCCTCAAGCAGCGTGCGCATGTGTTCGTCCACATGCTTGCGGTAGTCCAGTACTCTGTCCACGCTCGGACGTGTCATCAGCCCGCGCTGCGGTCGGGGATGACGCGGGCCGACGGCTTCGTAATACGAGTTGAACAGGTAACCGAATGCCGGATCGAAAGGGCGGTAGTCGACAACGTTCTCGGCCAGCAGAAACGTTTCAAAGAACCACGTGGTATGCGCCATGTGCCATTTTGTCGGGCTTGCGTCAGGCATTGACTGAACGACCATGTCCTCGGCACTCAGTGGTGCGATCAGGTTCTCGGTCCTGCGTCGAATAGACAGATAGCGCTTGAGACGTGCGTTACCGGTGGGAATATTACGTCGCTCGCTTGAGGTGCTGATCATCAGGTCCTCTCTTCGGCAGTTCAATGGCTGGTACGTTGTTCAGCCCTATACACCTTAGGCTTTGAAGGTCACCCTGACAGGGGTAATAACTGTGATGTGCAGTGCGCGCGTAATGTTCAAACCGAATGTCGGATCGCGGAATATAAAAGGCTGCCGGGTATTCCTGTCCGCTTGAAATCAGCGAGTCCAAGGCTCGTTTCAATCGGTTTCACCCAACGCTGGCAAGAACTCCTGTCCTACGGTTTACTACGCCTTGACCGCGCGCTTTACTGATCTGGACTCGCTCGGTTCATGAACATTTGAGGAGATACTCCATCAGGTCCACTCGATGAACGAGTACACCCCTCGCCATTGGGCGCCCCACGAGCGCCCGGCACTGCCTGGCTCCCCGTCCACGCCGTTGCACTCGACGGGCAAACGTTGGGCGTTTGCAATCGTCGGTGTGATCGTTGCGTTGACCGGCGGTCTGGGTAATGCACTGGTGGTTGCCAATCTGCCGTACTTGCAAGGCGCTTTGGGTGCGACGACTGCGGAAATTGCCTGGCTGCCCGCCGCATATGTCATGACCAACGTGTCGATGAACCTGCTGTTGGTGAAGTTTCGCCAGCAGTTTGGCTTGCGTGCATTCACTGAAGTATTTTTGGTGTTGTATGCGCTGGTGACGTTCGCGCACCTGTTCGTCAACGACCTGGGGTCGGCGGTGGCCGTGCGTGCGGCCCACGGTATGGTCGGCGCGGCACTCAGTTCGTTGGGGCTGTACTACATGATCCAGGCCTTCCCGCAGAAATGGCGAATGAAGGCGCTGGTCCTTGGCCTGGGCACTTCGCAGCTGGCGATTCCTCTGGCGCGACTGGTGTCCGAAGACCTGTTGCAAATCGCCGAATGGCGCGGCCTTTATCTCTTTGAACTGGGCATGGCGTTGCTCTCGCTGGGCTGCGTGCTCCTGCTGAAACTGCCCCCGGGCGACCGGTTCAAGGCGTTTGAAACACTCGACTTTCTCACCTTCGGCCTGCTCGCCAGCGGCTTTGCCTTATTGTGCGCCGTGCTGTCGTTGGGACGGATTGACTGGTGGCTTGAGGCGCCATGGATCGGTATCGCCTCGGCTGCATCGATCGCCCTGGTCTTTGCTGGCTTGGCGATCGAACATAACCGCACCAACCCCTTGCTGATCACTCGCTGGCTGGGCAGCGGCCGAATCCTTCGTCTGGGTTTGGCCGTGATGTTGATTCGTATCGTGTTGTCGGAACAGTCCATCGGCGCGGTGGGCTTTTTGCAAGTGTTGAACATGAGCAGCCAGCAGATGCACAGCCTGTATCTGGTGATGTTGCTGGGCAGCGTGGTGGGGCTGGCGGCCAGTGCGCTGACCATCGATCCGCAGCACCTGTTCAAACCGGTGATCATTTCGCTGGCGACAATGGCCGTGGGTGCCTGGATGGACAGCAGCTCGACCAATCTGACCCGGCCCGAGAACATGTACCTGAGCCAGTTTCTGCTGGCCTTCGGGGGTACCTTTTTCCTCGGTCCGACCCTGGTACAGGGGATGAGCGGGGTGATTGGCAACCCGCGTAATCTGGTGAGCTTTTCGGTGTTGTTCGGTATCACCCAAAGCCTTGGCGGGCTGATCGGGTCGGCGGCGTTGGGCACGCTGCAGGTTGTGCGCGAGAAATTTCACTCCAGTCACGTCGTCGAACACCTGACGTTGATCGATGCCCAGGTGCAATCGAGCCTGCAAATCGCCAGTGGCAGTTATGCCTCCGCCATTGCCGACCCGTCGCTGCGTACCAACCAGGGGATTCGCACCCTTGCAGCGGCGGCGACCCGAGAGGCAAATGTTCTCGCCTACAACGATGTATTCATGATGATCGTGCTGATCGCGGTGCTGACCCTTATCTGGATTTTCCTGCGCAGTCTCTGGCTGAAGATGACCACCGAAAAAATTGCTCCTGCCCCGACAACGACGTCCTCCGACCCCTCCAGTGGCGCTGAACTTTCATGACTGAGCCCAATACTCCGGCAAACGCCACACCAGCGGCCTCTTCAGGCCCACCGCCGGCGCCCGTCACGGAACCGCCGAGTACTCAGCCGCGTCCGTTGCGGGTACGGATTTTCTCTTCATTGATATTTGGCTCGATTGCGCTCATCGGCATATTGATCGTGCTTTACGCCTGGCAACTACCGCCGTTCAGCAGTGCCATCGAGAGTACGGAAAACGCGTTGGTCAGGGGGCAGGTGACGATCATCGGGCCTCAGCTCAGCGGGTATGTGTATGAGGTGCTCGTGCAGGACTTCCAGTTCGTCAAGGCCGGCGATGTGTTGGTGCGTCTCGATGATCGGATCTACAAGCAGCACCTGGATCAGGCGCTGGCCCAACTGGCGGTGCAGAAAGCGGCGCTGGCCAACAACCTGCAGCAGCGTCGCAGTGCCGAAGCGACCATCCTCCTGCGACAGGCCGCTCTGGCCAACACTATTGCCCAAGGCCGCAAGACCGCCGCTGATTTGCGCCGTAATGAGGATTTGGTCGCCGATGGCTCAGTGTCCAGGCGCGACCTGGACCTGAGCCGCGCAGACAATGCCCAAGCTGTCGCCGCCGTCGCCGAGGCGCAAGCTTCGCTGGAGATTTCCCGCCAGGATCTGCAAACCGTGATCGTCAATCGTGGCTCGCTGGAAGCGTCGGTGGCCAATGCCGAGGCCGCCATCGAACTGGCGCGTATCGACCTGTCCAACACGCGGGTTACAGCCCCGCGTGATGGTCAGTTGGGGCAGATCGGCGTGCGGTTGGGCGCTTACGTCAATTCGGGGGCGCAACTGATGGCGCTGGTGCCGGATCGGCTGTGGATCATCGCCAATATGAAAGAAACCCAGATGGCCAACGTACGTCTCGGTCAGCCGGTAACCTTCAGCGTCGACGCCCTCGACCATCAGAAGATGCAGGGCAGGGTACAGCGAATCTCGCCCGCCGCTGGCTCGGAGTTCAGCCTGCTACCCGCGGACAATGCCACGGGGAACTTCGTCAAGATTGCCCAGCGGATACCGGTGCGGATCGTCGTTGACCCCGATCAACCCCAGGCCAAACGCTTGCGACCGGGGATGTCAGTGGTGGTGAGCATCGACACCCGCCAGAGCGGCGAAGTACCGCCTGATCAGGTTGATGACGATTCAGCCCCGGAACGAGCCGATCAACGCCGCTGAGTGAACGGCTCTTGGCGCGAGCCGTGCACTGAATGCTTGCGCGCTTCAGTAGTCGTCGCGTTTGCGAAAGGCCCAGCGACCCGCGAGCAGGGTGAACGTTGCGACCAACGCCACCAGTACCCAAAAGCCTTCGGGGTCAGTGGCCAGTGGAATGCCGCCGACGTTCATCCCGAAGAAGCCTGCGATGATATTGATCGGCAGCGCCAGCACGGTGACCACGGTCAAGGTGAACAGGGTGCGGCTGCTCTGCTCGTTGAGCTTGGCGGCGATTTCTTCCTGCAGCAGCTTGATCCTCTCGCCCAGCGCGGTGAGATCGCTGATCACCAGTGCGGATTCATCGGTGGATTTACGCAGCTCTTGCACGTCTTCTTTCTGGAACCAGGCCGGTGGGCGGTTGAGCAGGCGCAGCAGGGACCTGGGTTCCAGGGCCAATAGCCGATGCAGGCGCACCAGCACCCGGCGCATGGCACCCAGGTCTGCGCGGTTATCGCTCAGGCGTGAAGACAACAGTTGGTCTTCGATTTGATCGACGCTGACCGTGGTTTTCCTCACAATCTGTTCGAGGACTTCGCCTTGATCGCGCAGCAAATGCACGAGAAGCTCCAGCGGCGAGCGGAAAAACTCCCCGCGTTTTACCGAGTGACGCAGCCTGTCTACCGAATGCAGGGGCTGCAAGCGGACGCTGATCATCATGTGGCTGCGGGTGCAGACCCACAAGGTAGAGATGTCTGAAGACACCATGCCGAAGTTGAACACCACATCGTTGACCACTGCCAGTAGCGACGAGTCGATGTGTTCGATGCGTGTCGAGCGTGACCCTTCATGCAGGGCTTCGAAAAACTCTTCCGGTAGTTCCAGATGCGATTTCATCCAGCGTTGGCAGCCTGCATGGGCCAGGTTCAGGTGCAGCCAGATGAATTCTTCGGGGTCGCCCGGAGTGTGCAGGCACTCCAGGGCGGCGGCCGAATCGATTTCCCGACCCCGCTCACCGGGGAGGAAACGAAACCCATAGATCAAGCCGAACAAGTCTGAATCCTGATGATCGTGCACGATGCTGTTGTTCATGGATGCTCGCTGACCTGAATACGCCTGTCAGGGACGCAGGATTGCTAAAACCGCATCATGGCAATCTGTTTTGACAGTTTTGTTACAGTTCAATCGGTGTCTCAGGCACTCAGCCGTGCTGTCACCTCATTCAACTGACCCGACACGCTGTGCAGGTTACGGCTGGCCGTTTCGGTGCGTTTTACATTGTCCTGATTGGCGCTGGCGATTTGGGTAATCTCTACCAGATTGCGCGAGATATCTTCGGCGACCGAGGTTTGCTCTTCGGCCGCCGTGGCGATCTGTCGGTTCATGTCGCGGATCGCCTCGACCGCTTCGGTGATGCGATGCAGCATATGGCCTGCTTCGGTGACCTGCTCGACGCTTTCTTCGCTGCGAGACTGGCCACCCTCAATCGCTTTCACTGCGTCGAGGGCGCCAGTCTGTACGGTGTGGATGATTTGATTGATTTCGGCAGTTGAGGCCGCGGTGCGCTGTGCCAGGCTGCGGACTTCATCGGCGACAACGGCAAACCCGCGTCCTGCATCGCCGGCGCGCGCCGCTTCAATGGCCGCGTTCAGGGCTAACAGGTTGGTCTGCTCGGCGATACCGCGAATGACTTCGAGTACTTTACCAATTCTTCCGCTGTCGGTTTCCAACTGACGGATGACCGAGGCTGTATTGGATATCTCGCCACGCATGTGAGTAATCGCGGCAATGGTTGTCTGCATGACCTGTTCGCCTTGCTGGGCGCTGTGGTCGGCGGCGTCTGCCGCAGTGGCGGCCTGCTCTGCGTGTCGAGCCACTTCTTGCGCGGTGGCGGACATTTCGTTCATGGCCGTGGCGACCTGATCGGTGCGCTCGAACTGCTCGTTGGTGCCCTGAGCGATCAGTTGTGCAATCGCATTCAACTCACTGCTGGCGCTATCCAGGTCCGTAGCGCTGACCTTCAAACGGTTGAAGGTCTTTGCCAGAAAGTCTCGAAGCGTGTTGGCGGCCACGGCCAGACGGCCTAGCTCATCCTGACGCTCGGTGCTGACGCGGTCACCGAATTTACCTTGGCTGAGCTGGGCGACGTATTCGATCAATCGTCGAACTGGATCGATCAGATTGCGATTGACCAGCCACAGGCTCAGCAGTCCGATCAACAGCCCGGACACCAGCATCACCGCAATACCCAGGAGAATTGTTTGGTTTGCGTCTGCGCTGATGTGCTCGGATTGTTGGCTGCCCTGCTCGCGTAATTGGGCGACCAGCTCACTCATTTGTTCACTGGCGGGCCGATCCATGCCTTTGACTGCCGTATCACCTACAACAGGGTCGCCGTTAGAGGCTATAAATGCATCGCGGCCTTTCTGGTACGCGGTGCCCAGCACTTGATGGGCTTCGCGCAGTTTCTCGATCCGGGTTTTCAACTCGGGGGGCGTCTGGTTGGCGAGGCGCCCAAGGATGTCTTGCACCTCACGTTGGCGCTCCTCGAATTGTCCCCAGTATTTATTCAGCTCTGCCGGTTCCTTACCACGCAGCAGGACGTTCTTCCATTCCTGTACCTGAATTTTGAATTGGAGGTTGGCCTCATCGATCAGTTGGGATGTGTGCAACGGCCCGTCGATCAGGCCTTTGTAGTTCTGCACGCTATTGGAGAGGAAATGAAAACAGGCCAGCGCGATCAGCAGGATCGCCAACAGGCTGCCACCGAGCAACGCCAGAATCTGGGCTCTCAGCGATTTTTGCAAGAACATGGGGGGTCTCTCATGGCCAAGAAGAAGGCATTCCACGTGGGAACGGGTGCGGCAAAGACATCCCTGTTCTTCAAGGCCGGGATTGCCCCGAACTTGAAGGTCGTACCTAGAGGTCGGCGGACGCCGGGGTTTCTTGAGTAATGCGGTTTTTCGTTCGGATGAACAGTACGCTGCGGCCAATCTCTTTCCGCCCCCGGTACGACTTTTCAAGAAAATTCGCAGCGGCAATAACTATCCTGAACCTCGCACGCCCTCCAGACCGCCAACGGAAGGCCATATTTTTCCTTCTTGTGGCGAATAAAATCTTCGTTTAAGCGATTGATCAGCGCGGCGTGTTTACCCTGCTAGGGAAGGTCTGAAGTAGGCCCTTCTTTTTGCCGGAAATCGGGCGTCAAGCGCTCAGAAATAAAGTAATTCACTGAAATATCGGAAATACCGGCTTTTTTAGATGAACCATATTTGGAAACCTTTTTCAGAGTTTCCCTAACTCAAGCTTCCACCGGACGGGTCGCTGGCCGCGGCAGATCAGATCACGGAATTCGGAATGCTCGAAAGCATTCATAAATATGACTATAAAAAGATAAGAAAGTATTCGAAAAGAGAATAGATCACTGTCATATATGACAGTAGACGGCAAAAACCTTATTGGAGAAACTGTACGTGAGCAACGGGCAGCATGATGACGACCATGCGCTCAATCACTGGGGGCTAATGAGAATATCATTGCGACTGCCCGCTGTTATTGAATAATAGGAGCAATACATCATGAGTGAAGAAGTCTGCGCGATAGTTATTGATATTGGCAGTAGCACGATGAAGGTAGGTTTCGCCGGTGAAGACAGACCAGCAGCGGTATTTCCCACCGTAGTAGGCAGGCCAGAATCGGCTGATGCAAACCAAAAGGCAGTGTACGTGGGTGAGGAAGCGCTAGCTAAAAGAGATACATTGAAACTTAGCTGCCCGGTAGAGCATGGCTTCATCACTGACTGGGACGATTTCGAGCTCATTCTACACCATGTATTTGACAACGTATTAAAAGTGAAACCTGCCGAGCATGACATACTCTTGACGGAGCCGCCGCTTAACCCACGTAGTAGCCGGGAGAAAATGGTTAAAATATTATTTGAGGTATTTAATTGCCGCGCTTGTTATGTCTCGATTCAAGCGGTTTTGGCTCTGTATGCCTCAGGACGTACAACGGGGATAGTTTTGGAGGTGGGCGATAGCGTTACTCATGCTGTTCCGATTTACGAAGGCTATGCGTCACCTCACGCAGTCTTGCGGACGGACATTGGAGGGCGAAACCTGACGGCCTACCTGGTTAAAATACTGTCAGAACGCAGCTACTCTTTTGCCACAACGGCAGAGTCTTCAATTGTTCAGGAGATCAAAGAGAAGCTGTGTTACGTCGCAATGGATTTTGAGGCTGAAATGGAAGGCGCAGCGACCTCCAGCAGTCTTCAGGAATCGTATGAACTGGCAGATGGCCAAGAAATCACTGTGGGTGACGAACGTTTCCGGTGCCCGGAGGTGTTGTTTAAACCTTCACTGACTGGATTCAAATTCGCAGGAATTCATGAGGTGGTTTATAACAGCATCATGAAGTGCGATGTTGATATTCGAAAAGATCTTTATAGCAACATCGTTTTAACTGGTGGCTCTACAATGTTTTCGGGCATGGCTGAAAGGCTGCAAAAGGAAATCACCAAGCTAGCACCTTCCCGCATGAAAATTAAGGTTATTGCACCACCTGAACGTAAATACAGCGTTTGGATTGGTGGTTCTATACTCGCTTCGCTCAGCACCTTTCAAACAATGTGGATTACCCGTAAAGACTATGATGAAGTGGGTCCTTCAATTGTGCATAGAAAGTGCTTTTAAGTTCGAGACCCCCCCCCTTTTAATTAGGAGCATCCGGCCAGGCTGCACTTCTACACCGACCCGGAATTGATCGGGGGTACCGAAACCCAGGCGTTTGTTAGCCATCATGACGAAATCATTCTGATTGCCGTCCGAGGAAGTTTCCCTACGGCTGGCTGCTGTTCGGTTTTGGGCTTGGACGTATGGGTGGCGAGCCTTATCGGCATCATGGGAAACAGCAGCATTTCATGCCGGTGACGTTCAGTGATGGCGAAAAGTCTTCCATCCTCTGGGACCTCGGTTGTGAATCCATTGAGGACACTGCGATATGCAAATACGCCCGTGAGCAGTAATGCACGTAGTTTCGATGAGGGCTCAAGTCATACAACAACCCGCCTTGGAGCAGAAAGAAGTCGCCTCAATACGACCATTGGCCGCTTGGGGGAATTGAACGCCATCAAACTAAAACCGGCCGATGTTTAGGGCAATGCTGCGCAGTCGCCAGCGTTTGAGGCGAGCCTCAAGCGCTGGAGGGCTCATAAAGAGAATAACGTCAAAGTGCAACTGGCGATGATCCCTTCGCGGCCAGACAATACTGATGTCGCGGGGGTCTACCAAAAAGTTGATCGCGACCCAATGGCGTAGTGCTTCCTCCCATGGTAATCCGCCGCACGCTGATAAGGCTGTTCGGCGGATAGTCGGGTGTGTCCGTGACCGCTTAAGCAGCGGCTCACACCATCGCCAGCACCCGCTTGCGAGTGGGCGCAGGCCAGGCGCTGTCGATGGCGTGCAGGTCTTCTGCGGTCAGGGTCAATTGTGCGGCAGCAGCGTTGAGGCGTATGTGCTCGGGCTTGACGGCTTTGGGAATCGCGATGACGCCTTTATTGCGCAGCACCCAGGCCAGGCAGATCTGCGCGGGGGTGGCGTCATGCCGGGCAGCGATGTCTTGCAGCACCGGGTTTTTCAGCAGGTGCCCGGCCTGAGCGATGGGGCAGTAGGCCATCAGCGGCATGAGGTGGATCTGCGCCCAGGGCAGTAGATCGAATTCGATGCCGCGTTGTTCGAGGTTGTAGAGCACCTGATTGGTCGCGCAGGCCGGGTTGGCCAAGTGCGCCATGTCGGTGACGTCGAAATTGGAGACGCCCCAGCCACCGATTTTGCCGGCTTCGCGCAGGCGTTCGAAGGCTTCGACGGTTTCTTCCAGTGGGTGTTGGCCGGGCCAGTGCAGCAGGTACAGGTTGATGTGTTCTGTGCCGAGGCGTCGCAAGCTTCGTTCACACGCCTCTACTATGCCGGTGCGGCTTGCGTTGTGTGGGTAAACCTTGCTCACCAGAAACACGCGGTCGCGCTGCCCGGCGATGGCCTCACCGACCACTTCCTCGGCACCGCCTTCTGCGTACATTTCAGCGGTATCGATCAGGGTCATGCCGTGTTCGATGCCCAAACGCAACGCGGCCACTTCATGTTTTCGTTGATGCGGATCTTCGCCCATGTGCCAGGTGCCCTGGCCGATGACGGGGACGGATGCGCCAGCCAATTCGAGGGTTTGCATGTAATCTCCTACAATCAGTGGGTGATATTTATTCTGGCAGCAGGATGACGAGCAGGTTCAAACCGGACCGGGAAAAGCGGTGATATCGGTCATTTATTCACCACCGCCGTACGGCCATTCTCCCAACCCCCACCTAAAGCCAAAAACAGATCGATCTGGCCCATGGCGACTTGGGTGTTAGCCGAAGCCAATTGGGCACGAATATCAGTATAGGTGCGTGTAGCCTGGAGGTCGGCAAGGAACGAGGCGCGGCCAGCCTGGAAGAAACGGTGAGTCTGATCGGCCGCTTGCCGGGCCGACTGTTCGGCGTCGGCCAGCGCCTCACGCCGCTCCAGCAAGGCGGTGTATTGCGCCAGACCGGTCTGGGCTTCGCGGATCGCGTTGAGCACCACGCCATCGAAATGCGCCAGTGCGGCTTGGGTCGAGGCTTCGGCTTCATGGATCCGCGCACGGGAGCCGTTCGATGGCACCGTCCAGCTCAGCAAGGGCCCAAAGCCCCAGCGATTAGTGGCCGGTTGGCCGAGGTTACTCAGAATACCAACGGTGCCAATGCTCGCGCCGATGCTGATGTCCGGGTACAGCGCGCCGGTGGCGACACCAATCTCTGCGGTGGCGGCTGCCAGTCGACGCTCGGCCTGACGAATATCAGGCCGGCGTTTGAGCAATGCGGCACCGTCGCCGACGGGCATGAGCTGCGCGATGTGGGGCAGTTCAGCGCATGTCGTCACGCCAGCAGGCAGTTGTGCCAGCGGTTTGGCCAGCAGCATCGACAAGCGGAACAGTCCGGCTTGACGGGCGGCGTTGTAGCGGGGCAATTCGGCGCGCAGGGATTTGAATTGGGTTTGTGAGCGGGTGACTTGGGTTTCATCCCCGCGCCCCGCGTCGCGCAGGCGCTGGGTCATGGTCAGGCTTTGCTGTTGCAGGTCCAGCGAATGCAGGGCGATGTTCTGCTCTTCATTGGCGGCGCAGACCTGGGTGTAGGCGCGTACTACGTCGGCCACCAGGGTGATGCGCGCGGTGTCCGCTGCGGCTTGGGTCGCATCGGCACTGGCTTGTGCGCCTTCGATGCCGCGCTGCAGGGTGCCGAACAGATCGAACTGGTAAGAGGTGCTGATGCCGATGTCGCCGACATTGGCCACGGGCACTTTATCGGCTAACAGAAAGGCTTCACCCGATTCCTGCAAGCGTTGTGCGCCCATTTTTACCCCGCTGTGGAATCCCCCCAAAGACTGGGCTTCCTCCACTTGCATTCGGGCCCGGGCCAGATTGGCGGCCGCTACCCGCAGGTCGGTGTTGGAGGCCATGGCCTGACGTACCAGCTCATCGAGCCGAGGGTCCTGATACAGTCGCCACCAATCTGCCGGTACCGGCGCTGACATCGCATTGGCACCCTGACCCGCGATTTTGCCCTGCAAATCCGGGCGGTTCAGTGCGGCATCCTTGGGCAGATGATAGTCCGGCCCCACCATCTGGCAGGCGGACAACAGCAAACCCAGGGCTACGGTCGCCAGACGTGCGCCTTGTTTCATTGCGCGGTCTCCCGAGGGTGAGCGTCCTCGATGATCGACACCGTCGCGGTACGCCCGGCGATCATGCGAAAGTCATCCGGCACGCTGTCGAAGGCGATTCGCACGGGAATCCGTTGTGCCAGCCGCACCCAGCTGAACGCCGGGTTGACGTTGGGTAGCAGGTTGGTGCCGCTGCTGCGATCACGGTCTTCGATAGCGGCGACGATGCTCTGCACATGACCGCGCAAGCGTGCGCTATCACCGATCACGCGGATATCCACAGCCTGGCCGATGTGGATACCAGACAGCTTGGTTTCTTCAAAGTAGCCGTCGATATGGAACGAGGTGCCGTCGACCACCGACAGAACGGCGCGGCCAGCGGTGACAAACTCCTGCGAACGCGGTGCGCGGTCGTTGAGGTAACCGTCCACCGGGCTGCGGATCACCGAGCGGTCCAGGTTCAGTTGTGCGGCATCGACCGCAACCTGTGACTCGCTCAAGGCCGACAATGCACGCGCTTCGCGAGACTGACTTTCTTCGAGTTGTTCCTGGGCAACCAGATTGCCCAGGCCCCGGTTGCGTTTGTTTTCACGACGGGCCTGTTCATAGGTTTCCTGGCGTTCGGCCGCCGTCGCCTTGGCCTGACGCAGGGCCAGACGAAAGCGGTCCTGGTCGATGGTGAACAGGACTTGGCCCTTGGTCACCACCTGGTTGTCGGTCACCTCGACCTTCTGAATCAGGCCGGAAACGTCTGGGGCAATCTGCACCACGTCGGCGCGAATACGACCGTCGCGGGTCCAGGGCGCAAACATGTAATACATCACCATGCGCCAGACCACGACAGTGGCGAAGGTCACGATAAGCAGGGTCAGGACCACTCGGCCCAATGTCAGTAAGGGTTTTTTCATTTCATCAGGTATCGACTGAGAGTATCCACAGCGCCGAGCAACACAGCGTATAGACCTACGTTGAACAATGCCCGGTGCCAGACCAGGCGATAGAAGTGGGCGCGTGTCAGCAGTGCGTGCACCACTAGATAAAGCAAATACGTGATGCCCATCAGTACCATCAGCGTGGGCACGATCACCCCGCTGATATCCAGATCACCGATCATAAAGGCGCTCCGTCGATGCCATAGGGCGGTTGTTCTTTGGCCTCACCGGTGGCCATTATTTCGACGCCAGGCAGCAGCGCCAGGCGCAGGCCACTCAACGCATGCAGCAGGTGAGTGCGGGTTGGATCGTCGTCCATCCATTGCGCGGTCAATGAGCGCCGTGCGCGGTCCATGGTCATCAACAGACCTTTGGGCGCGGGCAAGCGTTGGCGGGCGTTGAGGCAGGCCTGAAAATAAACGCCGACCTCATCGATCACCTGCTGTAGCAGCGCTTGGGGGACTGCGTGTACCCGATGGATATACGCCTGCAAATCCAGCAAGTTGAGGGCGACCTGCAGTTCGCGCAGGGCAACCCCGGTGTCCTGAGCGGTGATGGTCAGGCGCGGTAAATGCTGCATCAGGCGGTCGAGCATCTGCACGCCCATGCGCCGATGCTCGGCCAGTGTCGCCGGCTGGCTCAGGGTGACAATATCGTGCCAACTGAAGCGGGTCAGGCGCTTGGCGGCTAATTCAACGCCGAAGGGGCGTACCACCAGGGTCCAGACAAACGCGAATAACAGCCCCACTGGCCCCGCCAGGTTGGTGTTGACGAAGGCCAGGAAGTCGGCGTCGTAGGCGCCCTGAATGCTGATGAATGAGGACGTATTGACGATGGTCAGCAAGGTCCCCAAGTAGAAGCGGGGCTGCACGGTCAAGGTGCCGATGACGATGAAGGGGATGGCGAAGGCCAGCACCAGCATCGGGAAGTCATGCAGGTTGGGCAGCACCAGGAACAGATAGAGACTGGCGAACAGCACCGACATTGCGGTCCAGAAAAAGAAGCGATAGATCTGCGGTGCGGGGTCGTCCATGGCGGCGAAGAAGCTGCACGCCACCGCAGCCAGAATCACCGCGCTGCCGCCATCGGTCCAGCCCAACAGAATCCACAACACTGACGCGACGATGATTGCGGTGACGCTGGAAAACACCGAATACAGCATCAAGCCGCGATCAAAAAACGGCGTCAGCCGGCCCAGCCGCCAGTGCCGATAGACCGCGCGCCACGAGGACTGGTCGTCAGTGCGCAACGCATGTTGCAGGCTGCGACAGTCCTGCCACAGATCGATCCATTCGCCGAGTCGGTAGAGGGCGTTGGACAGTAGCAACTGATGCCGATCATCCAGCTGCGTCGAGCTGGGTTGCAAGCGCTCCAGATGATCGCGTAGCGCTTGCCAATGTTCGACCGGCGCGCCCTCACGGGTGCTATGCAACCAGGCGCAGGTCTCTGCCAGCAGCGGCGCGAGGCGTTCGGCCTGTTCGGGTGTGCGTTTTTCCAGTGCCAAAAGGGCGTCGTTCAATGCATCGACAACCGGCAACAGGTGAATCATCCGTCCACGCAATTCTTTACTGTTGCGCATTGTCTGAGGGCGCGCACCTTCGTGAGGTAACTGACCGATCATCAGTTCCAGCGTATTGAAAGTAGCAACCATCGAGGTGCGAAGGCGGCCGATGTCTTCCGGGGCCAGGGTGCGCGCCAAAAATAGCTCACTGTAAGCGCTGGCGTCGGCAAACCAGTTGTCAGCCGCCCCCAGCATCACGGGCGCCAGCCGGCGCGGCCAGAACATGCCGCCCACCACGGCGGCACAGACGATCCCGAGGACAATCTCCTCAGTGCGTGACACCGCAATGTCGAACACTGTCAGCGGGTTATCCACAACCGGAAAGGCAATCAGCGGCAGGGTGTAGCCCGCGAGCATCAGCGCGTAACTGTTGGCCGTGCGCAGGTGCAGCGAGAGGAACAGCAAGGTCCCGGTCCAGAGAGCGATCACGATGGCCAGCAAGAACGGGGTCTGCACGAACAATGGCACGAAAAAAACGGCCGCCGCCGCGCCGACAAAGGTCCCCAGCGCCCTGTAGAGCGCCTTGGAACTGGTCGGGCCAACAAAGGGACTGGAAACGATATAGACCGTGGCCATGGCCCAATAAGGCCGAGGCATTTCCATGATCAATGCGATATACAACGCGATCATTGAGGCGGCGAAGGTACGCACGCCATAGAACCAGTCACGTGCCGGCGGTACCCCGGTAAAAAAACCGCTCAAGATGCCCATACCGTGCTGTGATGGCCGGCATCTTCAAATGCCTTCAGCACCCGCAGGGTGGCTTCGAGATCCGCGACGTCGACATTTTTGAGCACGTCCCTGCGCAGACGAATCAACTCATTTTCAATCGACAACGCCAGCGCGCGGCCATTCTCGGTCAGGCTCAAGGATTTGGCGCGGCGGTCTGTGGGATCTTCGGTGCGACAGACCACGTCAGCTGCACATAATTGATCAAGCAAACGCACTAGCGATGGACTTTCCATCCCGGCGGCCTGGGCCACTGTCACTTGGCGCACGCCGTCGCCCAAGCGCAGAATCATCAACAAAGGCATCGCGCACGCTTCGGAGATGCCGTAGTCGACGAGCGTCGTGTGACAGATGCGCCGCCAGTGACGGGACGCTGCCACGATGCCGCGGCTGATGCTCATTTGGAGAATATCGAGAGTCATGGCGTTGCCAGTGATAATAGTTTGAAATCACATTATTAGCTTGCTAACTATAAATAGTTTGTAACACTGTTGCAGCGCCGTCAACCGTCATCTTGCTTGTCCAGGCAATCACACATGGCTGAAGTCCGTGAGTGCCCATCTCCATGACTCTGTGACCATTCCCTTCCACACGCAAGATGCCCGATACAGAGCTTTTCACTGGAAAAAAAAGCAGTGGAGTTTGAATAGATGACTACCGTTTGTCGGTAATAAAAAACGGTATTGGGCGCCTTTATCGCGCTTTTATTCAAAAAAATGACGCAAGGTTTCGGACCTGGCGCCTTTGTTAATGCAGTCTGTGGTGAACCTTTTATTCATCCTGATGTCGTCATCAAATGATGCCGTAATAGTGGCCTTACAGCGGATCGCCTGTTTTTTGACGTCATTAGGTCGGCGATTGAATTTCAACAATCATCGATTCAGCCGATAGCAAGGACAACACCGCTGGGTGGTTGCACACCACCTTTAACGATCCGTCCTTGCTGGTGCGCAAGCCGCACCCCTTCGAGTCTTGAATGATCGATCTCGCTACCTGGAACCTCTCCGTCCCTGTCGGTCCTCCCGCCGGCACCATTGATACGCCAACACTGGTGGGTGGTTATCAGGATGGTTACTTCCGCTCGGGGGACACCTTGTTCTTTTGGGTGCCGGTAACCGGCTCCAGAACTGAAAATGCGATATATCCCCGGACCGAACTGCGCGAGACCAAGGCCGATGGCAGCGTCAGCAACTGGAAATTTCCCCAGGCAGACAACGTCCTGCGTGCCGCGCTGTTGGTCAGTCAGGTACCCTCGACGGGCAAAATCGTGATTGGTCAGATTCATTGTTACCAAAGCGCGGAGCCGTTGCTCAAGCTCGAATACCAGTACAAGGAAAAGCTCAAGACCGGCAACATCGTTGTCAAGTTTCGACGCGCACCCGGCGTGGAGCCTGAGGTCATCATCATTGCCGAACAGGTGCCGATGAATCAGCGCTTCACCTACACCATTCACCTGACGCCCAACGGCAACCTGACCGTCAACGCATTCGACCATGTCTGGACCGCAGCTCTGGATTCATCCTGGAGCACCCGGCTTTTGTACTTCAAGGCAGGCGTCTACGTTCAGGACAATACGGGCTACACCACTGAAGGCGGGGCGGCGACGTTCTACAAGCTGACAATTACCCATGACAAGAAGGCTTGAGTGGGGTCAAGCCGGAAAGACCAGGGTAAACCGAATCGGTGCGGCAACCGGTTGCGCGACGGTGACGCGTCCGCCATGCAGATGCATGATCGCGGCGACAATGGCCAACCCCAGACCATTGGAGTCGGAGCGTTGATGGCGTGAAGCGTCGCCGCGGTAGAAACGGTCGAACAACCGGGTCAAGGCCGCAGGCGCCAGCACCGGACCCTGATTCTCCACCTGGATCAGCCATTCGCTATCGCGCCTGTCGACGCGCACCAGAATCTCGCTGTCCGCATCGGCGTAGCGAATGGCATTGGCCACCAGATTGCTCAACGCCCGCCGCAGAAGGATCGGGTCGGCGTTCAAGGTCCCGCCGCCAGAAGTCTGGATGCGCAATTGACGCTCTTCTGCCAACCCTTCGAAATAACCGGCGACGCGCTGCAGTTCGTCTTCCAGATTCAGTGGCTGACGTTCGAGCACGGCTTGTGCGTCATCAGCCCGGGCGAGGAACAGGATGCTCTCGACCAGTCGGGAAATCCGCTCCAACTCCTCAAGATTCGAGGCCAGCAACGCTTGGTATTCATCCACGCTGCGGGTCTGGCGCAACGCAACCTGACAATGCCCCATCAGTGAGCCGACAGGTGTGCGAATCTCATGGGCCAGGTCTGCGGAAAACTGCATCAGCCGCTGATAACCGTCGGCCAGGCGATCAAGCATGGCGTTGAAAGCGTCGCTGAGTTGATGCAGCTCCACGGGTGTGTCGTGGCTGTCCAGGCGGCTACCTCTGTGGCTGTCGAGCGTCGCCGGGGTGATGTCTGCCGCGTGTGTCGCCATTCGCCGCAACGGGCGTAAACCACGGCGTAACAACAGATAACCGAGCAGCGCGGCGATGACGAAAGCCAGGGTCATGGCCACGTAGATGCGCTGTCTGAAACTGGCGAGCATGGCCATTTCCTTGACCATTACATGCGCGGCCAGCAGGTGCACCTCGGTGTTGCCCGACAGCGCCTGCACGGATGCGGCGCGCAAGGGCACGCCTTCCAGGCTCATCCCACTGCGCAGGTCGGTGTCGTTGAGGGCTTGATCCTGGCCGACCACCGGTACCTGTGGCAGCGGCGCGTGCGACGGATTGACCGAAATCACCGGGGGCTTGCCCGGTTCACCGATGATGAAAATGTCTTCTTCGCTGTCGAGCATGTTTTCGAACAGTTGCGGACTGCTCTCAAGTTTGTCGAGGGTCAGGTCGTAGCGCAGCAGTTTGCGAAAATGATCGAGCCGGGCCAGCACGGCATGGTCGCTGCGCTGCATCACGGTCCGTTCTATCGATACGTAAAGATACAGGCCGGCGCCAGCCACGGTGAGCATCGCCACCAGGGCGAATGCGAGTGTGGTGCGCAGGGTCAGGGATGGCGGGCGTCGGGACCGCATGGCCGCACCTCGCAGACGTAACCGATGCCGCGCACGGTATGGATGAGTTTGACCGGGTAGGGCAGGTCGATCTTGCTGCGCAGACGTTTGATCGCGACATCGACCACATTGGTGTCGCTGTCGAAGTTCATGTCCCAGACCTCCGAGGCGATCTGTGCCCTGGACAGTACATCGCCTTCGCGGCGCAGCAGCAGATGCAACAGCGCGAATTCCTTGTTGGTCAGGACGATCACCTGTTGCTGGCGGGTCACCCTGCGTCGCAGCAGGTCCAGCTCCAAGTCGGCGATATGAAAATGATCCGGCTCGCGGACCACGCCCCGACGCAGCACGGTGCGGATGCGCAGCAGCAACTCAGTGAAGGAAAACGGTTTTACCAGATAGTCGTCGGCGCCCAGCTCCAGGCCACGAATGCGATCCTGCAATTGATCGCGCGCAGTGAGGAACAGCACGGGCACATCCTGTTTGGCGCGCAGCACTTCGATAATCTGCCAGCCATCGATGCCTGGCAGCATCACATCGAGCACGATCAAGTCATAGCGCTGTTCGAGGGCCATGTGCAGGCCATCGGTGCCGTGTTGGGTCCAGTCGACTTTATAACCCGACTCGCCAAGGCCCTTTTTCAGGTACTCGCCGGTCTTGGTGTCGTCTTCGATGAGCAGGATGTGCACCGTTGGGTCTCCATGTTCTTCACACAGGCTGGAGCGTTTCCAACGAGGAGCGTTGGGCAGGGTTGGAGTTTAACCAAGTGCCATGAGGGTGTCGGTGACATTTTTGTCATGCGCGATCTACCTGCGCCGAATGACAAAAATGTCATTCGGCGGTCATGCTGCCGTGCGGGTTCCAGGGTGATGATGGCTGCTAACTCACTCAACCAGGTATCGACATGAAGAATGCACTGTCCACAACGTTCGGCTTGCTTCTGCTCAGCGCCGCAGTCATGACCCAGGCCGCCGACATGCCAGTGGTCAAGCCCATGCGCGGCACTGTTGATAGCCTCCAGGCTGATACGTTGAATTTCACCAACCGTGCCGGTCAACATCAGAGCATCGGCTTGACCGACAAGACGACGATTCGCTTGATTTCAAAAACCAGCCTGGATTCGATCAAAACTGACAGCTTTATCGGTTCGGCGGCCACACCGCAGGCTGATGGCACGTTGAAAGCATTGGAAGTTACCGTGTTCGAAGCTAGCCTCAAAGGCAGCGGTGAAGGCCACTACGGTTGGGAAAATGCCGACGGCAGTACCGGCACCATGACCAACGGCACGGTTGGTACGCTGGCAAAAACCAATGGTCGCACCTTGACCGTGCTCTATAAGGGCGGCGAAAAACAGCTGGTCGTGCCAGAAGACGTGCCGATCGCCTACGTTCAACCTGGCGAGCGCAGCGCACTGAAAGCCGGTGCCAAGATCGTTCTGTTCCCGGCCGATGACGGTAAATCCGCGCGCGGTATTGCCGTGGGCAAGGATGGTTTCACGCCACCGATGTAACGCAGAGCGAGGGCGTCGGATTCAGACACCACAGGAGACCGCCATGAGCACTCGACATATCCATCCCTGGCCAGTGCGGCTTACGCATTGGCTCAACGCGCTGGGCATGGTTGGCATGTTCATGAGCGGCTGGGGCATCTACAACGCTTCACCTTTATTCTCTTTCCGCTTCCCCCGCGAGATAACTCTGGGCGGTTGGCTCGGTGGTTCCATCGCTTGGCATCTGGCAGTGATGTGGCTGCTGGTGATCAACGGCCTGGCATACGTGTTGTACAGCGTGTTCAGTCAGCACTTCAAACGCGATTTGTTACCGATTTCAGTGGACGCGGTGAGGCGTGATCTGGGGGATGCCCTGCGCTTGCGTCTGGCTCACCAACAGGGGCGCTACAACGCCGTGCAACGGTTGTCGTATTGGCTGGTGTTGGCGCTGGGCGTGCTGGTGGTCTTGTCCGGGCTGTCGATCTGGAAGCCGGTCCAGTTGCAGGTGCTGTGTAGCTTGCTGGGCGGGTACGACTTCGCTCGTTTCGTGCATTTTGGCGCCATGGCCGGGATCGGTGCATTCGTCGTCGTCCATTTGGTGTTGGTACTGCTGGTGCCACGTACATTTGTGCCGATGATTACCGGTGGTACTCGGGAGAATTCCAATGACTGAACCCAAACAGCGGCCACCTGGTTTGCGCCTGGAACCGGCGCAGCAGACCCAATTGATCAATATTCAACGGCGCTCGTTTCTGCGCGCCGGGCTGACGATCGGTGCAATGTCGATGCTCACGGGCTGCAACCTGGAGAGTGACGATGCTGTGGATAAAACTTTGTGGGCCATGTCGCGCTGGAACGACCGGGTTCAGGCCTGGCTGTTCAGCGGTCAACGTCTGGCGCCGACCTACGATCTGGCAAAGGTCACCAGTCCGTTCCCGTTCAATGCGTTCTACCCTGAATACAATGTGCCCGAGGTCGATCTTTCCACGTACCGTCTGGCGGTGTCCGGGTTGGTGCGTGACACGCAACCCTGGACCCTGGAAAACTTGCGCAAGCTGCCGCAACGCACCGACATCACGCGGCTGATCTGCGTCGAGGGCTGGAGCGCGATTGGCCAATGGGGCGGGGTCCCTTTGCGCACGTTTCTGGAACACATTGGCGCGGACACCACGGCAAAATTCGTCGGGTTCAAATGTGCTGACAAATACTACTCAAGCCTGGACATGCCGACCGCGCTGCATCCACAAACTTTGCTGGCGCTGGATTTCGGCCAAGTAGCACTGCCACCGGATTATGGTTATCCATTGCGTGTGCGGGTGCCGACCAAGTTGGGGTTCAAGAATCCCAAGCACATCGTCGAACTCTTCGTGACCAATGAATACCCGGGCGGGTACTGGGAAGACCAGGGCTATAACTGGTTTAGCGGGAGTTAAAGCAACCGCTGCACAGTTGATCGCAGCCTTCAGGGGAGCAGCTTCAGGATTCCTGGATACTGAAGCTGCTTTTCACTCAGTTCAGACCCAGCTTGCCACGCAAGGTGGACAGGTCTTCAGCCAGGGTGTTGACCGGGCCAATCAGTGCCTTGCGGTCATTTGCACTGACTTTGTCATACGTCTCGTAGCCACCGTCTTTGGTTTTGTATTTGGCCAGGATCTTGTTGACCGTCGCAAAGTTCTTGTCGACTTTGGCGGCAAACACCGTGTCCTGCTTTTCGATCTGCGGGCGGAACAGGTCGACGATTTTTTTGGCGCCGTCGATGTTGCCCTGGAAGTCATACAGGTCAGTGTGGCTGTAACGGTCTTCTTCACCGGAAATCTTGGTGGCAGCGACTTCTTCGAGCAGCACTGCCGCACCGCCAACCACTTTTTCAGGTGGGAAGGTCAGGCCGGCAACGCGTGTTTGCAGGTCTTTGACATCGCCGTTGAGTTTGTCGGCCAGTTCGCCCAGGCCCTGGGTGCTGTTCTCGGAGAACAGGCTGTATTCGATGCGGTGGAAACCGGTGAAGTCTTCAGCGGTCACGCCTTTTTCGTGGTCATCAACGCGTGAATCGATGGAGGCATCCAGGTCGCTGAACAACTCGGCGATGGGCTCAACGGACTCGTAATAAACGCGAGTCGGCGCATACAGTTTTTTGGCGGTGGCCAGGTCGCCTTTTTTCACGGCATCGGTGAACTGTTGGGTGTGGCTACCCAGCTCATCAAGCTGTTCGGTGACGTAGATTTTGTAGTCCGAGATCGGTCCCACCAGGTCCAGCGGCGCTGTCGCGGCGAAGGCGGCCAAGGGAGTCTGGAGCAAGCCAAAGGTAAGCATCACAACGAGAGGCGACTTTTTCATGGGACTTTTCCGGGTGAAATTAGTGTGGGTCAAAGCGTTTTCGTCGGTGTGGAGGCGGCAAGCAGCGACCGACCGAGGTAATCCTGATCGCCGACGACACCGGGCAACGTGAAGAAGTAGCCACCGCCAATGGGCTTCAGGTACTCCTCCAGAGGTTCGCCATTGAGGCGGGTTTGCACGGTGATAAAGCCTTTTTCCAGATCGGACTGGTAGCAGATGAACAACAGGCCCATGTCGAGCTGACCGTTCTTGCTCACGCCATTGGAGTAGTTGAACGGGCGGCGCAAAATCCGGTTGCGTTCAGTGTCGGCGGTGCGTGGGTTGGCCATCCTGATATGTGAGTCCAGGCGAGTCTGCTTGCCGTGGGGATCGGCAGCGTAGTTCGGCACGTCGGTCTCCTGCTTGCCATCCATCGGCGCGCCGGTGGTCTTGACCCGGCCAAAGATCGCTTGCTGTTCCTGCAGTGGCGTCCGGTCCCAGCGCTCGACGAAGTTACGGATGATCCGCACTGCCTGATAGCTACCGCTGACAGCCCATGCGGGCTCATCGCTGCGGGGTTGAACCCAGACCAGGTAGTCCATGGCTTTTTGATCGTTGGAATCGGGGTTGGCTGAACCGTCGCGGAAACCGAGGAAGTTACGTGCACTCTCTGCGGGCTGCCCGGGTTTGACGGGGGCCTGAGCCGGCACGGTGCCTTCCTGCTTCCAGCGCACCAACAACAAGTCGGGCAGATTTTTGACGATGTCACGCAGGGCGTGAATATTGCTGTCGGGGGTGTTGGAGCAGAACTGAATGCTCAAGTCACCGTGGCAGCGGTCAGGCTCCAGCGCGTCATTAGGGAAGCCAATCATCCGGATCAGGCGCGTGGGCTTGACCGACGCCAGGCCGAAACGCTCGTCGAACAGCGACTCACCGACCGACACGGTGATGGTCAGGTTGTCCGGCGTCACCACCGGACCGAGGATGCCCGAATCCACCGGTGGCAATTTCGGATCGACCTGCGGCACGACGCCTCCTGTCATCAGGAACGCAATACGCTCGTTCAGCGTGCGGAACAGACGCTCCAGATCTTCGCGGTCGGCAGCCAGTACGTCGAACGATACGAGCATGCCCGCAGCCGGGCGAGGCGTGACAATGCCCGTCTGGTGACGGCCATGGAACAGGTTACGGTCCTGGGTCTTTTCGCTGTGCGGCGCTTCGGTGACTTGCGCCTGGGACGCCGCCAAAACGTTGCTGCTCAGGCTGCTACCCGCCAATGCTGCACCCGCCGCGCCGAGTCCCAGAAGCACGCGGCGACGTTGGGCTGAAAGCGGGGCGTTGGACATATCTGAATCTTTCATAGTGATGAGGTCTTCGTTCTATTACGGGTCTGAAAGGACACTGCTTAGAGGCCCTTGAGGCCTAAGGCTGGATCGATTCCATCGAGTGCGTCGGCCAATGCTTTGGCGCTGTCTGCTATCTGTTGGCGCTGCCCATTCGCGACTTGATCGTAGGGGCGGTAGCCGCTCTCGGTTTTCAAGCTGTCGAGTTCAGCGCCAAAGGCCGTTGAAGCCGCATCGATCCTTTGCAGCAGCTCGCCAGCTGTCTTGGCCAGCAGCGGACGCAACAGGTCGATGACTTTGCGTGTACCTTCCAGATTGGCGGCAAAACCGCTCAGGTCAGCACGGCTGTAGCGCTCTTCTTCGCCGTTGCTGCGGACTTCGGCCAGGGAGCGCATGTTGTGGGTAATGATGCCAACCAGTTGCTCGGGGGCCATGGTTTGCGCCATCAATTGTTGCTTGAGGCCAGTGACGTCGGTTTGCAGACGCTGCACCGTCAGCGCCAGGCCATCGACTTTGTGCTGATCGAACAAGGCGTACTCAATGCGATGGAAGCCATTGAAGCCCGGGTCTTGTTCGCGTTTTTCGTAGTAATCAGCACGAGCGTTGATGGCGTTATCCAGATCGGCAAAGCGCTGTGCGGCAGGTGCAATCCGCTGATAGACGACTCGGGCCTGCAGGTAAGCCGCTTGTGCCTGATCCAGGTCAGCTACGTCGATGGCCTGTTGCAAGGCGGTAACGGCCTTGATCAGCGCTGAACTCTGGCTGCTCAAATAAACGCGGTATTCGGACAGTGGTCCGATAAACGCGACCATCGATGGCCGGGCCTTTGCGCTGGCGTCGGATTCAGCGGTGGGGGTCACATGCAGGGTGCCGCGTGGGTTGCTCAGCAGGCCGCAGGTGATGGTGTAGTCGCCCGGCATCAGGTTGGCATTGATCACCTGGCTCAGCCCCGGCGCGATATTTTCGCGCTCCTCGACCACCAGTACACCGTCGAGGATTTCCCACTCAACGGCACGTTCGGAGCGGTTGACGATACGAAAGGCGGTGCGTCCAGCAGGTACCGTCAACGCATTCGGCTCACAGCTGTGGGCATGAATGCTGACGAAGGTCTCGGCACTGTTATTAGCCTGGCGCTTTTGCATCGCAGCGCGGGAGGCATAGTAGAACAGCCCGCCGGCCGCGATCATGATGATCACGGAGCCGACTACTGCCAATCGCAAGACGTTATGAGACCTGGCTTTTTCAGGAAGCCCAGAGGGAAGATTCGACATGGGTACCCTTATTCGTTCGTAGCGGAAGATGATTGGCGAAGCACGGGTTTAGCCGATTGAGTCCCCGGCGCTGGCAGGAAGAACAACACCAATGCGCCGATCAGGTAGATCAGGTAGACGCTCAGGGTGCTGACGGTCGGAGAATCTTGATAACCAAACATGCCGGCCAATACCGAGCCTAATGGGCCGTCCATTGGCAGCGCTGCGCTGATGTCGAACACGACTGTTTGCAGGTGATTCCACAGTCCGGCCTCATGCAGCGCTTGCACCGACGTAGAGAGAATCCCGGCGGCGACCACCAGAATGAACAGGCCGGTCCAGCGGAAGAACATGCCCAGATTCAGGCGCATGCTGCCGCTGTAAATGGCAAACCCCACGCCGATGGCCAGGATCAGGCCGAGCAGGGCCCCCATCGGGGCTGCCGTCCCCTCACTCTGCTGGAACACCGCCAGCAGGAAAAAAACAGTCTCCAGCCCTTCACGGGCGACGGCGAAAAACACCATGGCGATCAGCGCGTAAACCTGATTTTTCGAGGTGGCAAGTGCGGCATCGAGAGAGGCGTGCAATGAGTGCTTGATGGAGCGTGCGACCTTGCGCATCCAGAACACCATCGAACTGAGAATGCCCACGGCCACCAGGCCGATCACGCCTTCGAACAACTCCTGCTGTTTTTGCGGGAATTCGGCGCTGACCAATTCCAGGCCGCCCCCGACCAGGAGCGCCAAGGCTGCCGCGAGAAAAACACCGATCCACACGGCGGGCATCCATTCCCCGCGGCCGGTCTGTTTCAGGTAGCTGGCAATGATGCCAACGATGAGCGCGGCTTCAATCCCTTCGCGCAGCATGATCAAAAAAGGAACGAGCATGTGTCACCAAAATAAGAGCTGCAGGGCGTGTAACCAGGTGCGCAACGGAGGCTGTTGCGCGTTTGAGAATCTGCAACATAATGATACTCATTATCTAATGAGAATATCATTTTTTTAAAATTTCGGATTTTTTGCAGGCTCGTACAGGTTAGGTTCAGGTCGTGGGCAGTGGGTCTGATTGATCCAGCACCGACCTCATCAGCTCTACAAACCGCTGTGGCGCCGGGCTCAGGCTTTGACCTGCGCGGGTGATAAGGCCGATTTCTCGGCTGACACCAGGGTGATCGACTGGCACACGCGCCAGATCGCCACGGCCATCGTCGGCGGACTCCGGCAGCAGGGTCATCCCCAGTCCTTGGCGGACCAAGGCCAGCACTGTCGACATATAGTTGGCTTCCAGGCCTGGTATCAGGTGCAGACCCTCTTCGGCGAACAGCTGCTCCACCCGTTCGCGCACGCTGCTGTCGCGTCCGGTGAGGATCATCGGCTGACCTGTCAGCGCCGAGATACTTACTGATTGGCGTGATGCCAGCGGATGATCGCTTGGGATAAACAGGCACAACCGATCCACCATCACCACCTCAAAGTCCAGGCCGTGTCCCAGCCGGGCTCGCACCCCAAGACCGAAATCGACTTCGCCATCACGCACAAGTGCGTCGATACGTTGCGCTACCACATCGCGCAGGCGTATCTCGACCCCGGGAAACTGTTCGCGAAACAGCTTCAGTACTGGAGGCAGTGCGCCTGAGCAGATCGAGGGCAGGGCCGCGATGGTCACCACACCTCGGCGTAGCGCCGCCAAATCCCGCGAGCCGGCAACAATGTTGTCCAGGTCCAATAGTAGTTTTTCCATCGGCCCCAAGGTCTTCTGCCCGGCCGCCGTGAGGCTGACCTGACGCGGACTGCGCTCGAGCAGTGTCACCCCCAGCCAGTCTTCGAGTTGTTGAATCTGCACGGTTAGCGCCGAAGGCGACAGATGCAAGGCGACTGCCGCCTTGGCAAAGCTGCCGCTATGGGCCACGGCGAGAAAGGCACGGATATGCTGAATTGAGTTCTTCATTCTGTTTTTCCGAACGAGATGCGGTGAACATTTCAATTTACAAAGATTACCCCGATTTTCAATACTCGTTGAAAACAACAACGGTTCATTCCACTGCCCCAGGCGGTCAGGAATGACACACAGGACCCTGCCCATGCTCGCCACGCTCGGTGTTATCACCATCCTCTGTTTGCTCACCGCTGTAATGAGCAAACGCCTCTCGCCACTGGTTGCACTTATTGCGTTGCCGATCATTGCTGCATTGATCGGCGGCTTCGGCCTGGAAACCAGTGCCTTCATCATTACCGGCATCAAGAACGTGGCCCCGGTGGTGGGCATGTTCGTGTTCGCCATCTTGTTCTTTGGGGTGATGACGGACGCCGGGATGCTTGATCCCATCATTGATCGGATCCTGCACACGGTAGGGACGCGACCGACACGGATCGTGACCGGCACCGCGTTACTGGCGTTGTTGGTGCACCTGGATGGTTCGGGGGCGGTCACTTTTCTGGTGACTATCCCGGCCATGCTCCCTCTCTATAACCGTCTCGGCATGGACCGGCGCATCCTTGCGTGCGTCACGGCGATGGCGGCCGGGGTTAACTTCCTGCCCTGGACCGGCCCGGTGCTGCGCTCCTCGGCGGCGTTGCATGTGCCGGTATCGGACCTGTTTCAACCTCTGATTCCGGTGCAGATCGTGGGTTTGGTGTTTGTCTTCACCTGCGCCTGGCTGCTTGGTCGCCGCGAAGAGCGTCGGCTTGGCCTTGGCGCTGGCGTCACGGTTGATGTGGTTCCCCAGCGTACCCTCAGCGCGGAAGAAGAAGGGCTGCGTCGGCCACGGTTGTTCTGGCTCAATCTGCTGCTGACCGTGTTGGTGATGGGCGTGATGATTGCTGGCTGGGTCGACCCAGTGGTGATGTTCATGCTCGGTACCGTATTGGCGCTGTGCATCAACTACCCAAACGTCGACGCCCAGCGGGAGCGCGTCGATGCGCACGCCAAAACGGCCTTGACCATGGCCAGGATCCTCCTGGCAGCCGGGGTGTTCACCGGGATCATGCAGGGCAGTGGCATGCTCAAAGCGATGGCTGAAGTGGCGGTGGCACAGATCCCGGCTGGCCACGGTCATTTGATCCCGGCGGTAGTGGGCTTTCTGTCCATGCCATTGAGCCTGCTGTTCGATCCAGACTCGTTCTATTTCGGTGTGATGCCGGTGATCGCTGAAGTCGGCAAGGCGCTGGGCGTCAACCCGCTGCAGGTGGCTCAGGCCTCGTTGCTCGGCGTACATACCACCGGGTTCCCAGTCAGCCCGCTGACGCCGGCGACCTTTCTGTTGGTCGGCCTGTGCAAGATCGAGTTGGCCGATCACCAGCGTTTCACCATCCCCTTTATGTTCGCCGCGTCGGTGTTAATGACCCTGACTGCGTTGCTCCTGGGAGTCTTCTGACATGAAAACCTTACGCATTGGCTCTGGCGCCGGTTACTCGGGTGACCGCATTGAGCCGGCCGTGGAACTGGCCGAGCAGGGCGATCTGGATTATCTGGTCTTTGAATGCCTGGCCGAACGCACTATTGCTCTGGCACAGCAGGCCCGTCTGGCTGATCCAGAGGCGGGTTACGACCCTTTGCTGAGCGAGCGTATGCGCCGGGTGCTGCCTTTTGTCGGTCGTGGCATTGATGGCAATCGCCGGCGCTTGCGCGTGATCACTAACATGGGCGCCGCCAACCCAATGGCGGCCGCTCGTGAGGTCAGGCGGATCGCTGCGGAGCTGGGGTTGAACAGCCTGAAAGTCGCCGCTCTGACCGGCGATGATGTGCTTGATGCGTTGCAGGCCGATCCTTCCTTGTTACTCGACAACGGTGCAAGCCTGGGCTCGCTGGGTGAACGACTGATCTCGGCCAATGCTTATCTGGGCGCTTCAGGCATCGTCGACGCGCTACGGGCCGACGCCGATGTGGTGATTACTGGCAGGGTTGCCGATCCATCGTTGTTCCTCGCACCGCAGTTGTTCGAGTTTGGCTGGGCTGAAGATGATTGGGCCTTGTTGGGTCGCGGCACATTGGTCGGGCATCTGCTCGAATGCGCCGGACAGATCAGCGGCGGGTACTTTGCCGATCCCGGTTACAAGGATGTTCCTGATCTGGCGCGGCTCGGCTTCCCGCTGGCCGAGGTGGATGCTTTGGGGCAGGCAGTGATCAGCAAAGTGTCGGGCACGGGCGGCCGCATTGACACCGCCACCTGCACCGAACAACTGATCTATGAAGTGCACGACCCTGCGGCGTACCTGACGCCGGATGTCAGTGCTGATTTTTCTGCGGTCAGCTTCAGCACCGAGGGCGTTGACCGGGTGCGTATTGCAGGGGCAGACGGGCACCCAAGGCCTGAAACCTTGAAGGTGTCGGTGGGCTATCTCGATGGCTGGATCGGCGAAGGGCAGATCGCGTATGGCGGGCCGGGGGCTGTGGCCCGGGCACAGTTGGCCCGTGAGGTTGTGCTCGAACGGTTGAAACTGACCGGCGTGATCTACGACGAAGTGCGCGCCGAACTGATTGGCGTCGATGCACTGCACGGGGCCGGGCTAGGTTCACGTACGAGCAGCGAACCGTGGGAAGTGCGTTTGCGGGTGGCCGCGCGCTGTACTGATCGGGCCGAAGCGGTGCGAGTCGGCAATGAAGTAGAAACGTTGTACACCAACGGTCCTTGCGGCGGTGGCGGGGCAAGCAAAAGCGTTCGTCAGGTGGTGGCAGTTGCGTCGCTGTACCTGCCCCGTGATGCAGTCACCCCACGAATCCATTTGGAGGATGCCTTATGAGTACCGTCAAGCTGCGAGAGTTGGCGCATTCCCGTACCGGCGACAAAGGCGACACCTCAAATATTTCGGTAATCGCCTACCGTGCCGAAGACTATCCACACCTGTGTCAGGCGCTAAGCGTCGAGCGCGTCACGGCCTGGTTTGCCGAGTTGCTCGACCCGGCGGCAGGCCCCGTTCGGCGCTATGAGTTGCCCAATGTCCATGCCCTGAACTTCGTCCTGCCCGGCATCCTGCGCGGGGGCGTGACCCGGTCCCTGGCACTGGATGCCCATGGAAAGGCGCTAGGGGCAGCGTTGCTGGACATGGAGGTTTAGAGCGGCGGGTTTATCTGAGTCACAGCTCCTGCAGGGGGGGATGACTTGCATTGATGTGATCATCAGAAAATATTTTGGAATTCAGTGGGATAAAACGTTTCAGTAAATCAGTAATGAGAATAAGATTCGTTACCATGTAACGAAAGCACTATTCGAGAGTTCTGGTTTATTCATGACAAAGCATCAAGCCGGTTGTTATGTGCCCGTGTCGACAGCGGTTGCGCCTCTGTCGTATCGACTGCGCAATCTGTACACGGCGAAAGTCACGCTGTGCGCCTTGAGTGCGCCGATGGCCTTTGCCGAGGAGATGCAGCTTGAGGCGGTCAACATCGATGCCAAGGCTCAATCGCTCGAAGCCGAGGAGCTTGAGCGCAGCCGCACAAGCTATCAGGCACGGCGCGCCACGGTCGCTACCCGCACCGATGAGCGCCTGGTGGAGGTCCCGCAATCGGTAAATGTGGTCACCAACCGGGTCATCGAAGACCGCCAGCCGGCGAGTCTGGACGAAGCGATCAATGCCGTCAGCGGGGTCAAACAGGGCAACACCCTGGGCGGCACTCAGGACGCGATCCAGAAACGCGGTTTCGGCACCAACCGGGACAACTCGATCATGCGCGACGGCATGCAATCAGTGCAGGCGCGTAATTTCACGCCCACCACCGAGCGTATCGAGGTACTAAAAGGCCCCGCGTCGATGTTGTATGGCGTGCAGGACCCCGGTGGGATCATCAACGTGGTGACCAAAAAGCCACAGCTGGAAGCCGCTCACTCGATCTCTGCATTCGGCTCCAGCTTTGGTGGCGGAGGCGAGCAGATAGATCTCACCGGGCCATTGGGCGATAGCGGTCTGGCCTACCGGTTGATCGCCGACAAACAGAACGTCGATTACTGGCGCAATTTCGGCAGCATCGATCAGACAGTGATTGCGCCGTCGCTGGCCTGGTATGGCGAGGACACCAAGGTCTCTATCGCCTACGAACACATGGAATATTCGGTGCCATTCGACCGAGGCACGCAGATCAATCCGAAAACCGGCAAGGTGCTCAACATCCCGCGCAATCGACGCCTGGACGAACCCTTCAACGTCACCGCCGGGCGTTCGGATTCGGTGGACCTGCGTATGGAGCATCGCCTGAACGACAGCTGGACGCTCAATACCGGTTACGGCTACAGCCGCAACTATTACAACGACAATCAATCGCGGTTCATGTCGGCCAATAACGACACCGGTCTGGTGACCCGGCGCGCCGATGCGACCCGCGATGCGGTGCAGGCGGCCCATACCGCCACCGTCAATACCTTGGGCAAGTTGTACTGGGGCGATACGCTGCACGAAGTATTGATTGGCGCCGACTACATGAATAACCAGCGGGATCTGGGTGATCTGCTGCGTAACACCGCCAGTGCCGACTTCAACTACAACGCCCCGGTGTATGGCATGGCGCCGCTGCCTAGCAAGGTCAGCGCAGCAAACAGTGACCAGAGTGACCATCTGCAAACCCATGCGTTCTTCGTGCAGGACTCGATGCACCTGGGCGAGCACTGGATTGTCCAAGGTGGCCTGCGCTACGACGCATTCGATGAAATCACCGGCAAGGGCCGACCGTTTGTGGTCGGTGCCGACGTCAAGGACAGCAACGTCGTGCCGCGTGTAGGGCTGGTGTACCTGATTCAGCCTGACTGGTCGGTGTACGGCAGCTACACCGAATCGTTTCGCCCCAACACCTCGATCGCCACGCCGATTGGTGACTTGCCACCTGAAGAAGGCAAGGCTTACGAGTTTGGCACCAAGTTTGAAAATGACGCGATCACCACTACGGTAGCGCTGTTCACGATCAACAAGAAGAACGTGCAGACCAGCGAAGCCTGCGGCACTGAAATCTGCACCCGGGTCTCCGGCGAGGTGCGGTCCCGTGGCCTTGAAGCAGACATCACCGGCCAGCTCGACGAGTTCTGGAGCATCACTGGCAGCTACGCGTACACCGCCACCGAGGTGCTCAAAGACCCGATCCTGGAAGGTGCTCCCCTGGACGGTGTGTCGAAACACACCGCGGCGGCGTACCTGACCCGAGACTTTGGCCATGTCGGTGTGGGCGACTTGCGTGCTGGAGCGGGCGCCCGTTACGCCAGCCGCTGGGGGGTGAACGATGGTGCTGGCATCGAGTATTACTTGCCGTCTTCGACCGTGGCCGATGCGTTTGTCAGCTACAAAATGAAGATTAAAGACCGTGACCTGACGCTGCAGCTCAACCTGAAAAACGTGTTCGACGAACGCTATTACGTGTCCAGCAGTGGTCTCGGTTCGCCAGCCATCGTCATTGGCGAACCTCGCCAGCTGATTGCTCGCGCCACGCTGGATTTCTGACCGAAGCAGCAGGCCGGCTATTCATGCAGACGGCCGTGGATCATGTCGTATATGAATTATTTTGAACGTTAAGACCGTATACGGGGATATAAATCATAAGCGAACGAGTGTTTTACGATATCCATGCTATTCATATGGGTAATTGGAAGTTTTCCGCGCCAAGTTAAATGCTTTATATATCAGTGGCTTAATCAAATTAATTGAATAATGGGAATTAAAATATATTTTTAATTCATATTCGTGCTTAAAGAGCCACTAAAACACCTTTGACAGGTTTTAATATTGGATCCAATCTGTGTTTCTAAACGGTTACATTGGCTGACGGTCAACGGGGATGGACATGCACACTTACGGTCATGCTCAAGACATCACTCCAACCCCTTGCATTATTGACGCCTTACCTATTGAAAACCTGCCTGACCTGATCATCTTTGATTGCGACGGCGTGTTGGTCCAGAGCGAAGAAATTACCCTCAGCGTATTGGCAAAGTTATTCAATGCCCACCTGCTCGATAGACGTCCCGAGTGGCCTCCGCTGGAGATCAACGACTGCATCCGACGTTTTAGAGGACGTAAGATCAATACGTGTCTTGATGAACTTCAGGATGAGTATTCGACCGTGCTGCCACTCTATTTTGAAACCGTGCTCAGGGAGCAGGCCTTAAGTCTCTATACAACCGATTTGCAGGCCACAGAAGGCATTATTGATCTGGTGTCGAGCCTCAATACTCGCCTGTGTGTGGCCTCTAGCGCACCGCGTTCGAAGATCGAACAGTGTTTGAAATTGACCCGCTTGTGGCCCTGGTTTGAAGGCAAGGTCTTCAGCTGTTACGACGTGGGTACCTGGAAGCCTGATCCGCTGGTTTTTCAGACAGCGTGTCTGAGCAACAGCGTCAATCCTGATCGGGCATTGGTCATAGAAGACAGCATTCCCGGTGTTCAGGCCGCGGTGGCTGCCGGGATACGGGTGTTGGGGTTCGGTCCTCCTGATCGACATCCCGAACTGAAAAAGGCGGGTGCCGTGACCTTTTCCAGAATGAATCAACTGCATGGCTTGATGGCGTGAATCCATTTCGATAACGAAGGAGATCATTAGCATGGACGACCGGGATTTTGTTCGCCTTCTAAAAAGTTTTAATGCCAACTCCGAAGTGTGGTGGGACTCTTCTCCAACAGGCTACTCGGCGTTCAAACAACAGTTATTGCACCGCTATCCGACTGTTAGCGATTACATTAATGAATTGTTACCTGAGCTGTTTTCCTGCAGTCCGTCTGGGGTCAGTGGCGTGACCACTAACCCCCGGCTGGTCACCGCCGCTATTATCGACGAATCGTCAATGTGGGTGCCGCGCATTCAGGCACTGAGTCAGACACTCAGCGCCGCGCACGTTCAGGACAGGCTCTATACCGAGTTGATTGCCCAAGGTGCATCTTTGTTGAACCCGTTGTGGCAACAAACCTGGCACCGCCAGGGTTGGTTCTCGGCTCAGGTCGACGTCAATGACATTCATTGCGCCGAACGTATGGTCCAGCATGGGCTGGCGCTGACGAAAATCGCCCCCAATGTAATGATTAAGGTTCCGGGTAGTCAGGCCGGTTATGGCGCCATCGAACAACTGGTCGCGCAAGGGTGCTCAATCAACAACACGTTTTGTTTCACCGTTTCGCAGTTTGCTGCCTGCCTGAGGGCCATTCGTCTGGGTCAGGCAGCTGCTTTGCACAACGGTACGGACGTGAGCGGCGCACGCTACGTGATTACATTCATGATCGGCCGGTTTGGCGCCGAGTCACTCTTGGACACGCAAGCCCGTGAGCGCGGGATTGAGCTGACGCCTGTGGATAAGCGCTGGGCAGAAATAGCGATTTATCACGCTATTCAGGCCCTTTTGTTGCGGTCCAATAGCCCGGCCCGACTGTTGATCTCCAGCATCAAGGTTGACCGTATGCCCGGCGAAATCAGTCGTTGCTGGCACCTGGAAAAAACCGGGGAGCGTGAAACCTGCTACACGCTGACGCCGGAAATTATTGAGTTTCTGGTGCAGCGCGAAAACATCGGTTGTTCGGTACAACCTTTGGCTTCGCGCGTCCCTCGCGCGGTTCTCCATAAGTTGATGAAGATCCCTTATTTCCGCGATGCTCGTTTTGAAGAGTCTATCGCTGCCCGCGATTTTGCCCATCACCCGGCATTTATCTGCGCTCATAGTGAAGCCGTTTTTGCACATCAGCGGCTGTCGGACTTCATCCAGGGGGCAAGCCAGGCGCTGCCGAGGAGCGTGCCTTTCACCGGAGCCGTGTCTCGGTCCGGACAGACCGCCGATCAGGCTGTTTTGTTGCGAGCTTCAGCATGAACAAAATGATCGCGCTCTGGGCTCACCCTCGATCACGCTCAACTGTGCTGGAGCGTGTGTTTATCGAACGCAGGGATTTTGAAGTGTTTCACGAACCCTTTGCGCATATGGCTTTCGATGACCACTCCGCGATCCCTTCGGACAACCTCGATTGCGGGCTGCCCACAACCTATGTCGCGATCAAAGCGCTATTGCGTTCGGCACGCGAGCGCAGCCACGTCTTCCATAAAGACATGTGCTACCACTGCCTCCGTGAGCTAAAGACAGACCGGGAGTTTTTGATCGAGCAAGAGAACATATTCATTATTCGCGAGCCGGGTCGTTCAATCCTTTCGCATTTCGCTATTTTTCCGGAGATGCCCCTCAGTGCCATTGGGCATAAAGCACTTTATGAAGTGTTCTGTGAGGTGACCAGACTCACCGGAAAAATCCCCTACGTCATCAATGCCGATGACCTGGCCCGCAACCCCGAGGCGACAGTACGCAGGTTGTGCGAGCACCTGAAAATTGAGTATTTGCCTCAGGCCCTCAACTGGAATAAGGCCTGCCCACCCCAATGGCTACCGTGGAGGCGCTGGCATGAGGACGCTGAAAACAGCACGGGGATAACCGCGACCCCGGCCTCGGACTTTGATGCTGACGCGCTAAAACGTATCCCTCGATTAATGGCGTATTACGACTATCACCGGCCGTTTTATGAACGCATGAATCAGTTCACCCACTGAGGTAATCCTGATGAAAAAGGTAGTGATCACCGGTGCCGCTAATGGCATTGGCAAAGCGACGGTCAAGGCATGCATTACCGAAGGTTTCTACGTGATTGCCGCAGACAAGGACCGGGGCGGGCTTGAGTGCCTGGCCGCGGAAGTCGGGTGTGAGCAGCTGGAGATTCAGTTCGCGGATTTTTCCAAATTCACCACGATCAAATCGTTCATTCCTGGTTTGTATAAGAAGCACACGTCGCTGTACGCGCTGATCAATAACGCGGGGCTGTATCACGGCAAAAGTGTTTATCACTATACCGATAGCGAAATCGACGAAATCTGGACTGTCAATCTTAAAGCTCTGGTGTACCTGTCCAAAGACTTTGCAGAAGGGGAAATGGAATCCAAAGCATTTCGCAGTATCGTCAACATCACTTCGGTGGCGGGAGAGGTCGGCAGTTGTGATGCGTTATACGGTGCTACCAAAGCAGGGGTGATCGGCTTGACCAAAGCCAACGCCTGGAACTTCGCTCCTTACATCCGGGTGAATGCCGTCTCGCCGGCCCTGGTTCGCGAAACGGCAATTCACGCCATGATCCCCGATTACCGACGAGAAGAATACGAGCGCCAAGAGGTGATCAAAGACCCGATCACTCCCGCTGGCGTGGCCGATGTGATCGTTTTTTTGCTGTCAGAAAAAAGCCGGCACCTGACCGGGAAAATCGTTGCTGTGGATAACGGCGCCTACCCTCGATAGCGAATAAAAAACAACAGGAGACGGCCATGCACAGGAAAAAATTACTCATCGTCGGGGGTGGCAATTTGTGTCTGCAGATCCTGCAGATTCTGGCCCCGCGTGACACGTTTCACGTTTACGTTGCTAGCCGGAATCTGGAGAAAACCACGGGGTTGTGCAACCTGATACGTCTCGGTGCATTGCAACTGGGCGTGGTCAGTTCAATCACTCCCATCGAGATGGATCTGTGCGATATCTCCAGGACGGCCGCATCCATCGCTCAGATCAGGCCCGATATCATCGTCAACTGCGCGACCTTGCAGTCATGGCGAATAATCACCGAGCTGCCCACGCCTTTTTTCGTTGCCTTGGATCAAGCGCAGTTTGGCCCCTGGCTACCGATGCACCTCGTGCCCGCATACGACTTGATGCGTGCGGTGAAACAGTCCTGTGTCAGGTCAGTGACCATCAATGCTGCGTTTCCCGATGCGGTCAACGTCGTGCTGGACAAGGTCGGCATGGCACCCGATGTCGGCATAGGCAATGTAGCCAATCTTGTCCCGGCGATACGTTCAGCGATCGCCAAACTCGACGAGTGCACCGCGGATCAGGTCCAGGTCAAACTCATCGCACAGCATTACTTTAGTCATTACGTGCCCCGCGGTAGTTTGCCGAGTGAGGCCAACTACACGTTGTCCTACCGCATCAAGGGTGTCGACCAGACGGGGAAATTCCAGGATGCCGAGATTTTCCGGTGTGTCCGTACGGACTTTCGGCGCTTGGGAGGGGTAGCGGGACAGTTTCTGACAGCAGCCTCGGCGGTCACGGTAATCAGCAATACTCTCTCCACTGACGAAGTGGAAGCACACGCGCCCGGCCCAAACGGCCTGCCGGGTGGTTATCCAGTGAGAATTGGCCTGGGTCGGGTGCAGCTTTCACTGCCCCGCGGTGTTTCCCGGGCTGACGCCATTGAGATCAACCGAAGCTGTCAACGCCAAGACGGTATCGAATCGATAAAAGCCGACGCCAGTGTGACGTTCGAGTCGGAACAGATGGCCGTTATGGAGACGCTGCTGGGCTTCTCCATGCCCAAAATGGAACTTCACGATGCACGCCAGTGGTCCGTCGAGCTGGCACACAAATACAAAGCCTACGCTGATAGAGCCTGGTAACCGCCCCCCTTGAAAGGAATCAAGCCATGTCCACGTTTACCGTGACAGATGATGATGCTGCCAGCACTAACGCTCCCGACGCCAAAGCCAAAGCAGGTTCCGGCGCCTATCCCGACGCCGATTATGCTCATCAATACGACGATGACTTTGTCAGTCGCTGGGACGAGTTGATCGATTGGCAAAAGCGATCCGAAGGTGAGGGCACTTTTTTCATCGATCTGCTGCGCAAGGCGGGTGCTTTCAAGGTGTTGGATGTCTCCACGGGCAGCGGTTTTCACGCGGTGCAGTTGCGCAAGGCGGGGTTTCATGTGGTGGCCTGTGACGGCAGCCCGACGATGGTCAAGCGCGCTGAAGTCAATTTTCGTCGGCATGGTTTGAGTATTCCTATTCGCCAATCCGATTGGCTGGAGCTGGACAGCGAGGTCCTGGGTAAATTCGATGCCGTGGTCTGTCTGGGTAGCTCGCTGTGTCACGTGTTCGATGACACGGCGCGACATCAGGTGCTTCAGCGTTTCAGAAGTCTATTGAACCCGGGTGGTTTGCTGATCATTGATCAGCGCAACTTTCAGGCTATACGGGCTGGTAAGTTCAAGACGTCTGGTCGGTATTACTACTGCGGTAAAACCGCTCATGTGAGCGTCGGCGAGGTGAACGACCATGTTTGCGAGTTCGTGTACACCTTCAGTGATAGCGCCACTTTCCGGTTGCGGGTTTACCCCATTCTTCCCCAGCAACTGAGCGATGAAATAGCGCAGGCAGCGTTCAGTCAGCCCCGATCCTACGGTGATTTCAAACCGATTTACGATGCCATGAACAGCGATTTCATTGTTCATACGGCCATCGCGCTGTAACAGGCATTCAATCGTCGGCAGAACATCAACTTCGAGAGGAAAGATCAATGACAACCTACGCGATAGATGCACGGGCTCCGGGCGTCAATGGGGTCGTTCTGGCAATCGTGCTGACAGGTTTTGTCGCCAGTACTTATGGTTTTGGCGTGTACCTGTTCGCCAGTCTGGTGGTCGATATGCGCCGTGACCTGGGGTTCGGCTATACCGCCGTGGGCCTGATAACCGGGGGCGCGCAGGTAGGGTTTTTGAGCTTTTCGGTTCTGACCAGCTACCTCGGGAGATTTTTCCAGGGGTGGAAAATAAGCCTCTATTCGACCCTCGTCACAGCCCTGTCGCTATTGGGTCTGGCCATGAGCAACAACATCTGGTTGTCGGGTGCGTTGTTGATACTGCTCGGCGGCTGTTCAGCATCGGCCTATATCCCGCTGGCAGAGATCGTGACCAAAAGCTTCTCGGCCAACAAGCGCGCGCGCGTCATGGGGCTGATTTCCAGTGGCACCAGTTACGGGGTGTTCATTAACGGTTTGCTGGTCAGCTCACTCACCTTGCAGGGTGGTTGGCGAAATATCTGGCTGACCGCTGACCGCTGGCCTGGTGTCCTTGGGGTTATGCGTCCTGGCTTACTTCTTACTGCGCAACACGCCATCACCGGCCATTCCGTCGAGTAAGGAATCGGTTGTCGAGCCGAGCGATCAGGAATGGCTGAGCGGCTCCCTCTATTTGATGTGGCTGGTTGCTTTTCTCAATGGCCTGACTCTGCTGCCCTTTCAAACCTACCTGGCCCCGTTCATGCGCGAGGAACTCGGCATCTCCGCCTCCACCGCAGGCCTGGTCTGGTCGACTATTGGAGCGGTGGGTATGGCGGCCGGCTTTCTGGTGGGCTGGATCGCTGATCGAATCGGCGCTCGTCTGGCGTTGATCCTGTGTTTCACCAGCGCCTGTGTGGCGAGCCTCTGCGTCTATCACTTCAACAGTGAGGGCTATTTTTATGTTGCCGGCTTTCTTTTTGCCCTGGCGTTCTATCCGGTTTTCGGCCTGGTGCCTACGTATATCGGCCAGATCGTGGGTGTCAGTCGTCTGACCCAAGCGTTCGGGATCGCCAATGTGCTGATTGGACTAGGCGGGGTGTGCGGCAACTTTCTGGGTGGGGTTTGCAAAGATGTACTGGGCTCGTTCGCCCCCCTTTACATGTTCATTTCAATATTTCTGTTGGTGCAACTGGTGGTGGTCGCCATGCTGCCTAACGTGCGCCAAAGCGACTGATCCATTACCAATGAGTGGCCTCTAAACCAGGGACGGTGCTTCATGAAAACTCAGTGCGTGGGCTCGACTTCGACGTTTAACTTTTTTTCTTCCACCGTTAGCGAGCCTGACATTACCGACTTCAAACAGGCCTCCGTTGTCGTGTGGTTAACCGGCTTGTCGGCTTCAGGAAAGTCGACTATTGCCGGTGCGTTGTACAGCGTGCTGCAGTCCGCCGGTTGCCCCTCTTGCGTTCTCGACGGTGATTCGCTCAGGACCGGTCTGTGCAAAGATTTGGGATTTACCCTGGATGACCGCGCTGAGAATATTCGTCGTGTTGCCGAAGTTGCTGCACTCATGGTCAATGCGGGATTAATGGTGATTGTGGCGCTGATCTCACCGACCTCGGTCTCACGTCATCACGCTCGCTCGATCATTGGCAATGATCGATTCGTCGAAGTGTTTGTCGATGCGCCCTTGAGCGTGGTCGAGGCGCGGGACCCTAAAGGGCTGTATCGCAAAGCCAGGAACGGGCAACTCCGTGACTTCACAGGGATCGACTCCCCTTATGAGGCGCCGGTATGCCCTGAACTGTATATACCGTCTGATTGTGTGACCGTCGAGGAGGCAGTGGATATCATCGTGTCATGGATGTGCACGCGTCTGCGGGGCTGACCGAACCGTTCGGCATCACATTGGAACGCCCCGTCTAAAATAATTGGCAAGCCGTTTTTCTCTGTCATTATTGTTTTTTAAACAGTGACAGGAGTTCGCCATGCCTCTTCGTCTTATGAGCATACATTCGCTTCGCTTGGTGGGGGGTATGGCGGTGCTGGATTTTTTAAACAGTTGCAATGGCCGCCGACCAGGAACGTCATTGGGCGAAGTTGCCGAAAGCTTGTTGACCCTGGAGGACGTCATTTATTGGTTTCAGCATGCGAACTTGATCAGTACGGCTGAACGCGACCATCTTCTGGCATTGATCCCGGCTTCGTCTTATCAGCAGAACAATGCTTATCAGCAGATGATCGCGTTTCGCGAACAGCTATATGGGTTATTTTTCCCTATTGCCGAGGGGCACCGGATAACTCCCGCAGCCCTTGATTCCCTTAATAAAGCCTTGGTGGATGCAGCGCCTTACCGTCAATTGGCGTTGGTGGAGGGCGCTACGACATGGGTGTGGTGTCGTAGCCACACGCTGGAAGAAGTGATAGCAAGCCTGATCGGTCGCTTGGCGGTGCAGGCAGCCTCATTATTAACATCTCCAGAGTTGGCCCGGCTCAAGCTCTGTTCAACCCTTGCCTGCGACTGGCTGTTTCTCGATACCTCGAAAAATGGTCGTCGACGCTGGTGCCAGATGAGTATCTGCGGCAGTCGAGAGAAGGCGAAAAGGGCTTCGACCGCGTATGAGCCTGTTGAGTAGGGCCATGTGGAGTGCTTGGTTTGCCTGTGAGGCGCGTGCAGCGGGTTGAGTTCACTCGTTGTATTTAGCCTGGAGCTGTTTCGCCATTTTCAGGTGCTCCTGCAACGTGATTAATGTCTCTTTGGCGAAGGCAGTGAGTGCTGGCGTCTGCGATGTTCTTACTTCATCTTCAAACAACTGGATGATGGCCTCATGCGCCTTCACCTGGTTGCTGACGTAGGCGTTGTCGAACGACGCACCGCGGTACTGAAGAATCATGTTCTTGGTGCGATCCATCAGCTCGGTTTCGCGCGCCAACGGTACCTTCAATGCTTTAGCGACGGTGGCCAGTTTCTGGTTGGCGTCGGTGTGGTCCTTAATCATCAGTTGAGCAAAGTTTTTCACATCCTCGGATTGGCTTTTTTCCAGCGCCAGTTGGCTGGTCTGGATTACTGCCATGCTTTTGGCCGAGGCATGGTCAACAAAGACCGCCGGGTAAGCCGCATAGGCAGGCGCGCAGGCCATACCGAACAACAGAGCAAAACCGGTCACTCGAAGGATAGAAGAATAGCGCTTCATGCTTGAGTACCTCAGACGGATAAACAACAAGGCTCGGTAAGGCTAACCGATCACGCGCTATGAATGCGTGCTGCGGCGAGGTCTTGGCACCTCACAAAGGGTTTGAAGTCATGGACCCTAAAAGGTTTAACGAATGAGATAAGCAACCGATGAGCGGAGCTGTTCAGTGGTGCTGAAGCGCTTGTTTTCAGCGCGCCACATCCTGATGAGCAAACATCCTCACCGCATCCACGGCATGGCTTGTACCGTCGCTGATTTGCACAATGACCGAGCCGGCCTGATCCGCCAGTTCCACACCTTTGGCTGCGGTGGCCCGTGTATTGTTCATGCTGTCTATGGCCAACTGGGTTTCGCTCTGGAT
The DNA here is from genome assembly GCF_034314155.1 of Pseudomonas sp. 5C2. Lineage (NCBI taxonomy): Bacteria > Pseudomonadati > Pseudomonadota > Gammaproteobacteria > Pseudomonadales > Pseudomonadaceae > Pseudomonas > Pseudomonas sp. 5C2. The sequence goes on along the minus strand of NZ_JAVIWH010000002.1, from coordinate 2,292,275 downwards.
CACCTGAATCATGTCTGATATTTCTGCGGTGGAGCGACTGGTACGCCCTGCCAGTTGCCGGACTTCGTCGGCAACCACTGCGAATCCTCGACCCTGATCTCCAGCCCGAGCGGCTTCAATGGCTGCATTGAGGGCCAGCAAATTGGTTTGGTCGGCGATGCTGCGGATGGTGTTGACGATGGCGCTGATCTGGTCCGAGCGTTCACCCAACTGGGTGATGATCCGGGAGGAATTTTCGATATTCAGGGATATCTGGCGCATCTCACTGGCGGCCTGCTGAATCACTTGTGAGCCTTGCTCGGTAACTTTTTGTGTCTCGACCGAAATGTGAAATGCCTGCGCGGCGCTACGCGCATCCTGTTCATGTTGTTCGACGCGTGCGGTGATATCGGTGGCGAATTTGACCACCTTCCACAGTTTGCCGCTGGCGTCGTATACCGGGTTGTAACTGGCCTCCATCCAGAGGGTCTGGCCGCGCCTGCCAACCCGCTTGAACTGGCCACTGAAAAACTCACCCGTGTTCAAGCATCGCCAGAAATTCGCGTACTCATCACTGTTGATCAGTTCGGGCGGGCACAGCATTCGGTGATGCTGGCCTAGCAGTTCAGTCAGGGTGTAGCCCACCAGTTTCAGAAAGTTTCCATTGGCGGCGAGAATGCGTCCATCCAGATCGAACTCGATCACTGCCATGGAGCGGTCGATGGCCTGAAGCTTGTTTCGCGCCTCAGCTTCCAATTGGACTTTCTGAGTGACGTCCAGGGCATATTTAACGACTTTCACCACCTTGCCCGTGGCGTCCTTGACCGGGTTATAACTGGCTTCGAGCCAGACAGGTTGCCCATCGCCTGCGACGCGGCGAAAAGTCGAGGACACGAAATCCCCCGCCCGCAGACGTGACCACAGCTGCGTGTATTCGTCGCTGTGACCGTACTCGTAAGTGCAGAACAATCGGTGTTCTTTACCGATCACACTCTCTCGTCGATAACGCAGGGTATTGAGAAAGTTGTCGTTGGCGCTGAGCACGGTGCCGTTCAAGTCGAACTCGATGACCGCCATGGAGCGGTCGATGGCCTGCAGCAGACTGGCTTGCTGGGCAATGATTTGCTGCAAGTCATGTATAGCTTTTTTACGTGAGGAAAATAGCATGCTGCACCTGGCTCAGGAAAAAGGCATGGATAAAAGCGCCTGGTCCGTAGCCAATGTGGCGAACAGAAGCCCTCTTACATGGGGTTATGCTAGAAGGCCATCATACGTATTTTGGTCTAAAAAGCTGTAATTAGTTGTACGAAATTTTATTTTTGTACAGCTTGTGGTCATTTGAATTGCATGCTGTTGTTTTGGAGGGGTCGTGAATAAAGTGCGCCCTGAACCTGTCGGCCGTTGCTCGAGCCTAATCCTCAAACCCTACCTGCTCATGTATCTGATCGACTTTCAACTCCAGCCGATAAGCCACGGCGATGAACAACGCCTGGCACAAGCACAGCGTTGCGCTCAGGGAGCGAAAGGCGAAGGAGCTGCCTTCGTTGACCAGCAGTATTGCGTTGGCGCGTTTGGCCAGAGGGGAGAGGTTGCTGTCGGTGATGATCAGGGTCTTGGCTTGATTGTGCTGGGCAATACGCAGGCAGTGTTGGGTTTCTTTGCCATAGGGGGTGAAGCTGATGGCGATGACCAGGTCGTTGGCGCGCACGCTGCGCATTTGCTCGCGATAGCTGCCGCCCAGGCCTGAGATCAGGTGGATGCGCTTGTTGGTGTGCTGCAGGTTGTACACCAAGTAATCGGCGACCGCGAAGGACCGACGCACACCAACCACATAGATATTGTCGGCGTTGACCACCAGATCAACCGCTTTATCGAAGGCTTCATCATCCAGTTCTGCGCCCAGACGCTCCAGCCCGGACAGCGTGGCATTCACACAGTCACGTGCCAGGTCGCCGCCGCTGGCTTTCTGTGACTTGTTGGCGATCATGCTGCGGATGCGCTGCTGGTAGTTCTGAACCGGAGTGGTCTTGTGGGTATAGGCCTCGCGAAACAGCGCCTGCATTTCGCTGAAGCCACTGAAACCGAACCGCTGGGAAAACCGCACGATGGCCGACGGATGCACTTCGCATTCGCGGGCGATATCGCTGATGCGGTCGACCATGATTCGGTCGCTTTGCTGGCTCATGTAGGTCGCAATGCGCTTGAGCTGACGCGGCAAGTTTTCGTATTCAGTGGTGATCAGCTTGAGCAGACCTTCGGCGTTCGCTGGAGGCGTGTCGGCGCTGTTTTCGGGCAAGGCGTGCTGATCAGTGCTGGGCATACGATTCAATCCTTCTGGCTTGCTCTTATAAGTCATTGCGCGCCGAAAGAACCGGCTCTGTGCCCCTGACAATAGACTGTGCAGTTTACAGGGGTTGTGAGTTATATCCTCGTCTGTTTAGCACGAAGTGCCATTACACTAACGCATATTGGAAAAAACATTCTAAATATAAAATTTATAGAATAAATATTGATCGGCGTCGACAGACGTTCTAGTCTGCACCCACCAAGAGCGTTTCGCGCAACCTCGGCGCGCAACGCAGGCTGATAAAAATAACAGGAGCCAGCATGGGCCAGACTCGTTTTGCCAGTGGGCGTCAACTGGATCTGATTTGCCTCGGACGCCTCGGCGTCGATCTTTACGCGCAGCAGGTCGGTGCACGGTTGGAAGATGTCAGCAGTTTTGCCAAATACCTCGGTGGCTCGTCGGCGAACATCGCATTCGGTACGGCTCGTTTGGGGCTCAAATCCGCCATGCTCAGCCGGGTCGGCGACGACCATATGGGCCGCTTCCTTCTCGAGTCACTGGTCCGGGAAGGGTGTGACGTCAGCGGGGTCAAGGTCGATCCGGAACGCTTGACCGCCCTGGTTCTGCTGGGTCTCAAGGACCGCGAAACCTTTCCTTTGGTGTTCTATCGCGAAAACTGCGCAGACATGGCGCTGCGCAGCGAGGACATCAGTGAAACGCTGATTGCTTCCAGTAAAGCGCTGTTGATCACCGGCACCCATTTCTCCACCGATCAGGTATTCAAGGCCAGCAGCGAGGCACTTGATTACGCCGAAAAACACAACGTCAAACGCATCCTCGATATCGACTACCGCCCGGTGTTGTGGGGTTTGGCAAGCAAAGCCGATGGCGAAACCCGGTTCGTCGCTGATCAAAAGGTCAGCCGGCATGTGCAGCGAATTCTGCCGCGCTTCGACCTGATCGTCGGTACCGAAGAAGAGTTTTTGATGGCTGGCGGTTGCAGCGACCTGCTCAGTGCGTTGCGCACGGTGCGTGGACTGACTGCCGCGACACTGGTGGTCAAGCTCGGCCCGCAAGGCTGTACGGTGATTCACGGGGTAATTCCGGCCTGCCTCGAAGATGGCGCGATCTACCCCGGCGTGCGGGTTGAAGTACTGAACGTTCTGGGGGCTGGCGACGCTTTCATGTCGGGTTATCTGAGTGGTTGGCTGAACGATGCCAGCGACGAGCGTTGCTGCCAGTTGGCCAATGCCTGCGGTGGTCTGGTGGTGTCCCGGCATGCCTGCGCACCCGCCATGCCGACCCCGGCGGAACTTGATTATCTGTTCAACAGCCCGGTGCCGATTACTCGCCCGGACCAGGACCCGATGCTGCAGCGCCTGCATCAAGTCAGCGTGCCGCGTAAACAATGGAAGCAGCTGTTTATCTTTGCCTTCGATCATCGTGGGCAACTGGTGGAACTGGCCCAGAAGGCGGGTCGTGACCTGAGCAGCATCAGTCAGCTCAAACAGCTATTTATTCAGGCAGTGGAGCGGGTCGAAATTGATTTGAAACAGCGGGGCATCGACGCCGATGTCGGGGTGTTGGCTGATCAGCGTTTTGGGCAGGATTCACTAAACGCCGCTACCGGTCGAGGCTGGTGGGTCGCCCGCCCAGTGGAGGTGCAGGGCTCACGGCCGCTGATGTTCGAACATGGTCGCTCCATCGGCAGCAATCTGCTGAGCTGGCCTCAGGAACACATCATCAAGTGCCTGGTGCAATTTCATCCCGATGACGAGCCGCTGTTGCGTCTGGAGCAAGAGGCACAGCTCATGGGGCTGTACCAGGCCGCACACGTCAGCGGGCATGAGCTGCTACTGGAAATAATTCCGCCCAAAGATCACCCGTCCCGCCATCCCGATGTGCTCTATCGCGCGCTGAAACGCCTGTACAACCTAGGCATTTTCCCCGCCTGGTGGAAGATCGAAGCGCAGACCGCCGAGGTCTGGCAGCAACTCGATGAGTTGATCAGTGAGCGTGATCCTTATTGCCGAGGAGTGGTGTTGCTGGGCTTGAACGCGCCTGTCGAAGCATTGGCAAATGGCTTCAAGCAAGCTCGCCACAGCAGTAGTTGCCGGGGTTTTGCCGTGGGGCGGACGATCTTTCAGGCGCCGAGTCGGGCCTGGATGGCTGGCGAAATCGATGACGCGACCTTGATCAGCCGCGTGCAAAGCACCTTCGTGTTCTTAATCGAGTCCTGGCGTGAGGCTCGTACCTGACGTCGCCGCTGTGATTTGAAACCTGTCCGTTGAAAACAAAAAAGGTGCAGCCATGCCCGTTTCCGCGCTCTCTCCCACCGGCCCTTCAGCGATCCGGATTGGCATCAACCCGATCTCCTGGAGCAACGATGACCTGCCAGCCCTCGGTGGCGAAACACCTTTAAGCACGGCCCTCAGCGAAGGCAAGGAGATCGGCTACGAAGGCTTCGAACTCAACGGCAAGTTCCCCAAGGACGCCAAGGGTGTCGGCGATGTACTGCGTCCTTACGATCTGGCACTGGTGTCCGGTTGGTATTCCAGCCGTCTGGCCCGACGTTCTGTTGCGGAGGAAATCGAGGCCATTGCCGGTCATGTTCAGTTGCTCGCCGAAAACGGCGCCAACGTTTTAGTGTACGGCGAGGTCGCCGACTCGATTCAAGGCCAGCGCATCCCGCTGGTTGAACGGCCGCGCTTTCACAGCGATCAGGCCTGGCAGGAATACGCCGACAAACTCACCGAGTTGGCACGTTTCACCCTGTCCCAAGGTGTACGCCTGGCCTATCACCACCACATGGGTGCCTACGTCGAATCGCCGCAGGACATCGATAAATTGATGGCCTTGACCGGCAATGAAGTCGGGCTGTTGTTCGATTCGGGTCATTGCTATATGGGCGGAGGCGAGCCGTTGCAGGTGCTGACAACACACCTCCAGCGCATCTGCCATGTGCACTTCAAGGACGTGCGCAAGCCGGTCGTGCAACTGGCGCGCAACAACCTGTGGAGCTTCCCCGACTGCATCATCAACGGCACATTCACCGTGCCGGGGGATGGCGATATCGACTTCGCAGCGTTGCTCGACGTGCTGTTGGCTGCGGACTACAGCGGCTGGCTTGTGGTCGAGGCGGAGCAGGATCCGGCTGTCGCGCCGAGTTACGCCTACGCAAAAAAAGGCTACGAAACGTTGCGCGGTCTGCTGACCCATGCTCAGAAAAGGAGCGCCGGACAATGAGCCTGTTGGTCAAAAGCAAGCCTGAAGGCCGCACCCTGGTCGAACTCGGTGCTGGAGTTTTGGAGTACGTGGGCTTCGCCGCCTATCGTCTGACGGTCGGCGAAAGTCTGCCAGTCAGTGCCGGGGACAAAGAACTGTGTCTGGTCCTGCTCAGCGGGCGGGTTAGCATCAAGGGTGAGGCGCCGGGGCAGGGTGGTTTTCAGTGGGAAAACATCGGAGATCGCAAGTCGGTCTTCGAAGATAAATCGCCGTTCGCGGTGTACCTGCCGCCCCATAGCCAAGCCCAAATAACCGCGCTCAGCGCTGTGCAGGTCGCGGTCTGCGCAGCCCCTGGCGATGTCACGAAAAATCTGTCTGCGCGCTTGATCACTCCCGGCAGCATGAAACGCAGCACGCGGGGCAAGGCGGCCAATACCCGTTATGTCTGCGACATCCTTCCCGATACTGAGCCAGCGCATTCATTGCTGGTGGTGGAAGTGCGCACACCGTCCGGGCATTCGTCGAGTTATCCACCGCACAAACACGATCAGGACGACCTGCCGCACGAAAGTTTTCTGGAAGAAACCTATTACCACCAGATCAACCCACCTCAGGGTTTCGTGTTCCAGCGCGTGTACACCGATGATCGCAGCCTTGATCAGTCGATGGCCGTGGAAAACAACGATCTGGTGACCGTGCCCAAGGGCTATCACCCGGTCAGTGTGCCGTATGGCTACGAGTCCTATTACCTGAACGTAATGGCCGGGCCGAAGCGCGCCTGGCAATTTCATAACGATCCCCAGCACAGCTGGCTGCTGGATCTTTGATTCTGTTTTTTTAGTGTTTAAATTGAGTGCGAGGAGCAGCGGCATGAGCGAGTCCCCGGTTATCGGCCATTACATCAATGGCAAGGTGCAAGAAGGCGCCAGCGAGCGCTACAGCAACGTGTTCAATCCGGCGACCGGCAGCGTGCAGGCACGGGTCGCGCTGGCAACCTTGAAAACCGTAGACGAGGCCGTCGCTGCTGCGCTGGCGGCGTTCCCGGCCTGGGCCGATCAGTCGTCCCTGCGCCGTGCGCGGGTGATGTTCAAGTTCAAGGAGCTGCTCGATCAGCACCACGACGAGCTGGCGGAAATCATTAGCCGCGAACATGGCAAGGTGTTCTCCGACGCCAAGGGCGAAGTGACGCGCGGGATCGAAATCGTCGAGTTCGCCTGCGGTGCGCCGAGCCTGTTGAAAACCGACTTCAGTGACAACATCGGTGGCGGCATCGACAACTGGAACCTGCGTCAGCCACTCGGCGTTTGTGCCGGGGTCACACCGTTCAACTTTCCGGTGATGGTGCCGCTGTGGATGATTCCCATGGCGCTGGTTACCGGCAACGCTTTCATTCTAAAACCTTCCGAACGCGATCCGTCGGCCAGCCTGTTGATGGCGCGATTGCTCACCGAAGCGGGTCTGCCTGATGGTGTGTTCAACGTGGTGCAGGGCGACAAGGTGGCGGTTGACGGCTTGCTGCAACACCCGGACATCGAGGCGATTTCTTTCGTCGGCTCGACGCCGATTGCCGAGTACATCTACCAACAAGGGACTTCCCGGGGCAAGCGTGTACAAGCCTTGGGCGGGGCCAAGAACCACATGATCGTTATGCCTGACGCCGACCTGGACCAAGCGGCCGACGCACTGATCGGCGCGGCTTACGGTTCGGCGGGCGAGCGCTGCATGGCGATTTCCATTGCGGTGGCGGTGGGTGATGTGGGTGATCGTCTGATTGAAAAGCTGCTGCCACGTATTGATCAGCTCAAGGTCGGCAACGGCATGCAGAGCGACATCGACATGGGCCCGCTGGTGACCGACGTGCACAAGGCCAAGGTCGAGGGCTTCATTGATCAGGGTGTGGCGCAGGGCGCGCAACTGCTCGTCGATGGACGCCACTTCACGGTGCCGGGCGCCGAACAGGGCTTTTTTGTCGGCGCCACACTGTTCGATAACGTCACGCCTGAAATGAGCATCTATAAAGAAGAAATTTTCGGTCCGGTGCTCGGCATCGTCCGCGTAGCAGATTTCGCCAGCGCGGTGGCGCTGATCAATGCCCATGAATTTGGCAACGGCGTGTCGTGCTTCACCCGTGACGGCGGCATTGCTCGCGCATTCGCCCGCACGATCAAGGTTGGCATGGTCGGTATCAATGTGCCTATCCCCGTGCCCATGGCCTGGCATTCGTTTGGCGGCTGGAAGCGCTCGCTGTTCGGCGATCACCACGCCTATGGCGAAGAAGGCATGCGTTTCTATAGCCGCTACAAAAGCGTAATGCAGCGCTGGCCCGACAGCATCGCCAACGGCCCCGAATTCAGTATGCCGACCGCTAAATAAATCGTGTGCGCGTGGACATTTTGGAGAACAAGAACAATGAACCATCCCCTGCGTTTTGCCTTGAACCGTATGGTTGCCCCACGCTTGTCACTGGCGGATTTCGTTGCGCTGGCAGTGACCTTGAAAGCCGATGCCATTGAAATTCGCAATGACCTTAAAGGCATCGAGATCGAGGACGGAACTGCTCCACAGACCGTCCGCGATCTGTGCGCCGCACAGGGTATTCGCGTGTTGTCGATCAATGCCCTTTACCCCTTCGATGTGTGGAATGACCAACGCCGTGCCCAGGCACTGAAGCTGGCGGCCTATGCCCGTGAGTGTGGGGCCGAAGCAGTGGTGCTCTGCCCGTCGAACGACCGCGCCGATCAGCGCAACGCTGCTGAGCGCGCTGCGGGTTTGCGCACGGCGTTGAGCGCACTGGCGCCGATCCTGCGCGAGTACGGCATTCTTGGGTTCGTCGAACCGCTGGGTTTTGAAGAGTGTTCGTTGCGCCGCAAGCGTCAAGCGGTGGATGCGATCAAGGCGGTCGGCGGGCTGGATGTGTTTCGTCTGGTACACGACACCTTTCACCACCATCTGGCGGGTGAACAAGAATTTTTTGCCGACTTGACCGGACTGGTGCACATCTCAGGGGTCGAAGATGACGCAGTGCCGCTGGCGAGCATTCGTGACGGGCATCGGGTGCTGGTCGGCGAGGCGGACATTCTCGGCAACGCCGCCCAGATCGAGCGTTTGCTCGGAGACGGTTATGCCGGGCATTTGTCCTTCGAACCGTTCGCCAACAGCGTGCATGAACTGACCGACATCCAGCAGGCGGTCTCGGCGAGCATGGCTTACTTGCAGCGGTGATTGTGCTGACCTCATCGCAGGCAAGCCTGCTCCCACAGTAGATCGCGAGGGAATCAAGCATGAAGACCACACGTTTAACCATGGCCCAGGCGCTGGTGAAGTTTCTTGATAACCAGTACGTCGAAGTCGACGGGGTTCAGAGTAAATTCGTCGTCGGGATTTTCACCATCTTTGGGCACGGCAATGTGCTGGGCATCGGCCAGGCGCTAGAGCAGGACAGCGGCCAGTTGATCGTCCATCAGGGCCGCAATGAACAGGGCATGTGCCACGCAGCCATTGGTTTCGCCAAACAGAACCTGCGGCGCAAGATCTACGCGTGTTCGTCATCGGTGGGGCCGGGGGCAGCGAACATGCTGACTGCGGCCGCCACGGCTACCGCCAATCGCATCCCGCTGCTGCTGTTGCCGGGCGATGTCTACGCCAGCCGTCAGCCAGACCCGGTGCTGCAACAGATTGAGCAGTTTCACGATCTGAGCATCAGCACCAATGATGCGTTCAAGGCAGTGAGCAAATATTGGGACCGGATCAACCGTCCCGAGCAATTGATGAGCGCGGCGCTCAATGCTATGCGCGTGCTGACTGATCCTGCTGAAACCGGCGCCGTCACCCTCGCGCTGCCTCAGGATGTACAGGCCGAAGCCTATGACTACCCTGACAGCTTCCTGCAAAAGCGTGTGCACCGCATCGACCGTCGCCCGGCCAGCGATGCCATGCTCGGCGATGCATTGGCGTTGCTCAAAGGCAAACGTAAACCGTTGCTGGTGTGCGGCGGCGGGGTGCGTTACTCCGGTGCGGCCGAGGCGTTGCAGGCGTTTGCCGAACGCTTTGATATTCCGTTCGCCGAAACCCAGGCCGGCAAAAGCGCCATCGTCTCGGCGCATAGGCTGAACCTCGGTGGCTTGGGCGAGACCGGTTCGTTGGCCGCCAACCTGTTGGCCAAGGAGGCTGACGTGATCATCGGCGTGGGCACCCGTTACAGCGATTTCACCACCGCATCCAAATGGTTGTTCCAGAATCCCGAGGTGCAGTTCCTCAACCTCAACGTCAGTGCGTTTGATGCGCAGAAACTGGATGGGGTGCAGGTGCTGGCCGACGCCAAAGTGGCACTGGAGGCGCTGACCGAAGCGCTGGAACAAAGCGGCTATCGCTCGGCCTGGGGTGACCAGCCACAACAGGCGCGGGCGCAGTTGGAGGCCGAAGTGAACCGTCTCTACGCGGTCGAATACCAGACTCAAGATTTCGTCCCGGAAATCAACGACCATCTCGACCCTGCGGTGTTGCGCGAATTTATCGAGCTGACCGGGTCTTGCCTGACCCAAAGTCGGGTGCTGGGCGTGCTGAATCAGAACCTGCCCAGCGACGCGGTGATCGTTGCTGCGGCGGGCAGTTTGCCAGGGGATCTGCAACGGGCGTGGCGCAGCACCGGGGTTAACACCTACCACGTCGAATACGGCTATTCGTGCATGGGCTACGAGGTCAATGCCGCGTTGGGGGTCAAGCTGGCCGAGCCCCAGCGAGAGGTCTATGCACTGGTCGGCGACGGCTCTTACATGATGCTGCACTCCGAGCTGGCCACGTCGATTCAGGAGCGACGCAAGGTCAACGTCATCCTGCTCGACAATATGACCTTCGGCTGCATCAACAACCTGCAAGTGGAACACGGGATGGACAGCTTTGGCACCGAATTCCGTTTCCGTAACCCGGAAACCGGCAAGCTCGATGGCGAATTCGTGCCTGTGGATTTCGCCATGAGCGCTGCGGCCTACGGCTGCAAGACCTACAAGGTGAATACCCTTTCTGAGCTGGAAGCGGCACTGATCGATGCGCAGAAACAAACCGTGTCGACGCTGATTGATATCAAGGTCCTGCCCAAGACCATGATCCACAAATACCTGTCCTGGTGGCGGGTGGGGGTGGCCGAAGTGTCGACCAAAGGCTCGACGGCCCAGGTCTTCGAAAAGCTGAATAAAGAGTTGGCGAAAGCCCGCAAATACTGAGAACCCCTCCAGCGACCTGAAACACATCCAAGAGAGTACTGACATGGCATTGAAATTAGGCGTAATCGGCACCGGGGCAATCGGCCAGGACCATATCCGGCGCTGCAGCCAGACCCTGCTGGGCAGTCAGGTCGTGGCCCTGACCGATATCAATCTGGAACAGGCCGCCAAGGTCGCCCGCGACCTGAACCTGACTGCCGAGGTATATGCCGACGGGCACACACTGATCCAGTCGCCGGAAGTCGAAGCGGTGCTGGTCACCTCCTGGGGGCCGAGCCATGAAGCGTTTGTGCTGGCAGCGATTGCCGCTGGCAAGCCGGTATTCTGCGAGAAGCCACTGGCGGTGACGGCTGAGGGCTGTCGGCGGATCGTCGAGGCCGAAATCGCCCACGGCAAACGACTGGTTCAGGTTGGCTTCATGCGCCCTTACGATGAAGGCTATCGCGCCCTCAAAGCAGTGATCGACAGTGGCCAGATCGGCGAACCCTTGATGCTGCACTGTGCTCACCGCAACCCGACTGTCGGCGAGAATTACAAGACGGACATGGCAATCACCGACACCTTGATCCATGAGATCGACGTGCTGCGCTGGTTGCTCAATGATGACTATGTGTCAGTGCAGGTGGTGTTCCCACGCAAGTCTGGCAAGGCCTTCGCTCACCTTAAGGACCCGCAGATCGTTCTGCTGGAAACCGCCAAAGGCACACGCATTGATGTCGAAGTGTTCGTTAATTGCCAATACGGTTATGACATCCAGTGCGAAGTCGTGGGTGAAACCGGGATCGCCCGATTGCCGGAGCCTTCGCAAGTGCAACTGCGTAGCGGGGCGAAGCTCTCCACCTCGATCTTGATGGACTGGAAGGACCGCTTCATCGCCGCCTATGACGTCGAATTGCAGGCGTTTATCGATGGCGTACAGGCAGGCCAGGTCGGGGGGCCGTCAGCTTGGGATGGCTATGCGGCGGCGGTCACCGCTGATGCGTGCATCGAAGCGCAGAGCAGCGGTGCTATCGTCCCGGTGAGCTTGCCGGAGCGCCCTGCTTTTTATGCCTGATAGAAGGCTTTCGCGAATGAATCGGCACGCACGGAAGGAAATTCAATCTTCTGTAGGAGCAATCGGGACGCGCAGTCTTATCCGCGAAGACGTTGGTACAAACCCCCAGAAATTTGAATTTGAAACACCAGACAACAGGAGTGCCCGATGCGCATTGGATTAGTGGGATATGGCAAGGGTGGGCGCTATTTTCACGCGCCTTTGATCGCCAGTTTGCCCGGTGCGACGTTTGTCGGCGTGGTTACCCGTTCGCCAGAGCGTCGTCGGGAACTGACGCAGGATCACCCAAAAGTGGTGGCGTTCGACAGCCTCGCCGATCTGGTCTCCGCGGGGGTCGATGCCGTGGTGATTTCCACGCCATTGGCATCGCGCAAGGCGCTGATCCTTGAGGCTATTGAACTGGGCGTGGCGGTGGTCAGCGACAAACCCTTTGTCAGCGATGCCACGCAGGCTTGCGAATTGGTCCTGGCCGCCGAGGAGAAAGGCGTGTTGCTTAGCGTTTATCAGAACCGACGTTGGGATTCCGACTTCCTTACGGTGCGCAAACTGATCGACAACGGCGTGTTGGGCGAAATCAGCCGATTCGAATCCAGGGTCGAACGTTACTCGCCTAAATCGGTGGGCAAGGTGAGTGGTGGTGGGATGCTGCGTGATCTGGGTAGCCATCTGGTGGACCAGGCGCTGTTGTTGTTTGGGCCGGTATCACGGGTCTATGCCGAGCTGGATTTCGCCACCCGGGACACACCGCTCGATCATGCTTTTTTTGTTTCTCTAACCCATGCCAGTGGTGTGGTTTCGCACCTGTGGGGCAGCTGTTTGCAGAACTGCCCTGGGCCGCGCTTCCGGGTCAGTGGATCAGCAGGCTGTTACAGCGTCGAAGGTCTGGACGGGCAGGAAGCGGCCTTGCTGGCCGGTCTGTCACCCAAAAGTGAAGGCGACAGCTGGGGCGTCGAGGAGCATCGACGCTGGGGGTGGTTCGAGCAAGGCGAGCAGCGCGAGCGCATCCCCTCCGAGCGCGGTTGCTGGGACGCGTTTTATCGCCAGCTACAGGACGCAGTTGGGGGCAGGGGGGCAAACCCGGTCGATCCGCGTGATGCGGTGGCGTCGGCAGTAGTGCTGGATGCAGCCCGTTTAAGTGCTGAACAGGGGAGGGTGGTGGATCTATCGGTTTGATAGTCCGGTTACTTCTGCAGTTAAAATAAAAATAGAAAAATATTCTAAAATTAATTGATATAGAAATTATTTTCCAATAGAGTCGTTTCCAGGTTATCCATAAAACAAAAGCAACAGTTGGAGACAGACCGATCATGAAGACCAGGATTCGCTTCACCTCTCTTGCCTTGGCGCTGATGCTCAGTAGCGGGGCCGCTTTGGCCGATCTGAAAATTGGCGTGAGCATGTCGCAGTTCGACGATACCTGGCTAACCTACTTGCGCGAGTCAATGGACAAGAAAGCCAGGTCCATGCCAGGCGGCGTCAACTTGCAATTCGAAGACGCCCGCAGCGATGTGGTCAAGCAGTTGAGTCAGGTCGAGAACTTCATCAGCCAAAAAGTCGACGCGATTGTGGTCAACCCGGTGGACACCGCCGCCACCCAAAAAATTACCGCCGCCGCGGTCAAGGCCGGTATCCCGCTGGTTTATGTCAACCGCAGACCCGATGATCTGAACCTGCCCAAGGGCGTGGTCACGGTTGCCTCCAATGACCAAGAGGCCGGTCAGATGCAGATGCAGTACCTGGCCGACAAGATGGGGGGCAAAGGCAATATTGTGATCCTGCTGGGGGATCTGGCGAACAACTCTACTCAGAACCGCACCAAAGGCGTTAAAGAAGTGCTCGCCAACTACCCGGACATCAAAATTACCCAAGAGCAGACCGGCACGTGGCTGCGCCAGAAGGGCATGGACCTGACCAACGACTGGATTACTCAGGGCAAAAAGTTCGATGCGGTTGTCGCCAACAATGACGAAATGGCGATTGGCGCTTCCATGGCACTCAAACAGGCTGGCGTTGAACAGGGTTCGGTCTTGATCGCAGGTATCGACGGCGCGCCTGATGGCTTGCACGCGGTGAAGAAAGGGACGCTGACCATGTCGGTGTTCCAGGATGCCAAGGGCCAGGCCGATGGCTCGATCGACACCGCGGTGAAAATGGCCAGGCACGAACCCGTGGAACACGCTGTCTGGGTACCCTATCGCTTGATCACCCCGGAAAATGTCGATTCGTTCAAATAGCAGCTCTTTTTCTTCTTCCCAAAAATAATAATGTCGCTTGAGGAGCCTGTCACATGTTCGCTTCAGCTACTGCTTCGAGTACCGCCAGGACCGATCGATCGGCTGGCGCTGCTGCGACCGATACTGCCGATGTGCCCTATCTGTTGGAAATCATCAACGTCAGCAAAAGCTTCCCCGGCGTGTTGGCCCTGTCCAATGTGCAACTGCGTGTGCGCCCCGGTTCGGTGTTGGCGTTGATGGGCGAGAACGGAGCCGGTAAATCCACCTTGATGAAGATCATCGCCGGGATCTACCAGCCCGACGACGGCGAGCTGCGCCTGCGTGGCAACCCCGTCAGTTTCGACACACCGCTGGCCGCGTTGCAGGCCGGGATCGCGATGATCCATCAGGAACTCAACTTGATGCCGCACATGAGCATCGCCGAAAACATCTGGATCGGCCGTGAGCAGCTCAATGGCCTGCGCATGATCGATCACCGGGAGATGTTCCGCTGTACCGCCGTATTGCTAGAGCGTTTGCGCATCAACCTCGATCCGGAGGAGTTGGTGGGCAACCTGAGCATCGCCGAGAGGCAGATGGTGGAGATCGCCAAGGCGGTGTCCTACGACTCCGACATTCTGATAATGGACGAGCCGACGTCGGCTATTACCGACAAGGAAGTCGCCCACCTGTTCTCGATCATTGCCGACCTCAAGGCGCAGGGTAAGGGCATCATCTATATCACCCATAAAATGAACGAGGTCTTCAGCATTGCCGATGAAGTGGCGGTGTTTCGCGATGGCGCCTATATCGGCCTGCAGCGTGCTGACAGCATGGATGGTGACAGCCTGATTTCCATGATGGTCGGTCGTGAACTGACCCAGTTGTTTCCGGTACGTGAAAAACCGATTGGCGACCTGCTGATGTCAGTGCGCGATCTGCGTCTGGATGGGGTATTCCAGGGTGTTTCGTTTGATCTGCACGCGGGCGAAATTATGGGAATCGCCGGGCTGATGGGGTCCGGGCGGACCAATATCGCAGAAACCATTTTTGGTATTACCCCCAGTGACGGTGGTGATATTCAGCTTGACGGGGTCAGCGTACGTATCAGTGATCCGCACCTGGCCATCGAAAAAGGCTTCGGCCTGTTGACCGAGGATCGCAAGCTCAGCGGCCTGTTCCCCTGTCTGTCAGTGCTGGAAAACATGGAAATGGCGGTGTTGCCGCACTATGCCGGCGGGGGGTTTATCCAGCAAAAAGCCCTGCGCATCTTGTGCGAAGACATGTGCAAGAAACTGCGGGTGAAAACTCCGTCGCTGGAGCAGTGCATCGACACCTTATCGGGTGGCAACCAGCAAAAGGCCCTGCTTGCACGCTGGCTGATGACCAATCCACGGGTGCTGATCCTTGATGAGCCGACCCGTGGCATCGATGTCGGCGCCAAGGTGGAGATCTATCGATTGATTTCCTATCTGGCCAGCGAAGGCATGGCGGTGATCATGATTTCCTCGGAGTTGCCCGAAGTTCTGGGTATGAGTGACCGGGTCATGGTCATGCATGAGGGCGAGATGATGGGCGTACTCGACCGCAGCGAGGCGACCCAGGAGCGAGTGATGCACCTCGCCTCTGGCCATTCTGTTCACTAGCGGGCCGGTCAGCACACAGCAGAACATGAGGATTAACCGCAATGAACGCGATTCTGGACAATAAACCCACCGTAGCGGCGGTCAAATCGAAGCGGCGCTTGCCCACCGAATTGAGCATTTTTCTGGTGCTGATCGGTATCGGCCTGGTCTTTGAGGTGTTTGGCTGGATCGTTCGCGATCAGAGTTTTCTCTTTAACTCTCAGCGTCTGGTGTTGATGATCCTGCAAGTGTCGATCATTGGCTTGCTGGCCATCGGCGTGACTCAGGTCATCATTACCACTGGTATCGATTTGTCCTCGGGTTCGGTTCTGGCGCTGTCGGCAATGATCGCCGCCAGTCTGGCGCAAACCTCGGACTTTGCCCGAGCCGTGTTTCCATCGCTCACCGATTTGCCGGTGTGGATCCCGGTGATAGCGGGTCTGGGGGTGGGGCTGCTGGCTGGGGCGATCAACGGCAGTATCATTGCCCTCAGCGGGATTCCGCCGTTCATTGCGACCCTGGGCATGATGGTGTCGGCTCGCGGTGTGGCGCGCTTCTACACGTCAGGCCAGCCGGTGAGCATGCTGTCAGATCCGTACACCTCCATCGGTCAGGGGGCGATGCCGGTCATCATTTTCCTGGTAGTCGCGGTGATTTTCCACATCGCCCTGCGCTATACCAAATACGGCAAATATACCTACGCTATCGGCGGCAACATGCAGGCGGCGCGAACGTCGGGGATCAACGTCAAACGGCACTTGATCATCGTCTACAGCATCGCGGGCTTGTTGGCCGGGCTGGCGGGGGTGGTGGCTTCGGCGCGTGCGGCAACGGGGCAGGCCGGTATGGGCATGTCTTACGAGCTGGACGCAATCGCTGCTGCGGTGATCGGCGGCACCAGCCTGGCCGGTGGCGTGGGGCGCATCACCGGGACCGTGATCGGTGCCTTGATCCTGGGGGTCATGGCCAGCGGATTCACGTTCGTCGGCGTCGACGCTTACATCCAGGACATCATCAAGGGAATGATCATCGTGGTCGCCGTGGTGATCGACCAATACCGCAACAAACGCAAAATAAAGCGCTGAGTCAGTACTGGCGAACGGGGCGCAGTGGTGTGTCAGGTACAGTGCTTTCGCCGACGAACGGGCCCTTCTGGGCCCTTTTCTGTTGCCTTACGCGACTAGTTGAGCAAATCCGCGTCAATTATGTTGCTGAGTCAACACGCCGGCCTTAGACTGCCGCCCCTCATAAATTGAGTGTCAGGTGGCCCTTGGAGACGATGGCGCTTTTTCGGCAACGCTGAACCGCTCCTTAATTCGCCTTAATGCACGTATTTTTTATAGAGAAATCAATGACAAAGGACAAGTTGCTGGCGATGCCGGCCGATGACTACATGAATGCCGAGCAGCATGCTTTCTTCGTCGAGCTGCTGCAAGGCATGAAAGTCGAGATCCACGCGCGAATCGAGCAGAGTCGTATTGCTATCGAAAGCCTGGACACGCCTTCCGATCCTGCTGATGCGGCGTCGGTCGAAGAAGAGCGTCACTGGTTGGTCAACGTGATCGATCGTGATCAGCGCATGCTTCCGCAGCTGGAAATGGCCCTTGAACGAATTGGCAACGACAGCTTTGGCTGGTGCGAAGACAGCGGCGAGGCGATTGGCCTCAAGCGCCTGCTGATTAGCCCTACCACTAAGTACTGCATCGAAGCTCAAGAACGTCACGAGCAAATCGACAAGCACCAACGTCAGGCCTGATCGATTCTGGCGTTTGCTTTATAGGGGCATTCAAATGCCCCGGTAGAGTTGCGCCTGTTGTTCTATCCGTCTGAGCACGTCTTCATCCGTTCAATATTACCTGTCGATCTAGCACTAACGACTCATGGCTAATGGTTGTTGTCTGGCGTTTAATGCAGACAAATAACGATAAGTACAGGTGGGTGATAAGCATGGCTGGAGACGGATTTCTCGTAGGGACGCTTGCGTCGCAGGCTCAGTCCCCTGAACTGACCCCCCTCAAAAAAACACGCTGGCTCGCACCGTTATTGCAGAGTCTGGCGCTGTGCCTGTTGTTGCTGGCGATGGCCTTCAGCGGTTTGTCGGTCTACGTGTGCTTGCCAGTGGCAGTATTACTGATCTGGCTGCCGCGCTTGCTGACCCGTGAGCCTACTTCGGTCGTGGCTCAGAACAGCGGCACTGATATCGCCCAATTGACCCGCGACTTGTCCCGCACCACCAGCCATAACGCGCTCTCTGCGGCAGGCGTGGCCTTTTCCGTACGCCAGTTGGCGGCCAGGATTCAGTCGCAGCTCGATGCCGCTGAGCAGATCGTCAGCAGCGCCGATGTGATGATCACTACCGAGCAGGCGACCTCCCAGCTCAGCCAGCAAGCGCTCACGGCGGCCAGCGAGGCCAGACAGAGCAGTGATGCCGGGCGCACCGTACTGGCGGAATCCATCACCCGCATGCACCAACTGAGCAAACGTGCCATTGGCAGCCGTGAACTGATTGAAGCCCTCAGCCAGCGCAGCGAAGAAATTCAGCGTGTCACTCTGGTTATTCAGTCGATTGCCAGTCAGACCAACCTGCTGGCGCTCAATGCTGCCATCGAAGCTGCCCGTGCCGGCGAGCACGGGCGTGGCTTTGCCGTGGTCGCTGACGAGGTGCGCGGTCTGGCCGGTCGCACCGCCAGTGCCACCGAGGAAGTCGGGCAGATGGTGGCTGATATTCAGCAGCGCACCGGACAAGTGGTGGAGCAAATCCGACAGCTGTCCACTGATCTGGACAGCGGCGTGGAGCAGGTCGAACACACCGGCAAGCATTTGGAAAACATCGCTCGCCTGGCGGCCGGGGTAGAAGCGCAAGTCAACGGGATTGCTGCGGGTGCACAGAACAATCAGGAGCAGCTGAGCGGTTTGTTTACCGCGGTCGAGCAAATGCGCAGTGATTTGGCGATCAGTGATGAGCAGACTCGACAACTGGCCAGCGCCGCGGTGCAGATGGAGGGGCAGGCAGAGAGCATCAGTGAGCGCCTGGCCCAGGTAGGGCTGGACGATTATCACCAGCGTATCTATGACCTTGCCCGCGAAGGTGCCCGCCAGATTTCTGCGCAATTCGAAGCGGATATCGAGCAGAACCGCATCAGCCTCGAGGACCTGTTCGATCGCAGTTATCAATTGATTCCCAAGACGTCGCCGAGCAAGTTCCAGACGCGATTTGATCGTTACACCGATCAGGTGCTGCCGTCGATCCTGGAGCCGATCTTGCCGAGCCATGAGGGCCTGGTCTTCGCCATTGCCTGTACGCAGCAAGGCTACGTGCCGACGCATAACAAGGTCTTCAGTCAGCCGTTGACCGGCGACATCAAGCTCGACACGGTGCAGAACCGCACCAAGCGCAAGTTCGATGACCGCACGGGTATTCGTTGTGGCAGCCATCAACAGCCGGTACTGCTGCAAACTTACACCCGCGATACCGGCGAACTGATGCACGACCTGTCAGTGCCGATCATGGTCAAGGGGCGCCATTGGGGTGGCCTGCGCCTGGGCTACAAACCCGAAGGTCTACCGCAACCCAAACGCGGGTAAAACCTTTCCGAGTACTCCGGCGATTCCACCTCCCAAAGGCCAGGAATCGCCTTCGAAATACGTCTGCCGTTGATGACGGGTCTTTGATGGTTTCATTCAAGTGAATGCAGTCGTTTATGTCGCTTAATGGGCTCTATTAGTCTTCGTTGTAAGACTTATTAGTTAATAGACTCTCTAACTTCTCTGTGGTGTGTGGGACGATTCTGAAATCGTCCTGAGTGCCTTGACGTCTGTGTATGGCTGAGCAAGCTGTTTTAAATCAGAAGTATTTATTGATTTAAGCAGGCTGGCTTCCAGTTGTGCCATACAGGGCGAAAATACCATGAGCGGGATAGAGACAACCCAGCAGGCTGCGGCCAGCGCTGCCCCGGAAATGCACCGTGTTACGCTGCGTATCGGTCTATTTTTCGACGGGACAGGCAACAATCGGGTCAATAGCTACATCGCGGCTCGTTGCCGTGCGCAGGTCGTGATAAATAACTCACACATTAGAGAGTGCGCGGGGCGCCATACCCAGCCTGCCAGTAGTTACAGCAATGATTTAAGTAATGTGGCCAGGTTGTATGAACTGTATTGTCAGCAGTTCAAGGTAAGCGCGACGAAGAATGGAGGGGCTGCGTGCTGGCCGATTTATATAAGCGGTATCGGCACAACGTCCGGTAAGTGCGATTCAGTATGGGCGGGCCAAAGTTTCGGGCGTGGCAGCACGGGTGTCATCGCCAAGGTTGCCAAGGGCGTTAAAAAGCTTGGTGCCGTCCTTGACGCTTTCAAGGCCGAGAACCCAGGGTGCGTTATCGATGGGCTGGAACTCGATCTTTTCGGCTTCAGTCGCGGTGCCGCAGCCGCCCGGCACTTTGCCAATGAAGTATTGAAGCAGGCAAAAGGCGCCCTTGGCCCCTTACTCGATCAGAGGCAAATCCCATGGAGTGAAGATTTCGCCTGGCATAACGCAAGCGTGAAATTGAAAGTGATCGGCTTGTTCGACACCGTCGCGGCCATAGGTAGTATCGAAGATTGGGGTAATGTGCGGGACGCCGCGAACCGTGGGGTCAATCTCTACCTGCCTCCCGGGTCGGCACAGCAGGTGTTGCACCTGGTCGCCGGCGACGAGTTGCGGCGTAACTTCGCCTTGAACAGCGTTGCCCCGGATTGGTCGAAGGAGGTCGTGGTGCCTGGGGCGCACTCGGACGTTGGCGGTGGCTATCATCCGCAGGTGCGGGAAAAGCTATTTCTGACCCGGCCGCGCCGAAGCATCGTAAGCCTCGATACGCACTGCCACGCCAGCGGTGCCTGGCTGGAAAGCGATTTGGATCTGCAGGCGATTGATGCCAGTCAATGGCTCGATCCTCTGGATGTAGGCGCTTCGTTGCGCGTCGAGTGTTGTGAAAGCTATCCCGGCGCAGGCAGTAACAAGGTCGGCGTTAAAACGATCCTGGCCGCTGTGAGTCTGGAACGTCGCGTATTCGGTCATCTTTCCAGGGTCTATTTACGCGTGATGCACGCGCTGGCCTGTGCCGAAGGGGTGCCTCTGGGGCCGATACCTGACACCCCCGAGTTGAGGCTTGTACCCGAGTTGCAAGTGGTTGCGCAAAAGCTGATTGCCTACGCCAAGGGCGGCCCCGACACGCTCGATGAAAGTGAACGGCGCATGTTGCGTCAGCGCTATATCCATCGCTCCGCTCACTGGAACGCCGCAGTCGGTAGTGGTGGCAGTCTGAGTGGCGCTGTTTTCGTCCATGCACCACAGCCTGGCGGGCGTGTTCATCACCCCCACGTCAGTCAGCCCGGTTATCCCCGATGAGGTATCAGCGAGGGCGCTGGGCGAAGGGTCCGTGCTGGGATTTTGTTACCGGTTATGTAACGAAGCTATGCGGGCGATAGCTTTTTCCCGGCGGGGCAAGTCTCTATGATGGCGACATCGTTAGGTTGCTTGTTAAATCCGGGGAGAATGCTCATGCACAGCAAAGTCGATGTCGCCGTGATGATAGGTACAGGGGTTCCGCCTTCAATGCGTGCTCAGGGGCGTCGCGTTTGTTGGGTGGTGCTGCTCAATGGGGAGCGGCGCGGAACCGCTTTTTCCTCCCGCAGCGAAGCAGAAGAGTGCCGCGCGGCATGGGCCGCTCAATTGTCGATAGCGGCCTGATCATGGTGTGGATGCGGTATGGGTGCTACTTGGTCAAATGCAGCCGCTCATTGAGTTCATCTACAACGAGCGACCATTCGGCGTCTTCGCGCAATTCTTCTTTCAGGAATCGCGCCTGTTGCGGTGTCCAGAATTCGGCCTCGGAGAGCTTGATGTTTTCTGGCAGAAAGTGGCTGGAGACGAATGCATCGATACTGGCCGGGTCGGACTCAAGGCCCAGTTGTTCGAAGAGGGTGGCCAGCGTAGGCGTAGTCAATTCCATGTGATCTCCTTGACGGGAAAAACCCGTGCAGTGGTGGAAGCCGTTAATAAAGCGGTGGCAACGTATCTGAGGCCCGCGCTCGGCAAGAGTTCGACGGGATAAGCGGGCAGTGACAGATTCTTTTTACACTCGATCCTGAGCGCCGATGGCCAGCAAAGGTAACCGGCGAGTACTGGCCCTCCCGACTGCAGTGAGCTAGAGGCTCAAAGCACCCGCATCGACCGCTTCTTTCAAGGCTTTGGCAGCGTCTTTTGCGGCAGTCGCAGCAACATCTGCTGTTTTAAACCACCGGTCTTTTTCGACTTGGTGGTAGCTGATTGCGTTTTTTGCTTCTTTGGCGCGCATCACGATTACAGCCTGGAACTCGCCGTCGACTTCTTTGGCTTCGCCCCAGATGAAGAACTCGCCAATATCAAATTCAATCACTATTACCTTCCCATGGATGACGAGTGACTACGCTACGGCACGCAGGCGTATCGTCTGTTTTTTTTGATGTTGGCGAGTATGGCAGTTGTTGAGGTGGACAGGCGGGGTTTAGTTCTCACGATGACGAATGACAGGTTATCGGGAGTCGGACGTTAACGAGTGGATTTCTGCTCTCCGCGTCGTCGCCGGACGAAAGGTATATACCCTGTAGGGGGGGCTAACCGGTAGAATCGTATTTTTATTCCTGAATACGTTGCCTGCTATTCTCTGGCAACCGAAAGCGCGATTTCCTGCAAGGCTGGACGCCCAGGTGGCGAGACGCCGAGTCGGTTATCCATTAATATTCTGTGCCGGGTTGTTGGCAGACGCCTGGGCTCCAAGTTGACAATCTTTCTCGAAACGTCAGGGAGACTGGATCAAGGTCAGTCAATATTTTTTGTGCGACGAACAGGGGCGGAAAATAGCTATATCCAACCCGTTTTGTGTGGTGCTCGAACGTTGTCGGGCAAGATAATTTTCAAGTTAGAGGACTCGTCATTGGCAGTAAGTAATCTGGATATGCACGCATTATTCGTGCTTGGCGATCTTCGTGCCAAGCTAGTCAAGCAATTCCAATCCCGTTTTGTCTATGTCACCGAGCAAACCGCCGAAGGCATCTACATCGCTGAAATTGATACCGAAACCGCGTTGGTGGTAGACGACAAGCAGCGTCTGGAACTCAAAGTAGGCGATCACTTTCGTGCGGCAGTATTGCCCAGCCGTGAAGGCGGTAAGTTAGAACTGAAGTTTCGAGATATCAAGTTGACCGTCTATGGTCTGGGTGATTACGCCTACGTTAATACGCCTGATGGCCACGGTATTGTGTTCAAGGAAGGCCGTGCCGTGGTTACGGTCTTTGCCGCCAACGAGCAGTTGCAAGGTACGTTGAGCAAGACCCTGAAAGCCGTTACCGGCAAAGCCGCGAAATGGCGCAAGGGTGAGCTGACATTCAAGGCCAGTGAATAATACGAGAACAAGACGCTGCGTTTTGCTCGCGAATGAACGAGTGTGCACCGTATAAGGCAACCCCTCGAAGCCGGGCTCCGTCGAAAAGGAACCTCTGCGCCGATCTGCTGACAGAGTATTTTGAAACCATGGGAACCGAATACGTCATCACGGGCGACGCTGAGCGCGGTATCAAGCCGATGGCGCCCTAGCTGCGTAGTGTGTCGGATTTGCCTCGGTACAAAGATGTGTTCAAAGCCCCCGAGTTACCGGGCAAAGGGCGAATTTTGAACAGCCCAATGGGTTGGACTTCTGGCGTGGTCAACGGCTAGAAGCTCAAGGCGTATGGGCTCGAGAAAAGCTATGTGAATTTTCAAAGCGGGTCGGGCGCAGCACGGGATGCCGAAATCTCCTCGTCCATGAAACGAGTCCGGCCGGTATTGTTCTATTACTGGTCGCCGACGCCGCTGTTGGGATGCTACAAATTGATTCAACTTCAGGAGCCGGCCTTTGATGCATCCGCTTGGGAAACCCTGACCGATGCGAAAAATCTCAATCCGCAGCCAACGTTCTTCGGTCTACGCTGAGCATCGGGGTTTCCAGACCGTTTAAGCGGCACTATCCGCAACCGGTAGCGTTCTTCGAGAAGGTTGATCTGCCAATGGGTCCGCTGAACAAGGCGTTGGCGGACATGAGCGAAAAACACCTGGCCCCACGGGATGTTACCCAAGTGTTCCTCAAGGAACACCCGGATGTCTGGAAGGCCTGGCTGCCCGAAGACATTGCGACCAAGGTCAGCGCCAGCTTGAAATGAGGCGGCATAGCTGAAATGCCGCCCATCAGTTACCGCCCGGATCACCTTCGTTGCGATCGCCACTGACCTCTGGCGGTACGTCATCCCCCGCCATGCGTTTGCGGAACAGTCCGGTGCGGGCCAGCAACAGGGTCGTGACCGGCACAGTGATAGACAGCAGTACCGGGATCAACCAGGCGTGAATCACCGGTTCGGATTTCAGCGCCGAAAAATAGATGATCGACGCCAGCGCTACACACCATGCGCCCAAGGTGGACGCTAGTGCGGGTGGGTGCATGCGCTGAAAGAAATCTTTCATGCGCAGCAGACCGAGAGCGCCGGTCAGGGCGAACAGGCTGCTGGCGACTAATAGCGCCGCAGTGATGATCTCGACCCAGAATGGCAGCACGCTGAGCGAATTCACTCGATCACCTCGCCGCGCAGCAGGAACTTCGCCAGCGCGAAGGAGGCGACGAAGCCGAACAGCGCAATCAACAGCGCGGCCTCGAAGTACATGTCGCTGGCGTAGCGGATGCCCAGCACCAGCATCATCAACATGGCAATGATATACAGGTAGTCCAGAGCGAGGACCCGATCCTGCGCGGACGGGCCCTTGAACAGCCGAATAAAGGTCAGCACCATCGCCATCACAAAGATGAACAGGCTGAGCAAGATGGCGTTGGAGAGCAGGGCACTCATTGGAAAATCTCCATCAGCGGGCGTTCGTAACAGTGCTTGAAGTGTGCGATGAACTGCGCCTCATCGTTCAGATCGAACGCATGCATCAGCAACACGCTACGGTCCAGGGCCAGTTCGGACCACACCGTGCCCGGAATGACCGTGGTGATCATCGACAGGACGGCCAGGCCATTGGCGTCACGCAGCTCAAGCGGTACTTTGACGAACGCTGAGCGGGGTGGTCGCCGTTTAGCGTTCCACACCGTCCAGCTCACGGCAATGTTCGATGACACCACGTCGCATCCCACCCGCAGGAACAATTTCAGCATCACGCCAGGCCTGCGAGTCCGTACCGGCAGAGGGCGCAACGGCTTCATCAGCAAGGGGGCGACAACCCCAAGCAATGCGCCGAGCAACAGATTGCCGGGGCTGAGAGACAGGTTCAGTACCAGCCAGAGCAACCAGAGCGCCAGCGATAGCAACGGGGCAGGGAACAGGCGCTTCATGGCTGCACCTGCTGGGCAGCAGCCGTGGTCGGGCCGGGCAGTGGGCGGGTGGCCATGACTGACAGCACGTATTGCTGCGGATCATGCAGGGCCGCCGCAGTGTCCTGGGTGTAGCGCAGCAGCGGCTCGGCTTTGAACGTGAGCGCAATGCACAAACCCAACAGGATCAGGATGGGCAGGCACTCATTGCGGCGCAGCTTAGGCGAAGGTCGCTCCCTCGGAGCCCAGAAACGCTGAATGCCGACGCGAGAAAAGGCGATCAGCGAGGCCAGTCCGGAGAAGATCAACAGGCTGATCAGGACCCAACTGGCACCTGAAATCGATTCGTCCTTGGCCACATCCAGCCCGAGTGGATTGAGCAAAGCGCTGAGCAACGTCAGCTTGCCAATAAAGCCGGACAGAGGCGGCATGCCAATGATCAATAGGGCGCAAGCGATGAAGCTCAGCCCAAGGAAGGCCATGGTCCTCGGGATCACCTGACCCACCACGGCTTTCTGTTCCTCGTCGAGGTTTATACCCGGCAGTGGCTGCAACGATTCCAGCGGACGAGGCCGCTCCGCGTCTTCAAATAGGGGGATTTCGTTCTCTGAGCGCGAGCGCTCTATCAGTTCGGCCAGCAGAAACAGGGCGCTGAGAGTCAGGGTCGAGCTGACCAGATAGAACAGTGCGCCAGCGGTCAGGCTGGGTTGGGCAAAGCCGATGGCCGACAGCAGGATACCTGCCGACACCAGAATGCTCAGACTGCCCAAGCGTTCCAGGCGTTGCGCGGCCAGAATCGTTACGGCTGCCGTGAAAATCGTCGCCATGCCGCCGTAGATCAGCCAGTCGCCGCCAAAAAAAGCTGAGGCGCCTGCTTGCCCCGAGAATAGCAGGGTCCAGAGCCGCAACAGGGTATAGACACCGACTTTGGTCATGATCGCGAACATCGCTGCCACAGGGGCGCTGGCTGCCGAGTAGGCCGGCACCAGCCAGAAATTCAGCGGCCACATGCCTGCCTTGGCGAGGAACGCCGTGGCAAGAATCGCGGCGCCAGCATGCAACAGGCCGCGATCGGATTCGGGCACTAACGGGATCTTTATTGCCAGATCGGCCATATTCAAGGTGCCGGTCACGCCATAAATCAGTGCCGCTCCAATCAGGAACAACGACGAGGCCACCAGGTTGATGGTGATGTAATGCAGGCCCGCTGAGACCCGTGCGCGTCCCGAACCGTGGAGCATCAGGCCATAAGACGCGGCCAACAGCACTTCGAAGAATACGAACAGGTTGAACAGGTCAGCGGTCAGGAAGGCCCCGTAAAGGCCCAACAGCTGGATCTGGAACAAGGCGTGAAAGCTGGCGCCGGCCCGGTCCCAGCGGGCCAGGGCGAAGAGCAGCGCACAGACACCGATGATCCCGGTCAGCACCAGCATCAGCGCGGAAAGATGATCGACCACCAGCACGATGCCAAAGGGCGCTTCCCAGTTACCCGGCAGGTATACGCCGATAGAGCCCGTGGTACCTGCCTGCTGGACCCATATCAATAAACTGATCGAGATCGCCAGCCCAAGTAAGGTGGAGAGCAGGTTGATTCGGGCTTTCAACGGACGATGCTTTTCGCCGAGCATCAACATCAGGGCGGCGGTCAGCAGGGGGAGCAGAATGGGGGCGACGATCAGTTGATTCATCAACGTCATTCTTTAGGCTCCCGACCATCCACATGGTCGGTGCCGGTCAGGCCCCGCGAGGCCAGTAGCAGTACCAGAAACAGAGCGGTCATGGCGAAGCTGATGACAATCGCCGTCAAGACCAGGGCTTGCGGCAGGGGGTCGGTGTAATTGAGCAAGTCTTGCGGCACTCCGTCCTTGATGATCGGTTCCTTGCCAATAAACAGGCTGCCCATGCTGAAGATGAACAGGTTGACCCCGTAGGACAGCAAGCACAGCCCCATCACCACTTGAAAGGTTCGAGGTCGCAGGATCAGCCAGACGCCCGAGGCAACCAGTACACCGATGGCGATTGCGATGACTTCTTCCATCAGACGGCTCCTTGCGTTGCTATGGGCTTGGGCAGCGAGGTCGGACGATGGCTTCGCACCGATTGGTGAGCTAAAGCAGTGAGGATCAGCAGCGTCGAGCCGACCACCACGGCGTACACGCCGATATCGAAGAACAGCGCACTGGCGAAGTGGATATCGCCCAGCAGCGGCAACTGCAGGTGCGCGGTATGGGTGGTCATGAACGGGTAGCCGAGTGCCATCGAACCCAGCCCGGTGAACATCGCAAACAACATTCCGATGCCCATCCAGCGCAGTGGACGCAGGCTCATTTGCGCTTCGACCCACTGCGTTCCCGCCACCATGTATTGAAGAATGAAGGCCACGGACATCACCAGCCCAGCGACGAATCCGCCGCCTGGCAGATTATGCCCGCGCATGAACAGATACATTGAAATCACCAAGGCAATCGGCAACAGCAAGCGTACCAACACCGCTGGCACCATCATGAAGCCCAGTGCGGTGTCACTGGCGCTGCGCGGATTAACCAGGTCGGTGACCACGTCACGCGCCAGCAAGCGTTGCTGAGCGGGCAGCGGAATGCTTTCTTTAGGGGGGCGGAAGCGCCTCAGTAGCGCAAATATCGTCAGGGCGATGGCCGCCAATACAGTGATTTCGCCCAAGGTATCGAAGCCACGGAAGTCCACCAGCATCACGTTCACCACGTTGCTGCCGCCGCCTTGAGGGAGGGCGCGGCTGAGATAGAACGAGGAAATCGTATTGGGCGTTGGCCGAGTCAGCATCGCATAAGACAGCAGCGCCATGCCGCCACCGACCATCACCGCCAGTAGCAAGTCACGCAGACGACGTGCCCGAGCCTGGCTGAGGGTGCTCGGCAGTGGCGCGACGTTTTCGTTGCGTCGTGGCAGCCAGCGCAGGCCCAGCAGAATCAGCACGGTGGTGACCACCTCCACCACCAACTGGGTCAGAGCCAGGTCCGGGGCAGAGAACCAGACGAAGGTGATGCAGATCATCAATCCGCAGACGCTGACCATGGTCAGTGCCGCGAGACGGTGATATTTGGCCTGCCACGCGGCGCCGAGTGCGCAGGCAATCGCAATCAGCCACAGCGTTACGAACACCGCTGAGCCTGGAATCTTTGGTCTATCACCCCAGGTCAGGCCACTGTGGTAGAGCGGAATCAGTCCGCCAACGAATGCGACCAGGACCAGCAGAAATAGCTGGGCCTGCAGGCGGCGGGTGCTGATCTTTCGCGCGAAACGCCGTGCGCAACGCACCATCAATACCAGGCTGCGCTCGAACAGATGCTTGCCATTGAGGCGGGAGACCAGGGGCGCACCGGTAAATCGCTCCTGTTTGAACGCCGGGCGCAACAACAGGTACAGCACGATTCCGCCGACCATGGCCAGCAGGCTCATGATCATTGGCGTATTCCAGCCATGCCAGATCGCCAGGTTGTATTCGGGCAGCGTGCCCCCCACGACCGGCCGTGCTGCAGTGGCCAACAGCGGGCCCACGGACTGTGCGGGGAAGATGCCGACGATCAGGCAGACCAGCACCAGTAGCTCCACCGGTGCGCGCATCCAGCGTGGCGGTTCGTGAGGTGCATGGGGCAGGTCGGTGGCTTTCGGACCGAAAAATACATCCACGGTAAAGCGCAGCGCATAGACGACGCTGAAGCTCCCGGCAATGGTCGCGATGACAGGCAGAGCCATCTCGACCCACGCGGTAGAAGAGATGAACACGGTCTCGGCGAAGAACATTTCCTTGGAAAGAAAGCCGTTCAGCAGCGGAATCCCGGCCATTGACGCACTGGCGACCATGGCCAGGGTGGCGGTATACGGCATCATCTTGATCAGGCCGCTGAGCCGCCGAATATCGCGGGTACCGCTTTCATGGTCGATGATCCCGGCGGCCATGAACAGCGAGGCCTTGAAGGTGGCGTGATTGAGAATATGGAACACCGCCGCCACGGCGGCCAATGGACTGTTCAGGCCAAGTAGCAGGGTGATCAGCCCCAGATGGCTGATGGTCGAATAGGCCAGCAGGCCCTTGAGGTCGGTCTGGAAAATCGCTGTGTAGGCACCCAACAGCAACGTGCAGGCGCCGGCCCCGCCGACGATCCAGAACCATTCTTCAGTGCCCGACAATACCGGCCAGAAACGCGCCAGTAAAAATACCCCGGCCTTGACCATGGTCGCTGAGTGCAGGTAGGCCGAAACCGGGGTTGGGGCGGCCATGGCGTGGGGCAGCCAGAAGTGAAAAGGGAACTGCGCGCTCTTGCTCAAGGCGCCAATCAGTATCAACGGCAGCAACACCGGGTACAGGGCGTGGGCGCGAATTACGTCACCCGCCGCCAGTACCTTGTCCAGGTCGTAACTGCCGACCACATGGCCGAGCAGCATGACCCCCACCAATAAGGCGAGGCCGCCAGCTCCGGTGACCACCAGCGCCATGTAGGCGCCTCGGCGGGCATCGGCGCGATGGTGCCAGTAGCCGATTAGCAAGAAGGAGAAAAGACTGGTCAGCTCCCAGAAAAATACGATCTGGATCAGATTGCCGGAGATCACCAGGCCCAGCATGGCACCCATGAACGCTAGGAAAAAGGCGAAAAAGCGCGGTACCGGGTCGTCGGGTGACATGTAATAACGTGCATACAAGGACACCAGCGCACCGATGCCCAACACCAGCATGGAAAACAACCAGGCAAAACCATCCATTCGCAGAACGAAATTCAGGCCCAGGCTTGGTAACCAGAAGAATTCCTGGCGAATCACACCGCCGTCAGCGATCTGCGGGTACCACAGGGCGACCTGGATCGCGCCTATCAGACTCACCAGACCTGCGAGGATGGACTCGGTATTACGCGCGTTGTGCGGCAAAAGGGCCGCGAGACAGCTGCCGATAAAAGGCAAAAGCAGTAGAACTATCAGGGACATAGGTTTCTAATCTGCTGGGAATTATCTGGAATCATACGTGTCAGGTCCCAGATCACCAACTCGCAAGCTGTGGCAGAATCCTACAAAGGCTAAAGGCAAGGGTAGTTGGGGGCCCGGTTTTACGAGGGATTTATTGTGACGGGGCTGTCGCTTTCGCGAATGAAGGCACTCGGTGTTGCTGGGCTCAATCGGCCTCGCTCAACACCTCACCTCGATCTTTTTCGTCTTTCACTGCCGCCTTGGCCCGCACTTTAAGTTCGCTGACAATGACCCCTGCAACGATTAATGCCGCACCGAGCAAGGCGATGGCGGGTAAGCGTTCACCGGCCAGACGCCCGGCAATTCCGGCCCATACCGGCTCACCGGCATAGATCACGGTGGCACGGGTCGGCGAAACGGTTTTCTGCGCCCAGTTCATTGCGACTTGAATCGCCGCGCTGGCGGCCCCGAGGCCCACCGCGCTGATCACCAGCAACCATGAGAACGGTGGAAGTGGCTCTCCGGTCGGGACGACCATCAGAAACGACAATACCGAGGCGGTTGCCAGTTGCACTACCGTTACTCGACGCACGTCGACTTTGCCGGCGTAGGCGCCGATCAGAATAATTTCGCCGGCAATTGCCACAGCGCTGACCACGGTGGCTATTTCACCGGGGCTGAAATTCAGCGAGGCGCCATTGGGCCCGGACAGCAGCATCAACCCGGCGAAGGCCAGGCCAATGCCCAGGCTTGGCATAAGACCCGGACGACGTCCCAGCACCAGCCATTGCAACAACGGTACGAAAGGCACATACAACGCGGTGATAAAGGCAGACTGGCTACTGGGAATGGTTTGCAGGCCGATGGTTTGCAGGCCATAGCCGAGCATTATCGACACACCGATGAACACCCCGGCCTTGAACTCGAGCAGCGTCAGGTCGCGTAGAATTCGCAGGGAAAAGAGGGCAACGATGCTCGCGGCGGCAGCGAACCGCAGCCCGACGAAAAACAACGGTCCACTGGACGTCAGTGCCTGCTGCACCAGCAGAAACGTCCCGCCCCAGATCACGGTGATCAGGATCAATACAGCTTCTGCTTTACTGATTCGTGGCGTCAGGCGGGTAGACTTCATGGTGTTCACCGGGCTATTGGGGCTTGCGTGTGACAAAGGTGAGACGCAGAATGCGTCGAAAGTGGGCAGTATACTGCGCAAATCGAATCAGGCGAGCAATATAGTGCACAAAGACATCGCTCAGAGAGCCCCGGTGCTACAACACGTCAGTCAGAATGTGCGCCGTTTGCGCAATGCCGCAGACCTTAGTCAGAGTGCCTTGGCAGAGAAATCCGGGGTGAGCCGCAGAATGCTGGTGGCAATCGAGGCGGGCGAGAAAAACGTTAGCCTGGCAACCCTTGATCGGGTCGCCGATGCGCTGGACGTGGCGTTCAGCGATTTGATCCAGGCCCCGGATGTGCGCGATCCCAGCCGCATCAACGAGGTCGCGTGGGCGGGACTGATCCCTGGCAGCAAAGCAGTGCTCCTGGCAAAGGCCGTGGCCAAGCGCGAAGTCGAGTTGTGGGAGTTTTGCCTGGAACCGGGTGAGGTTTATGCGTCGGAAGCCGACCCTGAAGGCTGGAGTGAGCAGGTCTATGTGTTCGAAGGTTGCTTGAACATCGGTCTGGTCGATACCGTCCACCGCGTTGAACGCGGCGAGTTCTACATGTTCGCCAGCAGTCAGGCCCATACCTATCGAAACGATGGGCCGGTGGCTGTTCGGTTTGTGCGCAACGTGGTGCTGTAAGCCGTTCACGGAAGAGGGGTGATGGCTCGCGAACTGTTTGCCCAACAACAGCGTTTGAACACTGTGTAGGTTTGCTGGACTTTTTCACTGTCAGATTGCAGGCAAGGCCAAGAAAAGCGATCATTTTTGATCAGGCATGCCCTGTGCAAGGTCGGTGGCAGACATTACTTTTTGCTGCGCTTTTTGAAGGATAGGGGAATGACCGAGTCGCATTCAGGGCAGGCGATTTCTGCCGTCCGTACAGCCGATATTTTAATTGTGGGTGGCGGCTTGAGCGGCAGCATGTTGGCTGCGCAATTATTGAGACTGCCGGGTAAACGA
Organism: Pseudomonas sp. 5C2; assembly: GCF_034314155.1. Classification (NCBI taxonomy): domain Bacteria; kingdom Pseudomonadati; phylum Pseudomonadota; class Gammaproteobacteria; order Pseudomonadales; family Pseudomonadaceae; genus Pseudomonas; species Pseudomonas sp. 5C2. Next base: position 2,260,262 of record NZ_JAVIWH010000002.1, on the reverse strand, counting down.
CGGATTTTGATTATCGAGTCGCGCAGTGAGCTGGGGCGTGGCGAAGCCTACAGCGCGACTGAATTGGGCCACACCCTCAATGGTAATGCTGCACGCATGGGTGTCGATCCAGACAACCCCGATGACCTGACCCAATGGCTGGGCGACTACATTGCGGCTGGCGGCTGGCCGGAGTCTGCCGGGCAACACGTACCCGTGGCAGAGCTGTTCCCGCCACGGGGTATTTTTGGTCTGTATGTGCAGCAACGATTGGCGGATGCGCGGGTGCTCGGCGCTTCATACGGATCTAGCCTGGAACATGTGCGCGGCGAAGCAACTGATCTGGAAAGCAGTGATGCGGGTGTGCGGATCACCCTGAGTGATGGCCGCCAATTACAGGGCACGTTTGCGGTGCTGGCCACCGGCATGTTCCCTGCTGCGCGCACCTCGCAACGCGAGTCCAGCGGGCTTAATGCGGCGTCTGTCGATCCGTGGGATGTCGACGCCATGCGCGAGCTCGACCCTTTGGCAAACGTACTGATCATCGGCTCGGGCCTGACCATGGTCGATGCATTGGTGTCCTTGGAGCAGGCCGGGCATCGCGGACCAATCGACGTGTTTTCCCGTCACGGTCTATTGCCCCACGTCCGCCGCCAGCCGCCGGTGTGGGTGGATTTTCTGGCCGAAGATCACAGTATTCGCAGCACGCGTCAGCTGCTGCGCAAGGTCCGCGAGGAATGCGAACACGCCATTGCTGACGGGATTGATTGGCAGGCGCCGCTGGATACGGTTCGTGCGCACATTGGCCGTCTGTGGTCCCAGGCCAGCGATGTGCAGCGTCGGCAATTCGTTCGCCATGTGCGGCCCTGGTGGGAAAGCCATCACCATCGTTCACCACCGCCAAGTGCAGCACTGCTGGCGCGACGTGTGGAAGAGGGACGGCTGACCATTCACGCCGCGTCATTGCAGGGGGTGGAAGTGCTGCCGACAGGGCAGGTACAGATTCGCATCCGTCGTCGCGGAGAGTCTGAGTCGTCGCACGTCATTGGCGATGCCTTGATTAACTCCACGGGCATCGAATACGACTGGCGTCGGGTGGACCGTGCATTGCCCAGGCAGCTTTTGGCGCGGGGCCTTATCCTCCCAGGTCCGCTGGCGCTAGGGATTGCCGCGCAGCCCGATGGTGCGTTGCTTGATGCGCAAGGGAACGTCTCACCGCGGCTGTTCGCCATGGGGCCGCCGTTGCGCGGAATGTGGTGGGAAAGTACTGCAGTAACCGACGTCGCCAGTCAGGCCAAAGCCCTGGCGGAGCGATTGGCTTCTCTGGATAAACACTGACTCATAAAAAACGCCGCTCAGCGGATATGCGCTGAGCGGCGTTCGTTCACGTCACTGGGATTCAATCCAGAGCGAGCAGTCCTTAGCGGATGCTGCTGATGCTGCCTTTGTTACCGGTAACCTTGACGTTGACCTTCTTGAACAGAAAGTAGTCTTCAACGCTGACTTCGTAGCGAGGTGCGACGATCAGGTCGGAACCGGAGCTTTTCACCGCTTTGAACGCGGCGGCAGCTTTCACTGCGGAGATCGGGTCAGGCAGGCCGATTGCGGAACCGCCCGCACCACCGTAAGTAACGCCATCGGCGAACTGGGTATCGCCACCCACGTTAAGCCAGCCGAACAGGATCGTGGTGGATGATTCGCCGCTGATTTGTTCCCCTACTTTCACATCGGCTTTCAAGTCAGCGGTGACCGAGCCAGCAATCGGCGCGGTTGGCTGGCTCATGTTATAGCTCACGCAGCCGCTGGTCGTTGCGATCAGGGTGGCGACAGCGGCAGCAAGGTATAACTTCTTCATGTGTGGTGACTCCTGGTGGTTTGTGCTCGGGCATAAATAAGCCGGCGCAACCATAACGGGAGTCGACCCCTGAATCTGTCAGACGCTTCCTGCATAGATGCAGGGTTCGTGACTAGGTTTAGTAGGGGATTTCGTACGGTATTAAATAGTTAATATTTCCCCCCGTAAATGCTGGGTTTGAGCAGTCGAAGATACTGTCGTTTCTGATCGAAGCGTTACGGTCCTACACCTTTTTACTTCGTGCCAGACACCTGATCGGCGTTCAGATTGATAGCTGAAGCACGCGATCTCCTGCCGTCTGTTCAGTGGGACGACGTTTGTTCACTGCCAGCTCGCCAATCTTGATCAGGCGGGTCCGCGTGACGTTGCGGCTCAAACCGAGCAAGTTGGCGGTGTGCACCTGGTTGTAATGGCTGAAGCGATAGGCCGCGCGCAACAGGGCGTCTTCGACTTTTTCGTGCAGGGCACCGGCCTGCTCTTCGAACAGGGTCTGGAACGCTCGCGTCAGCAGCGCCGCGGCGGAGTCGTCAACAGGCGCCGTATCATCCAGGCGCTCGATGCGCATGTTCGACAAGCGCAGATCGTTGTGCTGGATCAACCCGTTGCGGCAGATGAGCAGGGTATGGTGGATGACGTTTTCCAGTTCGCGGATATTACCCGGCCAGCTGTAGCTCCTGAGCTTGTGTTCGGCTTCTGCGCTGATGCTGATCGGGCCATAACCCAAGCGCTTGCTATAGACCTCGATGAAGTGCCGGGTCAATGGCAGGATATCGCCGGGACGCTCGCGCAGCGGGCTCAACTCCAGGCTTACCACGTCCAGCCGGTAATACAGATCCTCGCGAAAATGCCCTGCATTGATGGCTTTCTCCAGCTGTACGTTGGTGGCCGCCAGGACCCGCACATCAATGGGGATGCTTTTACGTGAGCCCAGACGCACCACTTCACGCTCCTGCAACACCCGGAGCAGTTTTACCTGGATGGGCATTGGCAGATCGCCGATCTCATCTAGGAACAGCGTGCCGCCATTGGCCTCTTCAAACCAGCCGGCTTTAGCGCTGAGGGCGCCGGTGAAGGCCCCTTTTTCGTGACCGAACAACTCGGCCTCGACCAGCGATTCGGAAAAGGCTCCGCAGTTGACCGCCACGAAGGGGCGATTGCGTCGGGCGCTGAGGTTATGGATATGGCGCGCGACCAGTTCCTTGCCGGTGCCGGTCTCGCCGATGATCAGCACACTGGCTTCGCTGGGCGCGACCTGCTGCACATGCGCCAACAGGGCTTGGGATTTTGGATCTTCGAAGACCTGAGCGGTGGCCCGGATCGACGTCGCCAAAGCTGGCGATGGGGGTAAGGTCAGAAGCTGCATGGGCATCTCTATCACTATGAGTAGAAGGTCGGAACAGGCAGAGATCGGTTCAATGCCCAGTCACCCAGTTCGTGGAGTTTGTAATCCACAGGATCGTGCAAGGTCTGAGTGCGCAGGTTGCGCCAATGCCGGTCGAGACGCAGGGACGCGTGGGTCGAGCGCGCCCCCGTCACCTCGAACAGCTTGCTACACAGCTCCAGGCCTTGGCGGCTGGCGGCGACTTTTGCGGTGGCGATCGCTGTTGCCAGATAACCACGCTCCTCGTTGCTTAGATCCGGGCCTTTGGCCCAAGCGGCATCGAGCAGTTCGGCGGCCCGTTCTACCAGCAACCGCACGCCTTCCAGCGCTACCCAGAACTCCCCGTAGTGTGCCAACACATAAGGGTCCTGGCGGATGTCCTCGGTCGTGGATTTGAACCAGGTGCGGGTTTCGGTGAGGGTGTATTGCCGCGCTTCATTGAAGGCCCCCTCGGCGATACCGAGAAACATGTGGGTGAACGTCAGTTGCGCGATCAGCGGACGCAAGCAGGCAAAGGGCGTACTCAAAGGACCGGGGTCAAGGAGCAACTCCGACTCGTCGACCCGCACCCGCTCAAAGCTGGCACTGCCGCTGTCGGTCTGACGCTGGCCCATGTTGTTCCAGTCTTTATGCAGGGTGATACCGCTGCGCCCGCTGGGGATGGCGGCGATCAGCAACTTGCCGCCCGCCGTTTCGTCCACGGCCGAAGCGATCAGCATCTGTGAATCGCTGGCCCCGGAGCAGAAGCTTTTTTTGCCGGAGAACTCCCGCCAGCCGTTGAATGTTTTGACGACAGTGCGTGTGTCCAGCGGGTTGAGGGCGTTGCCCCAGAACCAATTCTTGCGCGCGGTCTGCTCGAACCAGGGCTGCCATTGTTCCGGCTTGGCGAACAGGCGCACGGTGGCCAACATCAAATGATGGAAACCGAAGACATGAGCGATGGAACTGTCGACCTTGGCGAACTCGCGAACGATGTCTAAGGTTTCACTCCAGCGCCCACCTAGCCCGCCATATTGACGAGGAATGCTTAGCGCCAGCAGGCCGCTTTCGCGCAGTGCGTCGCGCTCGGCTTTGGGAGTGCCACCACGTTCATCACGCTCTGCGGCGGTTTCGGCAAATTGTGCAGCCAGTTTTTGGGCTGTCTGCAAGGGCGTGGACGGGGCGCTTGGCGGCTTGGCAGTCACACGGGTTTCCTCAAGGGTTAATGCAGGGTCGGACGGAAGTGTCACGCCCCCCCGATCCTGTTCAGGCTGTGTGAGCAGACTTGCCTGCGAAAACGGTATGTCAGGCGCAACCGATCACTTGGCCTGAGGCGGCAAGTCATTGGCGATCATTTCGCCAAATGGCCCGGTCAGGTTGGTGATCCCGCGACCGGCCAGGCTCGCGTAGGGCTCGGGCAGCAGCGGAAACACCAACTCGGCGAAGCGGTAGGCTTCTTCGAGGTGCGGGTAGCCGGAGAAGATGAAGCTCTCGATCCCCAGGTCCGCATATTCTTTGATCCGTGCCGCGACCTCTTGCGGGTTGCCCACCAGCGCGGTGCCAGCCCCCCCACGAACCAGGCCGACACCGGCCCACAGATTTGGTGCGATTTCCAGATTATCGCGACGCCCGTCGTGCAGCGCTGCCATGCGTCGCTGGCCCTCGGAGTCGAAGCGCGAGAACGACTTCTGCGCGGCCGCGATGGTTTCGTCGCTGATGTGCTCGATCAGGGTATCGGCGGCTTTCCAAGCCTCTTCGCTGGTTTCACGCACAATCACATGCAGACGAATACCGAAACGCACGGTGCGTCCTTTGCGTGCGGCACGTTCGCGAACGTCAGCGATCTTCTCGGCGACGGCGGCTGGCGGCTCACCCCAGGTCAGGTACACATCCACCTGCTCGGCGGCCAGTTCGTGAGCAGCCTCGGAAGATCCCCCGAAGTACAGCGGTGGATAGGGTTTCTGAATCGGTGGGTATAGCGCTTTGGCGTTCTGCACGCGCAAATGCTTGCCTTCAAAATCCACGGCTTCGCCTTGCAGCACGCGACGCCAGATGTGCAGAAACTCGTCGGTGACTTCGTAGCGCTCGCTGTGATCGAGATAGATACCGTCGCCACGGTTTTCATCCGGGTCGCCGCCGGTCACCACGTTAATCAACAGTCGGCCACCGGACAGTCGATCCAGGGTTGCCGCCATCCGCGCGGACACGGTCGGCGAGATAATGCCGGGACGGATGGCCACTAGATACTTCAGGCGCTCGGTCAATGGCACCAGCGCCGAGGCGATGACCCAGGAGTCTTCGCAAGAGCGGCCAGTGGGGATCAGCACCCCGTGATAACCCAAGTCATCCGCTGCCTGGGCCACTTGTTTGAGGTAATTCAAGGTGACGGGGCGGGCGCCTTTGGTGGTGCCCAGGTAATGGCCGTCGCCGTGAGTAGGGAGGAACCAGAAAACATCCATGACAAATCCTTCAAACAATGTGCAGCCAATTTTTTATGGACGCCGAACAGCAGTACGGCGCGTTATGCAGTAGGGCAAAAAAGCGGTGTCTCAGTCGGTAATGAAGTTCACGGGCTCAGAGCAAGAGCTGTATCAACGAGCCCCCCGTATTCACACCTTGGGCAGCGCTGGCTAGCGTCAGTCACCTGTTCACCGGCAACGCTTTTGTTGAATGACTGTTGCCGGGCAAACAGTTGCTGGGCCAACACTGCATTGAGTCAGTGCTAGTTATAAAGCTTATGAGTTATTCCTCAAAAGAACCTAATTTCATATTTTTATAACTTTAATATATATGTATGAGTCCTATGCTCGGGCGCTGCAGGCTTGCAGTGCTACGCGAGGCTGCGAGGCCCGACACACTCAAGGCGCCATCATGGGCGCGCACGTAGACGCATCAATGGCGAGCAGTGATGGCATGGGGCATGGTTCGTGTTTGATCGCCGAAAAAGGTACTTCAGTACCGAGAGTCGCCAAGCAGCGGTTCTGGAAAAACTAAATCATGTGATAGTTTTCGCCGTCCAATAGAAACCCCCAAAGGACGACCGGATGCACTCGAATGGAAAATTCTGCGCACCGTTTCTCTTTCTTGTCTGTGCGGCTTTGTTCGGCACCTCCGCAGCTGCGGATACGGAAAAGTCGGATATTGACAACCTCGTGCAAGACGCCGCCCAGGCGATCATGCAGCAGTACAAGATTCCCGGCCTGGCTATTGCAGTTACCGCTAATGGTAAACAAAGCTTCTACAACTACGGGGTGGCCTCCAGGGAAACCGGGCGAAAGGTCACCCGCAATACGCTGTTCGAGATCGGATCGATCAGCAAAACGTTCACGGCGACCCTGGCCACTTACGCTCAGGTCAACGGTCGGCTTGCACTCAGTGACAACCCCGGCAAATACCTGCCGCAGCTCCAGGGCAGCCAGTTGGACAAGGTGACGCTGATCAACTTGGGGACTCATACGGCGGGAGGGTTTCCCCTTCAGATTCCTGATGACGTCCAGAACAACGAGCAGTTGATGGACTACTTCAGGTCTTGGCAGCCCCTTTTCGCCCCTGGCACCTACAGGACTTACGCCAATCCCAGTATCGGCTTGCTTGGGATGATCGCTGCCAAGAGCATGAACATTCCTTTCGATGAGGCTCTTGAGGCCCAGCTTTTCCCGAAACTTGGCATGCACGGCAGCTACATCAATGTGCCTTCAAGCAATATGCCGCTCTATGCACAGGGCTATAACAAACAGGACGCTCCAGTCAGGCTTAGCCCAGGAGTGCTTGCAGCCGAAGCCTACGGAGTGAAAACCAGCGTCCAGGACTTGATTCGCTTCGTCGAGGTTAACCTGAACCTTACCCAGACAGATGCCACGCTTAAGCGCGCAATCGCCGATACCCATATAGGTTACTTCCAGCTTGGTCCGATGACCCAGGACCTTATATGGGAACAATATGGGTACCCGGTTAGCCTCGATACGCTACTGGAAGGCAACTCTGACAAGATGGCTTATGAGCGTCAGGCGGCCACCGAGCTGATCCCGCCCCAGCCCCCGCAACAGGCGGTCTGGGTGAACAAGACGGGCTCAACCCGCGGGTTTGGAGCCTACGCTGCCTTCATCCCTGAGAAGAAGCTCGGCATTGTGATCCTGGCCAACAAGAATTATCCCAACGAGCCTCGGGTTCGTTTGGCGTATCAAATCCTGAGCAAATTGGATTGCTGCTCGCGAGCAGAGCACTGAGGCATCTACCTGGGCCTACCACGGACGTTTTTCGTGCAGGCGAGTGTGGGGTTTTAAACCTCAGCAGCTGATTTACGGATATCCTCGGCCTCATCGCGAAGCCGAGAGCCGCACCCCATGCGCCACAAAAACCTCACCCGTCGTCTTGACTTGATTACCCTGCAATTGTTTGTCGCCGTGCACGAAGAAGGCACGTTGACTCGGGCGGCTGCGCGGGAGGCGATTGCGGTGTCGGCAGCCAGTAAGCGTTTGATGGAGTTGGAGAATGCACTGGGCATTGGCCTGTTCATGCGTAACGCTAAAGGCATGGCATTGACCGCAGCGGGGGAAACGCTGTTGCACCATGCGCGGCGGATGCTGTTCGATGTGGAAAAAATCGGCCTGGAACTAGGCGAACATATTCAGGGCGTACGCGGTTATGTGCGGATGCTGGCGAACCTGTCGGCGATCATCCAGTTTCTGCCGGAAGACCTGCACGACTTCGTCTCCAGCCATGAGCAAGTGAAAATAGACCTCGAAGAACGCCCCAGCAATGGCGTGGTGCAGGGCATCATTGATGGCGTGGCGGACATCGGCATTTGTTCGATGGACACCGACACCCAAAGCCTGTTCAGCGTGCCTTATCGCCAGGATACGCTGGCGGTCGTGATGCGCAGCGACCATCCCTTGGCCGATCGTGATCACGTGGCCTTTGCCGATACCCTGGACTATGACTATGTCGGTCTGCATGCGGCCAGTTCGATCAACATGCGCACCCACGCAGCGGCTCGTGCCTGCGGGCGGATCGTGCGCCTGCGGATTCATGTCCCAGGTTTCGATGCGGTGTGCCGGATGGTGCAGGCCAATATGGGCATCGGCATCCTGCCGCAAAAGGCGTATGAACTGTTCGGTCGCTCGCTCGGGTTGACGGCGGTGGCGTTGAGCGATGATTGGTCCGAACGCACCTTGTTGCTGGTAGCCCGCGACCAGGCATCGTTGTCACCGGTCAGCTGTTTGTTGTTCGAACACTTGCGCCGCCTGGAAAATCCCGCGAACTAGACACACCACCTCAAGCGTTCGCGTTTCGCGAACGACGCTTGCCAACAGAAGGTTGGATTCTTCAGTGCCTGGTCCTCTAGCCTTGGCTCACGTTACAAGGCTTACATTCCAATAAAAAAATATGAGGCACTGAAGATGACGGCTCCCCTGAGTGGAATCCGCGTTATCGAGATTGGAACACTGATCGCGGCACCCTTCGCGGCGCGTCTGATGGCGGAGTTCGGCGCTGAAGTGATCAAGATCGAATCGATGGGGCAGGGCGATCCTCTTCGTAAATGGCGAAAAATCCACGAGGGCACCTCCCTGTGGTGGTACCTCCAATCACGCAACAAAAAATCCCTTGCACTGAATCTCAAATCTCCCGAAGGCATCGCCATCGTCAAGCAGCTCGCTGAAAGCACCGACGTGCTGATCGAGAACTTGCGCCCCGGCGCCCTGGAAAAACTGGGTCTGGGCTGGGACGTTTTGCATGCGCTGAACCCCAAGCTGACCCTGGTGCGCATCTCAGGCTACGGCCAGACCGGTCCCTATCGTGACCGTCCCGGTTTTGGCGCCATCGGCGAAGCCATGGGAGGTATTCGTTACACCACCGGCACGCCTGGTTCACCGCCAGCGCGGGTCGGCGTCAGCCTGGGTGATTCGCTGGCATCGATGCACGCGGTGATGGGCGCACTGATGTCGTTGCTGCGGGTGAAGACCGGGCAGGGCGAAGGTCAGATTGTCGATGTGTCGCTGGTCGAAAGCGTGTTCAACGTCATGGAAAGTCTGGTACCGGAATACGCCATGCAAGGCCATATACGTGAGCGCAGCGGCGGCGCCTTGCCAGGCATCGCACCTTCCAACACCTACCCGACTGCCGACGGCGCCTACGTGGTGATTGCGGGCAATAGCGACCCGATTTACAAGCGACTGATGCAGGTCATCGGCCGCCCCGACTTGGGCGAAAACCCCGAATTGACGCATAACGATGGTCGGGCGCTGCAGAGCTCGATGCTCGATGAAGCGATCAGCACCTGGACCTTGAGCCAGCCCATCGACACCGTGTTGCAGGCCCTGGAAACGGCTGAGGTGCCGGCCGGGCGCATCTACTCAGTGGCTGACATCGTTGCCGATCCGCACTATCAGGCACGCGACATGATTCTCGACGCCGAGTTGCCGGGCGGGGCTGCGGTGAAGATGCCGGGCATCGTGCCCAAACTTTCCGAGACACCGGGCTCAATCAATTGGCAGGGGCCAAGCCTGGGCCAGCACACCTCCAGCGTACTCAGCGAACTGGGCATGACCGAGCAGGATATCGCCCGACTCAAACACGATGGAGTGGTCCAATGATTACTGACTATTCCGACAGCCTGATCGTCCAGGAGGTCGCGCCGCGAGACGGCCTGCAAATCGAGCCCAAGTGGGTAGAAACTGCCGACAAGATCGCCTTGATCGATCAATTGTCACTGGCCGGGTTTTCCCGTATCGAAGCAGGCTCCTTCGTCTCCCCCAAAGCCATCCCAGCGTTACGCGACGGTGAAGCGGTGTTTCTGGGCATCCAGCGTCAGCCTGGCGTGACCTACGTTGCGCTGGTGCCCAACCTCAAAGGTGCGCAGCGCGCCCTCAGCGCGGGTGCCGATGAGCTGAACCTGGTGATGTCCGCCAGCCAGACCCATAACCTGGCAAACATGCGCATGCGCTGCGAGCAATCACTTACGGCATTTTCCGATGTGGTGGCACTGGCTCGCGGCACGTCGCTGGGCCTGAATGCCTCCATTGCCACCGCCTTCGGTTGCCCCTTCGAAGGCGTGACCAGCGAAGACCGGGTGATGCAGATCGTCGATGCTTATCTGGAGTTGGGCATGCAGGGCATCACCCTGGCCGACACAACAGGCATGGCCAATCCACGTCAGGTCTATCGTCTGGTACAACGCGTATTGACGCAGGTTCCGGCGTCAATGCTGACGCTGCACTTCCACAACACCCGAGGTCTGGGCCTGAGCAATGTGTTGGCTGCATACGAGGCTGGCGCACGGCGCTTCGATGCCTCCCTTGGGGGGCTGGGAGGTTGTCCGTTCGCCCCTGGCGCCTCCGGCAACATCTGCACCGAAGACCTAGTGAACCTGTGCGAGGAAATGGGTATTCACACCGGTACCGATCTGCCTCATTTGCTGGAGATGTCTCGCCGTCTGCCTGCGCTGTTGGGTCATGAAATGCCCGGTCAGGTAGCCAAGGCCGGTCGCAACTGCGACCTGCATTCCGCGCCGGAGAATATGCCCGTTTGATCCTGTTTCACCCCTTAGCGTGACCAAGGGGGCACACGCCCCCGGACCAGACAACAAAAACAATCGGACACCCACGGGAAGTCCGTCTGGAGAAAATGAAATGACAATCTCTGTTCTGAACGCGGACAGCAGTCCTGCCGAGATCGTGAGCGCGGAAAAGGCCCTGATCAGTAAAGTCGCCTGGCGCCTGATGCCATTGATCATGGTCTGCTACCTGTTCGCCTTCTTCGACCGCATCAACATCAGCTTCGCCAAATTCCAGCTACAGACTGACCTGAGCCTGAGCGACACCGCTTATGGTCTCGGCGCGGGGCTGTTCGTGGTCGGTTACGTGCTGTTCGAAGTGCCCAGCAACATGATGCTGTACAAGGTCGGCGCACGGCGCTGGATCGCCCGGATCATGATGTCCTGGGGTGTGGCGACGGCGCTGATGGTCTTCGTCAATACTGAATGGCAGTTCTACGGTTTGCGCTTCATCATTGGCGCGATGGAAGCGGGCTTCGCGCCGGGCGTGCTGTATTACCTGACGTTGTGGTTCCCACAGCACTATCGCGGGCGGATCACCTCGATGCTGTTCCTGGCCTCGGCCTTCGCCGGTCTGATTGGCGCGCCGCTCTCGGGCCTGGTCCTCGGTCATCTTGATGGCGTGATGAACATGCGCGGCTGGCACTGGCTGTTCCTGCTGGGCGGTTTACCCTGTGTGCTGCTGGGCCTGTTGGTGTTGGTTGTCCTCAAGGACAAGATCGCCGATGCGCATTGGCTGACGGGCCAGGAAAAGACCTATTTGGCCAGCCGCGTCGCCCACCACGAACCCCACAAAGGCGGCGGCTCCTTGCTGGCGGCATTGAAGCTGCCAGGCTTCTTGATGCTCGGGCTGATTTACTTCTTGATTCAAGTGGCGTCCTATGGCCTCAACTTCTGGGCCCCGCAGTTGATTCGCAGCGCTGGCACTGAAAGCCCGGTGATCATCGGTTTGCTTACGGCTATCCCGTATATCTGTGGCGCCATCAGCATGGTGGTAGTTGGGCGGATGTCCGATGCCAGCGGCGAACGGCGCAAATACGTGGCCGGTTTGGTGGTGCTGGGAGCGATCGGTTTCTTTAGCGCCGGGATATTCGCCGAGCACACGTTGTTTCTTATCATCTCCCTGAGTTTGCTGGGTGCAGGCATCGTCGCCTCAATCCCTGCCTTCTGGGCCCTGCCACCAAAACTGCTGGCCGGTGCTGGCGCAGGTGCAGCCGGCGGTATTGCGGTAATCAATACCCTCGGGCAGTTCGGCGGTATCGTCAGCCCGATCATGGTCGGCCGAATCAAAGACCTGACCGGCAGCACCACCCCAGCGCTGTACGTGATCGGCATCGCCAGCCTGATTGCCGCCGGGCTGCTGCTTTGGGCTTTGCCGGCCAAACTGCGGACGCTTGACAAGACCGATCAGTGATTGCCAATCGACCAAGGCTCCTGCCTTGGTCGGCCTCATCGCAGCCTTCACTCGTCGCCTCCCCGAAACTTTGTCTCGACGCTCCTGCCATTTCTATAACACGACAGCGCAGGGAGTCAGGTGATGGCACGAGCAATCTGGAAGGGTGCGATCGGTTTCGGGCTGGTGCATATCCCGGTCGCGTTGAAGCGCAGTATGGAACCGGTCGGTTACAAGCGGATCAACAAGGTCACCGGCAAGGAAATGACCCCGGAAAATATCGTCAAGGACATGAGCGTCGATTGGCAGCCCGATGAGTACCGTGACACCTTCGAAGAAAAGATCATGCAACTGGTCGAGACCAAGGCCCGCCAAGGAAAAATCGAGGATGTCGAAACCAGTGTCGGCGAACTGGAGCGCAAAAGCGCCGATGTCATTGACCTCACCGAGTTGCTCAAGCGCAGCCTGAGCAGCAAAAGCCCGGCCAAAGGACGGGCACCTGCCCGAAAGAAAACCAGCAAAGCCTCTTGAGGTCTCTTTAAGCAAATCTCCACCTGCTCCGATCCAGTGCAAGGTAATCGATCATGGCCAAGCCATTGAGTGAGTACGCTCGCAAACGCAATTTCGACATCACTTCCGAGCCGTCGGAGCTTGCTGATCGAAAGCAGACCTCGCGCGGGGCCAAATCATTGAGTTTTGTGGTGCAAAAGCACGAAGCGCGTGACCTGCAGAGGAGTACGACCTCGTCGAGGCGCTACCGAAGAGCGTGATCAGTGGCGCGACTGTGGGTGAGACACGCACTGTGGATACAACCAAAAAAGCCAAAACGTCCTTCCACGTCCCTGACAAGCTGGCGCCTCAGTTGGCAACGCTGGTCGATAGACCGCCGAGTGGCGAATGGCTGTATGAAATCAAATTCGACGGCTACCGGATCCTGACCCATTTCAGCGCTGGACAGGTGCGCCTGCTCCGCCGCAACGGCAACGACTGGACTGAGCGATTACCACTGCAAGCCAAGGCTCTGGCAGCCCTTACGTGTCCAAACGCAGCCCGGACTGGATCAAACTCAAGTGTCGTTTACGTCAGGCGGCATTTATCGCCCTGCGTAGCGACAAGCCAGCGGGTGACGTGGTCCGCGAGCATCTTCTCTCTGCACGCACTCGAAGCTTACGATGCCTTGAAGAGTTAGCTTCTGTCTTGAACGGTCAGGAAATGCCTTGCTGGCTGGTAGGCACATTGGTATGTCTTGCCAGCCAGCGGTTTCTGTTCGGATCGCTGCTATTCGCTGCAGGCCATTTGCCATACCATCGGTCCATTCAATGGAAAGAGAGGGTACGTACGTGAGCAGTTTCCTGGACAAAATCAAGAACAAGATCAATGAGGCCTCTCCTGATCTGCTCGCTCGCACATCCGAGTTGATGGAGAAAGGCAAGAAGGTCGCTGTTGAAATGGCTGACAAGGCCGCTCCCGTGATCAAGCAGGCGTCTGCGAAAGCCAGCGCTTATGCCCAAGAAAAATCTCCGATCATTAAGGCGCAGGCGATCAAAGCGCTCGAAGAAGCCAAGGTTCAGCGTGCGGTTCTGCAAGAGAAAGCCCGAAACGACAAGGTGGCCCACGCCGAGTACGTAAGGACCATGTACTTGATGACCCTTACCCCGCGGTCGCTGGCGTTCATCGACGAGAAATTCAACCATTACGGTCGCTCGCTGAACTTCATGTGCATCACGGGTGAAGTACTGGCGTCTGACAAGCGTTCTGAGGTGAGGATGTCTGCCAGCCATTCGCTCAGTAGCACAGGTGGCGGGTTTCTTTGGCAAGGCACCGGCTCGGTGAGCATGAATGTGTCCAGCCACTCCTTCGTCAACGCCACAACCAACACGGCCCATGAGTTCTGGATCCGACTGCCGGACGGAGTCGAAAAGCCGATCTATCTGTTTGACAGCAACATCCCCATGCGCAAGGGACAGGTTGTTTCGCTGATCTTCTGCAACGCTGACGACAGCCCCAACGGGATGCTGGTGGCACTGGTCAACCATAATGCCAAAGCGATGTGGAAGGTCCTGGGTCCGGCCGAGATCAATCAGCGTTATAAGCTCTACACCAAAGAGCCAGGCTTGTTTAATGGTCGGGAAGTTCGCGAGACGACCGCGCGACTGCTCAACGAACTGGATATCCGCTTGAGCCAGTTGGGTGAGTGGGCCAGTCGCTTCGAAGCGCCCTCGAGTGAAGCCGATTCGGCCCTGCTCGGTCACTGAGCCCTGTCGTGGGCGCGCTACGCGATCATCGAACGTTGCAATTAGAGGATGCGGTACAACAAACGCTCTATGCGAACCCGGCTGACCCGACGCAGAAACGTGCGCACGGCGACCGGGTATTCGCTCAGCGTGTCCAGTTCGTCGTACTTGTCGACCCGCAAGGTATTACGCATCAGTTGAGTGACTTCCACATCACGGCGTGCAGTCCACTCGGACTTTGGATCGTCGATCAGCAGAGCATTTTCCAGGTCCAGCTGGAAGGCTCGCGGATTGAGGTTGTTGCCCGTCAGTAAGGTGTAGCGCTGGTCGGCCCAGAGTCCTTTCAGGTGGAATGTGTTGTCGCCGTCTTTCCACAGGTGCAGATTCAACTGGTCCTTGGCGATGGCCTGCTGATGCTTTTGTGCGAAGCGGCGCAAGCTGATTTCGTAGAGATAAGGCAGTGCGGCAATGACTTTAAAGGGCTCGTCGGCCGGGATGAAAAAGTCATTGGCGGTCTTGTCGCCGATGATGATATCGATGGTCACGCCGCGCTTGAGGGCGCGATTGATTTCCCGCGTCACGGTCACCGGCAGATTGAAATACGGCGTGCACAGCGTCAGTTGTGTCTGACTGGCCGCGATCAACTCGCAAATAGTGCGACTCAGCGGGTTCTTGTTGCCCACACCCAGCAGGGGAATGACACGCAGGCCACCGGTTTCATCGCTGCCGTCCGATGTGTCGTATGACGTGCGTTTGAGATGGCTCCTGAAGGCTCGGATTTCACCCCGCAAACTGCGAGAGGTGGGAGGCGCGGGCAGGTCCAGGCGGTGCACGGCTTTGGATGTGAGTACATCGTTGCGCACCAAGTGTTGCATCGAGTCGGCCAGTGCCTTGTTCTGCAACAGGTGATAGCGATCAAGGCGGTACTTGTCGAACTTGTGCAGGTAGACGTTATTGATGCTGGCGCCACTGTAGATCACGCAGTCATCGATCACGATTCCCTTGAGGTGCAGCACCCCGAACAGTTCGCGGGTCTGCACAGGCACGCCATACACCGGCACTTCAACGTCATGCTCCAGGTTCTGCGCCTGATACCACGCGGAGTTACCGGGCTGCTTGCCGGCACCGATCAACCCTCGTTGTGCGCGAAACCAATCCACCAACACCACGACATCCAGTGTCGGCCGCGCTGCTTTGGCGGCGTACAAGGCGTCGAGGATTTCCTGACCGGCTTCATCCTGTTGCAGGTACAGGGCAACCACATAGATTCGCTGAGTCGCAGCAGCGATTTTCTCCAGCAGGCAGCGTCGGTAGTCGGTGGCGTGGGGCAACATCGTGATTGCATCGGCTGCCAAGGCAAAACCACGAAGCGTGGGCAGGATGGAACGTCTGAAAGTGGAGCGCATAAGCCTCTCGAAGCGTTAGCCAGATAGCACGGGAGCTTACACCAGAGTGTCAGTGAGAGGGTTTGCTCTTTGCCTCGCTGCACAAAGTTGACCGGTATGGCAGTTGAAACACGCCAAAGACCATGAGTTGGGCGCGGCCCAGACCGAACAGCTTCATCATCTCTTGGTGCAGCACGTCGTTGAAACTGAACAATGACAGGGTTTGTTTTTTTATAATCGCGCGGGGGCATGGTGCCTGACCTTTTTGGCGAGCACGCCGGAAAACGCTAATAGTGCTGATCGCGAATACTTCTACTATCACCAACCATATGAAAATATGGGGCCGCACGTTCAGCTGGATGTTTAATCCCGTCCCGATGCGTTCTGTATCCGGACAAGAGGGTGATGGCTATTTGATAGCTCTCTGATAAGCTTCAGATCGTGAGCCAGGAGGTTAGCTGAATGACGCTACTCGTCGGTTCGCACCCTCAACAGAAGTGGATGCCATGGATGTGTGATTGCCTGTGGATCGATTGCCCGAACAGCCATCCTGTCTCATTCCCCGCCCTTATCGAGCGGTAGGGCAGAGGAGCCTCGACCCCATGCAAGACCCCGGAGGAAAAGGACTTTCACTCACGAAGCGGCTGTACAAGTCGCGCACGCTGGGAATGATCCTCGGGTTTTTCTGCGTTGCCGCCGTCGTCTACCCACTGCACAAGTCTGGCTGGGTATGGGGGCTGATGGTCCTTACCGGATTTGTCTGGCCGCATCTGGCCTTTCAATGGGCTCGCGTATCGACGGTTCCATTCCAGGCTGAGCAGCGCAATCTACTGATTGATTCATGTCTAGGCGGCCTCTGGGTGGGGGCCATGCAATTCAACCTGCTGCCCAGCGTCATCGCTCTTTCAATGATGTCCATGAACAATATGGCCATCGCGGGGCCGCGTTTTCTGCTGGGAGGCTGGCTGGCACAAGCGTTGGGTATTGCGGTCTCCCTGCTGATTTTTTCCCCGGTATTTACGCCCGAAACCACAGTTTTCCAGATGTATGCCTGTGTACCTTTGCTCGCTATCTACCCGTTGGCGCTTGGCTGGGTTGCGTACAAACAGACTCATCTGCTGAAAAACCACAAGCGCGAATTGCTGACCCTCAGTCGTACCGACAGCTTGTCGGGCCTGTTGAACCATGGCTCGTGGAAGGATCATCTGGACCTTGAGTTCCAGTCCTGCAGCAATACGCAGCAGAGTGGCACCATCGCCCTGATCGACATCGATCACTTCAAAGTGATCAACGATACCTATGGCCATGTGGTGGGGGACCATGTGCTCCGGCAATTGAGCACGGTACTCAAACAAAACCTGAGGGCCTCGGATCTGGCAGGGCGGTATGGCGGCGATGAGTTTTGCGTGATCTTGCCTGATACCCCGATCGTGGTCGCGGCCGAGATTATGGACCGCCTGCGCGATACCTTCGGCTCCATCCGTTACGAACGGGAACCGGCGATGAGGGTCAGCCTTAGCATTGGACTGGCCGCCTACAGCCCTGCCCATCTGGATGCGACCAGTTGGCTAAGTGACTCCGACAAGGCGCTGTATGGGGCTAAAAGCACGGGGCGTGACCGGGTCGGTTGTTTGATTGACGGGGCATTTCATCAGGTCGTGCGTGATCCCGCTTGAGTGCGGGGTCGCAGTAAACATGCTGTTCAGCAAGGACTCGTTAGCGCTTGCCTTGAGCCGATAACGGAGCCTTGCCTTCAGCACGGGTGAAATGCGCTCAATACCCGCTTCGACGAAGAAGGGTGTCGAGGCTTTCTGAAGACGGACGGCCATAGAACGTCAGCAGTTGTGCCGCGCGGTTGGTGAAGAAACCGTCGACTCCGCGGGCGCTGAGTGCTTTGAAATCCACCTCGTCATCGACGGTGTAGGGATGGATTATCAGGCCTTTGTCATGGGCCATACGGTTCATCCATGGCTTGACCAAGTCCACATAACTTTGATCGCCACCGTCTTTGAGCGCTGATGAAGGCCCAATGCCGATTGCTCCGTGAGCTTTGGCCCACTCAATCCACCCGGCGAACTCCGCTTCGGACTTCACGTCCTGTCCGGCATAAAAGCTGGCCTTGTCTTTGGCGCCAGAGGTCTTGAACGTGGCGTCCGAACTGGCCTGGATATAGCCATCCCCTAACCACAACAACAGCACTTTTGGCACCTGTGGCATGCTTTTTTGCAGCAGTTCGAGGCTTGGTTTTTCGAAGGTCTGCAATACCACGCGACCAGGCATGTGCGCGACATTCACCCGGCCCTGGGCGGCTTCGGGTCGTTGATCGAGCCAGCCGCGTTTGGCCAGGACATTTTTAAGGTCTTCTTCTATGCCGGGAAACTGGGCGGGAACCTTGGTCTCGATATACAGCCCCGGTTTGTTCTCACCGCCCTCGGCGATATCGATGACTTCGTCCAGGGTCAGAATTTTTAAACCGACATAACTGCTGCGGGCTCTGGCGGGGAAGGCGGTATTGAACCAGGAACCAGCGTCCAGCTGTTTGAGCTCCGCCAGCGTGAAGCTGCTCACAGGTTGCGTGATCCGGTCCGGGTAGACCTGCGCGATGTTGGTAGTGCGTCGGAGGGTATCGTCATGCAGGGCGATCAGAACTCCGTCCTTGGTGCGCTGAATATCCATTTCCAGATAATCAGCCCCCAGCTCTCGAGCCAGCATATAAGCGGGAATGGTTTCCTCTGGCGCATCAAACGACGCGCCCCGGTGCGCAATGACGGCAGGCCAGGGCACCCCGATTTTGGCGGCGAGTGTCTTGCTCGGCGGTTCAATCGCGAGCGTGGACTCACTCATCAGCAGCGCGCTCGCCAACAGTGTCATGAGCCCGACCGCTCGTGGAATACCTTTCAACATGTTTGATTTTCCTTTTCTGCACGGATCATTCACGCCCGTCTTGATCGCCATGCAGGCCCCGATAAATCGAGGCCTCCCAAGTCTCAAGCATTAACAGCAACCATCAGCGAGAGCAATCAAGCTGTCGTTGCTGCACTGTAGCAAGTCGTCGATGACGAAATGGTGAGTGAGCCGTCGGTCACTTTTGCAACGATTCGGCCCGTTTCAGGTATTCCAGGAACCGACAGGTCACGGTTAAAATGGCGCCAATTTTTAGTGAGGAATCATCCAGGCATGGAGATGACGGTAAAGACTTTTTTGGAACTCAACATAGCGAAGCGAGAGCCTGGCGTATTCTTTTCGAGCTGTATCCGTAGCTTCACTGATACCGAACTGCTCTACGAAATAGACGTTGATCAGAACTTGGAGACAGTGGATGTCGGGCTGTACTCGATGCATGACAAGTACGTGTGGTCACAGAAGCGTGTTTATTTCATCTATGACGAAGACGGCAAACAGTTCCTTCGCTCAGTCCCCCGGAACCAGATCTGACACTCATCGAATCATCTGGTTTTTTTGACCTGACATCATGTGCATAAGGGCGTCTCGGGTGCCTTTTTGCGCCCGCTCTAGAATCCTCACAAAAGCCCTTCCTGCATCCGTAACCGCCACCGCCCGTTGAACCGCAACTCAGTCGCGGATAATGGCTCGATGTCTATCGAGTTGAAGGCTGCCGTTGGGCACTGCAGGGCATGCAGGATGGCGGCGCGGATGACGAAGGGGTGGGTGATCGCGACGAAGTGTCCCTGCATGCGCAGGGTGTCGAGCCATGCGCCGACGCGGGCGCAGACCTCGGCCACCGATTCGCCGCCGTGCGCAGTTGAAGCGCTGTCTGCACTCCAGGCCTGGAGTGCTTCGGGCTCATGCGCCTGGAGGTCTTTGATGCGTTTGCCTTGCCAGTGTCCAAAATCGCAATCGCGCAACTCAGGGACGATATCCATCTGCGACCCGAACAGGTGAGCGGTTTGCCGGGCGCGGATCTCGGGTGCGCTGAGTAAATGCACGGAGGGCTTGAAGCGGTCGGCCAGCGAATGCCCTGCAGCCTGCCAATCCAGTTCGACAGGCTCGTCCAGCGGAAAACGCGCGAGCTTCTGTGCGAGTGTCCGGGCATGGCAGATCAAGGTCAAACGAGTCGCCATTATGGGGATCCATACGGGGTTTACGGGTGGGCAAGTTTACATGCCTCATGCCCTTGTATCATTTCGCGGGAGCGACCGCCGTTTGCCACGTGACGGGCAGGCCTGATAGACGGCATAGTCCTCAGACTGATTGAGTGTGGTCTGACAGTGGACTTGGGGATGGAGGAACGTATGACGACTGTTCTAGTGCTGGTTGAAACCATTAACGACTATTTGCCGATACTCGAAAACAGTGGTTTTAACCTGATTCTCGCGCCGAGTCCGGCCGAGCGGGCAAAAGCCATCGAGACGCATGGTGCGCAGATCAATGCCGTATTAACCCGCGGTCCGCTGGGTTTTTATGCCGATGAGATCGCCGCGCTACCTCATCTGGAAATCATCTGCGTGATCGGCGCCGGCTATGAGCATGTCGACCTTGAGGCCACCGGGGCTCGGAATATTACGGTGACAAACGGGGCCGGGGTCAATGCACCCTCGGTCGCCGACCACGCCTTGGCGCTGTTGCTGTCGCTGGTGCGTGATATCCCGCGTGCCGATGCATCGGTACGGCGCGGCGAGTGGCGTAAAGTCATGCGTCCTTCGCTGGCGGGCAAACGCCTCGGTATTCTTGGGCTGGGTGCGGTGGGCATGGCGATCGCCAAACGTGCCGCTCTGGGTTTTGATATGTCCGTGAGTTATCACAATCGCCAGCCTCGCAGTGATGTGCCTTACGCTTATTGCGCAAGCCCGGTCGAACTGGCGAGCGCCTCGGACTTCTTTATCGTCGCGACACCGGGTGGGGCAGAAACTCTGCAGTTGGTCGACAAACACGTACTGGATGCCCTGGGCCCTCACGGTTTTATCGTCAACATCGCGCGTGCCAGCGTCATCTCGACGGCGGACCTGATCGATGCGCTTGAACATGATCGTATCGCTGGCGCCGCACTGGATGTCTTCGATAATGAACCGCAGGTACCGGACGCGCTCAAGGCGTTGAGCAACGTGGTGCTCACCCCTCATGTCGCAGGACTCTCTCCGGAAGCTTCGCAGGGTACTGTTCAGTTGGTGGCGGACAATCTGCTGGCGTACTTTTCCGGGCAACCGGTGCTGACCCCAGTGCGCAGTTGAATCGAGCGTTAACGTTGTGACCCTGTTACGTAGCCGTCGGTAAAAGGAGAAGGCCATGATTCAATGCAAGCGCGCTTATGACCCGGCGTCCCCCGCAGATGGTTATCGGGTATTGGTCGACCGACTTTGGCCAAGAAACATGCGCAAAGACCGCTTGGTCCTCAACGAGTGGCTGCCTGACACGGGCCCGACCACCCCGTTAAGAAAGGCGTTCAAAAGCGGCGCGATGAGCTTCGCGGATTTTTGTACGGGGTATCGCCAAGAACTGACGGCTCATCCGGAACATTGGTGGCGACTTCTCGAACCTGCCCGCCAAGGCACGCTGACACTCATCTATTCGGCGAAGGACACGGAACATAACAATGCAATCGTGCTGAGGGAGTGGCTTGAAGAAGAACTGGATAAGCAAGGGCCGCAAAGTTCTCCCGTCTGTTATGCCGGCTCACACCTCAAGTGAGTAACAGGTGTAATGCAAGTCACTTCAATAAAAGTGAAGTTAAACATCATTAATTTGACATTGCCCAGCGTGCCGCTGATCGGCACACTGCGGGCGCTCACGGTTTACTGTCTCCATCCCCGCTGTCTCGAGTGCTTGCTTCATTGAGTTCTGACGCTTGGATTCAAGGCACACATGTGTCTTTTTTTCGGCGATCAGTGTGAGTCACTCAGTGTGCTTGTAATGGAATAATTATGGCCCGTGTAACCGCTCCCGATATCAACGCTTCCTATAATTACGACGTTGTTCGCCGCTTCACGTTAATGACCCTGTTCTGGGGGATCCTTGGCATGGGGATGGGCGTGATTCTGGCCGCACAGTTAGTCTGGCCGGAGCTGAACTTGAATATGCCATGGACCACGTTTGGCCGCTTGCGGCCTGTCCATACTAATCTGGTGATTTTTGCATTTGGTGGCGGTGCATTATTTGCAACGTCATTGTATGTGGTTCAGCGCACCAGTCGGGTTCGGTTGATATCCGACAGGTTGGCCAACTTTGTATTCTGGGGCTGGCAAGCCATTATCGTTGCCCTGCTGATCACGTACCCCTTGGGCTATACCACGTCCAAGGAATACGCCGAAATGGAATGGCCAATTGCGATAGCGGTGGCCGTCGTCTGGGTGGCGTATGCCTATTTATTTTTCGGCACTATCGCCCGCCGCACCGTTAAACATATTTATGTCGGTAACTGGTTTTACGGTGCCTTCATCGTGGTGACAGGCATGGTGCATGTGATCAATCACCTTTCGGTTCCGGTCAGTTTGCTAAAGTCCTATTCGGTCTATTCCGGCGCGACCGATGCAATGGTCCAGTGGTGGTATGGCCATAGCGTTGTGGGCTTTATTTTGTCTGTCGGCTTTTTGGGCATGATGTATTACTTCGTGCCGAAACAGGCCGCGCGGCCGATTTACTCCTATCGGTTATCCATCGTGCACTTCTGGTCAATCATCACTCTGTACATCTGGGCGGGTCCGCACCATTTGCACTACACCGCACTGCCCGACTGGGCTCAGTCGCTGGGCATGGCGATGTCGATGATTCTGCTGGCGCCAAGCTGGGGCGGCATGATCAACGGCATGATGACCCTGTCGGGGGCGTGGCATAAGTTGCGTACTGACCCGATTTTGCGATTCCTTGTCGTGTCCCTGGCGTTCTACGGCATGTCGACCTTTGAAGGGCCGATGATGGCGATCAAAACCGTCAATGCGCTTTCCCATTACACCGACTGGACCATTGGCCACGTACACGCTGGCGCGCTCGGCTGGGTTGCCATGATCAGCATCGGGACGCTGTACCACATGATCCCCAAACTGTATGGCCGCGAACACATGCATAGCGTGGGGCTGATCAACGTGCACTTCTGGCTGGCGACCATCGGTACCGTTTTGTACATCGCGTCGATGTGGGTCAATGGCATCACTCAGGGTTTGATGTGGCGTGCGATCAACGATGACGGGACATTGACTTACTCCTTCGTCGAAACGCTACAAGCCAGTCACCCAGGCTACGTTGTGCGACTTATCGGCGGCTCGACCTTCGCTGGCGGGATGCTGCTGATGGCCTACAACACCTGGCGCACTGTGCGAGCAGGCGAGCGCAACGTCCAATCACCGATTGTGGCCGTGGCTTGATTGACGACAAGAGATGTGAAGCGCTTCCCTGTCCTGGGATGAATTTTTTTTAGTATCGTCGCCCTGATACGAGGCTCATCCATTTGTTTGGGTGCGCCTTTTTAATTCTGGTTTTGATTATGCAGCGTTATCGCTTTATGGGTTGGCTTGCTCGTTTTACGCCGGCGACATTAAACACACGTCCCAAAGAATGGTTGAGAGCGAGTGTCGGAAGTTTTCTCGGGTTGCTGGTCAGCACGATGATCTGTCGCGCAGTCTTTGGCAGTTCAGTCGAATTGCATTTGATGGGGCCGGTGGCGGCGTCGGCCGTTATCCTGTTTGCCGTGTCTTCGGGGGCACTGGCGCAACCCTGGCCGGTCATTGGCGGCTATCTGACCTCAACAGCGGTGGCGTTGATTGTCACCCATTATGTCGGCTATTCGCTGGAAAGCGCCGCCTTGGCCGTTGGCCTGTCGTTGGGCGCGATGTGTGTGTTGCGTTGCTTGCACCCCCCTGGGGCGGCCTTGGCCCTATGCCTGGTATTGGCGGATACCGAACTCTCGGGGATGGGCCTTCAGGTGTTCTACCCGGTCATGCTCAATGCGATTTGCCTGTTGGTTGCGGCCTTGCTCTACAACAACATCACCGGAGTACGTTATCCCAAACTGCACGTTGTGACGGCTGTACGCGCTACCGACGATCCAGCCCCAGAGGAGCGCGTCGGCATCACCTCTGCAGACCTGGATCTGGCGTTGGCCGACATCGGTGAGTTTGTCGATGTGACACGTGAAGAGCTCGAAGACATCGTGCGTGCCACTGAAAAATATGCGTTACGGCGCAGCATGGGGGATATCACGGCGTCTCAGATCATGTCGCGCGATTTACAGTGTGCCACCCCGGACACGCCGGTCGAGCAGGCGCTGAATATGCTGACCTCGCAACACCTCAAGACGTTACCTGTTCTGGATAAGGAGCGGCGCCTTGTCGGCATTGTCAGCTTGATTGATTTGCTTGGGCATTCGCGCAATACCAGACGATTGGGGGTATTGGGCCGATTGGGCCTGCGCCGCGGAAGGGTGCTGGAGCACGTGATGACCCGCCCAGTAACGTGTGTGAGCGGTAATGCACATGTCGTCGAACTGATTCCGCTGTTATCAGGATCGGGGCTGCACTGCTTGCCCGTCATCGAGAAGGGAGAGCTGGTCGGCATCGTGACCCAGACCGATCTGATTGCAGCGCTTCATCGGGATTTGATCATGCACCTTGGATGACTAGATGATTGGGTCCCAGCGTTGCGACCAATCACTGTCTGCTTTGACGATGTTTCGTAACAGCTCGAAAGCCGACTGCAATACCGCCGAGTCACGATCACGCGAATAGACCAGATAGGTGGGGTAGGTGAACTCTGGCGCCTTTGGCACGCGCTCGAATACGCCGCTGTCCAGATAACTCTGGACCACCCGGGTACGGAAGTAACCGGCACCGCCATTTTCAAGAATGTAGTGCAGCGCCAATGGCCCCAGGTTGAAGCCGATCGCCGCTTTGGCCTGGTCTGGAAGCGCCGCATCGTGTTGCTTGCGGAAGTCATCGCCCCAGTCGACATACACGTAGGGCTCCGGGTTGGATGTCAGGCGCACCTGAATCAGTTTCTCTTCCAGCAGTTGCTCGACTTGCAGGCCCGGCCAGTAGGTTGGCTGATAGACCAGCGCGGCATCCAGTACACCCAGTTCAAGTTGTTGCAACAGTTGCTTGCCGTCCCCTATCTCTGCGCGCAAGGCGTGGGTCGGGATTTTTTCGCGTAGCTGTTGCACCCAGCTCAGCATCAGCGGGTTGCACAAACTGACTTCACCCCCGATGTGCAGCACATTGCGGTAGCCTTCAGGCAGAGGAAGGTCCCGACGCGCCGCTTCCCAGGTCTGCACCAGTTGATTGGCATACGCGACGAACGCTTCGCCATCAGCCGTCAATTTAGCGCCGGCCCGGTTGCGGATGAACAGCGTGCAGTTGAGATGACTCTCAAGTTTCTGCACGCGGGCCGTAATGGCCGTCTGCGTAACATGAAGTCGTTCGGCGGCAGCGACAAGACTGCCATACCGCGCGATCTCTACAAAGGTTCGAGCCAGGTCGATGTCCATGTGGGTTCACTTCAAATCAGAGGGCCTGATTGTAGAGACATCCGCCAGGTGTAGGGAGTCATCAATAAAAATGCCAGAGCACGCTGGAAACCTTGGCTAACTCAATCGGAAGGATTATCTCGATGGTGGAGGAACCGCTAAGAAGGCCACCTCTTGCATCGGTAAGAAGCGGCCAATGGTTTATGGCATGACCGGCGGTAGATACGTCAGCGTGGTGCCCAACGCCCACAGCATGAACAGCACCAGAGGCGCATGGACCAGCAACTGTACAAATGAGAAGCCAATCAGGTCACGCGCCTTCAGGCCCAGAACGCCCAGCAGCGGCAGCATGTAGAACGGGTTGATCAGGTTCGGCAGGGCTTCGGCTGCGTTGTAGATCTGCACCGCCCAGCCCAGGTGATATTTCAGGTCATTGGCAACTTGCATCACGTAAGGCGCTTCGATGATCCACTTACCACCACCTGACGGAATGAAGAAGCCCAGCACCGCCGAGTACACGCCCATCAGCAACGCGTAAGTATCGTGCGAGGCGACCTGGGTGAAGAAGGTCGAAATGTGGTGGGCCAGGGTCTGCGCATCGCTGCCTTTGACCGTGGTCATCAGTGCCGCAATCGAACCGTAGAGCGGGAACTGGATCAATACGCCGGTGGTGGTTGGCACCGCGCGAGACACCGCATCCAGGAAGCTGCGCGGGCGCCAGTGCAGCAGGGCACCGGTCATGATGAACAGGAAGTTATAAGTGTTCAGCCCGGAGATGGCGGTGATCGCCGGTTTGGTCGAAAACTCATGGAACAACCAGCCAGCAGCCAGCAGCACTAACAGGATGATCAGTATCGGGCTGTACTCAAGCCACTCGCCAGGACGTGAGCGCTTGGGCATTGCCGGCAGGCTGAAACTCGGGTCGACACCGCAGGCCGCTGCATCCTTGGCGCTGGAAGGGCCGGGCGCGGTGGCGTAGGCGATGACCAGAGAGACCACGATCAGGATCGCCAACATCACGCCTGACTGCCAAAGGAAGATGGTTTGGGTGAAGGGGATCATGCCGGTAATCGCCAGAATCGACGGTGGCAGGCTGGCCGGGTTGGCTTGCAGTTGCGCGGCCGAAGACGAAAGGCCTAACGCCCACACCGCACCCAGGCCCAGGTAAGCAGCCGCGCCGGCGGCACGGTAGTCCATGCGCAAATCGGTGCGCCGCGCCAGCGCGCGAACCAGCAGACCGCCAAATACCAGCGACAAGCCCCAGTTAAGCAAAGAGGCGACCATGGAGATCAACGCTACCCAGGCCACCGCCGAGCGCCCGTTCTTCGGGATACGCGCCAAGCGGTCGATCAAGCGTACCGCAGGTGGTGAGCTGGCGACCACGTAACCACCGATCACCACGAAAGCCATCTGCATGGTGAATGGAATCAGACTCCAGAAACCGTCGCCAAACGCGGTGGCGGCCTCAGTCGGTTTGGCGCCCATGGCCATGGTCGCAACGGCCACGATAACCACGGCCAACACGGCAAATACCCAGGAGTCAGGGAACCAGCGTTCGGCCCAATTGGCGCAACGCAGGGCAAAGCGGGCATAGCGGCTGTCTTCGATATGGGCGGCCATGGGTCCTACCTTTTTTTGAATTTATTATTGAGGGGCTAAGGGTGTAGCCCGTTTTTGTTAGAGCACGCGCAAAGCGGTGAAGCTACAAAACAACAAACCCCTTCAAGTACTGAAGGGGCAGAATGGCACAGCGTGGAGGCGTCGTTTGGTGACCTCTTGGCTATCACCACAAAAGGATCAGAAACTCATTTCCACGACATCGTCCGGCACGATCAGTTTGCCAGCGGTCTTGGCGATGATTTCTTCGATGCTGACCCCCGGCGCGCGTTCGCGCAGGATGAATGCGCCGTCGGCGATTTCCAGGTAAGCGAGGTCGGTCAGCACTTTGCGGATGCAACCGGCGCCGGTCAGCGGCAGGCTGCAACGCGCCAGCAGTTTGGATTCACCGTCTTTGGAGGCGTGGGTCATGGTGACGATGATGTTGTCGGCACCGGCCACCAGGTCCATCGCGCCACCCATGCCTTTGACCAGCTTGCCGGGGATCATCCAGGAGGCAATGTTGCCCTCGACGTCAACTTCGAAAGCACCCAGCACGGTGAGGTCCACATGACCGCCACGGATCATGGCGAAAGATTCAGCCGAGGAGAAAATCGATGCGCCTTTGCGGGCGGTCACTGTTTGTTTGCCTGCGTTGATCATGTCGGCATCGATGGTTTCTTCGGTCGGAAACTCACCCATGCCGAGCAGGCCGTTTTCCGACTGCAGCATCACGTCGATATCGGTGGGCACGTAGTTGGCGACCAGGGTCGGAATGCCAATGCCGAGATTGACGTAAAAACCATCTTTCAGTTCGCGTGCGACGCGCTGTGCCATTTGTTCGCGGGAAAGTGCCATGGTCAGGTTCTCTTATTGTTCGGAACGAGAGTGTTCTGGGCGAGAAGACTCTTTGAGTGCAGCGAAAGAACGGCCTTAGGCCTTCTTGACGGTGCGCTGTTCGATGCGTTTCTCGAAGGTGCCCAGGATCACGCGATCAACATAGATACCCGGGGTGTGAATCTCGCTGGGCAGCAGTTCGCCTGGCTCGACGATTTCTTCGACTTCGACCACGGTGACTCTGCCAGCGGTGGCGACGACCGGGTTAAAGTTCTGCGCCGTGTTGCGGTACACCACGTTGCCGAAATGGTCGGCTTTCCAGCCTTTGACGATAGCAAAATCGCCGGTGATCGCTTCTTCAAGGATCACGTGACGTCCATTGAACTCGCGGGTTTCCTTGCCTTCAGCGACGGGAGTCCCGTAGCCGGTGGCGGTGTAAAACGCGGGGATGCCGGCGCCGCCTGCGCGAAGTTTTTCGGCCAGAGTGCCTTGCGGGGTCAGTTCGACTTCCAGCTCGCCGCTGAGCAGCTGGCGTTCGAACAGCGCGTTCTCGCCAACATAAGACGCTACCATTTTGCGGATCTGGTGGTCTTCGAGCAGCACACCGAGACCAAAGCCGTCGACGCCGCAATTGTTGGAAACAACCGTAAGGCCTTTGACGCCACGGCGCTTTATTTCCGCGATCAGGTTTTCAGGGATGCCACACAGACCGAAACCACCGGACAAGACCGTCATGTTATCGGTTAGCCCATCCAGCGCTTCTTCGTACGTTGCCACTCGTTTGTCGAGCCCAGCCATAATGATCCGCCTTTTGTAGTTGTTGACCGACAAGCAGGCTGTCGGAGAGCGTTCAGTGCATCTTCCCTTGCCTGTAATGATTTGTTAATTTTGTTTTTCTGATGGATTGATAAGAAAACTAAATAGATGAACGTCAAACAGCTCAGGGCTTTTCTCGCCGTGTCGCAATGCCTGAGCTTCGCCCAGGCAGGGGAGCGCCTGCATCTTTCCCAGCCAGCGTTGAGCCTGACCATCAAAAGTCTGGAAGAGGACCTTGGCGGGCCGCTGTTCAGTCGCACGACGCGCAGCGTCAGCCTCACACCGGAGGGCGAAACCCTGTTACCGCTGGCGCGTCAGTTGTTGGCGGATTGGGACAACACCGAAGAGTTGCTGCGCCAGCGCTTCACCTTGCAGTTGGGCAAAGTATCGATCGCGGCGATGCCGTCATTCGCCGGTAACTGGCTGCCGAGCGCACTCAAGGTGTTTCGTGATCGCTACCCACGGGTCAACGTCGCGGTGCATGACGTGATCAATGAGCAAGTGCTTGAGATGGTTCGTCATCGTCGGGTGGAGTTGGGTATCGGTTTTGAGCCGGAATCGAGCAATTCGCTGCTGTTTACCCCGTTTTATATGGACCGTTTCGTGGCCGTGGTGCCTATGGATTCGCCGTTGGCCGAACGCGAGGAAGTGACCTGGAGTGAGCTGTTGCAGGAAGACTTCATCGCACTGCAGCGGCCATCCGCCGTGCGTTTGTTGCTGGAGCAAGCCCTGCAGGCGCAGCATGGCAAGCTGTCGGTCGCGTTTGAAAGTCATCAGTTGGCGACTATTGGCCGTATGGTCGCTAATGGGCTCGGGGTCAGCGCGGTACCGTCGTTGTGCGTGCAGCAAATGCGCGAGCTGGGCGCGCATTGCATCGCGCTGATCGAGCCGCGTATTGAACGGCGCATCGGCTTGATGATGCTGGCTGATCACACATTGTCGACGGCGGCCCAGGCCTTGCGAGAGGTGTTGATTGGGTGTGCGCAGGAGCAAGTCTCGGGAATGCCCCGACTTCACTAGAGGAATGTTTGGGTGGGCGGGCTTTCTGAGGACGAGTGGAGAACACAGGAGAATCGATAGCGACTATCGAGCGTGATGATTTCTACTCGGCCTAGGTGGCGAGTAGCCTTGACTCATTCCGAAAAGAACCCTGTGAACACGCCCATGAATCGCCTATTGACCCTTGCCCTGTTGCTCACCGCTGCCGTTCTCTCAGGATGTGCCAGCCACGCTCCTGAGCTGCGTCCCTACACCGCCGAAGAGACTCGCGAACTGGCGCTTGAAGACTTGAACCGTCGCGGGTTGTCGTTTGATGAATACCAGACCAAAAAAGCCCAATTGACCCACTCGCAACAGATCGTCCATGAATTCGACAACCGCGGCGAGATGAATGCAGCGCAGGGTGTCGCTCACCCTGATCGTCAGGGTTGACGGGGGTTCACAGCGCCAGCTTCAAATGGCCGCCGGCCAGCGAGTGCCGGGCCTGGACCCTTCGCAGTAATCCATGATGGAAATGTTCCAATCCTTCATGCAGACGCTCGGTGAGGATATCGTCGAGTTCGCCACCCTGTTCGTTGTTGCTGTAGCTGATCTGGGTATCGATGGCGAAGATGCCGTGTAGTACTTCCTGGCACTTGAGCGCCGAGAGCACCGGTTTCAGGGCGTAGTCCACCGCTAGCATGTGCGCGATGCTGCCACCGGTGGCCAGAGGCAGAACAACCTTGCCGTGCAACGAACGCTCGGGCAGCAGATCGAGCAGGGTTTTCAGTGCGCCGGAAAATGACGCCTTGTACACAGGTGTACCGATTAACAGGCCATCGGCCTGTTTGACCGCTTCGATAAAGTCGATGACCTGCGGGCTGTCGAAGTGCGCGTAGAGCAGGTCTTCCGCCGCAAAGTCTCGAATTTTCAGGGCCTGGACGTTCACATCGTGGGCTTGCAGCCAATGACGCGCGTGTTCCAAGACCACGCCGGAGCGGGATTTCAGGGCAGGGCTGCCTGAGAGAGAAACTACCAACATGTTGTACTTCCTTGGGTCAATGTCACCCGCCATGGTGATGGCTTCGGTCTGTTACCCAGTACAAAGCAGCATGCATGCCAGCATCGAATAATTATCTAACGTTTTGAAAATAAACGATTTTATAGAAATATATGACGCGCCCGTGTGTCGTTATGACTGCACAATAGGCACGTAACTGTTGGTTCGCTGTTTCTGTGGCAACAGTTTAAGCGTCCAGCCAATACACCTTCACCTAGCTGGGGATATGGGACTTGGGACATCGACCGCGTCCAATATTCGACGTAGCCGACTTATAACGGATAGGCCACCTTCCAGCCTGAGGACAGGGCAGATGTGAACTATTGGAAGATATGATCCGACGAGCTGCCTTAGCTGATGCAGCTAATCGGACGCCTTGCACACTCCTTCAGCGCAGAGGCGAGTAAGGTTCTGGTATGCATATCATTGTTGTCGCTCTGGCAATTTGCTGAGGTGCACCCTTGGGCGGCCAAAGGCCTTCAGCATAATGACGCGCTCTTAGCACACCGCGCTCTTCCAAACTGGAAAACCCCCAGATGTGGGTGATGCGCGGCGGCCCATCAAGCGCGTACATATTCAGCACTAGATGAGAGGTATATTCATTTGTCGGCGCAAGAGCATCCTCCCAACTGGCTAGCGTAGGTGTGAGACCTCCCGGCTTAAGAAAATACGTCCTGAATTCATAAAAATTTCCAAACGCCGCGGGGGAAATATCCGCCAAGAACGGAAACCGCATATAGCTTTCCGTGTTCAATCGGATGGCGGGATCAGTGATCCCGAAAGGCGCTTTCACCATCAGCGCTCGGCGACGTTCGTCTTCAAGAGCATCCGCAGTGTCAAACCCGCGCAGGAGTTTAACTTGGAAAAGGTCGCCAATCTCTGAGCGCCAGACACCGAGTAATTGGCCAGGCCCTTGCGCCATCCACGCGCACGCGGCAGTCGCGACGGCGCCCTCTGTGAGCGGTGGACAACTTAGTGTTGTGAGTTCATAAAACATGCGATATCTCGACTATTCAAATCAACAAGACCCCGCCTAGGGTTCATCGTGGGCACGACGACAGAGGAGGGGCGTTTGACACTCATGTCGCATTAGCCAGGGCAGATGGCAATCGTTTGGATGAGTCATCGGCAAGTAAGCCGAATGAAGACTCCCACCACTCAATGGCCAGCGCGCTGATGACGTTCGAACGATGGGTACCTTCACTGGATTTTTGCCAATCCAGTGACACACGATGAGGATAATTGCCGTTAGATACTCGATAAATGGGTGTACATTTGTTTTTTTAACAACGGGTGGTTGTTAATGCTTGATCGACTGACAAGCATGACGGTGTTTGTCCAAACGGTTCGCTATGGGTCCTTCGCTGCCGCAGCGGAAAAGCTCAATATGTCGCCACAGATGGTGGCTAAACATATCGAGGCGCTTGAACAACGGGTGGAAACTCGGTTATTAAATCGGACGACCCGGAAGCAAAGCTTGACGGTATTTGGCCGGCTTTATCTGGACCGATGCCATTCGGTCCTTTCCGAAGTGGAAGCCGCCGACATGCTGGCGCAGTCTTCGCATGCCAGGCCGCAAGGTCGTTTGCGCGTCAATGCCCCTGTTACTTTTGGACGCCACGGGTTGATGCCGGTGGTCACGCAGTTTCTTAATCGCTATCCCGATGTTGACGTTGAGCTGACATTATCAGATCGCCTAATCGATCCGGTCGAAGAAGGCTATGAAGCTGTCGTGCGTCTCGGTCCGCTGCAAAAAAATCTCGCGCTTATTGCACGGCCGTTGCGTACCTATCGTCTTGTAGCGTGTGCATCTCCGGCGTACCTGCTTGCGCACGGTACGCCACAACTGCCGTCGGATCTCATCGACCACGAGTGCCTGGGCTTCGCCCCTTGGGTATCCGACCTCAGTCGGAATTGGCATTTTCAGCAGGATGGACAGATTACGGAGGTGCCGGTGCGCGGCCGCTTGCAGATCAATGACTGGGAAGCACTGCACGTAGCCGCGTGCGACGGCTTTGGCATCTTGATCGGTTACGAGCGTGCCCTTGCGGCCGACCTCGCATCGGGCCACTTAGTTCGAATACTCCCCACTTACGAGGGGCCTGCCCGCCCCATCCACCTGCTTTACGCAGCGGACCATCGGATGACATCAAAATTGCGCTGTTTTGTCGAATATATGATGGAAACTTTAGGTCAGCGTTAAACGTCGGCTCAATGGGTCTTGCAAGTGAAGGCTTCACACACACACACACACACACACACACACACACACGCATTGTTAGTATGCGCACGGGCATCAAGCCTTGAGCAGAGAAACCGGTCGCCACTTATTGCGCCAGCAATTGGTCGATTCCACTTGCCCGCTGGGCGACTATCCAGGCATGCAGCATATATATCACCGGTACGGTTTTTCTTGTCGTATTCGGCGCCGTAAATCCGGTTCCAGGTCTCGGACTTCACTTTCGATTTCGTACAGCCACTGATGGATTACAGCGCTTGAAGCTCTGCTTCAAGTGCTGTGGTCTCGGTATCGATCAGGTCATCAAGCAAACTGGCCTGCTGCGGATTCAGCTGCTGCGCTTGGCAAACGTCATGCGCTTGGGCTGCGCGACCTCTCTGTGACCTGCACCCCGAACAGTAATCTTCAACAACCGACAATTTCGCCTGTTCTGTGTACTTTTTCATGACCCCCTCAATGTTGATGTCCAATATTCAGGGGGTCAGATCAAAATACGCGGACACCATCGTCCTTATCGACCGGGTTCGGAAGGTGTGTTCGCTGCCCCCTTACGCAACAGTCGTCAGCCGCCAAATCGCAGGCAAAAAAAACCCCGCATTCGGCGAAGGCGGGGAGGGTTGTAGTGCGGTTCAGTTATTTGAAGGCGGTGCCAGTAGCGACTACGCTGGCCGATGGCAGCAAGTTGCTGATGAAGCGGTTCCAACGGGTGATATTGGCCGGACCGACGAACACCACATCCTGTGCCTCAAGTTCAAATTGACGTGCCAGCACATAGGAGGTCGGTTTTGTTGCGTTGAGGTGGTAGACCGTTGCGCCCTGGCCATCGTTATCCGCAGCGCGAATCACGTAGACCGCATTGCCGTCGGCAGAGTCCGGGCTGAGGCCACCGGAATTGCCAAGGGCTTCCATCAGCGTCACGCTGGTTGTGCCGAAAGAGATCACTTGCGGGCGCATGACTTCACCCAGCACATAGATCTTGTTCTGCGAGTTGCTGTTCAAGTGCAGGTAGTCGCCATTCTTGAGGAGGATTTTGCTCAGTTGCGAACCTTTGCGGTTGAGTGCGTCGATATCGAGCACGTACTCCTTACCGTCACGACTGAGGGTCAACCCCGCCAGGTTGGCGTCGGTCAGGTCCACCCCGGCAGCGCTGATGGCCTGCACCAGACTCAGCGGGATGTTGGTGATCGGTTGCGTTCCAGGATTCTTGAACGCACCTGACAGCACGATGCGCTGGCTGTTGTAACGATAGACTTTGACGTCGACTTTGACCTCGGTGTATTGCGGCAGCAAGCCCATCCTCAACTGTTCGCGTATCTGTGCGACGGTCTTGCCCGCGGCCTGGATCTTGCCGACATAGGGAAAGAACACCGTTCCGTCGCTCAGCACTTCCCGACTGTTGGCATCGAGCTGGTCCAGGGAACCCGGGGCTGTCAACTCGGGGTGTTCGAAGACGGTCACCAATAAAGTGTCACCTGCACCGACCACGTATTCGGGAGTACGGTAGTTCACCAGCTCCGGCGGCAGCACTGAGGTTTTGGTTGAGATATGTTGTTGCTGCACGCTCTTGGGCGTAATGGCCACGAGGTGGACTTTAGGTTCGTCCGGTCCATTGTCTTCGACTTCATCTGGCGTCATATGCTGCCCGGGAGCAAATGCGCAGCCTTGCAAAATCAGGCTGGAAAGCAGCACAACAGCTAGGGTTCGCTTCATATATTTTATCCTTCCGAAAGGTGCACGGTGCACCACAGTGATTTCATTGCTTCCCTTACCAACACCGGTACCGCGTTATTGCAGTCGTGCACGCCCCGGTTCGCCTCCTCAACGAGCCTGGTTATACA
Organism: Pseudomonas sp. 5C2; assembly: GCF_034314155.1. Lineage (NCBI taxonomy): Bacteria > Pseudomonadati > Pseudomonadota > Gammaproteobacteria > Pseudomonadales > Pseudomonadaceae > Pseudomonas > Pseudomonas sp. 5C2. The sequence continues at coordinate 2,225,731 of NZ_JAVIWH010000002.1, read as the reverse complement.
AAAGATAGATGATTTATTTAAAATGCGTTTTTGTTGAGAAAGCCTTTGAACAGGGTCAACAGAATGATTTTTATGTCCAGCCAGATTGACCAGTGTTCGATGTATTCAAGGTCGAATTCGACGCGTTTCTGCATCTTGTCCAGCGTGTCCGTTTCGCCACGCCAGCCATTGATCTGCGCCCAGCCGGTGATTCCCGGTTTGACCTTGTGCCGCAGCATGTAACCGCTGACTTGCTTGCGGTATTGCTCGTTGTGCGCCACCGCATGAGGCCGTGGGCCGACGATGGACATGTCACCGCGCAACACGTTGAAAAATTGCGGCAGCTCGTCAAGTGAGGTGCGACGCAGGAAAGCGCCGAGGGGTGTGATTCGTGCGTCATTGCGCGTGGCCTGACGGACGTTATCGCCGTTTTCCTGCACGCTCATGCTGCGAAACTTCCAGACCATGATTGGCCGTCCATCCAGTCCATAACGACGCTGTCGAAACAGTACGGGGCCGGGGGATGTGAGCTTGATTGCGATTGCAATCAATACCAGGGGTAAGGCGATCATCAACAGAATCAGGCTGGACAGCACGATGTCTTCCACGCGTTTGACCACGCGCGAGGCGCCGTCCATGGGGGAATCGAAAATGCTGATACTGGCCAGGCCGTTGATGCTCTCACTGCGTGCGTGCAGCAGCTCGAACATGAACATATCCGGAATCAGGTACACCGATGCGGTGGTGTCGCTCAAGCCTTTGACCAACTCGCACAGGTGTGGCTGACCGAGTGCAAGGGTGATGTAAATCTTGTCAACGCGACCTTCACGAGCATCGTTGATCAACTGCTCCAGATTGCCCAGTACCGGCACTCTTCGGCCAACGACGGTGAGGTCCATCTGCTGAGGCTCCTCATCGTAGAAACCGAGCAGATCCATGCCCATCCAGGGGGCGCTGGAAATCGAGGTGGCCAAGCGTTCACCACATTGCCCCGTACCGACAATAGCCACGCGGCGAGTGTTAAAGCCTCGCCGCCGCAAGTTGTGCAACAGGCTGCGGATCAATAGTCGATAACTGCACAGCGTCACCAGCACCAGCGCGAACCAGGCCATTTGGCCGTTGTCCGGCACACTGACGTGGTTAAACAGCAGGTAGTTCACCGTCAGCAGGATGACGAACGTCGTCGACCAATAACTGAAGATTTTGGTCAGTTCACGCAGAATGCGTTCTCCGCGCCAAGAGCCATAGAGCTGGTGATACTCGCCGATCCAGTGGAAGACCAGCACCGAAAGCATGATCAGGATCCACGGCTCGGCGCCCATGGGTGAGCCTTCGACCCGGTTCAGCCAATAGCCGCAGAGCACGATGACGGTTAGATCAAGCAAGCGGTGGGCGACGGATAGCAGGGATTGGTTAGCATGCAAAATGCCACGAAATTGTGTGCTCATGACCTGTGCTCGTTCAGAGTGATTTGATCGGAACTACACGTGCGTGGTGATCGGCGACGGCCACTGGCGGAGTAGATACCGCTGCGCTCGCTGGCCGAGGATGGCGCGAGGTGTGCGCGGCGCTCAAGCGTGCTTCGACGAAGTTTTTGATCTCTTGCTCGAAGCGCTCGCAGGAAAAACGCTCGGCGTTGGTGCGACAGGACTGGGCGCTGATCCGGGGCTTGGCGTTTTCGAATTCGCCGATGGCCGCCACCAGTGCGGATACCGTCTGCTGGTGATAGAACACGCCGGTCGGCATGGGATGGTCGAGGCCACAGATGGTTTCAAGCACGCCACCCTTGGCATAGGCGATCACAGGGGTGCCACAGGCTTGCGCTTCTACCGGGCTGATGCCGAAGTCTTCCTCGGCGGCAAAGACAAAGGCCTTGGCGTTGCGCATGTGTTCGAGCAACACGGCAAACGGTTGATAACCCAGCAGGGTCACGTTCGGCGCGTGGATGGCGCGTGCTTTTGCCATTTCTGGACCATCGCCGATCACGATCAGACGTTTGTCCGGCATTGCCGCGAAAGCTTCGATGATCATCGGCATGCGCTTGTAAGGCACCATGCGCGAGGCCGTCAGGTAGTACTCCTGTTTGGTTTCTTGCAGGGTGAACCCCAAGGTGTCCACCGGTGGGTAGATCACTGTCGATTCGCGGCGATAGGCTTTGGAGATGCGCCGACCAATGAAATACGAGTTGGCGATAAAGTCATCGACCCCGGCGGCGGTGCGTTGATCCCACATGCGTATGTAATGCAGAACTATCCGCGCAAGCTTGCCTTTGAAGCCTTTGTTCAGGCCGGCTTCGTGCAGGTACTGGTGTTGCAAGTCCCAGGCGTAGCGGATCGGCGAATGGACATAGCTGATGTGCAACTGATCGGGGCCGCTCAGCACCCCTTTGGCCACGGCGTGGCTACTGGAAATGATCAGGTCATAACCGGACAGATCCAGTTGCTCGATGGCCAGCGGCATCAAGGGCAAGTATTTCTGATAATGGGTTTTGGCTTTTGGCAGATTCTGGATGAACGTAGTCTGAGCCTTCTTGCCACCCAAATGGGCGCGATCCTGATCGCTGAGAAAATCGATCACCGAGAACAGATCAGCCTCCGGCCAAGCCTTTATCAGCGCAGCGAGCACGCGCTCGGCGCCAGCGTAGGTCACCAGCCAGTCATGGACGATAGCAATTTTCATTGGATTTTCTCATGTGTGCACACGCCCGGGTTCAGACTCGGGCAGGCTGCGTCTTGGTGTGACGATTGTTAAGGCGCGTACCGAGTTTGATAAAAGGCAGTTCGACACAGCATCAACACTGATGGGCGCAACAGATTCCGCGAATGACTGATCGCACCCAGCCATAGCAGCAATAGGAATACTTCAAGACTTACTGGAAGACGATTTCGCAGGAATGCTCTCGTTAACAGCCTGCTTCGTCGCCGTGTGCCGGGGCAGTTCTGGGGCGCTGGGTTGCGTGAGCACGGCATCGATGCGTTGGGAAACGCGGCGGGCCGAGTCCTCCCAGGAAAACCGTGTCACGTTGTTCAAGCCGCGACGGCGCAGAGATTGACGTAATGAAATATCGGTAAGAATGCGCTCCATGGCCGAGGCAATATGGCCGACGTCCAGGGGGTCGAAGTACAGCGCGCTGGCTTGCAGCACCTCGGGAATCGATGCGGCATTGGCTGCCAGTACCGGGCAACCACAGGCCTGTGCTTCCAGCGGCGGGATGCCGAAGCCCTCATACAGTGAGGGGAATACGAAAGCTGTTGCGCCCTGATATTGTGCTATCAGCTCGGTGTCGCTGAGCCTGCCGAGAAAGTGGATGCGGGGATCGCTGCTGGCCAGACGTTGCAGGCTAGGGTCAGAGAAGATTTCGCTCGCGGCACCGACAATGTGCAATTGCAGATCCTCTTGAGTACGCAATGTCAGGAATGCTTCGATCATGCGACTGAAGTTTTTGTGCGCACTGGGTGAAGACACCGCCAGCAGGTAGTTCTGCTTGTTGGTGAGTGGCGGCCCCGGTTGAAAGTCGTCGCTGACCGCATTGGGTACTACGAAAATCTTGCTCTCGGGGTAGTTATAGAACTGTGAAATTTCCCCTTTCGAAAAATTGCTCACGGTCAACAGCGCTTTGATCCGCATCAGCAGGATGGGGGTCATCACCCGATACAGGGTACGAAATGCGCGGGTGTAGCTTTCCGGGTGACGTACGTAAGTGATGTCGTGGTGGGTGGCAATCTGGTTCCCATACATCAGCGGCGCAGTGCTGCACAGTGACACTAGCAATGGGTTGCCCTGGCGACGCAGATACAGCGGCAGGTCCAGTTGTTCCCAGAGGTGACCGCTATTGCGGCCAATGCATTGCACCTCTAGCGCCTTGGCGCTTTCGTGCATTTTAATGCCATGAGGGGCAACAAAGACCACGTCGTCTCGCATCTGCTTGAGCGCCAGACAGGTCTGCTCAGCGAACCGTTGCACACCGCGCAGTTCCTGAGTGAGAAAACGAGCATTGATCACAATCATCGGAGGCGACCTGAGGGGAAGTTTGAAGGGTAAAAATAGGGTCAGTTGCCGGCCATGGCTGTAAGGGCGCGCAATTTACCGGGCTAAAGAGCGGAGGTTTGATGCCCAGGCTGATGATTTTAGGAAAACCGGTTATAGGGAGCAGTGCCGAGCAGCGACTGTCGTCGCATTGCCAGGCAATACCGCTGTCGAAACGGCCCTTTTCGGGCTCGCCGGTGTCAATGATCTGTACATTGCCACGCTGCGCGCTGCTGGCATCTATGTGTATCTGCTGCGGGTTCTCGCCTGCGCTCCAGGCCACCAGTATCTGTTCCGGGCCTTTGGAGAAACGCAGGAGGTAAGTCGAGCCTTCCACTCGGCTTTTTTCCGGCTCATAACTGTATTCGCGTAACGTTGGACTGATTGCCTTGAGGGTCAGGTAGGCCGGCTTGATCGTCATGTCTTGCTCCAGCAGGCCGAAATTCTGTTTCAGATCGCTGCGGTCTTCGCCGTCATTGAGGAGGTCATACCACCACATGCCCTTGATATCCGGCACGGTACGCACCAGAAAGAAGCTGCGGGCGAGGTACGCAGCCTGGGTTTTTTCATCCACGCCGCACTTACCTTCGTTGCTGGGCCAGCCCATTTCAGTCAGGTACAAAGGCACTGGTTTGCCCGCAATCGACCTGAAATTTGCATCCACCTCGCGCAGCCAGGCAATCCAGTGTTCCGGGGTATGGCGCTCGACATTCCGGCAATACACAGACGGATGCAGTGACAGGCCATCCACTTTGGACAGCACATCCGCTTCGAGTAAACGATCAGCGAATCCCAAGTCGATTCCTCTGCTGGTGATAGCGCCCGCCAGAATTTTTACAGGATGGTTTTGCTCTCGAATACGCTGCACAGTTTCATTAATCAAGGCGATGTAATCGGCTGAGGAACCCGCATCGGCCGGGTTCTCTGAGTCCCACTCATTCCATATTTCGAAAAAATCGACGCGGCCCCTCAACTTCCTAGTGACGAAACTTGCATAGTTGCCGAAGGCTGCCCTGACTTGCGGCTCGCGGGGTTTTGCATTGTTGGCGTAAAACGGGTTGCCATAACCCAGTACCAACAGCGGTCCTAATCGATGTTCGTGCGCTTTGCTCAACCAGTCTTTCCAGGCCGGGTCGATATGTAACTGGCCACGCCGGGGTTCAGCCGTCGACCAATAGGCTTCGTCACGTACCGAGTCGATCCCAGCGTCGCTGATCAATTTCATGGCGCTGGCCGATGAGTCGTTTTTATTGAGCAGGTGAGTACCAACGCCAACGATGAACGATTCATCACCCATGGCTGCGATGCTGAGAAACAGGCTCGTGAGAAATAACGTCAGTTGCTGGCGTGACGTGGTTAGATTAGGAGTGAGCATGTTTCGTCTCAGTGAAGAAACAACGGTCCGGAGCGGTTGCTCAGGGTCACGGGCCGGGCAATACCGAATGGGACAGGGGTTGATCTTCATGCCGTACGATTTTGTCCAGAAGGGTCTGGGCGAAAATACTTTGATAGCTGTCGAGCATCAGGTCCAAGTTGAGTAGCGAAGCGACGCTCGTACGTGCCTGGCCGCTAAGCCGGCTGAGCAGCTTCGGCTGCTGATGCAAGCGCAGCATGGCCAAACCTAGTGAGTCCGGGTCATCGGGGTTACATAGCAGGCCGTTGAGCCGATCCTGAATGAGCTCGGGCAACCCACCCATACGGCTGGCGATAACCGGCAGTGAATGGGCGCACGCTTCAACGGCGACCATGCCGAAGGGCTCGTTCCAGATGGATGGCACTACAGCCACATCAATCTGGCTGTAGAACTCCGACGGCACTTGGTAACCGACAAAACTGATGTTTGGCGAGGTCACCAACGCCTTGAGCCGCGCTTCATCATTGCGCTGGCCGCGTCCGGCAATCTGTAATGTGGCGTCGAACGGCAGGCGTTGGAATTGGTCGATCAGCCAGTGCACGCCCTTCGCCTCGGACAGCGTGCCCATGTAGCCAAAACGCAGCGGTTCCTTAGTGTTCAGGGCATTGGCGTGCCGAGGCTTTACCGTTGGCGCGGGGAATGGGCTGCTGTTGTGCACGACATAGGCCTTGGCACCCTGGAAATAGCCTTGGCCTTGCAAGGTGTCGAGCATGAAACGACTTACTCCAACCACGGTATCGACCTGGGCCGAGCGCGAGTCATAGCCCTTGCGAAACACTTTGCAGCTGAAGCACTGGCGCTCACAGTTTTTGCCGTTTTTGAACATCGTGCTACTGGGGCAGAGCAGGTACATGTCATGCAATACCTGGACAATAGGTAAGTCAGCTGCGCGGATCTCGTCCCAGGCTGAAACCGACCAACCACTCAGATTGTGGCAGACCACCACATCTGGCTGCTCTGCGCGGATGACATCACGTACATACTCGCGCATGTCGCTGTTATAGCGGTCGCGCATATGCCAGCGTAGTCGACTCAACTGCCCAGGGCGCTGCTCGGTATGGTGCCAATAGAGGTTGCGCAGGCCCGCGCGATAAACCTTGATCTGGTTTAGCGAGTCTTCCCTCAGCCCCGGCTCTGGTGCAGTGGCTAATACCACCACCTTGCAGCCACGTGCTTGCAGGCCTTCCGCAGTGCGCTGCAGGATGATCTCTGCGCCGCCGCCGATATGTGGAGGATAAAGACTGTTGATGAACAGTACTTTCATAGTGGATACGACTGATGTAGCCCTAGCACGCCGGACTCACCGTCGTGAATGGCCTTTTCGATCAGGCTCAAGCGTTGTTCTGCGCCACGTCGTTTGGCGATCACCCGCAGCAGGCGAAAGAACACCCAGCGGTTGAGACTGTACAGCCATGACGATGATGCCCAGATGTTCTTGTCGAACCATGCCTGATTACGCGCGCCGTAATAGGCGCGCAGGTCTGAACCACCCAGCAGGAAGCTTTCATAGATGTTGTTGGTTTTTGCCTTGATGTTCCACGACTCTTCCAGGTCGTCGAGGAGCGCGTCGGGGACCAGGAATATCCGGCCGCCGCCAGCGGTGATACGCCAGGTGTATTCACTGTCATCCGCATACAGCAACAACGCGTCCAGCGGCAGACCTATTTTTTCATACAGGCTGCGGTGGGCGAGCAAGCCGCCATAGGTCGCGAACGGTAATTGCACCATGGGCATTTGCGACTGCTTGGCCCGAGGATGGCCCCAAGGCAAGCGCCGCCAAATCTTGTAGGGCAACTGGGCGATATGGAAACCGAAGAAGCTCGAGCGCCGCTGAATGGCGAAGCGCTTGGGGACACCGGCGGCGAAGTCTGCCTGATGGGTCGGGCGGAATCCCAATACGGCGGCTTTCTCACGGCCATCAATGCGCTCGCGTTGATACAGGCATTGGTGCAAGGTCGCGATGGCATTGACGGTCGGCGCGTTATCGTCGTCCATCAGCCAGATGTAATCGGCACCGGCATCCAGCGCAGCCTTGATACCTACGGAGTAGCCTTTGGCAGAACCGGTGTTGTGCTGCAGGTAAATGATTTGAACCTGGCCGGGCCAGGCCCGAGTCAGGGATTCGAGTGGCGCCACCGACGCATTGCTGACGATGATTACCCGTTCGATCTGGGGGCTGGCCAAGGAACGACCGACCAGCGTTTGCAGGTAAGACAAGCGATCACCATAGGTGAGTGTCACCAGCGTTGTTTTAGGGGTCATGGTGAGTTCCAGGCGATTAGAAAAAATCGAAGGTCTGTGCAAGCGACCTTTCAGACTCGCGCTTCCATCCTTGCCAGGCTGCTGATGGGCAGCGTGACCTTTTGTTCACGTTGCAGCAGATTGAGCAGGATCACTGCACGCTCTTCGCCGTCCGCGGTGAGGAAAATCGCTTCAATGTCGCAGAAACCGCCGGACTTAATGAGTACGTGCTCGCCCTCTTGAAACTCCGGCTGTGGGGCAGGGGACAACAGTCGTTGGCGAATTTGCTCAATCAGTTCGTCCTGCACCGGCACCGGATGTCCACCGAAGGTGACGATGCGCGCTACCCCACGCGTTGAGCGGATCGGGTACCAGTTGTCGTGCACCTGATCCATGCGGATAAACAGGTAGCCGGGGAATAACTCTTCCTCGCTGACGGCCCGTGGATTGCGCTTCTTCGGCGCCGCTGCTTTGAGTGGGCGATAGCATTCGAACTGCTGACGTTGCAGGTGCTCTTCAGCGCGAGCTTCCTGACGCGGCTTGGTCTGGATTAGATACCAGCGAGCGGGGCTTTCCGTGTAAGACATATGTTTACTCCACTGCAATCCGGGTTTGACTGGGTAGTACAACATCAGGTGTTCAGGCGGTGGCGGCCAAGGCCTCATGTCCATGAGGCGCGGTGCTGTTGCTGAGCGAGTAGCACGACAGCAGTTGTTGAACTTGCTCGACACAGTTGAACATCAGTACATCAATGATCGACAGATTGGCTACGAAGGGATCTCTGTATTGCCGATAGTCGATGGGGTCGATTTTGAAGAACTGCAGCGACAGGTCATGTCGCGCAAAATACTCAGGGTCATACAACTCAGCCCCGCCAATGGGATTGAGATAACGCTCGCAAGCAAGATTGCGCACGATTCGTACCACCCGATCCTGTTTGTCGATGGGGGGGCCGATGTCCAAATCAGAGCTACGAAAAATCGGCGTATCAATGTGCAGATAGGCGCACATTTCCCTGATCGAATGTTCGATGTAAAGCGCCAGGTTCTGTTGAGGGAAGTTTATCAATCGCTCCAGTAAGGGCATGACTTGAGCAAAGTACGGAGCCTTGCGATAACTTTGGGTGATCAGGCTTATCAGGCGTTGAGCCTCGTCGGCGAAGTTGTCGCACAGTTCACGCTGGTTGATCGGCAGATCGAATCGATCCCGTTTCAGCGGAAAGGTAATCAGTTTGGCTTCGCCGTTGTAAAGGATGCGGTTGCGGTTGACCCAACCCGACCTGATGTACTGCAAGTCATCGCCAAGGACGAAGACATCGCTTGATGCAATCAGTTGGAAGTAACCCAGGTAGGGAAACAGGTACGGCTGCATCATTGCGAGCGTCTTGGCCATGTTCATCTCCTTGATGTCAGTGATATCCGTGCGTTCACTTTCGAGCGGGACTGTAGTCATATCCATAGGCTGAGCAGTCATAGGCATTGTTCGATGCCTTGCGCAAAACGCCATTGAAAATGGCGCCTTTGATGACCACACCGTTTTGGCCCAGACGGCGTTTGCAGGCTTCGATTTCCTTGACGGTGCTCAGGCCGAAACGGGTGACCAGTAAACAGGTGCCCGCCTGGCGTCCGACCAAGGTGGCGTCGGTCACGGCGAGGATCGGTGGCGTATCGATAATTACCAAGTCATAGAGCGGCGACAAGTCGCTGAGTAGCTTGTTGAAGTTGTCGTGCATCAACAACTCCGACGGGTTGGGTGCAGCAAAACCACAGGAGATAAAGTCCAGATTAGGCACTTCGGTGGCGTTGATCACTTCCCGGCTTGTCAGGCGAGCGGCGAGCGTATCGGACAGACCGTGTTTAGGGTGCAGGCCGAATACCTTGTGCAAATAGCCCTTGCGCATATCAGCGTCGATCAGCAGTACACGCTTACCCGTCTGGGCAATGATCACCGCCAGGTTGCTGGACACGAACGACTTGCCCGAACCGGGTGACGGGCTGGAAATCATCAATACATTGTTACGTGCTTCGAGCATCGCGAAGTGCAGGCTGGTGCGCAGACTGCGCAGCGACTCCACGGCCAACTCGGAGGGTTCGGAGACGCTCAGCAACTTCGATTCCTTGCCCGCGGAACGGCTCTGGTTATGTTTTTCCAGGCGCTCTTGTTTTCGCGAGTACGGCAGCGAGGCATAAACTGGCATGCCCAGGTTTTCGATGATTTCCGGGTTGTCCACGCCGCGATAGAACGCTTGGCGCAGGAATACCACGATGACTGCCACCAATGCGCCAATCAAGGTTGCGATAACCACGATCAGTTTGCGCATGGGCCTGACTGGCTCTTCGACATTGACGTCAGCGTTGTCGATGATGCGTACGTTACCGATGCTGCCGGCGCGAAGGATGTCCTGTTCCTGGCTCTTGTTCAGCAGCAAGGTGTAGGTCTGAGTGGTGACTTGCATGTCGCGCGTCAAGCGCAGCAACTCTTGCTGGGTGACAGGCAACGCCTGGATTTTTTTCAACAGGCCTTGTTTCTGTGCTTCAAGTTGACCCATCTGAGTCATCAGCGCGCGGTAGGTAGGGTGTTCGCGGGTGTACAGCCGTTCAACCTCGACCCTTTTGAGTTTCAGTTCGGAGAGCATGGAGTCGAGGTTGACTACTTGGTCGAGCACTGATTTGGTTTCGATGCTCAGGTCCACCGATTTTGCGCTGGCCTGGAAAGCGTTCAGGGCTTGCTCTGATTGCTCAAGCTGCTTACGTACCAGCGGCAGTTGCGAGCGCAGAAACTCCAGGCGCTGTGCGGCTTCGGCAGAGCTGCGTTCAACGTTCTGGCGCACGTACAGGTGGCTGACTTCATCGAGGATAATCTTGGCCTGTATGGGGTTGGTGTCCTGAATGGACAGGTAAATGATCCCTGAATCCTTGCCGGCTTCATTGATGGTCAGGCGGCCCTGATATTCCAGTGCGCTGGTCAGCGTGCGCTCTTTGGTCAGCTTGAACTCAGTGCCGGGGCGAGCCTTAAGCGTGGCCACCTGGATTTTTACGCCATTGCCTTCGACGGTCTGATTGGTCTGGCCCTTGAGCAGCAGCTTGCTTTTTTTGTCATACAGCGAGAACGCGTCTGCTCCGTCGGCCACCAGTGTCATCGGTTCGCCGAGCAGTGCGTCAGGAACTTCCAGCTGGAAGACGCTGATTTGTTCGCCCCCCCACGCGTAGTTCTTCAGGCCGAACAAGGGTTCAGCGAAGCTGCCTTCGGTTAGCGGTTTGTAAGTTCGGGCCATGTATGCGCCGAACACAGGGAAGTACCGTGGCTTCTGGATAATGTTGAGCTTGAGGTCTTCGACCACACGGCCGAGCACGGCCCGCGACTTGATCAGCTCGATCTCGGTAGTGGCCTGAGACACAGACATAGGCTTGCCGCTGACTTCGGTAGTCGCTTCAATGCCGATTTTTTTAGGCTCGATTTGAATCATCGCAGCGGCTTGATAGGCCGGTGTCGCGAGCAGGGCGTAGGCCACGCCGATCAGGCAAAAAAAGCTGATGATCGAGGCGATCAGACCCTTGTGATCAAACAATGTGCGCAAGATAGTTGCCAAATCGATCCGGGTGTCCTGGTAATAGTCCAGGGAAGAGCGGTTCATAGCGGTCATTTATCTTGTTACTCCTGACTGTAGGTAAGGGAGCCAGTCATCGACACAACGCGAAAGGTGCTCGAAGGTCTGTTCGAAGGCTAGTTTCGGGCGCCGGTAGGGGTCGGCTATTTCCAGCTCGTGTTGCCATTTGCCAATCAAAAACACTTTGCCGCGCGCTTCTGGAGCCAGTTTCAAAATACTTTGCATCTGCGCCTGTTCCATGAGCAGGATCAGCTCGGCCTGGCGCAACATCTGTCGGTCGACCTGACGCGCCTCATGGCGGTGAGCAGGCACTTGATGCGTCTTCAGGACTTCGCGGGCCAGAGGGTCCATCGGCGCGCAAAGCATTGCGTGAATCCCTGCCGATGAAATCTGCACACCGGATGCCTGCACGCGTTGGCGGAACATCGCCTCAGCCATCGGGCTGCGGCAGATATTGCCGACGCAGATCACTAACAGGTTATTGAACATGACCTTTGCTGCCCGACAGCATCAGCCACAGACGTTTGTTTAGATTGACGCTGACGTTACGTGCCACCAGCAGCAACGCGTGTAGTTTGTTCAGCGGCCTTATGGCCGACAGCGACAAACCAAACACCTGAATCAGAAAGTATTCATACAATTCCTGATTGCCAATACGGTTGTAGTAGTTGGCCAGGCTGGTACATGTCTGCAGGCTCATGTGCAATTTCCGTTTGTGCGATCGCATGGAGAAAACTCCACCCGGATGCAGGCGGTACATGGCAGGCTTGATCTCGGCGAGGAATTTACCTTTGCCAAATGCGCCGAGCAGCGACCACCAACACAGGTCGTTGAGTGGCGCGAGGAGCAACTCTGGCGGCAGCTTGAAAAAGACATTACGAAAGCACACGGTCAGCGTTGAAATCGGTCGGGCCTTTTGCAGTTCGATGGCGCTGGCGTCGCGACGTAATTCGCCCTGTAACTGGATGCCTCGCTCACCATCGTGGTCGAAGGACATGGCGTCGTGATAGGTCAGTGCGTAATCCGGATGACTCTCGAGGAAGTCCACTTGGATTTGAAGTTTGCGTGGGTCGGTCCAGTAGTCGTCGGCCTCGCAATAAGCGATGTAGCGTCCACGCGCTTCCTTGAACAGTGCCGGTACGCAGGGATTGCCTTGCTGGTACTGATTAACGTCTTGATAAAACGGCCTGATGATTCCTGGATAACGTTCGGCATACTCGGCGATGACGCGCGCAGTGCCATCGGTGGACGCATCGTCGTTGATCAGGATTTCGAAAGGAAAATTCGTTTGTTGTGCCAGAAAGCTTTCTAGCGTCTGGGCGATAAACGCCTCCTGGTTATAGGCGGGGCAGACGATGCTCAACAGCGGCTCGGGAGCGCGCGGCTCAGTGGTGGCATTTTGCGAGGTGGCATCCATGGCTCAAGTACTCGGTTTGCTGAACAAAATGAAAATCTTCACGGCCAGAGGCTTATAGCTTGCTGCCACCAGCGTCAGGGTTACCAGACCACACACCGCCAGGCCCATGAACGTCGTGATGCGGTCATCACCTGCAATCATGCGAAACAGCGGTTCGCTGATAACAATCCCGATCGCGGTCATCAGGCTGATACGCAAAATATCGTGTAGCCATCGGCCATTAATGCCTGGTGCCAATCGGTTGTGCACGATCGGTGGCCAGATCAGGAAAGACACTAGGCGCAGAGCGAACCAGGCCACTGCTGCGCCGTAGGCGCCTTGATAATGGATGGCCAGAAGCATCACCGGCACGGTCACTACGGCTGACACCACGCTGTACCAAACATGCAACTCGATCTTTCCATGGGCGTATTGCAGGTAAAACTGGAAGGCACTGGCGGCCATGATCGCGCTGCCCAATGAGTACCAGAGGAGTATCGAATGGCTCCATTGGGCAGCAACGTGGTCACCGGTCCAAGCGTAAATCAGCGGTTCGGCGTGCACCCCGATCACCGCAGCCAGTGGAAACAGAACGGTGCACACGAATCGGTTGGCGGATAGAAACAGAGCATGCATATCGTCCTGACGGCCTTCTGCCATCAGTACAGTCAAGCGGGGTAATAGCGTTTGCGCCAGTGGGTTGGCCAACATCAGGATGCCGGTGCTGATAAGTGCTACCAGCGAGAAATAACCGTACTCTTTGAGCAGCAGCATTTCCGAGAGCAACACCTTGTCTATCTGAGTCAAGACGATCCACAACACGGTTGTCAGGGACATGCTGGCCGCAAACGGAATGATCGGCTTGACCAGTGCCCAGTTGAAACCGCTCAACAGATGCGGGGTTGGCATTTGCTGGTAGGCCCGGGCCGCGAAGATCAAGGTTTCGATCAATCCCACCAGCACCTGGAATTCGAAAAAGTCCCGAGGGTCGTTCGAAATGGAACTGACCAGTAGCAACCCGCCGAAATAGCGCAGGGTGGCAATGATCACATTGGCGATGTTTAGCCACGCGTGTTGTTCCAAACCTTGTATGCCGCTTTTGTAGAGCGTCGAATACAGGCGCAAGGCGATGATCAGCCCCATCATGCTGATACAGCTGATAAGGGTTTGGTGATCCAAGACCTGAGCGTTGAGCCATTTCACTGCAATCCATGGGCTGGCCGCGTAAATCACCACGCAGCACAGTACTGCCAGTGGCACGAAGATAATCTCGAACGAGCGCAGCAAATGCCCCGCGTTTCGTTCTTCAGTCGGCAAACTCTGCTGGTGCGCAACAGCACGAACCAGGCTGGGTGACATCCCTGCATCAAGTAGCTGTAGCCATGCCTGCATGACGGAAAAGAAACCGATCAGGCCATACGCTTCGGCCCCTAGATGGCCGAGGTAGAACGGCATTATCAGAATGCCAACCAGCAGCGCGTAGGCCTGTCCGGCATAGCTCAAGGTGGTGTTTCTGATGACGGAAAGTTTTCTCGGCATGGCGTTTAGATAACCTGAGCGAAGGCCGTATCTTTAAAGCTGATCGGGCCAAGACTGCATTCAGTGATAAGGGTGTCGATGATCTTGTCTTGGTCATCGTGTGCCAGCCCCGGATAGATCGGCAGGCAAAGTACGCGCTGGCTCAAGGCTCGCGAAGCGCTCTGGGCGGCTTGGGGCTGCAGGTATTCGAGGGTGTCCAGAGACGGGTAGAAATAACGCCGAGGGTTGATGCCTTTATTGTTAAGGGCTGTCCGCACCCGTAATAGTTGTTGTTCACTGTGTAGGCCGATGGGGAAGTAGCTGTTGTTAAGCTCGCTATTGGGTGTGGCTTGTTGAAAATCCACGTAATCGCCCAGCCGAGACTGATAACGATGAGCGATTTCAGCACGCTGTTCGAAGATGCTGTCGATGTCGTCGAGAATGCACAGCCCCATGGCCGCCGAAAACTCGTTGAGTTTGGCGTTAATCCCTAGGCCGTCGATTTTGTCGGTGTCGGCGATGCCGAAGTTGCACAGCAGGTACACACGCCGGGCCAGCTCGTCATCGTTGGTGATGATCGCTCCACCCTCAATGGTATGGAATAACTTGGTCGCATGAAAACTGAGTGTGCTGATGTCGCCCCACGTGAGCACCGACTGACCGGCATGACGAACCCCGAATGCATGGGCACCGTCGTAGACGGTTTTTAGTTGGTGTTTACGCGCAATTTGCTCGATGCGTTCGACCGCACAAGGGTTGCCAAACACATGCGTACCCACGATCGCCGTGGTATCGGAAACGATCCTGCTTTCGATGTGGTCGGGGGAGATGTTCCAGGTGCGCGAGTCAATGTCGGCGAAGATCGGCCGAATACCTTCCCACTGTAACGAACTGCTGGTCGCTACAAAGCTGAACGGTGTAGTCACAGCGCTGCCGCTCAGACCCAGTGCGCGATAAGCGACCTGCAGGGCCAGCGTGCCATTATTGGTCAGCAGCACATGTTTAACGCCCAAAAAAGCCTTGAGGCGCTCCTGCAACTCGCACACCAAGGGACCATGATTGGTTAGCCAGCCCCGTGCGTAGATGCCTTCTACGTAGGTTTTGAACTTGTTGATGTCTCCGAGGTAGGTCTTGGTCACGTTGATCATCGAAGCCTCCATGTCTGACGCTGAATAGTGATAGCGAGCATTGAAGTACTGAACTAACCGAGCGTTGATGTGGGCGGCTAACTGCCTGTTTTTCGGCTGACCAACCGGGCTCGACGTTGGTTGATTTTAAGAATGATTCGTGTGGCAAGGCTGCCCGCATGAGGATCGCCATAATGAAAGATGGCGGTCGCACGTTTCAGGTCGGGGCCGACAGTACGGTTTGCATGCAGCGAGCGATAACCCCAGAAGAAATAGATGCTGCCCGGCTCCAACTGCAATGTGGTGGGCTTGAACCAGCCGCGTTGCATTGCCAGGCACATCAACGTGCGACTGAAACGATTTTGCAGCAGCGCTTTTTCAATAACATTGAGGACCACGCTCGAGCGCACGGTTCGTAAGTTAGGAAACAGAACTAAATCTCCGCGCTCTTCACCGTCTTGCGGAATAAAGATGGGAACCAGTGCGGTCACTAGACTGGCGTCGTAATGAAAGCAATTGGACTCCCGTTGTCCCTCGTTCCCTTGTACACAGCGAAGGACCGGAAAAATCTGGTCACTGATGGCCTGTTTGTTTGCGGCTTCGCGATACAACCTGGCCAGCAATGCCTTGAACCGGGGGTCGGCCCAGATATTCACCAGCAGGCTGCCAGCTAATGCCTGTTCGCCGTGATAGGCAAAATACTCGCCGGGATGGAGGTTCGCGTGGTGGTCGGTGTAGGTGCGCAGCTGTTGTAGATCGGCTTCGCTGACGACACCTCTCAGTTGGGCAAAGCCATTGGTATCAATCTCATTGGCCAGCTTTTTTACGTGCGGCTCATCAATGTCAAAAGATAAAGGCATCGCTTCAGGCTCTTTATAGGTAAGTAAGTGAGCGGGACGGCCATCCGGTGCAGCTGCCATTGCTGAGGGGCATGCATTACAAACAAACACCTTCACATCACATCGTTTAAACACGCTACCGCCCGAATCTGCTGATCCCGCCGCGGCCTGGTGACTGAATAACAATGTTTAAACGTTCGTTTAAACGTTCACGCTGTAACTTAGACGAGCGGTCGAAGTAAACCCTCAGGCAATGCTACCGCCCGACCGAGCACGCTCAGTAAAAAAACAAGTGTTCAATTAGTTAACGGACTCCCACAGGCGCAAGAAACTGCACCGTGCCTAAAACTAATTTTGTGTGGGCAGAACTGTAGAACGTGTTGGCTTGACGCGTTGCGCGCTCTGCTCTTTGACAGGGCTGCATTGGCAACGAATCGTCTGACAGACATATATATCGACGGCGGCTTCCTTTCTGTCAAATTATTTCGTCAAGAAACTGTTAAATTTTTGATAAATGGTTTTGTTGTGATTATAAGCTATTGATTTTATTAAGAGTCAAAAAACCATCGCCTGCACCGCTTAGGTGCTGCGACGTTTTTTAGACGCATAAGAAAGGCGGGAATAATGCAATTAATCACGGTGAAGTCTGGGCAAGTAATCACCGGTCCGCAGTGAGTGTAGTTGGCTTTTATTAAAGGACACAAACTGCTCGAATGAGTGCATTGGCACTGTTGTAACTATGGTGTTGAGTGGTTTTTGCTGGGCGCGGTTTTTGAAAGTTGAGCGGGTCGATTCCTGGTCTCCGCAGAGGGGGTTCACTTTTTATCAGTTGAATGTGGCGGTTTAGGACTCAACTGCCAGCAGACGTAGAAATAACCCTTATGTCTAGTAGGGCTATTTGACAAAAGACGAGTATCGTCCATGACGCTGATCACCTTGAGCCGACAGGCAAGG
Source organism: Pseudomonas sp. 5C2 (assembly GCF_034314155.1). NCBI lineage: Bacteria > Pseudomonadati > Pseudomonadota > Gammaproteobacteria > Pseudomonadales > Pseudomonadaceae > Pseudomonas > Pseudomonas sp. 5C2. Next base: position 2,208,630 of record NZ_JAVIWH010000002.1, on the reverse strand, counting down.
ATGAGCCCGGATCAGTGGGGTAAGCGTGCTTGGGTTAGGGTGATATTTTTTATATGCATTTCAGGAATATATAAATAATAATTAATAATTTTTTGATCTATTTAAAATCAGGCACTATCAAGCTTTCGACGCTTCGACATCACGCAAACATTCCAGCGTTCTGGGTTGTGCGCCTCAGAGTTATCTGTCTATGAAAAGCCTTCCGCTGTATTTCGATTACGCCGCTACCACACCTGTGGATGAGCGTGTCATTAAGGTCATGGTCGAGTGTCTGGGCCGATCCGGGAATTTTGGTAATCCTGCATCCAGCTCCCATCTATATGGTCAGCAGGCCCGGCAAGCTGTCGAACAGGCCCGTCAACAGATTGCCGATCTTGTCGGCGCAAAGGCCACGCAAATAGTCTGGACGTCCGGTGCGACCGAGTCGAACAACCTGGCGCTCAAGGGCGTTGCACAGGCTCGAGTGCAGCGGGGTGGGCATATCATCACCAGCCAGCTTGAGCACAAGGCGATTCTCGATACGGCGCAGCAATTGCAGGCGGCTGGCTACGAGGTGACTTACTTGGCGCCGGATGCTCAGGGTTTGATCGCTCCTGCAGTTGTCAGCGCCGCGCTTCGAGAGGACACCTTTCTGGTGTCCCTGATGTTGGTCAATAACGAGTTGGGCACGCTCAACGATATTGCAGCCATAGGCCAACTCGTCCGTGAGCACGGCGCGCTGTTCCATGTCGATGCCGCTCAAGGTGCTGGCAAAGTAAGCATTGATCTGGCCGCGCTGGCGGTTGATCTGATGTCGTTCTCCGCACACAAAGTCTACGGTCCAAAAGGTATTGGTGCGCTCTATGTCGGGCCGCGTGCCGACCAGCGCTTGCAGGCTCAGATCCATGGTGGCGGACACGAAGGGGGGCTGCGTTCGGGCACACTGGCCACCCATCAAATTGCGGGCATGGGTGCTGCTTTCGCTTTGGCTGCCGAAGTGTTTGAGCATGAGACTGCTCAGATCGAGCGTCTGCAATTGCGCTTGCGGCAGCAACTGGCCGAGATTCCGGGCTTGCGCGTCAATGGCTGCCCTACCCAGCGGGTCGCGCACACCCTGAGCCTGACCTTTGGCAAAGGCGATCTGAATCTGGATGCACTGAGCAGTGACTTGGCCTTTTCGTCCACGTCAGCCTGTAACTCGGCAAAAAATGCACCGTCGCATGTGCTTCTTGCCCTTGGTCACGATGTGCAGTCTGCGCGTCAGACCATTCGCTTGAGCCTCGGGCGCTTCACCACGGAGGACGATGTTGACCGTGCCGTCCGGTTGATCAAGGCCTCATTGACCGAGCCTGCCTTCTGGGCAGTTGCTCAGCAGTGAGTGCTGCTCCATTATCTGAACCGGAACATGCCAATTACCGGTTCAGCGGGAGAGTCAATGAGTACGCAGTCGAAAACCAACGGAGTGGTCGCCGAACGTTTGGCGCAAGTGCGCGCCCTGATGAGCCGGGAGCGTATCGATGCTTACCTGGTGCCGTCGGCGGATCCACACCTTTCTGAATACCTGCCGGGCTATTGGCAGGGCCGGCAGTGGCTTTCGGGTTTCCATGGCTCGGTCGGTACCCTGATCATCACCCAGAGTTTTGCGGGTTTGTGGGCCGACAGCCGTTATTGGGAGCAAGCCACTAAAGAGCTGGCGGGCAGTGGCATCGAGTTGGTGAAATTGATGTCGGGCCAGCCTGGGCCGCTGGATTGGCTGGCTGAAAAGGCCACGAGCAAAAGTGTTGTCGCCGTGGACGGTGCCGTGCTGGCGGTTGCTTCGGCGCGTACGCTCGCGGCCAGGTTATATGAGCGTGGCGCTAGTTTGCGGACGGATTTTGATCTGCTCACAGAACTATGGCTTGACCGTCCTGGGTTGCCGACCAATGCCATTTATCAGCATTTACCACCTCAGGCGAGCGTGAGTCGAGGCGACAAACTGGCCAAATTACGTCAGGCGTTGCAAGAGCGCGGTGCGGATTGGCATTTCATAGCGACCCTAGATGACATCGCCTGGCTGTTCAATCTGCGCGGTGCCGATGTTTCCTATAATCCTGTGTTCATCTCATTTGCCTTGATTGGTCCTCAACGGATCAGTCTGTTTGTCGACTCCGTCAAAGTTGATGCCGAGCTGCGCCAGGCACTGGAGGGGGAGGGCATCACACTCGTCGAATACACCAACGTTGCCTCGGCGTTGCGTGATGTACCGGCCGATGCACGACTACTGATTGACCCGGCGCGTGTCACCTGTGGCTTGCTGGACCACCTTAAAGCTGAGGTGACACTGCTGGAAGGCCTCAACCCGACAACGCTGTTCAAGTCGCAAAAAAGCGATGCCGATGTTCAACACATCCGTCAGGCCATGGAACAGGATGGTGCTGCACTTTGTGAGTTCTTTGCCTGGCTGGAAACGACGCAGGGAAAGGAGCCGGTCAGTGAGTTGTCCGTTGATCTTCATTTAGGTCAGGCTCGCGCCCGTCGTCCGGGCTATGTCTCACCAAGCTTCGCCACCATTGCGGGTTTCAATGCCAATGGGGCCATGCCGCATTATCGTGCCACCGAGCGCGAGCATGCGCAGATTGAAGGTGATGGCCTGCTGCTGATCGATTCGGGCGGTCAATACCTGGGTGGCACTACGGACATCACGCGGATGGTGCCCATCGGAACACCCAGCGCCGAGCAAAAACGTGATTGCACACGTGTACTCAAGGGCGTGATCGCGCTGTCTCGGGCACATTTCCCGCGCGGGATCGCTTCACCGTTGCTGGATGCTATCGCTCGAGCGCCGATCTGGGCTGAGGGCGTCGATTATGGTCACGGCACCGGGCATGGTGTCGGGTATTTCCTCAATGTGCACGAGGGACCGCAAGTTATCGCCTATCAAGCCGTTGCAGCACCGCAAACGGGGATGCTGCCGGGCATGATCACCTCTATTGAACCGGGCACGTACCGTCCTGGTCGCTGGGGGGTGCGCATCGAAAACCTGGTGCTCGCGGTTGATGCCGGGAAAACCGAATTTGGTGAGTTTCTCAAATTCGAAACCCTGACCCTGTGCCCTATTGATACCCGTTGTCTTGAGGTTTCCTTGCTGGCCCAAGACGAGCGTGACTGGCTAAATGCCTACCATGCTCAGGTCAACAAACGTCTCAGCCCATTGCTGCAAGGGCCAGCTCTGGAGTGGTTGCGTACACGCACCGTCGCGGTCTAACCCGTCGATTGCGCTGCCGGCTCATACCTGCGGCGCAGCGGCGAAGGCTTCGACCCTATAGTCGACCGTGCGAGTTCGGTTGTGGCTGAAAGCCCGGCGCGGGCCGCGCTGTCGCAATGCATCGGTGCATCGGTGGTTGCGAGAATGCTGTCTACTCCCCGGATTCAACAGCAAGTTCTCGATGTCAGTCACGATTGGCTGGTCCGGCAAATCGATGCGCAAGGGGTGAGCGAATAAGCGAATAGAGCTACTTGCAGATGATGATCATGCTGCGGCTGGTATAGCCCGCTGGGTTGAGACCAAAAGGGTAATCACCTGGATCTTCCACAGCGTCGCCGGATTTGGCGATGAGTTTATAGCCTTTCGCGTCGCATGAGCTGGCCGCCAGTTCATAGCATTTGTCCCAGGAAGAGGTGAGTCCGGAGCAGTTGATATGAAGTCCGCGTTTGCCGATCTTCACCGGTTTGTAGGTCGCTGCACAGCCAACGAGCGCCAGTAATGCCAAGACGATCACTAAGTGTTTCATTTCTTTCCTTACCTGGCGAATGCATGAATGCCAGCGCTTTGCTCTAAATTCACGTGTGTGCATGACCGGTGCCGGTGACGTCCAGGTCTGGATGAAGCTCCAAGGGTAATAGCGGTTACGGAGCTCAACATGGCTCAACCGAGTTACAAATGCTAGAGGCGTTTTATATCCGCCCCGAAAGCGGGGTCAGTCAGCGGGTACCAACGCTGGTCGTTTTGGGCGCATGGTCAGTGTCGCACCCACCGAAGCCAGAATGATTGAGCCAATGGCGAGCCACTGCGTCAGCGTAAGGCTTTCATGCAGGAAAAGTAGTCCGGACAGTGCCCCAAACGCGGGTTCGATACTCATTAATGTGCTGAAGGTTCGGGCGGGCAAGCGCGTCAACGCCATCATCTCCAGGCTGTAGGGCAATGCGGTCGACAGAATTGCCACGCCTAACGCGGTCGTGAGCAACGCCGGGTTGAGCAATGCCGAGCCTGCGTGCACGATCCCGATAGGCGCAATGAATATCGCCGCAATCAATACGCCTAGCGCTGCGGTCTGAATGCCGTTGTCCGCACCAGCTTTTTGGCCGGACACGATATACATCGCCCAGCAGACCCCTGCGCCGAGTGCGTAGCCTATCCCGGTCAGGTCGATATTCGCGCCGCTCTCCCCGGTCGGTATGAGCAGCAGCAAGCCTGTGACAGCCAGGATTATCCAGACAAAGTCAATTGCCCTGCGCGAAGAGAGGAGAGCCACGGTCAATGGTCCTGTGAACTCAAGCGCGACGGCGATCCCAAGTGGCACGGTGCGTAAGGACATATAGAAGAGGAAGTTCATGCCGCCCAGCGCGATGCCATAGATGATGACGGTGCGCAATGACTTGGCGGTCAACGTCGCTCGCCAAGGACGCAGGACCAGCAACAGAATCAGACTGGCAAAAACCAGCCTCAAGGTGGTGGTGCCTTGTGCTCCTATTAGAGGAAACATGCTCTTGGCCAACGATGCGCCGGATTGGACCGAGGCCATTGCTATAAGTAGCAGGCCCACCGGGAAGAGAATCGAGCCTAGGCTGCGGTGCTGGTCGGTCATTACGGTTTAATCGTCCACGGTCATCTGAATAGGGGGGGGCAAGATTAGTAGCGGAGCCTATGATGCTTAAGAAAGGCGGCCTGAGCAATATATTGCTCAGGGGTGTGCGTCAGCTATATATAGAAGGCAGCTTTAGGGTCAGTCACCAGCCTTTTTGGGGACGTTTTACCAATGTGACAAGTTTGTGAAATTAGGTGTTGACGCCCCAGCTAATCTCTCTATAATTCGCACCTCTTCCGGAGCAGATGAAACGGAAAACTCCTTGTAAATCAAAGAGTTATCCAGAGTAAGCGGCGAGGAAGGGGTTTTGATCTTCTGGATCGAAAGCGGTAGAAAAGAGGTGTTGACAGCAGCGTGTAACGCTGTAGAATTCGCCTCCCGCTAACGAGAGACGTGAAGTTGATCGAAGCGCAAGTGGTTGAAGTTGCAAAGGAAACTTTGAAACTTGTTAAAATAACCGCTTGACAGCAACAGGGGCTGCTGTAGAATGCGCGCCTCGGCTGAGACGAAAGATCTCAACCACCCGCTCTTTAACAATTGAATCAAGCAATTCGTGTGGGTGCTTGTGTTGTAAGACTGAAGTCAACTGATTATCAGCATCACAAGTTACTCCGCGAGAAATCAAAGATGTAACCAACGATTGCTGAGCTAAGTTTAGGGTTTTGTCAAAACCCAAAGATGTTTGAACTGAAGAGTTTGATCATGGCTCAGATTGAACGCTGGCGGCAGGCCTAACACATGCAAGTCGAGCGGCAGCACGGGTACTTGTACCTGGTGGCGAGCGGCGGACGGGTGAGTAATACCTAGGAATCTGCCTGGTAGTGGGGGATAACGTTCGGAAACGGACGCTAATACCGCATACGTCCTACGGGAGAAAGCAGGGGACCTTCGGGCCTTGCGCTATCAGATGAGCCTAGGTCGGATTAGCTAGTTGGTGAGGTAATGGCTCACCAAGGCTACGATCCGTAACTGGTCTGAGAGGATGATCAGTCACACTGGAACTGAGACACGGTCCAGACTCCTACGGGAGGCAGCAGTGGGGAATATTGGACAATGGGCGAAAGCCTGATCCAGCCATGCCGCGTGTGTGAAGAAGGTCTTCGGATTGTAAAGCACTTTAAGTTGGGAGGAAGGGCATTAACCTAATACGTTAGTGTTTTGACGTTACCGACAGAATAAGCACCGGCTAACTCTGTGCCAGCAGCCGCGGTAATACAGAGGGTGCAAGCGTTAATCGGAATTACTGGGCGTAAAGCGCGCGTAGGTGGTTCGTTAAGTTGGATGTGAAATCCCCGGGCTCAACCTGG